>DATERF010000077.1:0-3852 GCA_035271845.1 Candidatus Acidiferrum sp.
TATGTTTGTAGTGATCATTCCGGCGGTGGCGGCCATGTTGCCCATCGACCTGACCGCCAAGCTCGCGCTCGTCCCCATCCTCAACGCCAGCCTGCTTTGCAAAGAACTGGCCACCGGCACCTATCACTGGAACTTCATCGCCATCATCTTCTTTTCCACCTGTGTCTACGCCGCGGTCGCGCTGTTCCTCTGCGTAAAAATGTTCCAGCGCGAAGACGTTCTCTTTCGCTCCTGAACTCCAGAATTGCATAGAAAGTGGCGTCGGGTGCCCAACGGGCGGTATTGCACGTGCGCCCTTTGGTTCGGCTGCCTGGGTACGCCTTCCGAAGTGGGCCGTCCGCGTTGGCCTAGCATCATTCGAAACGGAGGGCCACCAACGGGTCGACGCTTGCTGCTCTGTGCGCAGGGACGTAGCAGGCGGCTAGTGCCACAATCACAAGCAGCGCCGCGCAGCAAATAATCGTCAATGGATCATTCGGGCGAACGTCGAATAGTAAACTCCCCAGATACCGCGTAAGCAGTAGCGAACCACCCAGCCCCAAAACCAAACCGACAGAACTCAGGAGGAGGCCCTGCCCAACAACCAGCCGGAGAATGTCAGAAGTCCCGGCGCCAAGAGCGATACGAACGCCGATTTCATGCGTGCGCTGCGAAACAAAGTAGGAAATCACGCCATAAATGCCGACGGTGGCAAGGAGTAACGCGGCCGCAGCGAATAGCGTGAGCAACGTCATGTAGAAGCGTGGCGTCTCGATCGAGTCGTCAATGCGCTGCTGCATGGTAGCAATATCAAAAACGGGCTGCGCCGGATCGACAGCGGCAAACTCACCACGAATCGCGGAGATCAGGCGGCGCGGATCCGAGTCGCTTCGTAGAACGATCGAGGCCTGACTGGCGTAGTCCTTGCCGGAATATGGGACGTAAACCACGGGATCCGAAACATGGTCGAGCCCCTCGTTGTGAACGTCACCGACAACACCAACAACCGTGTTCCACGGGCTGTCCGGAGCGCCGAGCCGTAGGCGTTTTGAAAGTGGCGCACCAGGGGGAAGGAAGCGCTTGGCGAACATTGCGCTCACGATGACCACGTTAGAACTCAGGGCGACATCGGATGACGTGAAAGCTCGCCCACCGACGAGAGGGATATACATCGTCTTAAAATAATCCGGGCTGACTTCACTGTTGAACACCATCGGCGCAGTGCCCCGCGGAGGTTCGGGTTGACCTTCGACCAGGAAGGAAGACGATCCCCAGTGACCCAGAATCGGGAGCTGTGTGGATAGACCAACCGATCGCACGCCGGGGAGCGCGCGAAGGCCGTCTAGAATCTCGAGAAAGAAAGCCTTTCGCTGTTGTTCGGTGGAGTATCTTGTGTTCGGAAGGTCCGTGTTCACCGTAAGCACATTCCTGGGATCGAAGCCGGGTGCCACGCTGGACAAGCGCATAAAGCTGCGGATCAGAAGACCCGATCCTATCAATAGCAAAAACGCCAGCGTGAACTCTACAACCACAAGCGCGCCGCGATATCCGCGATGAAGAGATAGACCCGTCGAACGCAAGCCATCCTTAAGGGCGTCATTCACGTCCGGCTTCGAAGCTTGTAAAGCGGGCGCGAGACCAAAAAGGATGGCGGTCAGGCACGTTGTGGTAAACGTGAACAGCAGGACAGCATGGTCCATAGCGATGACGCCAATCTGCGGGATTGTCGCGGGCATCGAAATGCGCAGCAACCAAACTCCGATGAGAGCAAGGAACAATCCAGCAACGCCGCCAATGGCTGCAAATGACATGCCTTCCGCAAGTAACAGTTGCATCAGACGTGCACGACCTGCACCAATCGCCGCGCGGACGGCCAATTCTTTGTTTCGGCCAGCGGTACGCGCCAACTGCAGATTGGCCACATTCACACAGGCGATGAGCAGCACAAACACAACGGCAAGCAGAAGAACCAGCAGTGCCGATCGAACATCTCCCACAATCTTTTGCTGTAACGGTATCACTTGTACTTGCAAACCTTGTCGCATTCGCACGAAACCCGCGGGCATCGTCGAATTGGACTGCGCTGCTAGCGTTGCGAGATCGACGTGTGCCTGCCTGATCGAGACACCAGGTGCCAGCCGCCCAATGACACGCGTCACGCTGAGTCTTGCCGAGCTCCAGTCCACTTCCGCAGGAAGCTGAGAGGGGTACAGGCACTGCGGGCTAAGGGTCTTGTCTGGAAAGCGAAAGCTTGAAGGCAAAACGCCGACAACGGTGAACGCTTGTCCATCAAGCTTAATCGATTTCCCCACAATGCCAGTATCGCCGCTGAATTTGTGGCGCCAAAGCGCGTCCGTGAGCAAGACGACAAGTGGTCCTCCAGGTTTGTCCTCTTCAGAACGAAATGTGCGCCCCAGCGCGGGTTGAATTCCTAAAACAGTCAGGAAATTGGCGGTCACGCCGGAGGTCTCGATGCGTTCGGGCTCCCCCACGCCATTGAGATTGGATTGAGCACCCCCACCATAGGCAAGCATGCCTTCAAACGTGTGATTGTTTATGCTCCAATTAGTGAATTCTGGGTTGGGAACACTCCAATCGTTGAAATGCGGCATGAATTCGTCTGCCCAAACAAGCCGCGAAGGATCCAGATAGGGGAGCGGCTGAAGAAGAGCCGCGTTGACAACAGAAAAAATTGCCGTAGACGCTCCAATGCCCAGCGCCAAAACAACAATGGCGGCAAAGGCAAACCGGCGGTCTTTTCGCAGACGCCGAAGTGCAAAACAAACATCCCGGAAGAAATTATCGATGCGCATTTCCCACCGCGAGTCGCGAACCTCTTCCTTGACACGCTCAACGCCGCCAAGCTTGATCAGCGCGTCACGCCGCGCTTCCTTCGGCGTCATCCCTGCGGCAACGTTATCGGCAATCAGTTGCTCCAGATGGAACCGTAGCTCTCCATCCAGTTCGCGCTCCACCTTGGATCTTCGAATGAGCCGGCGAAACCGTCCCATGCTTAAGACTCCTTTTCCGCTGCTTTCAGCACCAGAGCCACCGCATCGCAGAGGCGCTCCCAATCCCGCGCTTCCTGCTCCAACTGCCTGCGCCCCTTCTTCGTGAGCGAATAGAACTTGGCTTCGCGGCCTGTCTCCGATTCCTTCCACTCTGCTTGCAGCCAACCGCGATCTTCCAGGCGATGCAGCGCGGGATAGAGTGAGCCCTGATGGACCTGGAAGAAGTCTTTCGATATCTGTCGCAGGCGCTGCGCGATGGCATAACCGTGGCTGGCGCCAAGCGCCACAACTTTCAGCACCAGCATGTCGAGAGTTCCTCGGAGCAGTTCTATTTGGGATTCACTCATGATAATACCTAGAAATTCTACATATAGTCGTCTGCGGCTCGCCTGTCAACACTTTCGTAAATGGATCCATTCGCCTTCCTCGCCGATGGCCGCTTCTTCCCCTTTTTCCTTCCACAGCGCCTTCAACTGAGAGAAACAAATGCCCAGCATTTTCCGTACTAGACAATACAAGCCCATGCCCACACGCCTCCTTCGCGTTTTGCTCATTCTGCTGCTGGTCCCGCCTGTTATCGCAATGGTGCTCGGCTGGCTCGTGGCTCCTTCTTTCCTACATCCTATTCGCCGTCCGCTCACGGCTGACCTAGTGCAGCAGGCTGACATTTCCTTCGCCCAGATTGGCGTGCAGCGTGAAGCTTTTGATGTTCGCGCGCCGGATGGCATTCTTCTGCGTGGATGGAAAGTTCGCGCCACGCATCCCAATGGTTCCTGGGTCTTGCTCTTCCACGGCGTCGCAGACAACCGCATGGGCGTCCTGGAACACGCATTGATTCTCCTTCGTGCCGGCTATGGCGTCA
>DATERF010000078.1:0-61552 GCA_035271845.1 Candidatus Acidiferrum sp.
CGGCTCGCGTGTTTGCTCCACGCTTCTTTCAGACCTTGCCTCACGGCTCGGCCCTTGCGATTCGCTATCACTTCGCCTCCATCAGGCTGTGAAGAGGACTTTCACCTCCAAGCTATCGAACATGCTCGGCACACAAAAAAACCGGCTCTGCGATGCAGAGCCGGTTTACAAAGAATAGTTTCCGATTACGATTGAGACTTAAGACTTCTTCTTTTTATTACCGACCTTGGTTTCAATGCCGCCAGTAAGTTGCTGAACGGCTTCGAGGCCTTGCTTAGCCTGAGCCCCATAGGGGCCGTTGGGGTCGAGTTCGATGGCCTTCTGGTAGGCTTCGACAGTTCCGGGTTTGAGGGTAACTTCCATCTTGTCGCCGACCTGTTTGTAGTCAGCCGAAGCAACGAGGCAGGCACCCAAGAGATACCAACCCTGCGCGCTCTTGGGATCGATCTGAGTGGCCTTTTGGAGCGGTTCGACAGCTTCCTGCATGCGGCCGGCCTGGTACAAACTGATTCCGAAATTCCTCCAAGCCAACCCAGCGTTGGTTGGGTCCAATTCCGCGCTCTTGGTATACGCGGCCTTGGCATCGTCGATCTTCCCGGCGCGAGCCAGGACGTTACCGAGATTGTTGTAATAGCCAGCGTTGTCGGGTTTCGCCGCAACGGCCTGTTGGTAGGCATTGATGGCGTCGTCGTTGCGTCCGGCCAGGTCATAGGCTTCGCCCATACGAGCCCAGAACAGATGAACGTTGGGATCTTTTTCGGGTGCGGACTTCTGGGCTTCCTGGAATTCCGCCACGGCTTGATTGGAGAGGTCGGTTATTTTCGCCTTGGCAGCATCTTTTTGATCCGGAGTGGCCTTGGAGAGCTCCGCTTTTGCCGTACGTTCCTGTTCAAGGAGCGCCATGCCTTGGTCAAAGTGCAATTTCATTCCCGTGTACTTGGCCTTCTCTTCCGTCTGCTTCTTCAGTTGCGCAGCAACTTCAGGATTCTGCTTTTCCAGGATCTGCTTGAAGTTATAGTTGGCCGGCGGGGTCTCTGTGCCACTGTGTACTTCGAGGACAGTGGTGAAGGGCTCCTTCACCTGCGGCACTTTCACGACTACCGTATATTTTCCGGACTTCAGATTGAGGAATTGGTATTTGCCAGCGGTGTCCGTCTTGGTCTCCTGGGTGGCGCCTTGGTCACTCTTAATTGTGACGGGCAAGTCCGCCCACGGCTTGCCGTCAAAATCGATGATGTTGCCGGAGACCTTACCCTCCTGCGCGGCAGCCTTCGGCACGGCAAAACAGGCCAAGCCTAACGTCAACAATGCGGCGAGCGCGTACGCTTTCCATAAGTTCAACATGCTCCATTCTCCTTTGTTCCTTGGGGAGCGCCGGCTACGGTTCACTGGCCGGTATGCCCCCATTATCGCTCATCTGCCACAGAATCCAATGATTACGACAACCGTTTTAAGCCGTGGAAGCGGCCACCCCTAGGTAAGGGATGGGGTCGGCAAAGCCAGCTTCGGCAAATGCCCGCAAGCGAAGCAGGCAGCTATCGCACTTACCACAGGCTACGGACTCTGACTGATAGCAGGACCACGTCAAGTGCAACGGTGCGCCGAGTTCCCTGCCACGACGGATGATTTCGCTTTTCTTCATGGCGATCACCGGCGTCACCATTTCGATTTGAGTTTCCGGCTTCGTTCCCACGCGGATCAATTCCTGAAAAACCCGATAATACTCCGGCCGACAATCAGGATAACCGGAACTGTCTTCGGCCACGGCACCAATGTAGATAGCGCGCGCTCCGATGGCTTCCGCCCAGCTGACGCCGACGCTCAAAAAGTGGGCATTTCGAAAAGGCACATAGGTGACTGGAATCGTCGTCTCACTAGCGCCTGGTGTTTCGAGTTGATTCTCGGGCACCTGGATGGCTTTGTCTGTGAGCGCCGACCCACCGATGGCGCGGAAATGGTCAAGGTGTACCACAAGGCGATGGCGTACGGAATAGTGGTTGGCGATGTCTTCGAAGGCTTGCCTTTCGCGTTTCTCCGTGCGCTGGCCGTACATGGCATGGAGAAGGGCGAGGTTTGCTTTGCCGTGGCGTTCTTGAGCAATCGCCGCGCAGACACAGGAATCCATGCCTCCGCTTAGGAGCACGACCGCTGTGGGTTTGTCACTCATGATTTATTGGACATTCTGTTCTCTAGCTGGCTGGTCGAGTGCGGTGCAGGTCGTCAAACGCCGCGCGTCGCTGGGTCCCACACCAGCTTGTGCAACTGTAGGCCGAGCCGCGTCCCTAAGCCGTCTTCCAGCATCCATTCCACCAATTGACGCGGCTCCAGACCGGACCACTGACCCTTGGGATCTTCATGGACCGGGGAGAACACCACCGCATGGACGCGTTCTTCCAGGTTATGTTCGCGTGTGAAATCGCGCGCAAATTCGTAGTCTCTGCGTGAGGAGATCACGAATTTGACTTCATCCTTCTTGTTCAACTCCGCAAGGTTTCGCAAGTCGAACGTGCCCGGCTCGCCGGAATCGGGGCACTTGACGTCGATGATGCGAATGACTTCTTTGGGCAGCGCAGCGATGAGGCGCTCTCCACTGGTTTCGATCATGACGGTGTAACCGGCTGCTAGAAGATGTTCTGCGAGGGGATAAACTTCTTCCTGGAGGAGGGGTTCGCCGCCCGTCAACTCCACGAGGGGCACCCCTGTTGGCGCTCCATCGGGGCGCCGGTTGAGCGCCTCCACACGTTCCAGGACGTCTTCGGCGCTCATCTTTTGACCGCCATGAAAAGCGTAAGCCGTGTCGCACCAGGTGCAGCGCAAGTTGCAGCCGGTGAGGCGCACGAAGATGCAAGGAAGGCCCGCGCGAGTTCCTTCGCCTTGAATGGATTTGAATATTTCCGTGATGTACATAGGACACCGCGAACACTTTGAGGGGCTATTGCCCGCTGCTGTTCGCTTTCTTTCCCGACCGCCTCGAGAGCCAGTAAATGCCCCCGAAAAACAGAATCATGGCAATGGCAAGGCGCGGATAGCCCGGGGCAAGCCCCATCATACGAAGGACAACAATGTAACCGGCGGCGACCAACAGTGCGGGAATGAGGATGATCAAAATCGAACCATTCATATTGTCCGCCTTCGGCGCTGCTTCAGTCCCCTGGGCAGTACTTCGCCATCGCTGTATCGGTTTCCCAGACGACTACATCGGTTACTCTGGCACCCGGGGGCAAATCCTTCAAGTTCCCAGTCACTTCGTCGTAAAAATACTTGGCCATGTTCTCTGCTGAAGGATTTACGGTGGTGAAGGGCTCCAAATCGTTGAGGTATTGGTGGTCCAACCTCTTGATCACGGAGCGTATGACTTCCTTCAGGTGAGTGAAGTCAATCAGCAGACCAATTCCATCCAACTGAGGGCCCTGCAGGGTCACTTGGACACGATAATTGTGTCCATGAGGGTTTTCGCACTTGCCCTTATAGCCGCGAAGAGCGTGTCCTGAAGAAAAAGTATCTTCAACGCTGACTTGAAACATAGATGGCTGTTTACCCTCTACTTCCCTTGGGGACGATCAGGCAGGCCCGCTGTCACTCAGGAACCGCTCGACCTCCCCTAAATCGTGCGTCCTGCGGTAGCGCGGCAATGACTCAAAGAAAATTTTACCATAGGGCATACGGGAGATTCTTGTGTCCAAGAGAGCGAGGACGCCACGGTCGGTCTTTGACCGGATGAGTCGGCCAAACCCTTGTTTTAAAGACAGAACCGCCTCGGGAACCTGGAATTCGGAGAAGGGATTGCGCCCCTCCTCCTGCAAGGCTCGGACCCTAGCCGCGATGACGGGGTCGCTGGGGACGGCGAAGGGTAAGCGATCCACGATGACGCAAGAAAGTTGATCGCCGGGCACGTCCACGCCCTGCCAAAAGCTCGCGGTGGCAAATAAGACGGAGTTTGGAGTGGTCTTGAAGCGCTCAAGAAGCGTGGTTCGGGGCGCGGTGCCTTGCAACAGCAAGGGAAAATCGACTCGGCCGCGCACACGGTCAAAGAGGTCGTTCATTTGGGCATAACTAGTGAAGAGGCAGAAGGCGCGGCCCTGGCTGAGTTCCAGCAACGATACGATTTCATCGGCGGCTTTCGGGGCATAGCCCGGGTCACGCACGTCCGGCATGCGTTCGGGAAGATAGAGCAACGCCTGCCGGCCATAGTCAAACTCGGGCGGGAGTTGACATTCTTTGGCATGGTCCACGCCCATTCGCTGTCGAATGAACTCGAAGCGGCCAGCGACGGTGAGTGTGGCCGACGTAAGAATTACGGTGTCGAACGGTTCGAAGAGCCTTTCGCGGAGGATCTGGCTTACATCGATAGGTGTAGCCGCTAAGAAAACACCTTTGTTTCTGCGCTCGAACCAGTAGACGTAATTCTTCTCGTTGGACTCGAAAAGAAAGGCAAACTCCTGGCGGATTTCGAAGCTGCGGCGAGCGATGCGGAGAAGCTCTTCGGGCTTGTTGGTAAGGGCGGCAAATTCCGTTTCCAACCCTTTCAAGGCATTCAGGAGTGCGTCATAGGCTTCACGATTTTGCTCAAGGAAGGCTTCACGTTCGTTGCGTGAAAAGGGGAAGCGGCCGTCCTTAGAGGGAAAGGTATCAAAGAAGGCGCGGCTCTTCTCGCGGATGCGCTGGGTTCTTCGCAACAGGCTGGGCGTGCCCTGGTGGGTCAAGCGCATCATCTGGTCAGCATCGCGGGCCAGTTCCTCGAACCGGAAATTGGAGATTTGCTGGCCAAAATAATCGCTGGCGACATCTTCCATTTCGTGGGCTTCGTCGAAGACTACGGCAGAGTATTCGGGCAGAATGCTGCCGAAATCGTCGTGCTTCAATGCGAGATCAGCGAAGAACAGGTGGTGATTGACGATGATGAGATCGGCTTCCTTAGCGCGAGTCTGCATCGCGGTCAGAAAGCATTGATCGAACTGGGGGCATTTTTTGCCCGTGCATGTATCGCGCCTGGCATCGATGCGAGACCATAGATCGGAATCATCGGGAAGAAAAGTGAGTTCCGCACGGTCACCGGTCTCCGTCAGCCTGGCCCAATCGCGAATCTGACGGAAGGCGTCAACTTCTTCCATACCTTTCAACAGTGGCTGATGAGCCATGGAATGCATTTTGGCGAGGCAGAGGAAGTTGGAACGCCCCTTCATCACCGCGACTTTCCATTCGGGTGCGAAGTGTTTTTGGAGAAAGGGCACGTCTTTCTGGTAGAGCTGTTCCTGCAGAGACTTGGTTGCGGTTGAGACCACGACGCGGCGGCCGCTGCAAATGGCGGGAAGCAAATACGCGAGGGTTTTGCCGGTGCCGGTGCCGGCTTCCAAGATAGCGTGATGGTGATTTTCAAAGGCGTCGTCGACGGCCTCGGCCATCTGCAACTGGGCTGGGCGGTGTTCGTATCCACCGATCATGCATTTGTCGAGGAAGCCGCCGGGGCCGAAGATATCGTGCATGGAGGGCTTGTCAGTGCGTAAAGCTTTGGGACTACCAGGCTTGGCGGCGTCTTTACCTTCGTCCTCGGGCGCGTGCTTGCGGGGTTGCGAGGCTCGGCGGGGAGGGACGGATTCGTCCTCGAAAGGGGCGTAGACCCGCTCGGGCGCAGATTGTCCCTTCTTTGTTGATTCGGTGGAACCCGCTTTAGAAATGCGTTTCGCCAAAAAGCCGCCCAAATTCGCCCAGTTTTGTCTCGTTGTCTAACGATACCACACTGGTGCGAACCACTTTTTGGAGCAACAGGAAAATTACGAAGGGAGCTCGTCCGGAAGCAGTCTAAAGTCTGGAAGCTTTCGCCTGCAAGCGATCAGTAGAGTTCGAATCGATCTCTTTTGAAGTCCACCGTTAATAGTTGGGCACGCCGTCCGCTATGGTGGTTAGTCACCTTATCCCTATGGGGCTAGAGTGTTTCTGGGGGATTCCCAGCCGCCCGATTCGTCTGGTGCGGTCTGCCAAATCCTGTCGTGGGGTGCATGAATGAACTCGAAAAAGTCTCTTGTGTGGATAGCCGTTGCAGCAGTTTTGACGCTAAGTTCATGCAGCGGGGTGAAGAATGCGTGCACCACGAACTGCGGCGGCAACGGCAATGCGTTACTGAGCCTGACGATCTCCGACACGCCACCCACGAACACTTCTGTGGTGAGTTTCACCTTGCCAGTACTTGGAATCTCGCTGGTGCCATCCACCGGGAGCGGCCAGGTCTCGGTATTCTCGACGGGGAACTTTGAGCTGACGCGCTTGCAGGCGGATACAAATTTGATCGCGGCGAACGTGACGGTCGCGGCTGGCAGCTACACCGCTGTCAACGTAACGGTAGCCGCTCCCACGGGAACGTTCATCAACTCCTCTAACGTCACGGTGGGGGCATGTTTGGCCGGGAACATTTGCGGACTGACGGGAAGCGCGGCCACGATCACGTATACGTTTCCGACCGGCTCACCGCTGGTTCTGACATCGAACGGGAAACAATGGTTGAACCTGGATTTCAATTATAGCAATGCGATCGTGACCACGAACGGGATCGGGATTGACGTGACACAAACCGGCGTGATGACCGCATCGAGCACTGTTCCGGCGGGAGTGCCCAGCGGGGATTTTGCGAACATTGACGACTTCACGGGGGCCATCACGGCGTTGTCTTCGAGCAGCATAACGGTCAAGTCATCTCTGCGCGGTAGCCTGACAGCTACGATTAGTTCGACGACTCCGGTGCTTGATCCCCAGAATCAGTGCACGGGAGGAGGCAGCTTCTCGTGCATCGGAATAAGCTCCATCGTGAGCTTGCAGGGGCTCCTGTCTAATGCAGGCGTGTTGACTGCCACGTCGGTCGACGTCATCGACAAAGCCACTGCGCCAGCCGACGAAGTGGAGGGAATCATCTATCCGAGTAGCTGCAATGGCGGAAACAATCTCGGAATGATTCTGAGCGACAGCACGATTTTCACGAGTGGGTCGCCGTTGACAAGCGCTGGTTTTGGGTCGGGGGTCTGCTTGACACTGAATCAGACGACAGTGTTTGCCATTAATGCGGGCATACTGACGGGACAAGCGGGTGTGCCGGTTAATAATACAGGATTCAGCGGTGTAGGTGACCTCCTGGCAGGGCAGAACGTCCGCGCCAAGATTACCAATGCGGCCACGGGAACGAACAGCATAGTGAATGCGACGGCAACGGAGTTGATCCTGCGGTTCTCGCGACTGACGGGAACGGTGAGTACCACGGCGGGAAGCAACATTTTCACGATTACAAATTTGCCGCCTTATTTGGGCACAACGTTTAGCGTGCCCCCGCAAGTGATCACGTATACAAACGCCACACTGCTGGAAGGTGAAACGAGCGTCGGCAGCTTGACTGGAACCGTTTCGATGGACGCGCTCTATTTGGATGTAAATGGCGGAGCACAATACTGGTTCCAAGCAGCAAAGGTCCGGCAACACTAGGTTTTTCCCGCCTCCGCAAAAGGCAGCGGGCCCTGGAGTTTCGGGGCCCGCGCTGTTTTGTAGCGGCGGGTTCATCCCGCCGGGAATAGGGCGGTAAGAGGCAGCGGCGTAAGGCCGCCGCTACATGGTCGTCAGGCGGGGCTCACGGTGGTGTTTGGAGGCAAAGGAGTGCTGATGGGGCCGGCCGGCATTGAGGGAATATTCGGGGCGATCATCGGCTGGAGCCTACGATAGAGGGCGAGTGAAATCGCGCCCATACCCCAAAGCCAGACGCCAAACATAATCCAGCCGCCCACGTGTGGAAGGCCCGTGGCCACGACCACAATGATGACACCCAGAGCCATGCGGCCGACCGCAGGCCAAAAGTCAGTAGACTTGCCGAGTATCCAACACCCAACTACAGCCCCTACGACCACATAGGAACTGAACAACGCAACGAGCCACAGGAAGAAGGTGGAAATACCGACCAGCAGCCCGACTATGGTAATACAGGCGATCAGGGAAGCGATGGCTACACCGAAAAAGACCAGGACACCGAGACCGAAGGAGGCGCCGTAGCGTTCGGCCGATTCCACGGTTTCTCTGGCGAAACCAGGCATCAGAGATATCAAAACCAGTCCCAGAAGGATCCACGCACCGGCCCAAACGACACGCCAGATGTAGTGGCCGACGCCACGTTCCGTCCGAGACTTGTGTTCAATTTTCGTGAATTGCAGTGGAGAAGCAAGGGTCGCGCCGGAGGATACGTCTGCGGGCTTCTCGCCCTCGAATTTCGCCTCGCCGCCGATTTGGGCACCGGAAGCAATGGTGAGGCTCTCCCCTTTGGCCTTCATGTTGCCCTCGATGGTTCCAGAAATGGTGGCTTCGTTGAACATCACGAGTACGTCGCGGCCAACTTTTCCATCCACGGTGACGATCTGGGAAAAGGCAGAGAAGTTGTGGCCGACCTTTCCCGCGGAATCCAAACGGGTGTCTTCGTTCATGGTGGTGACGCTTTTCGCGACGGTTCCGCTGATGGTGACGTTGTTGGTGAAGGAACGAACGTTGCCGTCCACCTGGCCGGTGATGCGCGCGGAGCGAGCGAAGCAGATGACATCACCGGTGACATGGCCACTGACATCAACCTCCTGGGCGAAGGCGTAAACGTCGCCGTCCACGGTACCGTCGATACGCAGTTGCGAACCCGCGAAGTAGAGATCCTTCCGTAGAACTTCGTCCTTCTTCACTTCGAGCTTCTGGCCCTTCATGTCCGTGTCAATTTTCACACTCTGTGCCGGTGTCGAAGCGGCCGTCATCATAAGCAGGCTCATAGAGGCGAACATGACGGCGAGTGCCGTGCCGCGCTTGAGGTATTTACGAACAAGAAAGAAAGCGAAGGCGGCAAAAGAGGTGAGGGCGACGAATTCGACGAGTGTGAACATGGACTGCCATCCTTTCCAGAACGCGCCTTGGAATACCAGCAGGCTAAGAAGGTTGGTACCACCGAAGCCGGCTTGCTCGAACTGTTGTTCCCACGGTTCGATATAAACGGTGTACAGGGAGTAGATGCCAAGCAGGGCCATGCCAAAAACCAGGCCCCAAATCCACTGCATGGACTTTCTCGCCTGGGCGTGAAACTCGGCAAGCCGAGCAGGCAGCGGCTCATCCTGTTCGAGCATAGAGCGAGTGAGCAGGCGGGATTCGCGGTCCAGAGCGCGGAGGAGGGTCAAGCATCTTTCGCAGGTCTGCGTATGCAGAGACACTTCCTGCGCGCTGGCGCGGTCCAATTGCCGTTCGACGTACAAGAGGAGCGTAATTTCATCCAAGTGCTTGTTCGTCGAGTTGCCTGTGTCGTTCACCGTGTACCTCCCATGGCGAGAGCAGTGTTTTCCCCCAGCGCCTGGCGGAGTTCATGCCTTGCGCGCAGGAGGACCACGCCTACAAATGGCCGCCGTACACCCAAAGCATCAGCAATTTCGTCGTAACTCATATCGGAGTAATAGCGCATGACGAGTGCCATGCGGGCGCGCGCGCCCAATTTGTCCAGGGCTTTGCGGACTTCTTCGCTGGTGCGCTCTTCGATGAGCCGTTCGAGTTGGTTGGGCTCCGGAGCTTCGAGAGGAATGTCGTCTACGTCGTCCATATCTTTCTCATGACGAGCTTTGCGGCGGCGCAGAATATCCCAGCAATGGTTGGCCGCAACTTTGTAGAGCCAGGCGGAGAAAGAGCGGCTGGTATCGTACTGGGCGAGTTTGTCGCGCAGCTTCATGAAAATCTCCATGGTGGCGTCTTCCGCATCTTCCTTGCTGGGCAAAGCACGCCTGCAAAAGCGAAAGATCGCCGGTGCAAATTCCCGGTACAGATCGCCCCAAGCTTGGGTATCCCCAGCCCGAGCCTGGGCGATTAAATCCAAAGGCTCCGTTTTTCCCGGCACGCTAGTGTGGCCTGGTCTGAGCGGTTCCATAACTTATTACGCAGAAGGGGAGATAAAACTATCACAAGTTGCAATTCAGGGATGTGAGGAGCGTGAAAGCGAAGCGGCGGGCCTGACGCGGAGCTGCGGGAGCGGACCTATTACGCATTGAAAACAAAAGGGTTAATAAAGAGGTGAATCGGCAACGGAGACGGCTGGTTAGATAGCAGTGGACGTGAGTGGAAGAAGTACCATGGCCCCGGGGCTGGTCCGGGGCCGCGTAGTGGGAAGCACGATACCGAGGAAGAACGCGGGAATCAAGAGGTTCCGGCATGAATTGTTTTCATTGAGGCTATAGAGAGGACTTGGGAAGTGTTGTGAGCGGCTCGCTAGTTGTAGGTGGATGGGGTAGATTGGAGGATTGAAAATGTCACGGCGATGTGCGCTGCGGGTGCGCGGAGTGAAGACGCTGGCATAAAGCCAGCGCTACAGGGAATGGTTGAGAGAGTATGGGAGAGAAACTGCCATCGCTAGTGATCGTGGGGCGGCCCAATGTGGGGAAGTCCACGCTGTTTAACCGATTGACGGGGACGCGGCGGGCGATTGTAACGGATGAGCCTGGGATTACGCGGGACCGGATTTACGGGAAGAGTGAGTGGCGCGGGCGGGTGCTGGAAATCGTCGATACGGGAGGAATTATTCCCGACGACAAAGCGCTGATTCCTACAGAAATCCTGCGGCAGGCGCATGTGGCGATCGAGAAGGCGGCGCTGCTGGTGTTGGTGGTCGATAGCACGGCGGGATTGACGCCAGTGGATCAGGAATTGGCGCGATTGCTGCGGACGACGGGGAAGCCGTTCGTCGTGGCTGTGAATAAAGTGGATTCAACACTGCAGGAAGTGAATGCCGGAGTGTTTCACAAGCTAGGCGTGCCGGTATTTCCGATCGCGGCGGAACATGGGACCGGAGTAGACGATCTCCTGGATGCGGCACTGGAGCAAATTAAAGGACAGAGTGCGGCAGACCAGCCGGAAGAACAGAAGGCCGTTGAGATTGCGATCATCGGCAGACCCAACGTGGGGAAATCAACGCTGCTGAACCGAATGGCGGGAGAAGAACGGTCGATTGTTTCGCCGATCCCGGGAACGACGATGGATAGCGTGGATACGGAAGTACTGAGGAACGGGAAAGTGTACCGGTTTGTGGACACGGCGGGAATCCGGCGCAAGGGAAAAACAAACTTGGTGGCGGAGAAGTTGAGCGTGGTGATGGCGAAGCGCGGATTGGAGCGCGCGGATGTAGCAATCTTAGTGATTGATGGCGTGCAGGGAGTGACGCAGGGAGACGCAACCATTGCCAGTTATGCGGAGCAGTCTGGACGGTCGGTGATCATTGTCGTGAATAAGTGGGATTTAGCCGTGGAGGCCGCGCAAGGGGCTGCCGATGAGTCCGCGAAATCGGCGAAGGGTAAAGCGAAACAGGCGCGCGAAGGGAATAGGGCGCGGCGGGAGATTGATAAAGGCAAGCTGTTACTGGACTACGAAGAGATGGTGAAGGAGAAGTTTAAGTTTTTGAGTTATGCGCCGATTGTTTTCCTTTCGGCGAAGACCGGCGAGCGGGCGCAGAAACTGTATCCCCTGATCGACCAGGTGGCAGCGGAACGGGTGCGCAAAATATCCACACCGGACTTGAACCGCTGGCTGAAGGAAGATGTGGACTTGCAACGGGCCACGAATCCGAAGGCCCGACCGGTGCGGATTTACTATATGACGCAGGCCAAAGTGGCGCCGCCGGTGTTTTTGCTATTCACGAATCAGAAGAAGCCTCTGCATTTTAATTTTGAACGGTTCCTGGAGAACCAGTTGCGCGCGAGGTGGCCGTTTATTGGAACGCCGGTACGATTTATACAGCGACTGAAGAAACGCGGAGAACGCGAGAGAGCGACATCTACAGAAGAGTGAGCACCGTGGAAGAATAGGCTGGCATAAAAGCCAGCGCTACAGTGAAGAGCTAAGAGAGATCCGTTGAATGGATGGAGTTGACTTGGCGAGTTTTTCGCCTAGGATGGAAGAATCCCCGCCCGATGAAGATGACGTGTGACAGAGATGGGAACGATGAGTAGCGCGGCCACAGCATCTGTCTCCAATGAAACGCGATACTACCGAATTGGGGAAGTGAGCCGGTTGACCGCGCTGAAGCCATTTGTGCTGCGCTATTGGGAGACGGAATTCCCGATGCTGGAGCCGGTCAAAAGCGCTAATGGGCACCGCTTGTATCGCCAGGAAGATGTTGACCTGGTTCTGAAGATCAAGCGATTGCTCTACGACGAAGGATTTACGATCGCGGGAGCGCGGCGGCACTTGAAGGAGTTGGCCAGCTGCGTCGGTGATGCAGGCGATGGTGGAGTGCATGCTTCTAGTCTGGGTGACGCACCGACAACGCAATTGAGCAGGAAAATGCTGCTGGATTTGCGAGACGGGCTACGCAGTTTCTTGACGCTGCTGGAATCCAAGTGATAGCCTTGGTTGAGATAGTGCGGTCGGGGCGTAGCGCAGTCTGGTAGCGCGCACGCTTGGGGTGCGTGAGGTCCCCGGTTCAAATCCGGGCGCCCCGACCATCTTCGAATCCATATCAGCGATGAAGTTCCGCGGAAGAACCATCCGCGAAGGCGGGCTTAATGGTTCAAGACTGGCGAATGTCCTGGCGTATCTCCCTCCTTTTATATCAGCTGCGAAATGCGAACCCGGATGAATAGGATCGAGGAGCGTAGGAACACGGCCAAGAGCGCGTGAGCCAAGGAGGATTCATGGAAGCCACGAATTATACATACAGCGAGATCGCGAAGATGATCGACCACTCGCTGCTGAATCCGGTGCTGACGGTGGAGGAACTGGAGGCGGGGTGCAGGCTAGCATTGAAATATGAGGTAGCCAGCGTATGCATCCTGCCTTACTACGCCGCGCGTTGCGCGGAAATTTTAGGTGGGAGCAGCGTGAAAACGAGCACGACCATCGGATTCCCGCATGGCGGCCACCGCACATCGGTCAAAGCATTTGAAGTGGCTCAGGCGCTGAAGGACGGCGCGAGTGAACTCGACATGGTGATCAACATCAGCAAGGCGAAGAGCGGCGATTGGCAGTATGTCAGCGAAGAAATTCGCGAGTTGACCGGCTTGACGCACGATGGCGGCGCCAAGATCAAAGTGATTTTCGAGAATTTTTACCAGACGGATGAAGCGAAGATACGGCTTTGCGAGATTTGCGGGGAAATTGGTGTGGATTGGGTCAAGACGTCGACGGGTTACGCCGGCGGAGGCGCCACGATGGAAGATTTGGCGTTGATGCGACGTCACTCGCCGAGCCATGTACAGGTGAAGGCAGCCGGTGGCATCCGGGATTTGGACACGTTGCTGAAAGTGCGAAGCCTGGGAGTGAGCAGGATTGGGTCTACGCGAACGGCGACACAGTTGGAAGATTGCCGGGCGCGGCTGGGGCTGGCGCCCTTGGACGCGCGTTCGGGGATAACGACGGTAGCCGGATACTAGGTTGCGTTATCGGCGAACTCGATCATTGAGGTACAATCGCCTGTTCTACAAGGCTCAGAAGATGATAAGGAGAGATCCATGAGAGTGCGTGCGTTGGTTGTAGTGATTTCGGCGCTGTTACTGGTGATATCGAATGCCGCGATGGCGAGCGCGCAAACCGCCGCGACGACGGCACCGGCCAAGGAAGGGGTCCTGAAGGCAGCGGAGGTCGGCGACAAACTGTTCCCGGACAAAGTGTTTTTTCGCGGACAAAGCGCCAGCGTGCAGGCTCGTAACACGGGAGGGGTCCGCTATAGTGACGGAATGCTGGTGATGGCAGGGCTGGTGGATAATTCGGGGTATTCGACCGGGTTGAAAGAAAAATATCAGGCGTACCTGATCACGGAAGTGCCAGTCGAAATTGGCGGGCAAACGCTGAGGCCAGGGGCATATGGAATCGGCTTCCTGGATGGAAACAAGTTCGTGGTGATGGATATCGGGGCGAACGATGTGTTGCAGGTGAGTTCGGCGAAGGACGCGGACATGAAGCGCCCAGTGCCGCTGCAGGTTGTGGCGGGGTCCGCCGCGGGGACGTATCGGCTGTACAAGGGACGCGACTACGTTGAGTTTCATCGCGTAAAGTAAGCAAGACGCAAAGGACTTAATGTGAATGAAAAAGGGGGCTGAATGTCAGCCCCCTTTTGTTTGTCAGCGCTAAAGGTCTAGGTACACGCGTTCTTGATTTGGCCCGAGGCGGCATCCCAGGTTACTGAGCTCTTGCGGAAGTAGGATTCGTTGGCCATGTGGCAAGCCAAGGCGGCGTGATGACCAAACACTGTATCTTCCGGCAAGGGTTTGCGGCTACGCACAGCCTGGAGGTAAGCCCACATGTGCGGGCGCTGGTCATCCCAGTCGTCACCTTTGTAGGTGTAGTTCTCGCTTAGAGGTTCTTTCCCCGGAGCGGGATCGTGCTCCTCGTGCCATTGTTTGTAGTAGGCCTCGCGCAAATCCCTTGGGAAGCTGGAAGCGTAATAACTTGGCGCTGAGTCCTCTCCGGTTTGCGGGTAGAGTCCGATGCCGAATTCGGTCACTTCCAAAATGCCTCTCGAGCCTTGGAAACGGTACATTTCTGGAGTTTCGCAACCGAGATTGAGGCGGAGATACACGGGGATTTTGCCGTATTCGTAGATGGTGGCCTGAACGTCGGGCATGTTGCGGCCATCGGGGAAGCGCAGAATGCCGCCGAAGGACATGGCGCGGGTGGGGGCTTCGTTCCAGCCCATCATGAAGTTCATGCCACTGACCAGGTGGACGAGAAGGTCTCCGGCCACACCGGTGCCGTATTCTTTCCAGCAGCGCCAACGGGCGAAGACTTTGCCGTCAAATGCGCGCTTAGGCACGGTGCCTTGCCATGTGTCCCAGTCCAACGTAGTGGTTGAGAGGTCCGGCGGAACAGGATAAACCCAAGCACCGGTGGGATCGTTGCGACCGAGGGAGCCTTCGATAAGGTTCACATCGCCAATGGCTCCTTGGGAGAGCATTTCTTTTGCTTTCCTGCAGACGACGGAACTGACGCGCTGCGAGCCGATTTGCACGATGCGGTCGGTTTTCTTCACGGCATTTACCATCTCGACGCCTTCGGCCGCGGTGTGCGACATCGGCTTTTCCAGGTAAATATCTTTGCCGGCGCTGATGGTGTCGACGAAAACCTGCTTGTGCCAGTGGTCAGGAACCGCGGCGATGATGCAATCGATTTCCTTATTGTCGAGGAGTTCCTTGTAGTGACGAGTGGTAATGATCTTCTGACCGGCAATTTCCTTTGCTAACGTGTGGCGGCCATCGTAGAGATCGGCGGCGGCAACACATTCGGTGCCGGGAAGGCCTACAGCAGTCGAGAGAAGGCCGTTGCCCTGCATGCCGACACCGATGATGGCGAAACGAATGCGGTCGCTGGCAGCAGTCATCTCCATCCGGGAAGGAATGCTATCCGGCTGGAGCATGATGCGCTTGGAAGCGATCATGGCAGCGGTGGTTCCGGCGGTCGTTTGCAAGAAAGAGCGGCGAGTGATTGGATTCTTGGTCATACTTTTTTCTCCGTGATGAGTCGATTTAATTCGGTTCCGTTCTACCGCAGGGATTGCACGCTGACTTCTTTGAAGAAAACGATGTCGTTGTCGCTGTGATTCTGAAGGCCAATATATCCTTCGTCCGGACGGCGTCCGCGCTGGGGTTCGAAATCGAATTTGCGTTCGGGGACGGGTTGGCCTTCGATGTAATCGGTAATCTTTTCGCCATTGAGTTCCACGATGGTGTGAGGACCGTCAAGAGTGATGATCATGGTGTTCCACTCAGGGCCGGGCTTACCGGGTTTGGAAAGCGGCTTGGTCAGCGAATAGAGGGTACCGGTGACGTGGTATTCATCCTCTCCCGAAGTTTCCGGATGATTATCGATCTGAACTTCATACCCGTAGTTAACGGGCATCCATTCTTCGCGGGGCTCGATGGGAATGCGGATGAAGACGCCAGAATTGTCGTTGAAATCGCGCATCTTGTAGACCACACGAATTCTGCAATTGCCCAACTTGCCGCCGGTCCAATAAAGAAGACCCATGCCGCCGTGAGTTTGAATCAAACCATTCTCAACGGTCATGTTTCCGGGGCCCACGTGCTTCCAGCCGGTAAGATCCTTCCCATTGAACAGCGGTTTCCATGGCGCTTCCGGAACCCGCGCAGCGATCAGGAGCACGGCGGCGGCGACCAGGAGAAAAGCAGAGCACTTGCGCATTGCACACCTCCCTTTGAACTGCTATGAAGCAAAAACATTGCGGAGCAGAAACCACACATTTGCGGGACGCTCCGCGAGCCTTCGGACGAACCACGGGTACCAGTAAGTTCCATAGGCGACGAGGACGATGGAACGGCAACCTTGTTGGGCGAGGCGTTCCTGTTCGGCGCGCTGAATGCCGTAAAGCATTTGTACCTCAATTTCACTCTTGGCAATTCCCTGCTCGGTAGCGAAATCGCTGATTCGGCGAATGAGCGCAATGTCGTGAGTTCCAAATGCGGCGCGGACGCAAGTTCCGGCAGAATGGGCCGGCAGTATTTCCCTGGCCAGCGCGAAATAATTGTCGTCCACGTCCGCCTTCTTTGGAATAGCGATGGACGCAGGTTCCTTATAAGCGCCTTTCACGAGGCGAATTGACGGCTGCAAGGGCAGCAAATCCATCAAATCCTTTTTTGTGCGGTAGAGATATGCCTGGAGACAGATACCGACGTTGGGATGATTCTTGAGCGCACGCCTGTAGATGTCCAGAGTAGCGTCGACATAGTTGCTGGCCTCCATGTCGACCCAGACGGTCACGTTTTGTTTTTCGTGCTGGATGATCTGGTCCAGATTGTCAGAACAAAAATCGGGAGAAAGGTCGAGTCCTAGTTGAGTGAGCTTGACGGAGATTTCCGTGGGGAGATTGGCTTGATGAATGCGATCGAGGACTTGGAGGTAGTGTTCGGTGACGTGACGGGCTTCGTTGCGGTCGGCGACATTTTCGCCGAGATGCGTAAAAACGCTGCCTATTTTTTTCTGAAGTAATCCCTGAGCTGCGGCCAACGCGGCGTCCAGGGTCTCACCCGGCATAAAGCGGGAAACACTGCGGCGCACGAAGGGAAATCTGACGGCGTTTTCGCGCAACCAAACGTTCTGCGAGGCGGCAAGCAGCATCGAGCGCATTAGCGCCATGGGACTTCCGTTCCTCCAAGAGGGAGCGAGTGCGAGGGAAAGAACTTGCGTGACCCATTGTAGCCGGGAATTCCGGGAAGTGGGAAGAGGATAACGGATATCAGTGAGATTCTGGCTTAGCGACAACCGGGGAAAAGGCGTAAGGTTCGAGAGAAAGCGCTTCGGAGAGAAGCTTGGAAAGTTGGGCGGGGAGTGCGCGAGCGGAGGGGCCGAGCCGTTCCTGGCTTGAGGTAACCGCTGCGGCAATCGTGGTTAGTTCTTCGCCGGGCGTGGTGCTCATAAGATCTTGGGCGCGGTAGAAGCACGCAAACACGAGACGCTCGGGCTTTTTCTGGCGGCGCAGAAACTGACCGTAGTTGTACCAGTCTGTGGCTGTAGCGCGGGGTTCGCCCTGGGTTTCGTCCACGAGCAACGCCTGCTGGAAGTATTGCGCGGCATCGCCAATGACCCCAGCACGCTCCTGGGTTTCGGCGGCATGGGCCAAAGCCAGACTCTGCAATCCTGGATCTTTGATTTTCTGGGCAAATTGAGCGGCGGCCTGATAGCCATGCAGAGCAGCCGAAATTTTCTGCGCAGAAGCATCGGCATCGGCGACCTTAATTAGGGCAGAAATGACCATAGTTCCCTCGGCGGTATGGTCCGCGGGGTGTTTCGAAACGATCTGCAGATAGGCGTGGTAGTGGCGTGCAGCAGCCTGCAACTGGCCGCTGCGTTCGAGGGCTTGCGCGAGGTAGAGTTGCGCATTGCTTTGAAGCGGATCAGAAGCGACGGCGTGTTGCCAACTATCGATGGCTTCCTCGGGGTGGCCGAGCCGTTGCGCCAGCAGGCCATAGTTCACCAGGGCATTCGTATTCTGCGGCGAACGAAGAAGCAGCTTTCGGTAAAGGGCATAGGCATCTGAGTCGCGGCCGGCGACGATCAGTCCACGTGCATATGCTTCCTGTAGAGCGAGATTTCCGGGACTTACCTCTGCGGCGCGTTGCAGAGCCGCTAAGGCGAGATCTTGATTGCCTGCAGTGTCGGCGGCGTGCGCCAGACGGCTTTGCACCGCGCTGTCATTGGGATTCAGGTGCGCAGCACGCTGCAAGGAATTCAAGCTGGCGGAAACGTTAGCCCAGTAGAAATGGAGTTGGTCCAAGCCGCCCCACAAGAGAAGGAGAAGGATCAGGGAGACGCGCAAAATGCGGGCGGGTGCTGTGCTTCCGGCGATCCAGTGAAACAGAGAAGCGAGCCGACCCGACCGGCTTTGCGCTTCGGTGGAGTCCTGACCTTTGTTCAGAAGTAGCACGGCGATGCGAGAATCGCGGAGTTTCCAGAGAGCACCGTCGAGAAGAAAATGGTGGAGATTTACGAGTGCGGTGAAAGTGAGAAAGCTGGCGGCAAAATCGGCATGGAAAACGCGGCTGGCGAGCCAAGGGCCAGGGATGAATAGTGCGATGCCGCCCGCGACCAAGGTCAAGAGATAGCGTGGGAAACTCCAGGATGTTTGGCCGGCGGCGCGGGCTTCTTTTGCCTGATAGTAGCTGGTGATCCAGAGATATTGCGCTGAGTGGAGCACTGCCAAGATGCCGCTGGAATAGCGGGTTTGCGGCACTTCCTTGGCACTCAAGAGTTCAATCAATGCGGGGAGTAGAAACCAGAGAAACTGGGTGGTCGTCAGCGTCAGGCTGGGGAGCAGGGCTTTCCAGGAACTACGCCGTGCAAGGGATGAGAGGGCCCAACCGCTCGAAGCGATGAAGAACAGACCGAGCATGGCGCGAACGGGGAGGGTGAACTTCGCGGGAAGACCAAGAGAGAGGATAAGTGCATCGCTGGATGGTCCAGTATGAAAGCTGAACAGCAGCATGAGGTAAGAAGCGATAAAGGCAAGGTGCAATGCCTGGCGCTCTCCCTCGGTGGGAGTGACACCGGCGCGGCGGGCAAACATCATCAGCAAGCCGTAATTCTGACCGGTGTAGTGCCAAGGGCTCCAGCAAATGTAGAGAGTGAAGATCCAGGGAAGAAGCGGATACCAGAGGTGCGCGATCAAGCCGGCGCACACGAGCAGCAGAGTTACGTGAACCGTGAACACGCGATACTTCGCGAATTCGTCATACGAATGGTAGGCGCGATAGACAGTGGCCATGAAGTGCGGGTAATTGAAGAGGAGAGCCAGGGCATAGAAGGCAAACGACCATCCTTTGGTGGAAGAGGAGGAGACATAGTTGGTAAGGAGAAGGAGCGGAGCGGTCCAAGCACCGCAGCCAATGACCAGGTCGATCCAGGGGCCGTAGATCCACGGGCCGCTGTGGAGGGTACTGTTACCGAGCGGTGGAGGGCCCGCCTCGGGCTGAATGGAGAGCGTGGATGACATTTCTCTTGATCTATCGAGCGTACCGTACTCTTTCGAGCGGCATGCGGTGAGCGTAGACGGCGATGCAGAATGAGTTACGACTTCCGGTGCGCGCCGGTGTTTGATAGTAGGGGGATCGAGATGCGTTCGACGAACCTGCCCGCTGACAGTCCAGTGGCGGGCGTGATATACCTCTCCCGGGAATTCCCGGCATCTATTCAATGGAAGAATCAAAGAGGAGATGGTTGCATGAGACACAAAAGAGTATTTGCTGGCATGGGGGTGTTCCTCGGTGGACTGCTGCTATTTTCCCCAGGGTCAGTTAGGGCGCAAACCAAGCCCGCTGCCTCCGGCACGGTAACGTTCACGGTGACGGCGGTCGGCAAGAAAGAGAGTGCCCCGCCGATTGGGAAAGATGACGTACAGCTGTTTCAAGGCAAGGAACGCAAGCAAATTGGGGACTGGAAAAAGGAGGATCAACTATACCTGGCAATTCTGATCGATAGTTCCATCGACACCGGAGCAGGCGGCCAGTGGGATTATCTAAAAGAATTCATCATGGCGCAGCCCGCCAGCACATCCATCGCGGTGGGCTATCTACAGAACAACACGACGCAGGTAGCGCAAGACTTTACGCCGGATAAGGCGGCGGCGGTGAAAGCGTTGCGGCTACCGTTGGGCATTGGGGCCTTGGGCGCCAGTCCTTACTTGGGGACTTTAGACATGTTGAAACGCTGGCCGAATACGGGACCACGGCGCTCAATCCTTTTGATCACCTCGGGAATTGACTACTTCCGTGGCGGTGGGTTTGGAGCGTTTTATCCCGACTTGGACAATGTGATTCAGCGCGCGGAGCGGCAGAACACGAATATCTGGTCCATCTACTATCCCAGTTCAGGGCACCGGGGGCATTCGTTCTACTTGGTCAATTATGCGCAAAATAATATAGACAAGATGTCGGAGGATACCGGCGCGGAGTCTTTTTTTCTCGGCATGGGCCAACCAGTGAGCATCAAGCCGTATCTGGATGAGATCACTACCCATCTCAACAACCAATATCTCCTGACGTTTGCCGGGTCCGGCGGATCCAAGGGGAAGTTTCAGAATGTGAAAGTGAAGACGGAATTGCCAGATGTGGAGTTCTTCGCCCCGGCAGCGGTATTCCTGCCGCCCGGGTCCTGAAGAAAAGGGATATCATAAAATTCGAAAGGCGCTCCGAGGTATAGGGGGCGCCTTTTTTGTTTGGGAGTGAAGTTTCTGATTCCACTGCTCCCAACGACATGGCTTGGAGCTTACGTGGAAATCCTTGGTCGCAAAGAACGCTCCTCAAGATGACAGATTTTTTGGTTGGGTTGATCAGTTGCTGCGCGTTGAGTCTCGAATGACGAGTTCTGGATGGAGTTTTTGGGAAATCGCGGTCCATTCGCGATTTTCGTGGCCGGCTTTGATGGCGTCCATGACGATGCTCACGGCCGTGCTGCCCATGGTTTCGAGGGGCTGACGAACGGTGGTGAGAGATGGTGCAGAAAGTGCGGAGATGGCAACGTCGTCGAATCCGGTGACAGAACATTGCTCGGGAACGCTGATGCCAGCCTGGGCGAGGGCGCGCATGGCACCAAGTGCGGTCAGATCGTCAAAAGCAAGAATGGCGGAGAATTTTTTCTTTTGCTGCAATAACTCTTCGGTGAGGCGGTAGCCGTGTTCGAAACTGGCGTTGGCATCAAAGACATCGGGAATTTGCAGGATCAGACTGGGTTCGAGATCCAGTTTAACGGACTGAGCGAATTTCTGGATGCCCCGCCAGCGGGGCGTGCTGTCGATCAGGCGCTTGGGCCCGCGAATGATGGCGATGCGACGATGCCCCCGTTGGTAAAGATGTTCGAGGGCAAGGCGGCCTCCGGCTTCGTTGTCGACCATCACAGAGCTGACCCGATCACCGGGAATTTCCCAACCGATCGTGGCGGCGGGAACCTCCTGTTTGTTGATGTCGGCGAGAACGTGGATATCGACGAAGAGCCAGTTGGCCACAACGATCAAGCCATCGACGTGACGCTCGAGAAGCATTTCGAGATAACGCTCAAAACGGTCGTGTTGGTTGTGGGCATCGGCGAAGATGGGGAGATAGCCGAGTGGATAGAGAGCGTTTTCGATCCCGCGCAGGATGGGCGTGCAGAATGGATCGGTAACATCGAAGAGCATTACGCCAATACTTTGGCTGCGGCGGCTGCGGAGAAAGCGGGCCATCGCGTTTGGACGGTATCCCAGGCGCTTGGCAGTTTGTTCAATGCGCAGGCGCGTGCTGGGGGCGATATAGCGCGCGAGTGGGGCATTGTTGAGAACGATGGAAACAGTAGCAGGAGAAAAGCCGGTGGCCTGAGCAACGTCGCGCATGGTGACAAGTCCGCGCTTGAGGCCGGTCTTTTTCATTGGTAATCCTCGCGTGCACATCATCGGCCCAATGCGACCCGATTTGCAACGTGAAAGCTGGGACGGGCTACTCTTCCGGGGGAACTTCGAAGGAAAGCGGTTCACGGAACCATCTGGTTTTCCAGATACCGAAGATGATCCCCGCGGCCATCCAGATCGAACCAACGATAATCGCAGGTCTGCTAAGGTTCACCCATAACCCCAAACAGATGATGAAACCTACGACGGGAGGAATGAGAAAACCGAGTTTTTTCTCATTGGAACGCACGTAGTAGCGGAGAAAGGCAGCAACATTAACACCCATGAAGGCAATCAAGGCTCCAAAATTGAGCATTTCCGCGCCTAGTCCGTAAGCTTCCCCACCGTTCAGGATTTTCTTTGCGGTCTCAAAGGTGAGAGTCGAACTGCCCAAGGAATACGTTTTGTAACCAGCAACAATTTCCAGCAGGAACGCGCCAATCAAAGCCACAGCTCCGACGACAAATACGTTGTTTCGTGGAATGCGATGCTTACTGTCTACTGCTCCAAAGAAAGACTTCGGGAGAGCGTTGCTGCGGCCCATACCGTAGAGCAAGCGAGCCGCGCCGAGTTGCGCTCCAAGGCCAGAACCAAAATTGGCCAGGAGAAGCGTAAAACCGACAATGGTAAACAGCGGAGCCCACGCGCGCCCAGCGATGTAGGAGTAGGCCGTGTTGATATCGGGAAAGGGCTGCGATGCAGGCCAAATCAGTTGAGCCACGTAGGCTTCGCCAGCGGATAGGAGTCCAATCACCAAGCACGTTAACACTGTCGCCAAAAGAATATTCCTGCGGGGGTTTTCAGCTTCTTCTGAGAGCGTCGATATTCCGTCAAATCCGATGTAGGTCAGCACGGCAATGGAAGTACACCCAAACAAGCCACCGTACGTAAAGGTATGAGGATCATAAAACGGACGGGTGTAATACGCAGCATCGTGCGGCGCGCCAAAGATATAGCGCGCCCCGGCCACAAAGATAGCCACGACCACTGCGCCCATGGCAATCGCCATGCCGGTATTGATGCGAGCGGAGGTCTTGACTCCACGGATATTCAGAAGCGTAAAAACGACGGCGAAGAAAATCTTCCAAATCCACGCAGGCACGCCGGGAGCAAATTGGTTAGCCTGACCCGCGCACCATACAGTGCAGATGAGAGGATTCAGCATGTAGTCCATTACCATGCTCCAGCCGGTAATGTAGCCCACGGCCGGATTCACTTCCTGCGCGACGTAAGTAAACGCGGAGCCGGCGCTGGGGTACGCTCGAGCCATGCGGCCATAACTGATGCCGGTGAAAAGCATGGCAACCATGGCGATGAGAATAGCGGTGACGACGTGACCACGGCCGCGATCGCTCAGGACGCCGAAGACGGACATGGGTGCCACCGGCTGAATTACGATAATGCCGTAAAGAATCAGATCCGACAGGGTGAGTGTGCGCCGGAGGCGAAGACCTGCGGCGGGGGTGGTGCTGGCTGGCGAGCTCAAGCACCTCTCCTTTTGGCCGTACGGCCCGCCTCGTGGGAGGAGAGGACGACGGCGCGGGTGAGATTTTTCGGCGCGTCGGGATTGAGGCCCTTACGCAAGCCGACAGCTGTTCCCAGAAGATGTGCGGGAATGGCGGTCAAAGCGTAACGCGCAAACTCCGGGCCGTCCAGTGCGAGTTCAACGAGGAGATCGCTGTGGGTTTTGAGTTCGGGAGAGGCGCGATTGACGATAACAAGAGTGGCGGCGCCGAGTTCTTTGAGTTCGCGGACGAGGGTGGTCTCGGCTTCCTTGGCGGCATCGGAGATATAGAAGGTAATCAGAGTGTCGGGACCGGCGATGGAGCGAGGGCCATGACGAAATTCAAGGGAGTGATAGACCTGTGCGTAGGAGGAAGACATTTCGGTAACTTTCAAGCCAGCTTCTTGCGCCAGCCAGTAATGCACGCCCTGTCCGAGGAAAACGTAGTCTGCGAATTTCCGATTACCGGCGAA
Source organism: Candidatus Acidiferrum sp. (assembly GCA_035271845.1). GTDB lineage: Bacteria > Acidobacteriota > Terriglobia > Acidiferrales > UBA7541 > Acidiferrum. The sequence goes on from DATERF010000078.1 coordinate 23,870, forward strand.
GGACTGGATTTTGCGGGCATTCCCATCGAACCAAGTCTGGCCTTTCTTGGGCAACTCATCGAGGGCAGCAGATAGTTGACTATCGCCAACAAACTGGAGGGCCAGGCGTTGAAAGGCCAGCAGAATGGCGGTGAACGAGCGGGTCATGACCGTGCTCTTCTCATCAGCCCAGTCCAGCTTGAACGTGTGGGTGCAGAGTTTCTCGAGGATGCTCTGGGGATTGCAGGTGACGCCGAGAGTTTGCACGGTCTTGTGGGATTGCAGCAATTCCGCGGCACGAAGGACTTCGGTAGTTTCTCCCGAACGCGACAAGAGGACGATCTGTTCAGCCCCGATGCGGCGCATGGTCTCTTCTGGAGCAAAGAGGAGTTCAGAGGCGGGAACGGCAGCGGCGGGGATATAACAATGTTTGGTCCAGAGAGCTGCGATCAGGCGGGAAAGGTAGTAACTGGAGCCGCAGCCGACGAATAGCCATGGACTGCGCGGGGAGAAGGTATCGGCGAGGCGTTCGAGAATGCCAGATTTCCTGAGGATGGTATAAGTCTCAGCCCAGATGTGCGGCTGGGAGAAAATCTCGGCTAAGGTATGCTCGGCCGGACGCAACTTGTGTTTGTCACCGCGAGAGTGGCGTTTAGAACTGGGCTTGACCAAGGAAACACTCCTATATTGAAACGATTCAATAGGAGATATTCTCCGGAACAATAAAGCGAGGCGCAAGCCCTAATTTTGGACATGCGAGTAACGAAGGAGGTCACGCGGTGGAGGAAATTGTGGAAAAGCAGTCCAAAACGGGGGCGGACTGTACGGCGGTACAGTTGATGGGTTAGACCCGCGGCGGTATCTCTTGGTTCACAGGGTGAAAGAACACACGCAACAGGGTGACATGACTTCGCGTCTAATGAATGTAAGGAATAACGCAGCCGCAGGCCATCAACGCAAGGCAGGCAAAATGGGCGAACTGGCCCTCCAAACGGATCGGCAGCAACTACGGCGCCTGTTGGTGCATGCAACAGGGTTGGGGGTCATATTTGTTGTGGCGTACTGGTTGCGCAGCGGCGCGCTGCGGCCGGATCCGATACTCCAAGGCTATCTACAGATCACCACCGGGCTGTTTGCCTTTGTGTTTGCGGCAGTAGCGCTGGTGCGCTTCCAAGGCACGCAAGACCGCATCTCCCTGATTCTCGGTTCTGGATTTCTGTTGTCGGGAGCGACGCTGATCGCTTCCAGCGTGTTGTTTTTCCAGATGAACCAGGAATCGCTGACGTGGTTCCTGTGGGCGCCGGTGGGGTGGTGGATCAGCCGACTGGTGCTGGCACTGTTGTTCGGGGTGGCGCTGCTCGTGGAACACTTCATTCCGCGGTCGCGGCACCCGAAGCTGGAAATCGCCGGCGCGTTGTTCACCGTTCTGTCGCTAACGTACCTGATTTCCGCATCGTTGCGAAGGCTGCCGCCGGAGGTTTCAGGACACCCGAACGCGGCGATTCCCAATCCGCTGCAACTGATACCCGCGGTGATCTTCCTGGTGGCGCTGTACGGATACCGGCGGCGCAAATATCTGATGAATTCGGCGTTCGACCGATCGATCTACATGGCAGTCTGGGTGAATCTGGCCGCACAACTGGCAGCCTGCCAATCCTTGAGGCTGCTCGATGGACCGTTTGTTTTTGCGCAGCTATTGAATGTGGCCAGCTACATAATTCTTTTGGCCGGGGCGCTGCTGGATAGTGCGCGAGTGTTCGAGCAGGTGCGACATCTGGCCGCCAGCGATCCATTAACGGGATTGGCAAATTACCGAAAACTGCTAGATGTTCTGGACACGGAAACCGAGCGCACGCTGCGGACCGGACGACCCTTTGCGGTTCTGTTGCTCGATTTGGATGGGCTGAAGAAGATTAACGATACTTATGGACACCTTGTGGGCAGCCGGGCACTCTGCCGGGTGGCAGATATTTTGCGGGTGCACTGCCGGGCGATTGATACCGCGGCGCGCTATGGGGGAGACGAATTTGCGGTTGTGCTTCCTGAAGCTAAGGAAGAGGAGGCGCAGCGTGTGACTTCGCGGATTCATGAGACGCTGCTGTCCGATCAAGAAGAGCCACCGATTTCCGTGAGCATCGGCACCTCGGTTTACCACGGCGAAGGCGAGCGGGTGGAGAAGTTATTGAAGGAAGCGGATCAGAATTTGTACGAAGAAAAGGCGCGGCGGAAGAGCAGTTCAAGATTGACGGATGGATCGCGACGACGGACGCCAAAGAAAACCTGAGCGCAGACGCAGGTCGCGTAATACTGTTTATTCGATTCAAGAAGAGGGATTCCTCACTCCACAGACTAGGTTCGGAATGACGGGGCTGCGTTTCTTCGATGATTCACTTCAGTCTGCGTGGACTCTTACCGTTGAGATCCTTCGTCGCAAAAGACGCTCCTCAGGATGACAAATTCGGTGGATTGGGTTTAATGGACTGTGCGGTTTTGCTGCGTTGCTTTCGTTGCCAGCGAAAAGCGCGGTTCTGGGATTCCTTCGCCTAAGACCATGGCCGCGGTGTATTGGCCGAAGGCGGGGCCATGCTTGAAGCCGTGGCCTGAGCCACCACCGGCGAGCCACACGTTGAAAAGTTCCGGATGACGATCGATCAAGAAATCGCCGTTTGAGGTATTCTCATACTGGCAAACGCGGGTTTCCACGATCGGCGAGTCCTTCAGCGCTGGAAAACGCCTGGTCACGAAACTGCACGCCCATTCTGCGCTTTCGGGCGACACCAAGCGCGATTGGGTGTCTGGATCGACGCGTTCGCCGTGAGTATCGCGTGCGAGTTTCAGGCCGCGGCTCCCAATGTCGGGCATGCCGTAGACTTCGTCGGATTGGAACAACCACGTCGGCAATTCCGGCGAAGTGAAACGCGTGCTGCCTGGTGGTGTTGCGAAAAAAAAGACTTCTTGGCGGGTAGGAAAGATACGGGAGCCGAGGACTTCAGGAAAGAGCTTGCCGAACCAGGGGCCGCAGGCAAAAACGAAGTTGCCGGCAGAGATGCGCTCGCCCGCGGTGGTTTCGATAGACTCAAGTTGTTTTGTAGTGTGCGGAGCTTTGATCTGGGCGATCCGCAGGTGCACACCTTGGCGCAATGCACTCTCTACCGTGCAAGCTAAGGCCCGACGTGCCATCAATACTCCACTCTCCGGTTCGAATAGCCCGCGGGAGATCCCATCGAGGTTGAACTGCGGGTAGCGACGTTCTAACTCAGGCCGCTGCAATATTTCGTGTTTCACCTCATGTTGACCGAGTGTGGCCGCGGATGCGTCCAGTGTTGGATCTCCGGGCGAGGACAGCCACAGGACGCCGGTTTGGTGAAAAAGCTTTTCACCCGTGACAGCAAACAGTTCTTTCCACTGGACAAGGGATTTCTGGGACCATCGCGTATAAATCTCGTCTGCGCCGTAACTCATCCGGATAATGCGCGTCTCGCCGCCGGAACTTGCTCGGGTGTGCCCAGGTCCATACGCTTCCACGAGGAGAACACGTTGTTTGCGCTTGGCGAGGTGCAAAGCCGTCCACGCGCCAAATACACCTGCGCCGATCACTGCCACATCGTATTGGGAGGCAGTTGTCATAGGCGAGTCATTCTAACTGAATCGGTGCGCCGGTGCCTTGAGCGGAGGCTACCCGCGGTTGGTCAGCTTGGCGGTCCAATGGGACAGGTGATTGAGGGATAGCGTGTCCGTGGGATCGAGATGCAACGGCGTTATGGAAACATCTCCAGCAAAGATCGCCGCGTAGTCGGATTCCGCATCGATCTCCATTTCGCGGTCAACGCGCTGCTCGCTCAACCAGAAATAGGAACATCCCCTTGGATCTTGACCTTCGCGGAGAAGGGTACGGGTGATTTTTTTCGATTGCCGGGTGAGCTTCACGCCGCCCTGCCAGTTTTCGGGCATGTTGATATTCAGAAACACCTGTTCGGGTAATTTCTCGAGCAACATGAGTTCTGCCGTTTGGCGAGCCAGACGGGCGGTTGGCGTAAAATTCGAGTCGACCCGCTTTGAACAAAGGGAGACGGCCAGGCCGGGCACATGATGAATCACCGCTTCCCTGGCAGCGCCGACAGTGCCCGAGTAATACACGTTTTCTCCAAGGTTCGCTCCGTGATTGATACCGGAAATCACCAGGTCGGGCTTTTCTTGCAGAAGTTTGTGCAGGGCGACGATCACGCAGTCAGCCGGAGTGCCGTCGACGGCCCATTCGTTTTCGCCGATTTTGTGGCAGACGATGGGTTGACGGAGGGTCAGCGATTGTGCAGCGCCACTGCGCTCCCAACTGGGCGCGACAATCTTCACGTCGGCAAATTCCTTCAGTTCCTCCGCCAGAGCTCGTAAACCCGCGGCGAGATATCCATCATCGTTCGTCAGCAGTACACTTGGCTTTTTACCGGTCACCGGACACACTCCCACTTCTATTGTAATGGCAGTTCACAGCAATTCGTTAATTGGAGGGTGGCCGCGGCCTGGCGGATTCCGTGGAGGCAACCGCCTTTTGATCTTAGTCTGAAGCAGAGGCAGTTTCTTCTTCCTTTTTTGTCGTTTCGGCGAGGAGATCGTTGACCTTCGCTATTACTTCGAAGGCGTTGGCCACATAAAGGACGTCGGCTTTGCCACGTGCCCAGCCACAATTCGGATCGAGATTGACGGCACGGCGCTCGTTAATGAAGCGCCAACCGACCACATGGGGCTCTTCTCCGTGGCAGCAAGTGGAAAGACCCTTTGGGTGACGCGGCGTGGCGCCAGTCTGGCCAACCTGATTCAGATGAGTCATGAAGCCGAGGACCGCCTGGTTTTCTCCGCTCTGATCGACCAGTGATTTGCTTCCACCCAGAGAAGCGCCTGAAGAACGAAGGAACGCGAGGATTAGCTTCTCGGCTTCTTGGGGATGAGATTTTCCGTCCGATTGCTTTTTGGTCCAGCCAGCACCGGCGACGAAGAGCAAAGCGGCGTCCGGACGAATTGTTTGTGTATCGGCTTTTGGTGCGCGAATTCCAGTTACAGCTGTGCGCTTAGCTGCGGGTGACTGCGTCACTGGGATTGCCTCGATGCTCGCCTTTGCGGGTGCGCCGCGCCATGGCTCATGACAACCGGCGTCGAGAAGTACGATCCATGGGCGCTCCTCACGTTGAAAGACGCCCTCGATGCGTTGACGATAGAACCAGCGTGTGGCGGTGAGTGCGCCGTCGACAAAACGAAGAGAGCTGACATGAGTGTCGACTCGGCCCTGCAGACGGTGGGCCAGGACAGGGAGACCGCGGAGGAATCGCGAGGTTGCTGGGGCGAGGATCAGCTCGGGGGTTGCCGCGCGGCAGAGGGATTCGGCGGCTTGGGCGTCACTGGCAAACCGGGGAAGCTGAAAATCGGGCCCACTCACGGCAAGAATTTTCGCGGCACCGGCGTTTGCAATGGAATCCGCGGCGAACTGCACGTCTCCACCGATTAGACCGATCGTGAGGGGGGCTCCAGATTGTTGCGCGAGATCGACCGCGACGCCGAGCGCTTCGTAGGCTTGTCTAGGGAGCCCGTTGCCGGATTCATCGACGTGGGCCAGGAATAGGATATTTTCTTTCATCGGTTCACCTTGTTAACGATCTTTTGAAAATCGAAGAGAGATTGCTCACTTCGCGGACTCCGTCTGCCCGCCGCAGGCAGGTTCGGAATTACGAATCTTTTTCATTTTGTAAATAATCCACAAACTGCCCGCCTTGGTTGAGACCGCAAAGGCGGCAGCAGAGCTGCCGCACTCGAGAGTCAATCTGTCGAAATCCACTGCACGATTTCTTGCGCTACTTGGTCCGCTGTCAGGTCCTTGACGATGCGCGTTTGCCTTTGTTGTTGTGGAGGCCTGACGCTCTGGTAGCGCAGGTTGCCTGGCGCGAGCGTGGCGGGTTTGGCGCGCTGCAATGCGGGCATCACCGTGCGCATATTGGCCATGCCAACCTGGGGATTATTGCGCGGCTCCGGCAAACTGCCAGTGGCCCATCCAAATAGCGCTGGCGGCCCCTGGCAGAGCGAAGCCTGATGACGGCCGCCTTCAACACGCTCGAGAATTTCGAGTGCACCGTCGGGCTGTAGGATTAGCTGATCGACTCCCTGGAATTGATCGAGAATGCCAAGACGATCACCAATCAGTTGCAGGGTGACGCCTGCTCCACGCGATGCCGATTCCCAGCCACCGAAGAGTAACAGGCGCGCGCGGTCGAGGTCGCTGATGGATTCTATCGCCGCGGCGAGGACTTCCGCGACAGTGTGGGCGTCGGTGAAGCCGCCACTGGGGCCATCAACGGCCAGCAACTCGAAACTGACTTTTTGGGCGATGGTCATCATTACTTGCTGCAGTTTTGCTTTGGGTCCGAGGCTAACGAGCCACACCTTGCTGCCGGGACAATGACTGGCCAAATTCGCGGCTTCATATAGGGCGTGACTTGCCCACGGATCCAAGACTGCAGGAAGCATCATTTCGTTTTTCAGACCCGGACCGCTGGGCGTTTCGATGGGCTCAAGAGTTTGCAGCGGATCAGGGACGATGCCGCCGCAGACAACGATGTGATACGCAGTGCTCATGCTGATGTACTCCTCGATTCTTCGATTCGTTGTGCTTGCGGGTTCAAAAGAACCCGCGACCACATGTTGGATTCGAAACTCAGTTCAGTGCCGAGTGCAGACCGCCAGCGCCAGCGCGGAAATCGACGTTGCCCGCTGCGCCGTCCGCTTTTGCGGTGCAATTCCACAGGCAGGCACCGCAGAAAATACACTTCTCGCGGTCGAACTGCGGCGCACCCTGGTCGCCGCGGGTGATGGCTTGACCGGAGCACATTTCGACGCAAAGTTTCGATTCGCATTCGCGGCAAAGTTCCGGGCGAACGAATACGACATGGTTGGCATAGCCCGGTGGGGCTTGCACACTGCCACCCATTAGCAACGCATCCTGATGGGAGACAAGCAGTTTGCCGTCGTAAGGAATTCCAGGCCAGCCGCAGTGATTCATGATCAGGTCGTGCAGAGACAACCCGTGAGTAGTGGCCTCGCTTTTTATGCTTTTCAGTTCTTCGGCGGATATGCGACCGGCGAACACTTGTTCCAAAGAAGGATGCGCGTTTTGTGCGGGAGGCTTTCTGGGATATGTCAGCCGACCCTTCGTAAACCCTGCCAGCGCCATTCCCAACAAGCCACGGACCACACCGCTCTGAAAACCGTTGCGCGAATCCGCGGCTGTGACGGATTCCTCTTCTAGCCAACTGGCGCGACGGCGGCGGACGTAGGTGTTTTGCAGGTTTTCTTGGGTGAAGGGCTTCTTGTGCTGGAGCAGTTCGATGACAGCTTCGGCGAGTTGAGTGCCCGTAGTCCAAGCCTCGTCGATGCCGGAACCGGCAAGCACGTTGGTGCTTCCGGAGCCCTCGCCAATGCGGGCGTAGCCATTGCCGGCGAGGAATGGCTCGCCGTGACGGCCTGATTCCTGAAGGGATTTCGCGCCCCAGGATTTCAGAGTTCCACCTTCGAGATACCGCCATAGATAAGGATGCAATAGGAAATGCTGCAAATAGCGGTAGGCTGTGCGGACGGGACTGTGAAACCAGGACGGGATGAAAATGCCAACAGACACCAAGCGATTTGTGTGCGCGTAGAGGAAACCGAAGATTTCCGGCTCGGGGAATCCCAAGGTATGCAGCACGGTCCCGGGCTCGAGTCCAGAATCTTCGCGAAGTTCAATCACCATCTTCATGCCGAGGGCCCACTCACTATGCTCGTGGCCTGTCGGCAAACCGAAGTGCGCATCGATGCCGCGGCCGACTGCGCCAACGGGCCCATCGCCGACCACGGTAAGGGCAGCACGGATGTCCATTCCGGGAAGGAAGCCGGCGTCCGGTGAGCCATTGAGATCGGTACCCTGGTCGGCCAGACGGATCCCAACCACGACTTCGTCTTCGATCAACGGCGCACTTGCGGGTGTTCCCGGCCAGATTTGGACGAGGCCCGAGGAGGTCAACTGCTCGGCAACCCATTGGTTGAATTGGCCGAGGGAGAGCACAAAGCCGTCGTGCTTGTTCATAAAGCTGGGAATATAGGGAAGTTCGATGGCGTCATGATGTATGGGCAAGAGTGGTTTGAAGACGCGAAGGAAGCGGTCAATGGAGCGCAATGCGAAGGAACGCCGGCTGGCGCGCCCCGGGTCGAGTAAGTAAACAAGTTCCTCGCTTTTGACCGAAACAGCCATCGGAATTTGCGAAAGATCCAGATCAGGAAAGCTGGCACGAATTCCACGGCCGCGCGTGACCGCTCCGGAGACACCGAAGGCTAAGCCTTCCGCGCGTTCGTAGCAGAGCACTTGAAGAGGAGAACCGGGCAACGAAGGACTTTCGAATCTGGGAGTACCGTCTGGGTTTAATAAGTTGCGCGAAAGAGTGGTGAGAAAGCCACCCATGGCTGGGCCGAAACCGACGCAAGCGACATCGACTTCCATTTGCTGACGCTCGATGGCTACGCTGGAGGCGGGTACTTCCGTGGTCATGCCGGGTAATCCAACACTTCCGGGATCATGATTTGGGATATAGCCTCGGCGGCGCGGTCCTTCGCCAATCGAGCGCCGGTCAGGCAAGTGTCCAGCTTGGTGTGCAAGGTGAGGAAATGCTCGGCACCGTTGCACTTCGCGCAAGGGCCGGCCTTTGGCGGATGCGACCCGTCATTTCCGATGACATCGACGGCACAGGCCGCGATTCCAGGTATTAATCCTTCCAGCTCATCGAGCTCGTCGCGATAGAAACAGCCGCGGTATCCGGCTTCGTCCCAGGCGGGGTGGCGATTGTATCCGAACACCAATTCCGCGCAAATGCGCGATGCTTCTCCACTGGCATGAGCCGATTGCACGTGGCAGAGATCGCCAAAGAAATTCAGAAGTCCGGCGAGCCCTTCAGCTACGGAAGCGTCTTGGGCACCGCGCCGTTCGAGTTCGAGAACGTCTAGGATTTGGCAACGTACGGCGAGAAGCCAGCAAAGCGCATCGGCAAGTGGGAAAGTCACACCTTGGCGCGCGCTCTGGTAGAGCTTGCCGCCGTCGGCATCGGTGAAGTGTTGCAAGTGCTCCAGCGACCACAACCACATGGTCATGGCCGTGGCGAGCGTGCATGCCCCGGTGCCGGGATGAGTTGCGGCGATGCCACGCATTTCTTTGATCCAACTGCGGAACTGCGCGAGGAAGAGCGGGTTGGTCATGGTGACGGACAGCTGGCGACGCTGCACCGCTTCGGGACCTTCGTAGGTGGCTTCCAGTTGGGCGTCCATCCACTTGTTGCCGAGGAACCCGGGGCAATCTTCGGTGATGCCATAGCCTCCCATGAGGCTGACGGCTTCGCGCATCATTTGCGTACCGCAACCCGTGTTCCACAGTTTGGCGGCTGGGCACAGAATGTCGGCCACAGAATCCAGCATTACGAAACGATAGAGAGGATCGGTTTGCAGCTTTGCGCGCTGTGGATCTTCTTGGGGCAACTTCACGAGGGCGGCAGCTTCTTCGGAAACTTGGCGGAATAGTTTTGCTTTGGCACGCGCGCCGGTGACTTCTCGTTGAGTAAGGAGGGCGTCGACTTCGCGCTCGAGTGGATCCAGTTCATCGAAAGCTCTCGCTGCCGCGAAGGCCAGGGATGCGCTCGCTTCTCCGGTGGCCCAGATGTCGACCAACCGATGCAGGGAATCTTCTCGCGCTTGCAAACCCATTTGATACCGGACAGAGCCAGGAGTGGCAGTGGAGGCGCCACGGAACCTGCCACGTTGATAACGAATAATGGGTTCAACGGCGGAAAGCAGTTTGGCGGCGGTCATTACGCCCACAGTGACGCGGGTGCGACGAAAGACGGCTTCGATCACTTCGCTATGGCTGAAACGCGGTACCAGGACACCGTCTTTAATGTCGTAGCCGCCAACGATGCGGCTGGCGGGTATGCGCAGATTGAAGACTGGATCACCCGTGGAGGAAAGTTGATGGACCAACTTCTTCGTGGGTGTGCCGCGATCAAAGATGCCGGGGTCGCCCTCTTCCAGGATGACCATGCAACTACCTTTTATGCGTTCGTCGCCGGAGTCCACGGCGGCGGTCACGAAATTGGCGAATCCGATGTTGGTGATGAAGCGGCCGCGCTTTTCCACCTGCAGGACAGGTTCCTCGCCGGGTTTCCAGTCGGCGATGCGCACTTTGCCGTCCAGCATGCCTGTGTCTACGCCAACGTAGGGGATTGGCTCGGTAAGGCAGAAGGCACCGCGCCAAGGCTTGCGATCTTCACCGGGCTGGGCGGGGGCCGCGAGCTTCATGTAGTGTTCCTGCTGTTCCAGAGTGCCTCGCTCGTGGATGGGGGCCAGAGCTAAACAACCGGCGAGACTCGCGGTCGCGGCGCCACCGTCCACCCAGGCTAACTCAAACGCCACCAGTGCTAACGCCAGGTTCTTGGGTCCAACGAGGAAACCACCATGTTCCGGATCCATAAAGACGGCGGTGATACCTGAGCGGTCGAAGGCTTCCAGTAATTCGGCTTTTGCGGGAGTCCATTCGTGCGAATTACGGCCGCCCTGGGCAACCAGTTTGGCTACCGGGCCGCGGGCCACCGATCGGGCGGACTGTACGAGCATTTGGAGGTCGTAGCGGTCGGCAAAGTTCCATAGGATCTGGCGCACGGAGTCGGAAGGCAAAGTCCGAAGGAAATCCAGTTTATGGGAGGTAGCAGTGGACATAAGCACGTCCTTTAGAGGGAGACTAGACAACTGTCCCAGACTGGGATTACAGGGGTCTGTGAGATTTGTCACCAGGGCCTGTGACCGAATACCTCAGCCTGGTTCAATGGCGTGGCCGAGGGTCGAAACACAACGAGATTTCTTTGATGCACTGGGTTATCTGAAGCGGCGGGCAGGTTCGCTCAGTTTGAGTTTCGAATCTCCAAGTCAGTGCCATGGAGTTCATCGATAAGATCGAAGGTGAGCATATGTTTCGATGCGTCGAACGAAGCAACTGGTGCGTTCGGCTTCCCTTTCAAACTGACATTGGCGATAGCCGAATCCCATCCGTAGATTTCCAGATGGATTTGATTCCACCACGGGCGGAAGGATCCTTGGTGTTCTCCGAGATGAAGCGAGATACCGTTCTGGGTGACTTCGCAGGAAAATTGGACTCGCAGGAATTCGCCGCGGGAGTAGGCAAAAGTCTTGCCATCATCCTGGTAGAGCGAGCCGTGGCAATTTTGTCCCGGATAGACTCGCAGAGTCAGTGGCCCTTGCGGAGTTTCGTCCGTGCTTTGCGTTAAAGGCTGCAATGGAACGATGGAGCCTTCGCGAACATAGACGGGAAGTACATCGAGCCTTGGTTGAAGAAGCAGACCCTGTGAAGGGGGATTTTGGTTCGCGGTCGCAGCCTGAATTTTGCTGCCGGTCCAATAATCGTACCAAGCACCTGGGGGCAACTTGAGTTCGAATTTGTCTGGTTGCTCGGGAAATGGGGGAGGGGCGACGAGCAGATCAGGCCCAAAGAGAAATTCATTGCCGGCATCCAAGTCCAGAGGGTGGGAATCGTGGGTGGCGTTAGGAAATTCCAAAAAAAGAGGACGAACAATGGGTAAGCCGGTGCGAGAGAGTTCATCCGCGGCAGTGTAGATATATGGCAAGAGTCGATAGCGCTCTTCGATGTACCGGCGGCGGATGTCCTCTTGCTCGGGCCCGTGAACCCAAACTTCCCTGTCACCGGAGCCTTTGGTGGCGTGGTTGCGATCAATGGGTTGGAAACTGGCGAGTTCCGTCCAGAGTGTAAGTAGCTCAGGCTTCGGGGTACCGACAAAGCCGCCAACGTCGGCACCGCACAAGCCGAAGCCACTGAGACCCAGATTCAGAAGCATGGGAGTGGTGAGGCGAAGATGATTCCAGGAACTTGTGTTGTCGCCGGTCCATGTAGCCGCATAACGCTGACCACCTGAGTACGAAGCTCGCGTGAGCACAAACGGCCGAAGATCCGGGTTTAGCTTGAGCAAGCCTTCATAGGTGGCGCGAGAGTTCTCCATGCCGTAGACATTGTGAATTTCCAAATGGATGGCGGTACGAGGGCGGAATCCCGGTTCATCGATGCGGTGCTGTACGTTGTCCGGCATGGTGTGATCCGGTGTGAGAAAAACAGCAGGCTCATTCATGTCGTTCCAAAAGCCCGCGACGCCTTGAGACACAAAATCCTTGTAAAGCGAACCCCACCAAGCCCTAGTCTGCTGCCGAGTGAAATCGGGAAATACGGAGGGCCCGGGCCAAACCGTTCCTACGTATTCCGAGCCGTCAGGGTTTTTCACAAACTGGTCGCCGGCTACTCCGGAGTCATAGGGGGCGTAACCCGCGTTGGGTACACGGGCGATGTGCAAGTCCGTGATCACCACAACGTGGAAATTCTCGCGCTTGAGGTCGGACAGCATTTGCTCAAAATGCGGAAAGCGATCCGTGCTTACTGTGAAAGGCCTGTTTTCCTTCTGGTAATCGATATCGAGGTAGAGGACGTCAGCGGGGATTTTGTCCGAACGCAGGCGTGAAGCAATTTCGCGCACGCGTGATTCTGTTTCGTAACTATAACGCGACTGCTGGAAGCCAAGGGACCACAACGGCGGAAGGGGCGTGAAACCCGTAAGCCAGGCATAGGTGCTGAGAACTTGCTTAGGGTCAGGTCCATAGAAGACGTAGTAATCGATAGGGCCACCTTCCGCCCCGAAGGAATACAGGCCACGTTCGACACGGCCGAAATCAAAACTGGTGGACCAGGTGTTGTCCAAGAGAAAACCCATGGAACGGCCGGCACGCATGGTAATGAAGAAGGGAATGCTCTTGTAGATGGGATCGGTGGATTCCTGGTAGCCGAATGAATCCGTATTCCACAGGCGGAAGGATTGGCCGCGACGATCGAGGGGACCAACTTTATCGCCTAAGCCAAAATAGTGCTCGTCGTCCGGCATCTTTTTGTAAACTCGAAACTGGTTGCCATGTGATTGCAGAGGCCAGCCGACGGCGTCTTCTTGCAAGACGCGCCCTTGTAAGTCCGTGATGGAAAGGCGCCATGTTCCACGCTCAATACGGACACGCAGAATCTTCGTTTGAAAGCCAATAGTGTCGCCGGCGTTTTCTGGAGAGACATTGACGGCCTGCTGGCGGACAACTTGAGGAACAGCCCAGGAGGCATCTTCCGGCAACTCTCCGTTTGTAGCCTGGCGAATGCGGAGCACGTCGTCGCGAAGGGCGACTACTTGCAGGATGGTCTTGCCATCGCGCACTTCGACGCCATTCGACAGTGCCTTGACAGCTGAATTTTTGGAGGCGGACCGAGTATGAGAACCTTCGGCCGCCAAGGACGGCCCGACCTGCTTGAGCTGCGAGGTGAAGAGAAAAACAAGAAGAACAAGGGCGCTACGATAAAATCCCATGCTAGCTGGAGTTTTCATTTTTCTATCCTGGCTGTGCCGTCCAACGAATCCTGTGAACGGAGACCCGAGAATCTTGCTGAGCAGCTACTGAATCTTATCGAGAAACTCGTAGCGGGCACGGTGCTCATCTGGCAGAGCATGAAGGTTAGGACCAAGGTGCATAACCTCGTAAGCGTCCGGCCCGTAGACTGGCCAATGAGGAAGACCTTCCGCGTTCGGATCCCCGGTTTTGGCAAAATTAGTCCAGTAGGAGCCCATGAGATCTGAGATCTTTTCGTCTTGCGGGCGCCACGGAAGATCGCGGGAGGAGAGCACCTGGAACACGAATTCGATTTCGGAGGCGTGGGGAGCGGTTGGTTCGTTGTCAGGAGAAGGCGCGGTGCCGGCGGCGAGAGGAAGTGTCTCTTCAAAGTGATAGCGGTACACGGGAGACTTGCCGGTTCTGAGTTGTAATTCCATCCACTTCCAGGTGTGGAGTGCGGTAAAACGATCCCCCGCCAGGTCCGCCGCCGCGCGCTTGGCCTGGGCCACCGTTGTGGCTGGGTAGAGCTTCAGGATGGTATCGGCGTTAGAGCCATAAAGCTCGCGGACTCGGGCGGCGAAATTCTCGGGACTTGGCTCTTCCTTTTCGAATATTGATTGATATTCGTCCTCATCGGCGTTCCAGCCAGCGAGCAGGGGTACGTGACTTTGTTTCCCGGCAGCGAATATCGCTTCCACACTTTCCGGGAGAAAATAGCCATCGATGTTGGTACGGAAGCTGGGTGCGCCTTCTTTGGAGGCAGCTTCGAGAAGTTCGGCCGCAGGTTTCGCACGGAGGGCTTTGATGGAGTCCGTGCCCAAAGCAGATTTGACGAACTCCACGTCGACTCGTTCAGTATCCGTGCGCTGCCTTGACTGCTTAGATGTGCCAAAGATAGCGCCGCTCTCACCGATAGCGCGACGAAAAAGTCCCTTGGCCAAGGGGGAAGCCATCAGCGCGCTAACGGAGGAAGAGCCTGCAGATTCGCCGAAGATGGTGACGTTGCCGGGATCACCGCCAAAAACGGCGATATTGTCGTGGACCCACCGGAGGGCCGCGAGTTGGTCCAACAGGCCGTAATTACCGGAGGCGTTGTGGCCCGATTCCCTGGTGAGTTCCGGATGCGAGAAAAAGCCAAAAATGCCGAGGCGGTAATTCATTGATACGACCAGCACGCCTTTTTTGCTCAAGTTCCCGCCGTCCTGGCGCGGCTCTGACGTAGAGCCGGCTTCGAATCCACCCCCATAAATCCAGACCATCACTGGAAGGCGCGGTTGGGTGTGAACTTCGGGCATCCACAAATTCAAGTACAAGCAGTCTTCGCTCGGACCTGCATCACGGAAAATCATGTCGGAGTAGACGCGCGTTTGCATGCAGCGCGGACCATAATCGACGGCTTTCCGCACTCCGGACCACGGCGCGACGGGTTGCGGAGGCTTCCAGCGCAAGGGACCGACGGGTGGAGCGGCAAAGGGAATGCCTTTGAACGCGCGGACTTTGCCATCGGGGCTGACAACGCCTTCCAAAATTCCGCTGGCCGTGCGCTGTTGAACATAGCGTAACTGCGCGCGGGACGCAGGCGCGAGGAACAATATGCTGAACAAAATGAGGAGTAAAAAACCTGAAGATGTAATCGCGAGGGGGCGTGACATAGACGAGGTTAATGTATCACGCCTATGGCGCACAGATAGTGGTTATCCGTATAAAGGCTGTTTGGTAATTCGATGCCAAGATGACTCGGGAAGACTTCTTGAACCCAGCCATCCTGCTGTTCTTCTTTTTTGTCGCAACGTGACTTATGAATGCCAGGAACCCACAATGTGGCGCTCCTGCCCGGCGAGAAACGTATGATTCACAGAGAAGTGGAGAATACCGACACGCGGGGTGAGCGTCCGCGGATTGCGGACGATGGTTTCAATTTGACGATAGCCGAAAAATAGGCCGGCAGGAATTCGGCGCTAGTGACTGCCGGCGAAATGGATTCGAAACGCGAAGGCGTACTTGCCTGGAGCTTGATCTGGGACTTGGACATGCAGCCCGTCTGGACGCTGCTGGAACGGTAGCTTGGAACCAGGTCCGACAAGTTCCACCGATTCAACATGCTGTTCACCGGGGATTCCTGCGGCGAGAGAGTGAATGACGGCGTCCCTGTTTGCGGGCCAGCTGAGTTCGATGGCGAAGAGAGTGTCTCCTTTTGAGGTAAAGCGGAAATCTTCGGCGGTGTAGGACTGAATGTCGGTGTCGTGAAATGCGCCTTCGACAACTTTCGTTGGACCTTCTCCGTAAACTCGCCACGGACGTGTGCCGTAGATGGCGTCTCCGTTCACCTTCAGCCATGCACCGACTTCGCGAAGGACCTGCTGCACCTCGTCCGGGATAGTGCCATCGGAGCGTGGACCAATATTCAGCAAGAGATTGCCATTTTTGCTGACGATATCAACTAGCTGATGAACGATGAACTCCGGGGACTTGAAGGTATCGTTTTCGATGTAGCCCCAGGAGCGATTGCTGATGGAAGTGTCCGTTTGCCAGTAGAGCGGGCGAATGCCGGAGAGTTGGCCGCGCTCAATATCGAGCACTCCGGAGTTCTCCTGCATGGCGTAATCCTTGAAATTAATCACACCGACCGGGCTGCCAGCACGCAGGTTGGAATTGTAGTAGAAGGCGGCAAAGCGGGTTAGCGCAGGACGCACGGAGGGCTGGCCGATCCACCAATCGAAATACATGACTTCCGGATGATACTTCTCGACAATTTCAGCGGAGCGGGCCAGCCAGTCGTCTGTCCACGCAGGAGAGACGAACGTGAAGTCGTTGGCAAGCGGCGTTCCTCTTTTGGCCTCGAGCCATTTGTGAGCAGGCCCGTAGAAAGCGGCGAATGCGGGGTCATTTACGTCGGAGTGAATTTCCCGACCGACGCCCAAGAAAAAATCGTGCTCGACGCGGTGGGACGAGGCCCCTAGATGAAGGCCCTCCTGGCGAACCGCCTTGGCAAGATCGCCAAACAAATCGCGATGTGGCCCCATCTTGGCGGCGGTCCAGTCCGATAAACCGCAGTCATACATGGCAAATCCGTCGTGGTGTTCGAATACTGGGACGACGTATTTTGCGCCGGCTTCCTTAAAAAGACGGGCCCATGCGGCAGGATCAAATTTCTCAGCCTTGAATTTCGGGATGAAGTCCTTGTATCCAAACTTGTCTTGTGGCCCATAAACAGCGAGGTGGTGCTTGTACTCATCGGTTCCCTGCAGGTACATATCGCGGGGATACCACTCGTTGCCAAAAGCAGGAACGGAATAGACGCCCCAGTGAATGAAAATCCCAAACTTGGCGTCTTGATACCAATCCGGGACTTGATACGTCTCAAGGGATTGCCAATCCGGGCGGAACGGACCGACGCGGATGGCCTCGTCGACAGTTCCCAGGATGGCGGTTCGTGCCGAGTCGTATTTCGCGCTGGCCTTCCGCCAGTCCTCATCGATGGTGACGGGGTTCATGGAAATGGTAGGAGCGTTAGCATCTTTGGTCTGGGCTGACACGGATTTAAGCGAGAGGCAGAAAAAGAGCGCCAGACATGCAAGGAGACAGCGCCGAAAATGGAATGTAGAGGAGAGCATTTGGGCTGATTCTACTACGTGGTCAGAAGGGCAAGGCGATAAATCTGCGTTTGACCTGCGTCGAACTCTGTTCGAGATCATATCTTGCGTAAAGAAACATGGTAGAAGATGAGGTTCAGTAAAACCGGTGGTGGGAAACCCGGCGGAAGTGAGCCTGCCACATTGGGGTGGACGATGATGCGAATGCTACGGACGACGTGTGCGGCGATATGCATGAGCTTGTCTGCTGTGGCCACGGTGGCGCAAACGGTCAGCGGATCAAGCGCCGGCGCGGTGACGCCGAGTGAGTTGTTGTGGCAAAAACTCGAAGCGACTGTCCAACAGGTGGACCGCGGACTCGACGGGACGATGGGCGTGGCGATCATGGATCTCACGGACGGCCGAGTTTTTCTGGTGAATTCCAGCCGAGTGTTTGCGCAGGCGTCTTCGATCAAAGTAGCGGTTTTGGCCGAACTGTACCGGCAACAACAACAAAGCGAAGAAGGGATCAGCGGCAAGGCAAAGCTCAGCGATCCGTACACGGTGGACGCGCGCGATCTTGTTGACGGAAGCGCGGTCATGAGCGGCCTAACGGCTGGAGTGACGCATGTGACCAATCGTGATTTAGCGACCTTCATGGTTGCGGTCAGTGATAACAGTGCGACGAACGTACTGATTGACCGCGTGGGGATGCAGAATGTGAATGCCTTGCTGGATTCGCTTGGCCTTCATCAGACGCGGCTGCAACGAAAGATGATGGATGTGAAAGCAGCGCAAGAGGGGCGCGAAAACATTTCTACGCCAAGCGAAATGATGACGTTGTTGGCTTCTCTTTACCAGAACAAGGTTCTGAACAAGACGCTCACCGATGATTTTTTCAGAGTGTTGGGGACGCCGAAGGACAGTGATATTCCGCGGTACATTCCTGAGGACGTGGTGTGCGCAAACAAGCCGGGACAACTTGCCGGGGTCCGGAATGACATGGGAATCGTGTTTGTGCCGAACCGGCCGTTTGTCATCGTGGTGATGACGGCTTATCTGAAGCGGGAACGCGATGGGGATGACGCAATCGCGAGGATCGCGGGAGTGGCGTACGATTATTTTGACCGGGTTGCGCGCTCGTCGGCCTATGGCCGGATCGTCTCCGAGCGAGGCACGCACTGACGAAGCGAAGAAAAGCTACTGCTTCGACTGAGTAGATTTGAGGCCTAGTCCGGGGCCCGTGGGCAAGATGAGCTTGCCCTTCTCGACGGTGACACCGGAAAACGGGTCGTTGCTGATGAGCAGAAACCCATCGAGGTCGGCGTAGTCAACCAGCGGCGAAAGATGAGCGGCAGCGGTGCAGGAGCATGAACTAGAAATCATGCAGCCCAGCATGACCTTCATGTCCATGGCACGCGCCATGGAGATCCAGCGATGTGCTTCGAGGATGCCCCCGGCTTTGTCCAGCTTCACATTTATGCCATCGTATGCTTCCTTCAATTTGGGGATAGCAGCAGCGCTGGTGCAGGCCTCGTCCGCCATGATGGGAAGATGGACTTTGCTGCGGACGTATTTAGTCTCTTCGAACATGTGGGCGGGCATAGGCTGTTCGATGAATTCGACGCCCTGAGTCTCCAGCCAATTGATCTTGCGGACGGCTTCGTCCTTATCGGTCCAACCTTCATTGGCGTCGACGCGCAGGGGCTTTTTTGTGACGCTACGGACGGCCGCAATGGTTTCCTCATCCGTTTTTAGGCCAACCTTGACCTTCAAGACGGGGTAATCAGCGGCCTCGATTGTTTTCTGCTTGGTGATTTCGGGCGTGTCGATGCCGATGGAAAAAGTTGTGACGGGAGTAGAGGCAGGATTGAGACCAAAATATTCGTAGAGTGGGATATTCAGGTGCTTGCAGACCCAGTCCATGACTGCAATGTCGACAGCGGCCATGGCAGCGCGCTGGTGGTCTCCGAGACGCTTGCGGATGTCGGCAAGGAAGGCGGCGAAAGCAGTGGGATCGCCCTCGATGATGGGAGCCAGGTTGGCCTCGATGGCCTGCTTGGCTTCGGCAGGAAACTCTTTGTAGCGGATGATGGGAGCGCCTTCGCCGTAACCCGTTATGCCGGCACGAGAGTAGCGGACGTTCACGGTTTCCCGGTAGGTGCTGGAAGACATGGTGGTGGTCCAGGTGTGTTGCAAATTCAGGCGCTTCAGTTCCACGTTGACCACGGAAGCTTCCGGACTGGCAAGTGCCTCGATGCCCATCGATGAAATCGCAAAGCAAGACGAAATGCCCGTGGCAGTCGCGAATTTCAGCCAATCGCGGCGGTTCATGATTTTGGTCTCCTCGCGGCAACCAGCAAGTTGGTCCATGGCTGGTCGTCTAGCACGCTGATCTGTACGCCGGGGTGCTCGTGGGTGGTGTCGTGAATGAACTGACCGTTCCCGATATACATGCCGGTGTGGGTGATGTGGTCGGGACGATCGCCGAAGAACAGCAGGTCGCCGGGTTGTAGGTCTTTGCGCTCGACGGGCGTAACACCGCTCCAAGCGGCCTGTAGGTCCGCGTCACGCGGCATAATGATTCCGCGCTGTCGCACCAGCATTTGAGTGAAGCCCGAGCAATCGAAGCCATAATCTGAGGAGCCACCCCACGTGTAGGTAATGCCCAAGAATTTTTTGGCAACGGCAAGCATTTGATCGATGGTCAACGGCGTGAAGTCCGAGCTGACATCACCCTTTTGAATGAACCCTTGGGACCCATCCGGCAGGTGAACTTTCAGCCAGCGCCCATTTTCGTCCACTTTATCGGGCAAGGCCTCCAAGCGAGTCTCCCAAGGAATGGTCAGCAGTGGGGCGTGTTTGGTGACATCCGGCTCGTGATAGATGTTGGCGCTGAGCTGGGATACACGGATGACGGAACCATTTACGGCGTAGGGCTGGCTTTTTGATTTCCGCAGATTAGAAAGCAGGATCCAGCCTGTGTAATCATCTGCGGTTCTGACATTTACCCAATGCCACTTAGTCTTCACGCGGGAGACGTTGGTCGCATAGATCACTTGGGACACAACATCGGAGGTTTCGCTCGGCTTGCTGTACATATTGACGACGGGCTTGATGACAACGTAGTCGGTTTTTGCGTGCAACGTGGTGGCAGTTTGGGAGAATGCCGGAGGAGCGGCGACGCAGAAAACAGCGAAAATCCAGAAGATCAAAAGTAGAAAAGATGATTTGTTCAGATGGATGCGATCGACACCAAGGGCGCGCATGCTGTGATTCTGGAACAATCTCACGCGCAGGTCAAAGCACTGGGGCACTGGGACTTGGCCAAGAGCCCCCGGCACCTTAAGATGGTAGTGTGAAGATCGGAATCGATTTTGGAACAACACGCATTGTGGTGGCTGTAGCGGACCGCGGTAACTACCCACTGGTAAATTTTGAACGGCCGGATGGAGAGGCTAGGGACTGGTTTCCCTCGCTGCTGGCAATTTGTGGCGACAAACGCGCCTATGGATGGGAAGCACTGGACCATCAGGGAAAACCGGGCTGGACGGTGGTGCGTTCCCTAAAGAGATGGCTGAAGAACGCTGGTCCGCAGAGCGAAGTCAAAATTGCGGGGCAACGGCTTAAGCTGGCTGACACGATAACCGAAATGATGGCGGCTCTGCGACGCGAGTTGATGGACAAATCGACTTTGGGCGCGCGCAAACACGACCGGCTCCAAGTGATGCTTGGCGTTCCGGCGAACGCCAACAGCAATCAGCGATTTCTGACGCAAGAGGCAGCCAGCGCTGCGGGATTCGAAGTGCTCGGCTTGTTGAACGAGCCATCGGCCGCAGCGATTGAGTTTGCCTACCGCAACAGCAGCGACCGCAAGCGTCGCACGAAAGGCGGACTGCTTGTTTATGATCTGGGCGGCGGAACCTTCGATGTGTCGCTTGTGGCTTTAGGAGAAACGGAGCACTCGGTCATCGCATCCGACGGGATTGCCGATTTCGGCGGTGACGACTTTGACGAAATTCTGGGCCGGCTGGTTCTGGCCAAAGTTGGAAGACCCCAGGAAAAGGAAGAGTCGCTGACGGCGGCAGAGTGGTACCTGTTGTTTGATGAATGCCGCGAGAAAAAGGAAGCGCTCAACACCAACAGCCGCAGGTTGACGGTTGATCTGGAGAGGGTTCGAAAGGACTGGGGAGAAGTATCCATCAGCGCCGATGCTTTCTATGAACAGTGCCGGCCGTTAGTGGAGGCTTCGCGCAAGGTCGTAGAAGATCTGCTGGCGGCGCATCCGGATCAGGAAATCGATACCTTGTACTTGACGGGAGGCGGATCCGAGCTGCCTTCTATCGCTCGGGTTTTGCGCGAAACGTTTGGGCGGAAGGTCCGGCGTTCCGCGTATATGCGCTCCGCGACGGCGATTGGATTGGCGATTCGGGCGGAAGGTCATGAAGCCCGGCCATTCCGTGACCAATTCACAAAGCACTTTGGCGTGTGGCGAGAAGCTGATGACGGCCGCAATGTCGTCTTCGATGTAATTTTCCCTCGCGGACTACGGCTGCCGTCGAGGAGCGAGGCCCCACTGCAGATCGTCCGTTCTTATCGCCCGGTGCACAACATCGGATACTTCCGTTACCTCGAATGCGCTCAACTGGGCACGAACAATCAGCCAGAAGGGGAGATCACCAATTGGGATGACATTCGTGTACCGTTTGATCCCGCCCTCGCACAAACGGCGGATCTGACTGATGAAATGATTCGACGCTACACTGCCCCACAGGAACTTTGGATTGAAGAGATTTATACGTGCGACGCGAACGGCGACGTGCGAGTGAAGATCCACAATGCGACGGCGAAGCAGACCCAAGAGTATCGACTCGGATTGTGGTCGAGGGACCGTCGTGCGAAACCGAGCAGGCGAGCCATCGGAACTTCGGGCTGACCCGCAGCAGAATTGAAAGCGCCGCTCCCGCAAGGCAGGTAGGCGGCGAAGTTACTTAGCCATACTTCCCTCTCAAGTCCCTCAATATCTCCTTTATTGTCTGCAATATGTGGGCGGGTACCGCGGTTCCGGGATGGGTGAGTTGGCGCAGGCGTTGGTCTGAATTTGCGTTAGTTCTCGCACCAAAGTTGGCTGCGCGCGTCGTTAATTTTCGTATCTTATAGATAAATCTGATAGTTGGTATTCGAAATTGCTTATAGTGGGCTGGCTGTCCGCTTGCAGTTCTCTTCTCTGCAGTATCTCGCTCCTTCAATCCTTTGGGCCTTCCATCCATGTCCTCAAGGACCACCTCGCCGGAGGAACTATGCAGAACCGCATCGTGATCGTAGGCGCAGCTGGACGTGATTTTCACAACTTCAACGTGTGTTATCGGGACGATTCCTGGAGCCAGGTCGTAGCGTTTACGGCCACGCAGATACCGGACATTGCCGGGAGAAGATACCCCGGGGAACTAGCCGGGCCGAGATATCCGGAAGGCATTCCGATCGTTGGGGAAGAAGAGTTAGAAAGAATCATCAAGGAAGAGAGAGCAAATGTGGCGGTGTTTTCGTACAGCGATGTGTCACACGTAAGGGTGATGAACCTGGCCTCGCGGGTGCTTGCGGCTGGGGCGGATTTTGTGTTGCTGAGCGCGGAAAAAACGATGCTGAAGGCGAAGGTGCCGGTGGTCTCGGTGTGCGCGACCAGGACGGGATGTGGGAAAAGCCCGGTGTCGCGACGCGTAGCCGGATTGTTGAAAGAGCAGGGAATGAAAGTGGTGGCGATGCGGCACCCAATGCCGTACGGGGAATTGGTCAAGCAAAAAGTGCAGCGCTTCGCGGAATTGGCAGACATGGACCGGCAGAAGTGCACGATTGAGGAGCGTGAAGAGTATGAGCCGCATGTGCAGACCGGAACGGTGGTGTATGCGGGCGCGGACTACGCAGCAATCTTGAAGGAAGCAGAAAAGGAAGCGGATGTGATTATCTGGGATGGCGGAAACAACGACACACCGTTCTTGAAGCCGGACCTGGAGATCGTCGTTACGGATCCGCATCGCGCTGGACACGAAGTGCTGTATCACCCCGGCGAAGTGAACCTGCTGCGCGCGAACGTGGTGATCATTAACAAAGTGGATTCCGCGTTTCGAGAAGCGGTCGAAACGGTGCGGACCAATGTGCGGCAGCGGAATCCGAAGGCGCTGGTGATCGAGACCGATTCGGTAGTGAAGGTAGAACAGGCCGAGCGGCTGCGCGGCGCCAAGGTGCTGGTGATCGAAGACGGGCCATCGCTAACACATGGAGAGCTAGCGTTCGGCGCCGGGGTCATCGCTGCACGGCGGGCAGGAGCGACGCTGGTCGACCCACGGCAATATGCGGTGAGGAGCATCCGCGACACGTTTGGGAGATTTGAGCACGTGGGCGCATTGCTGCCGGCGATGGGCTACAGCGAGAAACAATTAGCGGATCTGGAGGAAACCATCCGGCGAACGCCCTGCGACTTTGTCCTTATCGCAACGCCGATTGACTTGCGGCACCTGATCACGATTCCGCAGCCGTCTTTCCGCGTGTCGTATGAGGTTGTAGAGCGAGGGCCAAGCAAACTGGCCGATGTGATCCGGGAATTCGTACACCAGCACGCAGCGGTAACGCCCGCTTAGGAAAGGAGACCACCATGTTCCGAGAGCGCGAAGCGGTTTCCTTTCCGAGCACCATTCCGTGGCATCTGAAACCAGCGATGGGAGCGCGCAAGCGAGATTTCCTGTCGTTACACGACATCACCATATCCGAGATGGAGGCGCTGTTAACCCTAGCGGAAGAAGTGAAGGCGCGCCCGGAAGGATTTGTCAGAGCACTGCCGGGAAAGATGGCTGCGCTGATTTTCGAAAAGCCGTCGCTACGCACGCGTGTGACGTTTGAGGTAGGTTTCGAACAGTTGGGCGGGCACGCCGTGTATCTGGCGCCGGGGGATATCGGACTAGGTAAGCGGGAAAGCGTGAAGGACGTGGCACGGAACCTGTCGCGTTGGGTGGACGTGCTTATCGTGAGGACGTTTTCGCAAAAATTGCTGGAGGAGTTGGCATTCGCCGCGAACGTACCAATCATCAACGCGCTGACGGACTTGCTCCATCCATGTCAGGCGATTGCCGATTTGATGACGCTGCAAGAGGCCAAAGGGAAATTGAAGGGGCTGCACCTGGTCTATGTGGGTGACGGAAACAATGTGGCGCTTTCCTTGGCACATGCCGCGGGAAAAGTCGGAATGCACTTCACGATTGCCTGCCCTCCGGGTTACGAACCGAATGCCGACATTCTGACCGAGGCACGCGCGGACGGGTCCAGCACCGGAGCGGAAATCGCAGTGGTGCACGATCCGAAGGAGGTGCTGAGTACCGCGGATGCCGTGTATACGGATGTTTGGACGAGCATGGGGCAGGAAAAGGAGAGTGCCGAGCGGCAACAGGCGTTCGCGGGATTCCAGGTGAATCAAGCGCTGATGGAACTGGCGCCGGCGGACGCGGTGTTTTTGCATTGTCTTCCGGCACATCGCGGCGAAGAGGTAACGGACGAAGTGCTCGATGGACCAAGGTCCGTTGCGCTGGAGCAGGCAGAAAACCGGCTACATGCGCACAAGGCAATTCTACTGGCAGTGCTGGCAGGCCAGGAAGCGAAGAAAGCGAAGGCGCAGCCATGAAGAGAATCGCGGTGGTGGCTATTGGCGGGAATTCGCTGAAACGGGCGAAAGAACTCGGTTCATTTGAGGAACAACAGGTGCATGCAACCGAAACGTGCAGAGGAATAGCAGCGATTCTCCGGCAGGGGTATCGCGTCGTGCTGACCCATGGCAACGGGCCGCAAGTGGGAGAAGCGTTACTCCGTTCGGAACTGGCTCAAGACGTGCTGCCCACGCACAATCTGGACGTGTGTGACGCGGAGACCGAGGGTTCGATCGGCTATTTGTTGCAGCAGACGCTGGACAACATTCTTCAAGAGTCCGGAGTTGGGCAAAAAGTGGTGAGCATCATTACGCAGGTAATTGTGGATGCAAACGATCCGGCGTTTCTGAGGCCAGACAAGCCGATTGGACCGTTTTATGAAAAAGAAGAAGCGGTGCAACGGGAACAACGGCTGGGCTGGAAGATGGTTGAAGATTCCGGACGGGGGTGGAGGCGCGTAGTGGCTTCCCCTCACCCGCAACGCATCCACGAACTGGAGGCAATCCGGGCATGCCTGGACGCGGGATTCGTGGTGATTGCCGCGGGCGGAGGAGGCATTCCAGTGGTGCGGCGAGCGGGACAGTTGAAGGGGAGTGAAGCGGTGATTGATAAGGACCGCTGTTCCGCGTTGCTAGCGATGGAACTTGGGGCGGAACTGCTGGTGTTCTCAACTGGGGTGACACACGTCTACTTGCATTTCGGGAAAGCGAACGAGAAACCACTGTTTCACCTGGGGTGGGAAGAAGCGAGAACGTATTTGAGGCAAGGCGAGTTCGCCGCAGGGAGTATGGGGCCGAAAGTGGAAGCTGCCTTGCGATTTCTGGATTTCGGCGGGCGGCGCGCAATTATCACGGCGCCGGAATTCATGGCGGCCGCCGTAGCGGGCGCAGCGGGAACGGAAATCATGCCGCCGGTGGGCGTGGAAAAGGAAGACGTAGCAGTGTAACGCGTCACATTTTCGGCAGTCGCTTATTGAGAGAATGGGTGAGTTGTGCACGCCAGAGGTAGTTCAACGAGGTGAGCATGTTCAGGATATTGAAAGCGGCGCTAATTGCGCCGGGTATCAAACGGTTTCTGATTGAAGCCCCGCGGATTGCCCGAAAGCATGAAGCGGGGCAATTTGTGATCTTGCGACTTGATGAACATGGAGAACGGATTCCGTTGACGATCGAAAGTGCCGACAAGGAGAACGGTACGATCTCGCTGGTGGTTCAGTCAGTAGGAAAGACCACGTATCAGCTAAACGCACTAAAGGAAGGCGATGCCATCCGAGACGTCGTCGGGCCACTGGGGAAGCCGTCGGTCATTAAGAATTTCGGGACGGTGGTGATTGTGGGTGGCGGAGTAGGCACGGCGTTGGCCTATCCGACAACAGTGGCACTGAAAGGCGCGGGGAATCGCATCTTGACGATTTTGGGGGGGCGAAACAGGGACCTGGTGCTTCTGGAAGAGGAAATGCGCGCGGTTAGTGATGCTCTGTATGTAACGACCGATGACGGGAGTTATGGGGAAAAAGGCTTGGTGACAGACAAATTGCGGGAACTACTGGCAACGGAGGCGAAGATTGAGCTGGTGCTGGCCGTAGGGCCGGTACCCATGATGAAAGTGGTAGCCGACCTCACGCGAGAAAAAGGAATTCACACGGTGGTGAGCTTGAATCCGATCATGATTGACGGAACAGGGATGTGTGGCGGGTGCCGCGTGCTGGTGGGAGGGAAAAGCCAGTTTGCGTGCGTGGATGGGCCAGAGTTTGACGCGCATCACGTGAATTTTGATGTGTTGATGCAAAGGAACAGGATGTACCGGGAGGCCGAGAAACAGTCGCTCGATGCTTATCAAGCGAGGCTCCACGGGATGAGAGTCAGCGAAGAGGCGAGCACTTGCCTGATGAGCGGAGAAAAGCAATGAGCCCAGCGAAAGAGCCTAGCGCGAATCCGCTGACATTGAAGGAACGAATGAAGGTTCCGCACCAGCACATGCCGGAACAATTGGCAGACTTGCGGGTGATGAACTTCACGGAAGTGAATTTGGGATATTCGGCGGAATTGGCGAGGCAGGAGGCGCTGCGGTGCCTAGAATGCGCGAAAGCCACATGCGTGGACCATTGTCCGGTCGGAGTGAAGGTCAAGGATTTCGTGAAACTGGTGGTGGAAGGAAACTTTTTAGGCGCAGCGTCGAAGATTCGCGAGGATAACGTGCTGCCGGCAATCACAGGCCGCGTATGCCCGCAGGAAGATCACTGCGAGGGAGCATGCCTGCTGCATAAGAAAGTCGAATCGCTGGGCATAGGCTACCTGGAGCGGTTCGTCGCCGACTACGAACAGCAAGTGGGAGCGCCGATGGCTCCAAACGCGCCGGCAACCGGGAAAAAAGTGGCGATTGTGGGGAGCGGACCAGCCGGGTTGAGCGCGGCGGGCGACTTGGTACAGCGCGGGCACCAAGTGCATGTATTCGAAGCGCTGCACGAAATCGGAGGCGTGCTGGTGTATGGGATTCCGGAATTCCGGTTACCGAAACAGGTGATTCGGGAACAAATCGATAAGATGCGTGAAATGGGGGTAGAGTTCGAAACGAATGTGGTGGTCGGAAAAACAGTGGCCATCGACGAGTTGTTTGGCGAAGAAGGGTACGATGCAATCTTCATCGCGACGGGAGCTGGGCTACCCGTTTTTCTAAATATTCCTGGGGAACACTTAAACGGGGTATATTCCGCCAATGAGTTTTTGACGCGAATCAATTTGATGCATGCTTATGAATTCCCGAAGTACGACGAGCCCATGGTGGATCTGCGCGGGAAACATGTGGCGGTTATTGGAGGAGGCAACACGGCACTGGACGCGATCCGTTCAGCGAGGAGGCTTGGAGCTGAGAAAGCTTATGTAATTTACCGGCGGAGTGAAACGGAAATGCCTGCGCGGATTGAAGAAGTGAAACATGCAAAACAGGAGGGGATCGAGTTTCGCGTGTTAACGAACCCTGTGGAATTTCTGGATGACGGTCGCGGTTGGCTCAAAGGTGCGCGGTGCGTACAGATGGAATTGGGCGAGCCCGATGGGTCGGGAAGACGGCGGCCGATTCCGATTAAAGATTCGGAGTTCGAAATTCCGTTGCACGTGGCGATCATTGCCACGGGAACATCGGCTAATCCGCTAATCCAATCCACGACGCCGGGACTAAAGACGAACAAGTGGGGGTACATCGAGGCCAACGGTGAATCGCAGCGCACCTCGCGCAAAGGCGTGTTTGCGGGAGGAGATATTGTTACAGGGGCAGCAACGGTGATTCTGGCGATGGGAGCAGGACGCCGGGCTGCAAAATCGATTCACGAGTATCTGACAACGGGAGAGTGGTAGAGTTACAGCGTCGAAGGCTCACCGGTCACCACGTGCGAATATTGGAAACAAAACGGCGCTGAGTAGGGCATGAGAGTGGATGTGGTCAGGAGAACGACCATGACAATCAAAAAATCTGAAGCACTTGCCTACCATTTGGGAACGCGACCTGGAAAAATTGAGGTATCGCCAACAAAGCCGTGCCGCACACAACGTGATTTGAGCCTGGCGTATACGCCGGGCGTGGCTGAGCCTTGCCTGGAAATCCAAAAGGAGCCGGGCGACGCGTACAAATATACGGCGAAGGGTAACCTGGTTGCCGTGGTGTCTAACGGCACCGCAGTCCTGGGATTGGGAAACATCGGAGCGCTGGCAGGAAAGCCAGTGATGGAAGGAAAGGGCGTACTGTTCAAGAGGTTCGCGGATGTGGACGTGTTCGACCTGGAAGTGAACTCGACCAATCCAGAAGATGTGATCAAGGTGTGCCAGTTGCTCGAACCTACGTTTGGCGGGATCAATCTGGAGGACATCAAGGCGCCGGAATGCTTTTATATCGAAGAAACGCTGAAACGGACGATGCAGATTCCCGTCTTTCACGACGATCAACATGGAACAGCGATTATATCGGGAGCGGCCCTTTTGAACGCTTTGGAGTTGGTGGGAAAATCGATCGATCGTATACGCATGGTCGTGAATGGCAGCGGCGCGGCGGGAATCGCATGCGCAGAACACTACGTGCGATTGGGAGTGAAACGAGAAAACATTACTTTGGCGGACACGAAAGGTGTGGTGTATGAAGGCCGCTCAGCGGGAATGAATCCCTATAAGGCGCGCTTCACGCACAAGACCGAATGGCGGACCTTGAGTGATGCGGTGAAAGGAGCGGACGTTCTTGTTGGGCTGTCGGTAAAAGGGGCGTTCACTCAAGAGATGCTGCAGTCGATGGCGGCGCGGCCAATCGTGTTTGCAATGGCAAATCCGGATCCAGAACTTACTTACGACGACGCACTAGCTGCCCGAAAAGATGTGATCATGGCGACGGGGCGTTCCGATTATCCAAATCAAGTGAACAACGTTTTGGGATTCCCGTTCATTTTTCGCGGAGCGCTGGACGTGCATGCCACGGCGATCAATGAAGAGATGAAACTGGCGGCCACAAGAGCGCTGGCAGCGCTGGCAAAAGAAGATGTGCCGGACTCGGTATGCCATGCGTATGGAGTGGGTCGCATTCGGTTTGGGCCAGAGTACATCATCCCGAAGCCGTTTGATCCACGCGTGTTGGTGTGGGAAGCGTCTGCCGTGGCAAAGGCTGCCATGGAGACGGGTGTGGCCAGAACGCCGGTGGACCTAGTGGAATACCGTGAGCGGCTGGAGAGACTGCTTGGGAAAGCGCACGAAGTGATGCGCACGATAATCCGCAAGGCTGCGGCGCGGCCACGGCGCGTAGTCTTTCCGGAAGGGGAAAACGAAAAGATATTGCGGGCAGCGCACATCCTGGTTGAGGAACACATTGCGCAGCCGATTTTGCTGGGCGATGAGAAGGTCATCCAATCAAAGGCGCGTGATTTGTCCGTCGCGCTGGACAAAATCGAGGTAGTGAACCCGCAAGCGTGGCCAAAACGTGAAGGGTACATCCAGGCGCTGTACGAATTGAGGCGGCGGCGCGGAGTGACACTTTCCGAAGCGCAAGAGTACATCAATGACCGCACCCTGTTTGGTTCCTTGATGGTGCAGCTGGGAGATGCGGATGCGCTGGTAGGCGGAGTAGACAAGCACTTTCCGGACACCATCCGCCCGGCTTTGCAAGTGATCAAGCCACGACCGGGTTTACACCGCGTTTCGGGGTTATATGTGCTGGTGACGCGGCGCGGCGATATGTATTTTCTGGCGGACTGCACGGTCAACATCGAACCGAGCGCGGAGGATCTGGCAGAAATCGCGATCTGCGCCGCGCAAACAGCGAAACGCTTCAACGTGACGCCGCGGGTAGCAATGCTGTCGTTCTCGAACTTCGGCAGCACAAAGCATCCGCTGGCCGAAAAGGTGCAGAAAGCCGTGCGATTGGTCAAGGCGGCTGAGCCGTCGTTGATGATCGATGGCGAAATGATGGCGGATACCGCCGTCGTGCCGGAAATCATCGAAGAGACTTACCCATTCTGCGAACTGCGGGGAGGCGCAAACGTACTGGTCTTCCCGGACCTGACGTCAGCGAACACCTGCTACAAATTACTGGGGAGAATTGGGGGAGCGGAGACGATCGGGCCAATCCTGATGGGAATGTCCAAACCAGTGCACGTTCTGCAACGCGGCGCCGAGGTCGAAGAGATCGTGAACATCGTGGCCATTGCGGTTGTGGACGCGCAGGAAAGGCAGGAACATTTGGAATCGTCAGCGGACCTGCCAGCGAAATCAGCTTCACGGGAAGAGCATACGCTTCCGCTCGAACCGCTGCCGCACTGAGCTAATGATCTTGCCGAAGATGCTTCGTCCTGGCTGCTGGGCTTGGAAAGCATTTTCGACTTCGCTCCGGTCAACACTGTTCCAGCCTCGCCCGTGAGAGGGAAGGACCGACCGCGATGAGCGAAGTGAATACGAAGTCCCTGCCCGACAATGCCTACAAACCGTTGGAACCCCGGGAAACGTACGAACCCATTGTGCCTGCGGAAGAATCAATGCCGGAGCTAACTGGCCGGTCCATTGGATGGGGACTGTTTTTTTGCGTGATTTTCACCATCGCGGCGGCGTATTCGGGATTGAAGGTGGGTCAGGTGATGGAGTCGGCGATCCCGATTTCGATTTTGGCGATTGGACTGGCGAGACTCTATAAGCGGCGATCCAGCTTACTGGAAAACGTAATTATTACGGGGATCGGCGGAGTCGCTGGGGCGGTGGTCGCGGGAGCAGTCTTCACAGTGCCCGCCCTATACATACTGAAACTCTCTCCGCACCCGGTGGAAACCATCTTCATTTGTCTGGCCGGCGGATGCCTCGGCGTTCTTTTCCTGATTCCGCTGCGACGATACTTTGTTAGGGAAAGACATGGATTACTTCCCTACCCCGAAGCAACAGCAATTACGGAAGTGTTGGTGACGGGCGAGAAGGGTGGCTCGCAGGCAAAGCTACTGCTCGAAGCAACGGCGGTGGCAGGGGTCTACGATCTTTTTATAACGACGTTTCAGTTGTGGAAGGAAACGCTGGATTTCAAATTCGTGCCGGTGATGCGCATGTTGTCCGAGCGAGCGCGAATGGTGTTGGGCTTCGACGCTATCGGATTCATTCTCGGGCTTGGATACGTCATCGGCCTGCGTAGCTCGTTGATTCTCTGCGCAGGCGGGGTGCTGTCGAACCTGGTTTTGGTGCCGCTAATCTGGTTTGTGGGGAGCCATCTGGACAGTTCCGTGTATCCGGCGACGATTCCTATTGCCAAAATGACCGCCGTGCAGATTTACCGGAACTATGTGCGGTTCATCGGCGTGGGAGCAATCGCAACCGCTGGGATCTTTGGAATCGTAAAATCGTTGCGAATCGTGGCGGGGTCGTTCGGGATAGCGCTACGGGTATTCCGTAAAGGGGAAGCACCGGCGACCGAGCGAACAGATCGAGACATGCCCATGGTGTCGATTCTGTTGGGAGTGGTGCTGGGAGCCATCGGCGTTGCCCTTTTGCTGGGTCATTTGGATGCATCTTGGCGCGTCGTCGGAGCGGGACTGCTGTTGACACTTGTGTTCTCCTTCTTTTTCACCTCGGTGGCGGCCAATGCGATCGCCACGACAGCGCGCAATCCCGTCTCTGGAATGACCATGCTGACGATCATTCTGTCTTCGGCTGTCCTGCTGCGCTTCGGAATCTCAGGCACAACAGGGATGTTTTTTGTGATGGCCATAGCGGGAATGGTTTGTACTGCCCTGTCGGTTTCGGGCCAGGCGATCACGGATCTGAAGACGGGCTATTGGCTCGGGTCTACGCCGGCGTCACAGGAAAAAGTGAAGTTCCTGGCAATTATCGCCGCAGCGATTGCGGTGGGTTTAACGATTGTGATGCTGGCGCGGACATTTCAATTCGGCGAGGCTGCGCCCGGGGACCTCAGGCCGGTTCTGGCGTCACCGCAAGCCTCCATCATGAAGGCATTGGTGGAAGGTTTTATGAGCCACCAGCCGATCGCGTATCTGCTTTTTGGCGTGGGGGCAGTGATCGCCCTAATCATGGAGATGCTGGGACAGCCGTCACTTATTTTTGCGTTGGGCATGTATCTGCCGCTGGAACTGAATACTCCGGCGCTAGTGGGCGGGTTCCTGTCCTACTGGATCAACGGGCGGGCGGAAAAAGTAAACGGAGAGAGTGGGAGCCGAATTCGCGCACGTGGCGTGATTATCGCCTCGGGCCTAATGGCTGGTGGAGCGCTAGGGGGAGTATTTGGAGCCGCGCTGCGACTTTTGCCTAGCTATCGGGAAAACTTGATCCATACGCCGTTTTATGAAAACGATACGATCTCACAGATCGTATCTGGGATTCTGTTCCTGGGAATCTGTTGCTATGTGTGGTTTCGGTCGCTAAGAGGAGGAAGGGAGGCTCCATGGAACGAATAGGAAAGCTGGTAGCCGATGCGGTATTGGGGATCGACACCTTGTGGGGTGGGGATGTGCTCTGCGCCTCTGGAACCGGAAGATTTATAGCGGACTCGTGGTTTTCCGATGAAGAGCTGCCAGCGGCCTATGCGATTCCTTCTGCAGCGCGAATCCGGCAAGCAGGTGGCATCACTGGGAAGGCTTTCGAGCGAAACGACATTGAGGAGTATCTGAGAGAAATCGATATTCCGGGAACGGTGAAAGAGATCCGGCAGCAGGTAGAGAAGATTGGCGGCATTCGCGGATCCTATCTCACTGGACTAGCGACGTGCATCGAGGTCATGTGGGACCTGGCAATGGAAGTCCTTGGCAAGGGGGCGCCAGTTAACTACCAGCGCTGCGTGGAGGCCTCGACGGGGCACGCGCCAGAGAAGTCCAGGCCCGAAGCGAAGCGAGAGAGAGTTGCGGAATTATTGAATCGCGCTGGCTACTCGACGGCCGGAGAAGGAGGGCTCCGGCGGGCGTTGGACGCCTGGAGGGCCGAGCGGATGGTGCCGATGGCCTCGGTGCGGGCATTGGGAAACGCAGTTATCGCTCATTACGACAAGCTCTGCGAACTGCACCTGCTGCCACACCTGCCGAAGGAGTTTTCTGGGGTTCCAAGAGCCAACATCGAGTTTCTGCCGATCAAAGACGCATGGTTTTCCGGATCAATGAATTACATCGGGCGTGCACGAAATGCGGACCGGAGCCCAAAATATGAGGCGACTTACGAGATCAATGCATCTTTGAAGATGTCGGTCCCGGAGTTTGAACAACTGGTGAGCCATGAAGTTGTGCCGGGTCATGTGACAACGTTTGCGTATTTGCAAAACCTCTATGTTCGCGGGCAGGTAGGTTTTGAAGCGACGGTGCTGACGATGAACACGCGAGCCGCGACGCTTTTCGAAGGAATCGCAAATAACGCCATTTTGATCGCGCACGGTGTGACAGAAGTGGAGCAGTTACCCGACGAAGACCTGCAGATCGGGGTGAACCTGGCATTGCTGCAGGATGATGCAAAGAACCAGTCCTCTTACCTGACGTGGGGAGAGAATGTCTCGCGCGAGGAAGTTGCGCAAATCTTGCAGCGAGATTATCTGGTGACCGAAGAAAGAGCAGACAAACTTTCTGGCCCGTGGGGAAGACATCCATTACTTGGACGGATGTACCTTCCGGCGTACCGATCGGGGACGCAAAGAGTGGCCGAATGGCGGAGGAATTTGTCGGCGGCAAAGGTGCTCCCAGCGCTTTATGGCTGCGCGGGACTGGTGGATATCGAGACCGTGAGAGACGTAATTACCGAGGGTTCGGGCGCGATGAGCTCGATCAAAAAGTGAACATCAGGCGCGAAGAAAAGGTGTGGGGGCCCCCCAGAATGGCAGGTCGGTGAGAAGCCGAAGAATTGTGAGCGAACCCTAGGAAGGCCTAATCTCGTCCAGGAGTTCCCCGTGCGGGCCGACAAGGCGGATGTGCAGAGCCGGCTGGCCGATGGCGTGGGTAGAGCAGCTCAAGCAAGGGTCGTAAGCACGCACGACGGCGGACACGCGGTTCACCATGCCCTCCCGGAGTTTTGATCCGTCGATGAAATGTTCGCTGACCTGGTGGATACTGCGGCCGATGGCCAAGTTGTTGTGGCCGGTAGCTACAATCAGGTTAGCCCAAACGATTCCACCCTCCTCGTTGACCTTGTAGTGGTGAATCAGCACGCCGCGAGGGGCTTCGATTACGCCAACGCCTTCCAGCGCGTTCACACCACCCGTGGCGCGGACATGAGTCTCGAGAATCTGCGGGTCATTCAGGAGAGCTTCGATGCGCTCTAGCACGTGGATGATCTCAATAAGGCGAGCGTAATGGAAGAGGAAGGCGCTGTGTGCAGGCGAACCGAAGCGTTGACGGAATTCGAGAAGCTCGGCGTCTGCACGGGGTGTGCCGCACTGATCAGCGACATTGATCCGCGCTAAAGGCCCAACCCGATAGACACCTTCGGGGAAGCCCTGAGGCTTATAATAGGGCGCTTTCAAATACGATTCGCGGAGACTGGCTTCCCCGATCCAATCGCTATATTCCTCCGTTGGAATGTGATCGGCGAGGATTTCTCCAGTAGCGCTCCGGAAGCGCAAATCGCCATCGTAAAGCTGTAAGTTCCCTTTTCGATCGACTAGACCGGCATACAGAGTTGGGGCCGAACCAAAGAAAGCAATTTCATCCTTGTAGTTATCGAGAGCACCTTTGAAGAATCGTATGGTGCGCTCGGCGATGGCTTTAGCAGCGGGAAGATCAGAGAGGATGCGATCACGGGCCACAGCGGAGAGCGGCGCACCGACCCCGCCGGGCACGACCCAGGATGGATGCACACGTTCTTGACAAAGATGTTCGATGAGCTGGAGGCCAAATTTTCGCAGCTCAATACCATCCCGCGCCAATTCCGGCTGACTGGCGATGACTCCCAGAACATTGCGCGAGGCCACGTCGGAATCCATGCCCAGGAGGAAATCCGGTGCAGAGAGATAAAAGAAACTGAGAGCGTGGGATTGCACGGTTTGTGCGCAGTGCAGCAATTCGCGCAATTTGCGAGCGACGGGAGGAATGCGAAGGGCCATGATCGCATCACACGCTTTTGAAGAAGCCAGCAAATGGCTGATCGGGCAGATGCCACAAATGCGCGATGTAATTCCGGGCATTTCGTAGAACGGACGGCCTTCGGTGAATTTTTCGAATCCACGGATCTGCGTGACATGGAATTCGGTACCGGTGACGTGGCCACTGTCGTCAAGCTGGATTACGATTTTTGCGTGGCCTTCTATGCGAGTTACCGGATCAATGGTGATGCGCTTCATCGCTGCTCCTTAGCCAAACTTCACGGGCGGACTGACATTGCGTTTGCGCCCTTCGACCAAATCGAGAATGACACTCGAAATGGACTTCGCGGGTGGCGGGCAGCCTGGCAAGCACATGTCTACTTTGACGAATTCACGGAGGGGTCGCGCTTGTTTGAGGAGCGCCGGAACACCGTCGGTGGGAATGAGCTTGTTCTCTTGCGATCCTTCGACATAAACGCGCTGTAGCAACCTGGTAACCGGGATAGAGTTCCGCATCGCCGGAACGTTTCCGGTGACCGCGCAGTCACCAAGCGAGATCAGAAGATGGGTCCGCTGACGGATTTTCTGTAGCTTGTTGAGATCCTCTTGTGAGCTGACGGCGCCTTCGACCAAGGTGACATCGACATCATCGGGGAATTCCTGCGCGTCGACCAGCGGGCCATACACGAGGTCAATCTTCTGCGCCAGAGAAATGATGGCTGCATCCATATCCAGCAGAGACATGTGGCAGCCGGAGCACCCATCCAGCCAAACGGTGGCAACTTTTACCTTCTTCATGCCTGGACCTCTCTGCGACGGACCAGGGAGCTGATCTTGTCGTTGTTTTTAATCATCTCCGCGACGGCCATGCCTTTCTCCGAGAGGGCTCCCGTGGGACATGCCTGGACACACTTTCCACAATTGGTGCAGCCTTTGGACTCTCCCCACTTGCCATTCAAATCGCTGACGATTCTTGCGTGAATGCCACGCGACATCACCTCCCAAACGTGGGCGCCTTCCAGTTCGGCGCAGACACGAACGCAACGAGTGCAAAGAATGCACCGGTTGTGGTCGAGCACGTATCGCGGATGAGAAAGATCCATACGGAGTGTTGGAAAGTTGTACGCAAAATGGACGGTGCTGATACCCAGAGTGGTGGCCATTGATTGCAACTCGCAATGACCATTCGAAACACACACCGCGCAAACGTGATTGCGCTCGACCAAGAGCAGTTCCACGGAGATGCGACGATATTGCGTGAGCTTGGGCGAATTGGTGGTGACGGACATGCCATCCTGAATGGGTGTGGTGCAGGCAGGCAACAAGCGGTCGATACCCTGCACCTCCACGATGCACAGACGACAGGCACCTACGGGAGTGAGACCTTCGAGATCGCAGAGCGTGGGAATGTATTTGCCGTTGGCCTTGGCCGCTTGCAGGATGGTTTGACCTTCAAGAGCGCTGATAAGCTCGCCGTCGATACGAATGGAAAGTTTTTTTTGCGGCAAGAGGTCACTCCTTTCGCTAACTCACTTCGGCGACTTCTAAATCACAGCGCAAACACCGGCACGCTTCGTCCAAAGCTTCTTCGTGGGTAAAGCCGGTAACAACTTCGGCGTTCGAGCACACGCGGAGGCCCGCGCCCAGGATATGACCCGTGTGGCGATGATTGGGACTGGGATTTTCCGGGACGATCTGACCGTACTGCAGCGGGCGGAACAATTTTTCCCAGCGATTGGTCTCCATCAGTTGCAGGTCGATTGCACGCGCGGCCTGCTTACCGTAGGCCATGGCATTGGATACGTTGGATGCGCCCGTGATGACGTCGCCGCCAGCGTAAAAGCGTGGCCGGCTGGATTCGAGAGTAAAGCGGTTGACTTCGATGGTGCCGCTCTCTTTGAGGCTGAGACCGGAGGCACGGGCGAAATCAAGATCCACACTTTCGCCGACGGCGAAAATCACGGCGTCACATTCGAAACGCTGAATCTCATCGGTCAGAACTGGTTTTCTGCGCCCCGAGGTGTCGTATTCGCCGAGCCGGGTCTTGACGATTTCAATTGCTTTGACGTGGCCTGAAGGATCACCGATGACGCGATGAGGGGCGGTGAGGAAAATGAACTTCGCCCCTTCGTCCCTGGCGGCCCGAGTTTCCTCCTCGATGGCCGGCATGTCCTTACGTTCGCGGCGATAGAAAACAGTGACTTCCGCACCTTTGCGCAGGGCGCTGCGAGCGGAGTCAATCGCGGCGTTCCCACCACCGATGATGGCCACCTTGCGACCGATGGGAATGTCTTCGCCCTTGGCGATTGCCTCTAGAAAGGTGAGCGCGGGGTAGACGCCCTTTAATTCCGTTCCCGGTTGGTAAATCCAAGACTCCTTCCACGTTCCGATCGAAACAAACACTGCGTCGAAGTGATCGTCCA
>DATERF010000079.1:0-11330 GCA_035271845.1 Candidatus Acidiferrum sp.
TGAATGTGCCGGAGAAGGGCAGCAGGCACGCGGCGCTGGATATGGGATGCGAGACGTGCCACGTGACGCACAAGGTTGGCGCGGACCCGACGCCCGAGAATCTGTACCACCTGACGAAATCGGCGCCGGCGCTCTGCGTGGATTGCCACGATCCGAAGGACGCCAGCCTGCAAAAGGCGCACCAGAATCAACCGTTCGGCGCAGCGAATTGCCTGCAGTGCCACGATCCGCACCAGTCGGCGGCGCCAAAGTTGATGGCGAAGTTTATGCACCCGCCGTTTGCCGACAAACAGTGCGAGGTGTGCCACGCACCGGCAAAAGACGGGAAAGTAGTGCTGACGCAGGCGAACGCAAAATCATTGTGCGTGATGTGCCACGGTGAGCAGGCCAAACAAATCGAAACTGCCAAGGTGCCGCATCCGGGAGCAGCGGGTGATTGTACCGATTGTCATTCGCCGCATGCGAGCAAGACGCCCGGGCTGCCGAAGACAAACGGCGTGGAGATTTGCCTGACGTGCCATACGGAGCAGGCGGACATGCTGAAGACAAAAAAGACTTTGCACCGCCCGGCGTTCCAAGACGGCTGCGGAACTTGCCACGACGCCCATGGCAACGATAACGCGCATTTGCTGCGAGTGAAGGACGTCAACACGCTTTGCCTGGAATGTCATGGGCCGGACACCGTGCCAGAGAGGCTGGAAAGTCAGCAACTGATCGCGATTTTCGACGGGAAAGTGAAGCTGCCGGAGAAGTATCACGTGCCGATCCTGTCTCTGAAGTACAACGCGGGACACCCGGTGGAATTCCATCCGGTCGCGGGGCCGGTTGATGCAAAGAATCCGGCGGCCGGGCAGATGAACTGCCTGACCTGCCACCAGGCGCACGCCGGCAATCAGGTGGGGATGTTGGTGAAGGATCAGAAGCCGGGAATGGATTTCTGCAACACCTGCCACAAGGGCAGGCTGAATTAGGAAGGGGAGACGTAGGCATGTTCGCTCATCGCTCAAATACGACTCGCGGCTTGAGAGGCATGGCGGCTCTGGCCGCCTTGCTGGCGCTTGCGTTGACCCTCCCCGGCTTTGCGAGTGCGGCCCAGAAAAAGAAGAAGGCTGCGGCGGACCCAAACGCGCAACTTCCGAAGCGAGTGAATTTTGATATCAGCAAGATTGTGTGGCCATCCCCACCAGAGATCGCGCGGGTCAAGTTTGTGGAACAGCTCACCGGCGAGAAGATCGATTTCAACAGACCGATCAACAAACCCCAAAAGGCCAAGCAGAGTTGGATGGACCGGTTGGCAGGCACGAAGCCGCAGGTGGACACGATTCAAGATCTCCCCTTCCAATTGGTTCGAACGTACGGGCTGGCTTTTGATTCGAAGGGGAACATCTACGCGGCGGATCAGGCGGTGGGAGCTATCTTCGTGTTCAACCCGGACGCGGACAAGAAATTCGACGTGAAGTTGATCCGCAACGGCAAGGAAGCGCATTTCGGGTTGATCAACGGACTGGCGATTGACGACACGGACCGGCTTTTCGTAAGCGACGACCAACACCACAATGTAATTGTCATCAACCCGCAACACCAGCAGGAAGCCGCTTTTGGCTCGGACGTGCTGGTGCGTCCCGGCGGCATGGCCATCGATGAGGAGAACCGTTTCCTATATGTGGTGGATACGGGCAGCGACGTTGTCGATGTGTTCGATGCGGACAGTTACAAACTGCTGCGGAAGATCGGGGCGCCAGGAAAGAAACACCTGCTGACGGACGCGGGGAATTTTTCGTTGCCCACGAACGTAGCGGTGGATAAAGAGGGCAACGTCTACGTGACGGACACGCTGAACAATCGCGTGGAGATCTTCGATGCGGATGGAAAATTCATAAGCGCGTTCGGCAGGAGCGGCGATGGCCCCGGGCACTTCGCGCGGCCCAAGGGAATTGCCATTGATAGGGACGGGCACATTTGGGTGGTGGACGCGGTGCAACAGCGGGTACAGGTTTTTGATAGCGAAGGACGGCTGCTGATCTACTTCGGCCAGCCGGGGAACTGGCCGGGACAGTTCTCGGCCCCGTATGACATCGCGATCGATCCGAAGAGCAATCGCGTGGTGACGTCCGAGCAATTTCCGGGGCGCGTGCAGGTGTTCCGCTACGTGACCGATGCGGAAGCAGCGTCAGAGAAGACCAGCCGCGAAGCGCAGCCGGATAGCACAACAACGAAGCCGGCAGAGGCGCCGGCACAAAAGTCGCCAGAAGGCGCGCCACCGAAGAGTGACGCGGCCGCGAAGGCGCAAGGATTGGTGACTCCATGAGGCGCCCAGAGCTCTGGTTGTCTCCGGAAAACCAAAGCGGGGAGGGGCGGGTCCGGCCGACTTGTCCCTTTTCGATTCGGAGAAGTAATCGTTCGAACGAAGCAGGAGTGGAGTGTTGCAACACAAATCAGGAGGTTCTTTCAATGAAAAGAATCATGTTTGTTTTAATAGGGGTTCTGGCGGCGGCGACGTTTGCTTCCGCCCAGCCGAACCCGAATTGGTCGTCGCCGACGGACGTGTTGGGTGCGCACCTCGTTTATGGACGGGGTTGTGTAGCCTGCCACGCACCACACAGTGGCGCACGGGGCAACGGCATCGCGACAACGGACACCACCAGCGGTGATGCGGCGTTGTGGGGTGCGAATGTTGTGCCGTACTACAGCCAGACGTTTGCGTTTGGCGATGCCGGCGGTTACCCAGTTACGACCCCGGCGAATATGGCTGCCGGAGTGCATGACCCGACGGTTGGAATCATGCTCTGCCTAAGCTGCCATGACGGCAATATCGCAAAGAACGGAATGATGACGGGTCAGACCGTCGAAGTGATCCCGAATGCGATCGGGGGTCACGCTCCGACGTGGCTCGGCAACGAGCCGGGCGGCACGCCAGGCGACTACAAAAACGATCACCCAGTGGGACCGTTAGCTTTGATCGGCTGTGGCGGATCGTACGACTGGGATTGCACGATTGCCGGCGGCAAGCTGGTGGCCCCAGCGGGCAGCAAGTTCGCCCAGTTCAAGCTCGACTATGGCTTCACCGTGAGCACCGTGTCCTTTGACGGCGTCAACCCCGCGGTGAACTGCACCACTTGCCACGACCAGCACAGCATGACGGCTTACGCCGGCACGATCGGCAACGTCAAGGGCGTGTTCCAGACGATGTTCTTCGTGCGCGGCTACTACGCCCCAACCATCGCGACCAGCAACTCGGTAGCGCAGTTCTGCCGTCAATGCCATGGCGGTGAATCGAACGAGATGCACAACACGAACCTCCCGACGACCTAAGCCGGGGTGTTCATGAAATGGGGGGAGGAAGTTTCTCCCCCCACTTTCTAGAGTGATCAGGGATTTGTGATTAGCAGAGTGAAAGCAAAGAAGCGAACT
Source organism: Candidatus Acidiferrum sp. (assembly GCA_035271845.1). Classification (GTDB taxonomy): domain Bacteria; phylum Acidobacteriota; class Terriglobia; order Acidiferrales; family UBA7541; genus Acidiferrum. The sequence continues at coordinate 3,412 of DATERF010000079.1, forward strand.
GGGCTGAGGGGAAAATGAAGAAGGCGCTGGTAGCTATATTGCTGGTGGTGCTGGCGGGCATGGGGTCGTCTGCGAAGGGGCAGATGGCGGTTTCTCATGATCCGACGGCCAATCCGGCAGCGCCGAATTCAGATGCGGCGACGGTCGCTCCAGAGAAGCCGGTGGCCCGGGTAAACGGGGCCGTACTGACGGACCGCGATTTACTCCGCGAGATGTTCACGATTTTTCCCTATGCGCGGCAACACAACGGCGGATTCCCCAAGGCGATGGAAGAGGACATTCGCAAGGGCGCACTGCAAATGATTGTGTTTGAGGAATTGGTGTACCAGGAGGCCAAACGGCGGGGGATGACGGTGACGCCCGCGAAATTGGATCATGCCGTGGCGGAGTTCCGGAAGCAGTTCAAGAGTCCCGACGACTACAAAGGGTTTATGACCTGGGAGTGCCAAGGCTCGGAGCAAGTGCTGCGGCAGAAAGTCCGGCGTTCGCTGATGATCGACCAACTGCTGGCCGTCGAAGTGAAAGACAAGTCCAGCGTTTCGCTGGCCGAAACGAAAGCTTATTACGAAAAGAATGCCGCGACGTTCCGGTTGCCGGAGTCTTTTTCCTTCCAGACGATTTCGATATTGCCCCCGGAAAAAGCCAAGCCCGAGCAATTGAAGGACGCCCGCAAGAGAGCGGAAGATGCGCTAAAGCAGGCCAAGGCGACCAAGAATTACGAAGAGTTCGGCTTGCTGGCGGAAAAGATATCGGAAGACGACTACCGGGTGATGATGGGCGAGCACAAGTCCGTGGATCGCGACAAACTGCCCCCGCAAGTTGTGAGCGCGGCACTGGCCATGCAACCCGGGCAGGTAAGCGACCTGATCCAGGTGGACCAAGCCTTAACAATCGTGCGTCTCATCGCCCACAACCCGGGCGGCATGCAGAAATTCGAGGACGTAAAAGATTCGCTGAACAAGCAACTGCAGAAGTTGAAGACCGAGCAATTACGGTCCGGGCTGGATAAGAAACTCCGGGCGACGGCGAAGGTGGAAGTGCTGTAGGAGAAAGGGCGGCGGGGGCGTGAAGTGGCGCGCAAGGTGGATCGGATGCTTCATCGTGCTGGCAGCGGCAGCGCGCCTGCCGGCGCAGGTTACGGTCGGAAATGATGTGAGCATGAATCTGAACGGGCAGATTTCCGCCGGCTATACGGGGGACTATGGAAACCAAATTGCCTCGGACCATGGCTTCACGGCCGGGGGGAATGCCACGCTGAACGGATCCTTTTACGATCCGAATTTTCTATCGTTCCAGGTAAGCCCTTATTTCAACCAGTCGCGAGACAATTCGACGTCTTCGTCGATTTCCGATAGCAGCGGAGTGCTGGCCAGTGCTTCGCTTTTCAGCGGCAGCAATTACCCAGGCGCAGTAAGCTACTCGAGAACCTACGATAGTTTGGGCACGTTTGGCGTTCCTGGCTTGCCGAATTACACGACCCATGGAAACTCGAATGGATTTAACGTCGGCTGGGGAGTGAATGTACCGGATTTGCCGCATCTTTCGCTCAACTACGCGCAAGGCACGAATGATTATTCGATCTACGGGACCGATGCGAATGGGTCGTCGGACTACCATAACTTCAATGCCCACGCGATTTATCAGATAGGCGGCTTCAACCTGAACGGCGGATACGTCTACAATCAATCGCATGCGCAATATCCACTGATCCTACAAACGCAACAACTAGAGAATCTGGACAACAATGGAAGCTCGTATTCACTCGGAGCCAGCCGCGATCTGCCATTGCACGGAAGTTTCAGCGCGAACTTCAACCGATCGGATTTCACCTCCGATTTCTCGGATGGCCGCTATAGCGGCACGGTAGACACGGTCAATTTGAGTGCGAATTTCCATCCTGAAGCGCAATGGACGCTGGGAGCCAATTTCAACTACACGGACAATCTGCTGGGGACGCTGTACCAAAACATCATTTCGGCGGGGGGCATCCTGCAGCAGGGCACGCCGGGGCAATCCTCCAATTCGTGGGATGCGAGCGCATTGGCGAGTTACAGCCTGTCAAAACACTGGATCTTCTATGGGACGTTTGAGCATCGCGATCAGAGCTATTCCGGAAGCGCGTACGGGTCGAATGCGCTGACAGGTTCGGTGAACTATTGGAACCGGCTGCTGGGCGGGTCCTTCAGCACGGTGTTGAGCGTCACGCGAACAACGGAGGACACTGCCAACCTGAGCGCAGTGGGGTTGCTTTCCGTCGTGAACTACTCACGCAGGATAGAGCTTTGGGACGTGAGTGTTTCCGGGAATTACTATCAGAACACGCAGACCTTGTTGGTGGGGTATACCACTTCCGGATGGGGCTACTCCGGGCAGTTAGGGCGAAAAATTGGGCCGGTGCATTGGAGTGCCAACGCCGGCGGATCACGAAGTTTACTGAGTGTATCCTCCGCGTATGGCTACAATTCGCAGAATTATGGAACGGGATTTAACGTGAGGTGGTTTGGATTAACCGGCACTTACTCGAAATCCAGCGGAACGGGGCTGCTGGGAGTGAATGGGGTGGTCACACCGCCGTTGACGAGTGGCGCACCGCTGGCGGGCGAGACGTCGCCCCTGCCGACTGACCTGATCCTCTACGGAGGCCATGCGTACGGGGGAGGAATCGGAATCAACCCCTATAAGCGGCTGACAATTACCTTTAGCTACGCCAGGGCATTCAGTGATACGGTCAGCAACAATGTGGGTTCCCAGAACAATTCCGAGAATGTGTACGGTCGCGTACAATATCAGTTCCGGCAGATGTTTTTTACGGGGGGATACAGCAGGTTCGTTCAGGGATTCAGCGCTTCCGGTACTGCTCCTGCTCAGCTAAACTCCTTTTACGTCGGTGTACAACGATGGTTCAACTTCTTCTAGATCGGGCACCAGAGAAAAGGCGTTGCCCGATTCTGGAAGTGGCCGTGGCCATGCTGCTGGTGGTCTCCCCAGCTTGGGCCGCGCAGAAAAACAAAAAAGCGGATAAGAAAGCTTCGGTGCAGGCAAGCGTTCCAGATTTGTTGCTGGAGGGCGGGCGAAAGCTTGTGTACGAGAGAAACTTCGGCTGGGAACGCGATGTAAAGCCGAAGAAAGGATTCTGGGCGCGGGTGGTGGACGTGGTGGCCGGGCCCCCGGAGTACCACACGCTTGTGAGGCCGTATAGCGTGGTGACCGACTCGCGCGGGCGAATTATCGTGACCGACCCGGATGCGTTTGGGATACACATTTTTGATTTTGCGCAGCAGAAGTACAAGTTTATTTCGCGCCACGATAAGGGAAAAAACTCGCTGTTTGCGCCGCAATGCGTGGCGGTGGACGCGAAGGACAACATTTACGTCACGGATTCGGAGTCGGGCAAGATTTTTGTGTTCGACGCGAATGGCAAGTACGACCGCATGATCGGCGCCCTGAAGTATGGCGAGGGCATTTTCAAGCGGCCGACGGGCATTGCGATCGACTCCGCGGCAGGGCGCATCTATGTGTCGGACACCCTACGCAACAAGATTTACGTGATGGATATGATGGGCAGCGTGGTGCAGACGATCGGCAAGCCAGGCGGCGGCGAAGGTGAGTTCAACTTCCCGACAGAATTGCGGCTGGACGGCAATAATCTGATCGTTGTGGACGCCATGAACTTCAGGGTGCAAGTGCTGGACAAGTCAGGGACATTCCAGTATGCGATCGGGAAAATCGGCGACTCGTCGGGAGCGATGTTCCGGCCGAAGGGAATTGCCGTGGATTCGGAAGGGGACCTGTACGTGGTGGACGGGCTGTGGGGCGCGATACAGGTTTTTAATCGCAAGGGTGAGCTGCTTTATTACTTTGGGAGGCGGGGGACCGCTGCCGGACAATTTCAATTGCCGACAGGACTATTCATTGACCGGAGCGACCGGATTTATGTGGCGGACTCGCTGAACCGTCGCGTGCAGGTTTATCACTATTGGGGATTGCCGAAGCCAGGCGCAGGGGGAGCGCAGTGAGAAAGACATTGTGGATCTGCGCCGCCATTCTGCTAGCCGGTGCGGTGGCACGAGCCCAGCAAGTCACCGGCGACGTGCTGGGCGCGCATGATTTGACGCCAAGTGGGATCTCGCCGATCAAGGGCGGGCTGTCTGCTTCCTGCCTGTATTGTCATGCGCCGCACTCGGGCGTTGGGGGGAACACGCCGCTCTGGAACCAACAGCTCTCGACGAGCGTGTATACGACATACACGAGTACGACGGGGGTAGAGAAAGAAACGCAGCCCCTGCTGGGAGGGTCGAGCAGCTTGTGCTTGAGCTGCCACGATGGAACCGTGGCGCCGGGTCAAACGGTAGCCTACAAGACAATACCGATGACCGGACAGATGAAGGCGATCGACCAGTTCTCCACGAATTTGCAGGGATCGCATCCGTTCAGCTTGGCGCTGCCGCTGGTGGATGCGCCAGACCTCGCGGCATCGCTTGTTTCGCAGGGCAAAACGGCGGATCCCACGGGCACGATCAAATTGATCAAGGGAAACATCGAGTGCACCACCTGCCACAATCCGCATGTGCAATCGACGGATCTGTTGTCACCGAATTTCTTGTTGATAGACAGCTCGAACGGCCATCTGTGCCTGGCGTGCCATGATCCGAATCGCGTGGTGACGGGGAAACAGAACCCCTTGGCGGGTTGGACGGTAAGCATCCATGCCACGGCCACGAACAAGATTGCTTCCCAGGCAAATGCCGGAAGCTATCCTTCGGTAGGGCAGAATGCGTGCATTTCCTGCCATGCGCCGCACAACGCGCTCGGCGGGACCCGGCTGCTGCGCCAGCCCAATGAAACGGACTGCGTCGCGTGCCACGGCGGAGGCACAAACATCGCGCCAGCTGCGCTGAATGTGTTCGCGGAATATGCGAATCCGAAGGTTGGCCACCCGTTTATGACGGGAACGAGCGCGCATGACGCGGCGGAGAGCAACGTCTTGAACAACAACCGGCATGCGACCTGCGCTGATTGCCACAATGGACATGCGTCGGGCCAGGTGGCGTCGTTTCCGGTGCCGCCGATGACGCGGGCATCCCAGAACGGAGTTGCAGGCGTAAGCGCGACGGACGGAATCACGGCGGTTATTCCCACGGTCAATCAGTATGAAAACTGCTTGCGGTGCCATGGAACCAGCGTGGGGAAAGTGGCCAATCCGATATTCGGGTACTTGCCGCTGCGCGCGGTAACTTCGGGAGACATGTTTAACGTGATACCGCAATTTGCGATGGCCAGCAGCTCGAGCCATCCGGTCACGCACGTGCGCATGAGCGCGCTGCCGCAGCCCAGTTTGCTGGCGAACATGCTGAACCTGGATGGGGCGACGCAGGGGCGCGCTATGGGCGTACAGATTCTTTGCACGGATTGCCACAACAGCGACGACAATCGCGAATTCGGGGGATTGGGACCGAATGGCCCGCACGGCTCGAAATGGACGCACATCCTGGAACGGCGTTACGAGTTTTCTCAGACGACGGCGCCGGGGCAGTTGATCACGAATCTGCTGCCGACACCGGACCTGTCGATCAACGGGCCTTATGCGCTGTGCGGCAAATGTCACAACTTGACCGCGATCCTGGCGAATACGAGCTTCAGCGACCACGCGCGGCATATCAACGATGGATTCTCGTGCTCGGCGTGCCATACGGCGCATGGAATGGGCTCCGTGAACGGAAGCATCTCCGGCGAGCGGCTGGTGAATTTTGACGTGAACGTGGTGGCCCCGAACGGCGCAACGCCGATCATGTACAGCCGGGCGACAAACTCGTGTAACCTGACCTGCCATCAACACCCACACACAGCGGTAGGCATGGCGCCTTCGATCGCAAAGCCTCATCCTTAAATTGCGGGTCCGAGAAGCCCGCGGATCGCACGCGGAGAGGCGCTACTTCTTCTTCTCGTAGGAGAACATCGTTTCGATCATGTCCGGGTCGCGGGCGACGGTTTGCGTGGTGAGGAGCGAATCGGATAGACCCGCGGGGACGGCGCCGGGAAGCTTGTCGTTGGAGAGCACGAAGCCGCCGGGATTCAGCATCAGGGACATGTTGACGCGGGCGAGGGACTGCTCGAAGGAGTTGAAGTACACAAAGATGTTCGTGCCGATGATGAGGTCGAAGCCCTGCTGGGGCGACGGCGGAAGGTGCTGGAAGACGATGTTCATGTCCAGGGGAGTAACGCGGCGGACAATCTCAGGGCGGATTTTGATGGCACGCGTTTGTGTTTCGGCGGCTGCGCCCGACGGAACGGCGATGGGTGCGACGGGTACACCGATGTGGTCGCCGAGTTTTTGCCAATAATCGACGAAATCCTTGCGGTATTCGGGGGTGTGCCGGGCCGAACTGTCCCAAGGAAGCTGGACGGTGTAGGAACGCTCCGCCGCGGCATTTTTCAGGGCGCGACTAATATGAAAATTCACGTCGGGGCTGATGTCGAGACTATACAGCTCAACGGTTGCCGGATCGGCGAGGCCCAGGCGGAAGAGGGAATCCAGCACGGCAAAGGGCTGGATGGTTTGCGGAGGATAGAAGTCGTTGCCCTTTTCTTTGTTGGCGAAATCAAGGCCGGGGCCGACGACGGCAACGCGATGAATGCTGCCGGGCTTAAGCAGGCCTTCTTCCACCATGCGGCGAAGGTGCTCGTCAATCAGGAAATCGGGCCAAAGATTGGTGTCGAGAGAGATGCCGCGCTCCTGGAAGAGTTGGAAGCGTGAATCGTCTTTGGCCTGCGCAAGATAGTGGAGATACTCATCGCGGAGGCGGGCCAGATTAGCGAGCAGATATTCTTTAATTCTTTTGCGATCCTCGGGAGTCTTGAAGGAATATCCCTTTTTTTCAAGAAACGCACGCATGTGGGCGATGCCTTCGTTGGCATTGGGGGAAGCCATCGCGCGGATCAGGTCATTGGCGCGATTTTCGGCGAAGGCGTTGACGAGGGAACTGCTGCCGTATTTTGGCAGATACTCATCGTCAATCCGGTATTCCTTGGTGAAGGTAACGCCGAAGCGGAGAAGATTGCTGAGGGTGTCTTCCTCGCCGCGATCGAGACGTTCACGGATTTGGCGGTCCTGTTTTAGGACCCACGCGGACCACTGAGCTGAATCGCTTATAGCAGGGCCATTCAGTTCGGCAGGAAGCGAGCCGGACATCGCGGAGAGGACAGGCCGAGCCTCTTCGAGAGAGATGAATTGCGCTTTGGGAGGAGCCTGGGCGTGAACGGAGCAGGGGCATAAGCAAATATAAACGAGTGGGCCGGCCAGCAGTTTGTGAAGTGTCATTGCCACCTTGTAACGCTATTTGGAAATGGGAGCCTGGGAGCCTGATTTGGCCTGATCGATCATCTGCTGCACTTTGTCGCGAGCCTCGTAGTTCGGGTTAGCGTCGAGCAATTTCTGCCAGACAGCGATAGCGCCAGCCGCGTCGTGTTTGCTCTGCCACTTGACGATCCCGATGTTGAACAGAGTGTTTGCCTTATTGGGCTCGTAGGTGAGAGCTTTGTTGAACTCAACGAGGGCCGTGTCCGCGTTTCCGCTATACCAGTAAGCGGTGGCCATGTCCGTGCGTACGGCGGCGTTCGCAGGCTGGAGCTTCAAGGAGCGCTCGTAGTAATCGATGGCCTCCGGGTACTGCTTGACGTCGTAATAGATGTTGCCAATGCGCGTGAGCAGGTCGGAATTCCTGGGGTCAGCTTTAAGGCTGACAAGAAGAGGAGCAGCTTGCGTGTCGGCCATCTTCTTCAATTGATCGGGAGTGGGCATGGCGGCGAGAGTGCCGAGCGGAGCGGGAGGAGGATTGCCGGCCGGAGCTGCGGGAGGTACTACGGCGGTTGCGGCGGGAGCAGGAACGAAGGATTTGCGGATAAACCAGCCGCCGGCCAAG
>DATERF010000080.1:0-14160 GCA_035271845.1 Candidatus Acidiferrum sp.
TTCACTGTTATGGAAAGCGTTGCGTTTACACTGCCCGCTGCATTCGATGCGGTTACGACATAGTTTTTCGCGGAGTTCACTTGCGTCGGCGTTCCGCTGATCACGCCGGTGCCACTGCTGAGGCGCAATCCTGGCGGAAGACTTGGATTCACGCTGTACGAGTTCACTGCGCCGCCGCTGCTGGTCGGGCTGTTCGCGGAGATGGGAGTTCCCACCTGGTACACTGCCGCGGGCGTGCTGTACGTCAGTCCCGTTGGCGGCTGAGGCGCGGGTGTTGGGGCCGGGGTGCTGCCTCCACCGCACCCGCACATCGAAAGAAACACGGTCATCAGAAAGGCAGACGTCCATTGTGTCGATCGCATCAAAGCACTCCAGTTGGTTTGTTATCGCAGCCGTGTCCTTGCGCGACCGTCCGCCATGCCGGAGCGAGGCAACCGTATCCCGATTGCTCAGCGGATCGGCGTATGAAGCCTCAGCGCGCCTGAAGCCCAGAAAAAGACGAGCAGATTGTGAGCCAAAGCCGACGAAAAAGCGCCGACCATACAATGCGAACGGCTCAACCTTGTGCGTTGCGTTAACCGGAAGCGATGCGCAGATTTGCGAACACTCGCGTAGGGAATCTCTGTCAACGAACTCGACAGCGCCTTCGGCCGCGACACTCGGTACCGCCACAAGCACGCGTCTCCGTTTCATTTCAAGACGCTAGGTCCATTCCGGAACACTCTTCCTTCCAGATCGGCTGAAGATTGCAAAGTCCCGTGCGGCGGTCGGGAGGGCGGAAAGCCCGTAGTGTCCTAAATTTGGAATTAGGACACCACCGAAAGCCGCACATGGTCACTGCCTCCGGCCAGAATCGCAGGAACTGCACGCTCGTATTCGCGGCGCCTCAACTTGGCCCTGGACGTGCCGATGAAAGCAGTGTGGGGGCGTGTCGTTAACAATGCGGCGCGTCAGCGCCGTTGCCATTGTTCAGGGCCGTGCGGCTGTTTCGGATCCCCTCCAAGGAAGAGAGATTATGGCCAAGATTTCACGTTGCTTCTGGTTACTCTTTGCGATGTCGTGCGTTTTGCCGATGATGGGATGCGGCGATTCGAACACGCCCGGTCCGGCTCCCGTTTCGAGCGTATATCATGTGGTGACCGTCTCCGACCTTCACTTTAATCCGCTCTACGATCCATCGCTGTATTCCCTACTTGTAGCCGCCGATGCAAGCCAGTGGGCCGCCATTTTTCAGACCTCAAAGGTAACATCTCCAACAGGAGGCGGAACGGATACGAACTTTCCTCTGTTGAGGCTCACGCTGGCGGATATGAAGCAGCACATGGGAACAAGTCCGGTGGTTCTGTTTACGGGCGACATGCTCGGGCACTACATTCCGGAAAACTTTTACTGCGCGTACTATAACGTGAATCCATGCATGTTCAACCCTCCGAACTACCCCACTCCCGACGCCGCGGCCGTAGCGGCGATGCAGCAGTTCATCGACAAAACGTTTGCCTTTGTGTCTGCGCAGAGCCGGGCGGCAGTGGGCAACGCGCCAGTGATCTACGTGCCGGGGAATATCGACACGTACCAAGTGACCGGGATGGGACCGGACAACAACTTTCTGAAGAACAATGCGTCCACCGTTTACAACCAGCTTTTGAACAGCAGCGAGGATCAAGAGACGTTCCTGAGCACGTTTCTGAGCGACGGATACTATTCGGCACAGCCGTTGGGAGCGCACTTGCTGGTCATCGGGTTGAATACCAATTCGTTTGTTACCGGAGCGCCAAGCAGCACTCAGGCGAGCGCCGAACTGGCATGGCTGAGTTCGCAACTGGCCTCCGCACAGGCTGCCGGACAGACTGTATGGATATTGATGCATGTGCCGCCGGGCGCAAATTCCCAGGGCATGGCGGGCGATACGCCGGGTCAGCTTAACGAAAGCAACGTCTCCATGAATTGGGACCCGGGTTTCCAAGCGACGTTCATGCAGACGTTGACGCAGTATGCGAGCGTTGTCACCCTCGTGCTCGCCGGACATACGCACATGGACGAATATCGCCTCCTCCCATCAGGCAATGTTCTGGAGCACTTGCCGGGCATCAGCCCGTGTTTTGGGAACAATCCCGCATATAAAGTCCTAACGATTACCCCAGACACGTTTCAGCCTACAGATTACCAATCGTTCGACTACGACCTGTCGGCGACGCCGATGCCGACGCAGTTCACTAGCCTCTATAAGCTCTCTTCCGCTTACGGCTCGCAGGGTACGCTCAACGAATCGTTGCAACAGTTGTATCCGCAGTTAGTGAGCAACGATGGCCAACGGAGCCTGTACGCGAATTACTATGCCTCCGGAAGCACCGCCACAAATCCCAAGAGCCAAGCGCCGTGGAATCCCATCAACGCCGCGAACTGGCCGATCTTTTCCTGCACCATCAGTCAAGTGGACGAGCCGGAGTATGTCGCCTGTGTGGACACCTACTGAGGCGCAAGCCGAGGGGGCATGCAATTATGATCGGGGATGTCGCGCGTCGGAGGCGCAACGTCCCGGATCGTTTTTGTACCCAGTTGACGGGACCTCGATACTTGCAAAGCAGTTGCTCTTACCAAGACTGATACCTAGTCACGCGATTCCGCAGTGCCAAGAAAAACTCCATACGAGCACAGTTAGAACTACTTGTCCAACTTGTCTAACAGAGAGCGGCGCGAAAAACCGTAAGTGACGCCAGGACAGCGACTTATGTGATTTTATCAACTGGTTCGGGACCAGGAGGTCGGTGGTTCAAATCCACTCGCCCCGACCACTTATTTCCGGTCCAACCCGGAGACATCTCACTCCCTCCCAAGAAGGAGAAAATGTAACCCAGGTGTCCGGTACGATCTGTTACCTATGTGTGGGGTCGCTCACCCTCGAAACCGCGATCAAAGTTCAAAGACGGGGTCAGTTCGGATGCCGGGCGCGAAATGCCTCGAGGCACTTTCGGGCTGTATCCAGCTCCGAAAATCGGCTGCCTTCCTGTTCGACCAGATAGTATTCCACTCCGCCCGCGTTCTCCGCGGCCGCGAAAATGTTTTTCCAGTCCGTAACGCCCTCGCCGAACAAAACCGCATATCCCTTTGCCGGGTCCGGCGACCAATCCTTACAATGCAGCGAACGAATTCTCCCCGGGTTTGCGCGAATCCAGGCGACAGGGTCCGATCCGGCCTCCACGCAAGTGCCCACATCCAGTTGCAGCATGACCGTGGGTTTCGTGTTCTTCGCGATTATTTCGATAGGCCGCGCCTTCATGGGTAGATCCGCGGCGGGAGTGAACTCCAGTTGGTGGTTGTGATAGCCCGCCTTCAATCCCGCTGGTTCCAATTGCTCGGCCGCGAAATTCAGCGTCTCGGCCACCGCCTTCCAGCCGTCAACGCCAGGCTTCGGTTGTGCCGAAGCCATCACCATATACTTGCTGCCCAGAATCAAATTGAAGTCGCGCGCCTTTGGGAGATTTTCTCTGTTGAAGAACGAGCTATCGTTGTGCGTCGAAAAGCATCGAATCCCCAGATCGTCGAGGAGTTTTCTCGTCTCCTTCGCCTGGCTCCCGGTCCATTCGAAATACGGCGCGTAGAATTCGACGCCCTGATAACCCATCCCAGCCACGGCTCGCAGCGTGGCTTGAGGATCCCGTTTAAGTTCCTCGCGAACGGAATAGAGCTCCAGCCCGACGGGAATAGAATTCGCGGCGCGGGCATTCCATGCCCACGGAAGGATCGCGGAATAAGTCAGAAACCTGCGGCGTGAAAGAGTTGGTAAGGTCATGGCCGAATCCTACCGCAGAATTGCCAGGATTTCATGGCATTTCAGGAATCTCAGAAAACGGAGAAGTTCGCGCGGAATAGAACTGGCCGGATCCGAATGATCCACCTCTTGCGGAAAATGCCCGCACTTACTGAGCGTGCCCGATGGCATTTTCCGTATAGGCTTTCTGCAAGACGAAGAAGGCCTTTTTCTTGCGGCCATCTTCGGAGACGAGTCCCTTGCGATTGTAGAAATCCTGTACTCCCGGCAGCAGCCGCAGTGGCGAGCGGAAGTCCATCAGCAGCCACGGGCTCAATCCCCGCAATTGCGGAATCTGATTCAACATAACGAACTGATGTTCATAGATATTGGCCTGAAATTCTTCTGTCCATCGGGTAGCGAGATCACCGTGCAGGCCAGCCTTTGCGCCGCCGCCAAATTCGCTCATGATGAGCGGCTTTTGGAAACGAATGTCCCATTGGGTGTGATCAGCGTCGGCAGCCGTATGTTCATACCAGCCGATGTATTCGTTAGTTCCCAGCACGTCCAGCGCGTCACCAAGTGGATCGTCGACAATTTTAGTATTGCCTTCCGCGCGCACCAGCAAGGCTGCCGTTACCAGGCGGCTGGGATCCAGTCTGTGCACGTCATGCACCAGCGAAGTGAGAAAAGTTGTGCGCGTGGGGGTGGCAGGCGTTTCATTGGCGACGGACCAGAAAATCACGGAGGCTTTGTCGCGGTCGCGGCGAATCATTTCCGACAATTGGGACTGCGCTTTGCTTAGCACCACCGGGTCCTCGAAGTGACACGCCCAGTACACGGGTATTTCCGACCACACCAGTATGCCCATGCGATCGGCGAGGCGCGTCATGCGCTCGCTGTGCGGGTAGTGCGCCAGGCGGACATAATTTCCTCCCAGCTCGTGGACCCAGCCGAGGAGTGTTTGGGCGTCCTGTTCACTGAACGCGCGGCCGGTACGATACGGAGCCTCGGCGTGCACACTAATTCCTTTCAGGAAAATTGGCTGGCCGTTTAAAAGAATTTGTGTTCCACGAGTTTCGATGGTGCGGAATCCCATTTCATCTTCCAGGCGGTCTTCTCCCGCCGTCAGGATTACGCGATAAAGCAAAGGGTGTTCCGGCGCCCAAATCTGCAAGTTGGCATCCATGAGATGAATCTGGGCCTTGCCGTCTTCCCCCGTTTTGGCCGTGATTCCAGCGGACCGCCCCTCTTTTTCCAGGGTGACCTTGATTTCTGATCCAGTGGGTGCGCCAACAACATGCACCCAGCCTTCGATTTCATTTCGCGTTCCGCGCTTGAGATGAAGATCGAATTCATCAATGTAGCGGTCTGGCACTTCGACAAGCGAGACCTCGCGGGTCAGGCCGCCGTAGTTCCACCAGTCCGTCTTCAGCGTGGGTACGCCGTCCGCGAGCCTGGTGCTGTCCACGGCGATGACGGCGAAGTTATTTCCGTCTCGAAGGGCTTGCGTGATTTCGCAATCGAATCCGGTAAAACCTCCTTCGTGTTCGCAGATCGCGCGGCCATTGATCCAGAGATAGGAGCGATAATTTGCTGCTCCAATGTGCAGGAAGACGCGCTTACCAGGAGTCTTGTGGTACTCAAAATCCTTCTCGTACCAGAGCGGCCCTTCGTAGAACATCAGCGACTCGCGTTGGGTGTTCCAGTCACCGGGAACTTGCAGGGTGGGAGATTTTGCGAAATTGTACTCGACCGGGCCGGTGGAATCGGTTTGTGCCAGGTTTCTTGCAAAGCCAGTGCTTCGGGCTTTTCCATTCGAGTCGTACAAACCGTTTCCATACGGGTCTACGATCACATGCCACGCGCCATCCAGACTGACGGCATGCCGGTGATCCACTGCAGCCAGCACCGTGGAGGGCTGCGCTGTGGCCTCGTCCGCGAATAAGGTCGCATGTCGTGAATTGGGGAAGAGCACGCACAGCGCGAGGACGAGAACAAAGGCGGTGCGCACGGCTAGGTTACGGGGGTTCCCGAGGCAAAAACCTGGCAACGCTGAATTACGAAACATGGGATTTCCCTCCAAGAAATTTCGCAGTGTCAGAAAGCTGACGCCCGTTACCAAGCCAGATGCTCGCAAGACAACTCAAGCTCAAATCTACTCGCCCTGACGACTGCACCTAATACTTCGACTCAAACACGTAGCTGCCGGAGCCGAGCTCCGCGGTAACGGCATCTTCCAATTGCTGCGCGTGGGAAACGCCCGGGCTCGCTTGGAGCGAGGCGCCATTTTCGGTGACCTGCTCCAGTTTGGCTTTGGGCAGACGCACCGTGGCCGTGGTGTTCGCAGGTATCGCCACGTGAATGATGAGTTTGCCGTCTTTGATCTCCCACGCTGTGGCAACCTGGCCATACATGCTGTGCACGGAGGCTTTTACAAACGTCAAGCCGCCGCCAGGGCGCGGCTGAATCAGAATGTGCTTGTAGCCGGGATGTTGCGGGTCAATATCGATTCCAGCCGAAACGCGATACATCCATTCGCCAATGGCGCCGTAGGCATAGTGATTGAAGGAGTTCATGCCCTTGTCCTGGAAGGAGCCGTCGGGCTTGATGCCGTCCCAGCGCTCCCAGATGGTCGTTGCGCCTTTCGTTACGGGGTACAGCCATGACGGATACTCCTTGCGATTCAGCAGCAAGTAGGCTTCATCGAGATACCCATAATCGCTGAGGACCTGGCAAAGCAGCGGCGTGCCGAGGAATCCCGTGGTGAGATGGCCAAATTTCCTAACATCCTGTGCCAGACGCTCCGCGGCACCTTTCCGTTGGGCTTCGGGCAAAAGGTCAAAAGCCAGTGCGAGCGAATAGGCTGTCTGTGTGTTGGAGGAAAGGCGGCCATTCGGCGTGACGAATTCCTTTTGAAATGCGCTTTTGATCTTTTCGAGCAATGCAGCGTAGGTAGAGGCGTCCTCAGTTTTACCGAGGATTTGCGCAGTTTGTTGAAGCAGAGCGGTGGACCGCGCGAAGTAGGCCGTCTGGATCAAATCCTTGTCGGTTGTCGCTCCCGGATAATCCGAATTGGTGGTGGCGAAAGCCAGCCAGTCACCAAAGCTGAAGCCGCTGCTCCAGATGTAGCGATCGCCCGCTTCGCGCCGCATGTATTCCACCCAGGCTTTCATGCTCGAATATTGTCCTTCCAGAATGCGGCGATCACCATAAGACAGATAAATCGTCCACGGCACGACAGTGGAAACGTCGGCCCAACCCGCTGATGCGGACTCTCCCTTGCGGGTGCGATGCGACAGCACGTTGGGAACTACATACGGGACCGCACCATCATCCTGCTGGTCTAGGGCGACATCCTTAAGCCATTTGGTATAAAACGCGGCGGTATCGTGATTGAAGGAAGCGGTGCGGGCAAAGGCCTGGGCATCTCCGGTCCAACCCAGTCGCTCATCCCGCTGCGGGCAATCCGTGGGGACGTCGAGGAAATTCCCTTTCTGCCCCCAGATGATGTTGTGCTGAAGCTTGTTCAGCAGCTCATTGGAAGTTTCAAAGGTACTGGAGGGCTGAATCGCCGAATGGACAACCACGCCCGTGAAGTCATCGAGAGAGGGTGCAGCGGGCCAACCGCTCACAGCCACATAACGAAACCCCTGGAAGGTGAAGTGAGGCTCAAAAGTTTCGATGCCCTGGCCTTTTGCAGTATAGCGAATGGTCTCTTTTGCGGAACGAAGATTTTCCGTGTAGAAATTGCCAGCGCTGTCCAGAACCTCAGCGTGTCTAAGTGTGATGGTTGTGCCTGCAGGCGCGCTCACATGGAAGCGCACCCAGCCGACCATATTCTGACCCATGTCAATGACCGTATCGCCAGCCGGAGTTTTCAGAATTTTTACGGGTTTTAGTTCCTGGATTTCGCGGACCGGCGGGCCAGCAGGAGCAACCAGCTTGGCCTTCGGGGAATCGAGCAGCGAAACGCCCTTCCAATCCTTGTCGTCGTAGCCGGGAGCGCTCCAGCCGGTACGCTCCAAGCGAGCGTCATAGGTCTCGCCATCGTAGATGTCCGAAAGCAAGAGGGGGCCTGTCGCCGCCTTCCAGTTTTCATCTGTGGTAACGACTTGCTGCTTGCCGTCCTTGTACGTGATCACGAGTTGCACCAGCAAGCCCAACCGCGTGCCATACGAATTCCGACGATTATCCCAAGTCATGTTCCCGCGGAACCACCCGTCTCCCAACAAAGCACCGAGGCAATTCACGCCAAGCCTCAAATCCGACGTGATGTCGTAGGTCTGATATTGATAGCGAAAATCGTACGCGGTCCAGCCCGGCGTGAAGTACTGATCGCCGACGCGCTTTCCATTCAATTCGAGTTGATAGAGCCCCATGGCCGTCGGGTACAATCGGGCGCTGACAACGTCTTTCTTCACCTGAAATTCCCGGCGGAGCATCGGCACGGGATTCGATTTCGAGGTGTCTTCCTGAAGATTGGGAGTGATCCAGCGCGCTTGCCAGTCTGAGTCGTGAAGCAGGCCCATTTCCCAGTAGACGGGAGCACTCCAATCCGAGGTGCGGCCCAGATTATCCGTGACGCGCACCTGCCAGTAGTAGCGGCGGCCGGTTTCGAGTGCAGGTCCCTGGTAGACAACCTGAATAGAAGCATCCGAGGCTTGCTTGCCGGAATCCCAGAGCAACTTGTTTTTCGTCAGATTTTCTTCGGACGTGGCCAAGCGAATCTGGTAAGCCGTTTGCAGCGTGCCGCGTTCCGAGGAAACCAATTCCCAACTGAGCCGCGGCTGCAGGATATCGATACCGACAGGGTTGGACTTATATTCGCAGCGGAGATTGGTGATCGTCAGCTGTGTTGCTGCCAAGGCAAGTGAGGCGAGGGAAAGCGTCAAGGTTACAAGGGCGACAAGGATCAAGAGAATTTGCGGGCGGCGCATGGAGACCTCTCTGGAGCATTCACTGAGCATCCATCCCCACTCGAAGGTGTTCCGGTAAAAGTGCTAGGGCGTCGAAATGCCTTCGGGTAGGGCTGACGACTTCAATTGATACACGCGGGGCAGGTTAGCTGTCAATTCAAACCAGAAATAATTTCCAGGACGCCTCTCAGGCGAAAAGGGCAAGTCTAAATGAGTCATTCACTTGCTCGGAATTGGCATTTGGAGAAAACTGGATGGAAATCAAATGAGCGGGCAGGCCGTCACTTATCCGAAAGAGTCACTCGCGTTACTCAAGAACTTCTGTCGCTTCTTTGCGGACTTTTTTCGCCCTTCTCCGTACAATCCGCCCTCCAAGCTTACGCGCTCTTCGCCACCATTCGCGGGATCGCTTACGCCTCGCAGGTCTGTGCGCAGGTGATCCTTCAAAACGCCGCACCTGGCGATAACTATCTCAATTATAGTAATTCTAATGGGTCTCTCTTCATCGGGAACGTTCCGGCACTATTCACCGCAATCCGCCCTGAGCGACCAGAGGAACCCACTGGCAGGGGAAAGATGCTGCGAGGCTCGATCCGCAATATCTCGCGCGGATCTGATACGGCTGTTCATGTCCTTCAGAGCGCGCCTTCCCCGTGTTCACCGTTCCGGATGCGAATGGCGTCATCCAGAGTGGATATAAAAATCTTGCCGTCGCCGATCTTTCCGGTCTTCGCCGCCTGCAGGATGGCAGTGATGACCTGCGCCGTTTGCGCTTCGGGCAAAGCTAGCTCGAGTTTTACCTTTGGTAAAAGGTCCACGGAGTATTCTCGCCCGCGATACGTCTCCGTGTGGCCCTTTTGCCTGCCGTGTCCCCGTACTTCGGTTACCGTGATTCCTTCGATTCCAATTTCCCTCAGGGCCTCTTTCACGGACTCAAACCGCGACGGCTGAATGATCGCTTCAATTTTCTTCATGCATTTCCCCTCTCGGAAGAAAGTTCCTTGTTTCTGGAAGGCGCACCCGCGCCCGGGAACCGGCAAGCTTCGTGGCAGAGATAATGCACTTACTTGTGCGCCACGCCAATCACAAATTATCGATTTCGATAATAGAAAGTTTGCGTTGGCATTCCCATAGCTTCGCCGCTACATTTCTCCGCCAAGCACCGTTCAGTAGTTTTTTCAGGCCATGGGACTCAGACTCTCCAGAAGCGGGGGAAGAAATGGACACTAGATGACCTTTCGTTCGATCCGCTATTGTGTCTTACTAGCGTCATTGGCAGGTGTACCGGCCCTCGCCCAGACGAGTTCTCCCCCCGCAGAGCAGCCTTCGCGTGACACATCCCAGGGTACTCAGGCACCGCCGCCGTCCTCCACGACTCCAGAGGAAAATACCGCGCAGCCACCGGGTGCCGAAATTCGTGGAGCTCAGACAACGGCGGACCTGCGTGAGCGGAAGTTGTTGGAGCGCATTGAACAGTTGGAGAAGCGTTTGGCGGAATTGGAAGCGCGCAGCAACTCGTCCGCAACAGCGCCGGCGGTTTCGGTGCAGGATCAGGCTCCAGCTTCAGCTCCAGCCCCGGCTACTTCCGCCGCGGCTCCCCCGGCGCAGAACCTTGCTCCCGCTGCTGCTCCCGAGGCCACGCCGACTTGGTCTATCGGTCCCATCGATTTCAGCGGCCTGGTTGACGGCTATTACGACTTCAACGCAAACCATCCCGCTTCCTCGACGAATCAGCTGTACAACTTTGATGTGAAGGCCAACCAGTTCAGCCTGAACATGGCCAAACTGAGCATGGCCCATACGGCGGACCCGGTCGGCTTCCAGGTGGACCTCGGTTTCGGACGCGCTTTCGACATCATTCACGCAAGTGAACCTAACAGTGCGCCAGGCATTCTCCGCAATGTCGAACAGGCTTATGTAAGTTTGAAGCCCGCGGCGCTCAAGGGCTTTGAAATTGACCTCGGGCAATTTGTGACCAGCGCCGGGGCGGAAGTGATCGAAACCAATTCCAACTGGAACTACTCTCGCTCTCTGCTTTTTGCCTGGGCCATTCCGTACTATCACTTCGGGATTCGCACTTCCTTCCCCATTGGAAAACACTTCACCGGTGGGGTCCAGTTGGTAAACGGATGGAACGACACCGAGGACAACAATAGCGGGAAGACTCTGGGACTTACGGGCACGTTCACGACCACCAAATTTGCCTGGACCAACACTTATTATGGTGGCCCGGAAAATGCCGGAACGAACACCGGCTGGCGCCACCTCTATGACACCGTTCTCCTGTTGACGCCCAATTCCAAGTTCAACGGCTATCTCAATTTCGATTACGGCCAGAACACCAGCCCGCTTTCTATAGATGCCGGGATCAACGCGGCCAGCACCACCGACCCGACCTTCACCTCCAAGTGGTACGGCATAGCCGGTGCGTTGCACTTTCAGCCAACCAGCAAGTGGTCCTTCACTCCGCGCATCGAGTGGTTCAAGGACAGCGAGGGCTTCTCGACCGGCAGGGCGCAGGACTTGAAGGAGATCACCCTCACCGGCGAGTACAAGATGCTGGCGGGATTTCTCGCGCGCCTCGAGTACCGGCACGACTGGTCGAATCAGCCGTTTTTCGACCGAGACATCGATCCAGCCTCCAGCAAGAGTGAGGATACGGTCGCTCTAGGCTTCGTCGGATTTTTTGGGCCCAAGCGGTAGCTGTACGTTCGGTTTTGTAAATGCAAGTGTGCTGGCTTGAATTCAGATAGGGAGGGGAAACGCAATGGGAGCACATCCCACACAGGCGGTTGGGGTCACGATCTTTTTACTTGCGTTTACGGCTCTAGCCGGGGCAATTTACGCAGGAAGTTTACTTCTCTACCTGGTTGCCGTAGCCTTTCTGGCCGGGTCGATTGCAATATTTCGAAAAGTTAAGCCGCTTGAGCAAGCGGAGAATTGAGGAAAGCGAGCCATGATTCTTCTCGGAATACTCCTGACGCTACTGGGATTTGTGATCAGTGTACTCAGTCTGGGCGTAACTTCCTCAGTCGGAGGACGGCTGGCGATGGTGCTCGTGGGACTGGCGGTGAGCTTGTTTGGAATTATGGGTGTGCTTAACAAGGCCTATCTCAAGAACGCAATCTGGAAGAAGGGGTGAGGGCAAGGATGAAAAACTCGACGAAGAGACTGCTTACGGTGTTGTTCGCGGTGTTGTGTCTCGCGCCGTTAGCTCTTGCACAGGCACCCGCTGCCGCCCCGGCAGCGGCTCCTGCGGCAACGGCTGCAGTACCACCGCCGCCGGCACCGAAACCGATTCTGGATGCCGATCTGGCGGGTACGCCCGTGCCGTCGGCAGACGCGCACGCCAAAGGCGATCCGGATGGGTCGCTCACAGGGAATGCCAGCGACGTCACCGTGAGTGACCCCAAGAAGGGCCTGACGATAGGCGATCTGGCAAACCAAGTCGGGCAAAACAAAATTGCCGTCAATTTTGTGTGGACGCTGATTACCGGCTACCTGGTCATGTTTATGCAACTGGGTTTTGCGCTGCTGGAGACGGGTCTGGCCCGCGCCAAGAATGCCAATCACACCATGATGATGAACATGGGCGTGTACGGCATCGGGATGTTTGCCTATTGGCTGATTGGCTTTGCCATCCAGATGGGCGGCGTAGGGGCTGTGGCCAACTTGGGCGGCACCGCTCCGCTAAGCGCGGAATTCACCGCAACACTTTTCGGCAAGCCCTTCGGATTGTTCGGACAGCATGGGCTGTTCCTCATGCACAAGGGAACCTACGACGTGGGCGTGATGGTGCTGTTCCTATTCCAGATGGTGTTCATGGATACCGGAGCAACAATCCCCACGGGCGCGGCCGTCGAGCGATGGAAGTTCTCCGCTTTTATCGTGACATCGTTCCTGTTTGCGGCCTTCACTTACCCGCTTTTTGCAAACTGGGCTTGGGGCGGCGGTTGGCTCGCGAATCTCGGCACCAACTTTGGCCTCGGCAAGGGGTATTGCGATTTCGCCGGATCAGGGGTGGTGCACGCGGTGGGCGGCCTCAGCGCCTTAGCCATTGCCATGATCCTCGGTCCGCGAATCGGCAAGTTCTCTCGGGAGGGAAGACCGCAAGTCATACTGGCCCATGATATTGTGCTGGTCATCACCGGCTGCCTTATCCTGGCCTTCGGCTGGTTCGGCTTCAACCCGGGCTCTACCCTCGGTGCTTCGGGCAGCGGCAACCTGCGCATCGGTTCCATCGCCGTGAACACCATGCTGGCAAGCGCCACCGGTATGATTAGCGCCATGCTGTACATGTGGTTGATGTACAAGAAGCCGGATGCCTCGATGACGGGAAACGGATTCCTGGCGGGGCTGGTGGCGATTACTGCGCCTTCAGGGTTTGTGAATCCAGTAGGCGCGGTGATCATCGGGTTCGTGGCGGGCGTACTGGTATGTCTCTCCGTCGCCTTTGTCGAACGCGTACTGCAAGTGGACGACCCGGTTGGTGCGGTCTCCGTGCACGGGACCTGCGGCATCTGGGGTGTTATTTCACTCGGTCTGTTTGCCGACGGCAAAAGCAACTACGGCGGCGCATGGAATGGCGTGAACGGTTCCGTGACCGGGCTGTTCTACGGCGACGCGAGTCAACTTGTGGCGCAATTAGTGGGAGTGGCCACGCTAGTGGGTTTCGTGTTCACACTCAGCTTCATCTTCGCCTTCGTGGTGGACTTGCTGGTTGGGCAACGCACTTCCGCCAAATCAGAGCTGGAAGGCCTCGACCTTCCGGAGATGGGCGCGCTGGCCTATCCGGAATTCGAACTAAAGTCCTAAAGCTTGAGGAGAGCATGCGAATGGCTACCATGACAACAGCAATTCAACTCAGGCCTGAAGGGCTCGCTCCCTGTTTGCGGCCGAGCCGCTTGCCGGCACTCCCCTGGCGGGACCCTCATTCAGTCCCGCCGGAGAAGTTGGTGGAGTTTATCGCGTCGCTTACGGAAGCTTGCGGGCTGAATCCTGACAACGCGGACATGCGCACCTGCCTTGGCATTGCGCACGCCATGAACTATGACGTTTACCGGTCGATGGACGCGCTTGAGGAGGCGCGGCGCATCGAGCCGGAAAATTTCTTCGCCCAACTCAAATACTCCGAACTGCTCTTCCGACTGCGGATCATTGACCGTGCCGAAGAGGAAACCTCCAGGGCGCTAGAGTTGGCCCGAAACGAGTGGGAACTGGCGCTTGCCCGCCGTCAACTCTCCGAAGTCCGCCGGCTCAGACGCAAGGGCCTGACCCGGCCGCGTTGGACTCAATCGCTGAGGGCACCTGCGATCGCGTTTCTGTTGTTGCTCTTGGGCATCTCTTGGATGTATATGGTTTGGAAATGAAATACAAATGGCAGTTCTTTCTCGCAGCGTGCTTTTTCGCTTCGTATCTCCTGGTTTCGAAAGGCGTGCCGTTGTTTCCGGTGCTAGCAGGCTGCGGTTTCGCTGCCTTGTTGACCTGGCGTCA
>DATERF010000081.1:0-4263 GCA_035271845.1 Candidatus Acidiferrum sp.
TCCGGGGATGCGCACACCAAAACAACAGATACTCGGAGTGGACGTAGCGGGGCGGGTTGAGGCGGTTGGCAAAAACGTAACCCAGTTCAAACCAGGCGACGAGGTGTTCGGGGTTGGGGGAAAAGGTTTCGCAGGGGGCGGGTTTGCCGAGTATGTGTGTACTCCCGAAGATAAACTGGCGCTGAAGCCGGCAAACATTTCGTTTGAGGAAGCGGCAGCCGTGCCGGTGGCGGCACTCACCGCGCTTCAGGGTCTTCGTGATAAGGGACGCATCCAGCCCGGCCAGAAGGTTCTGATTGATGGCGCGTCCGGTGGTGTGGGCACGTTTGCGGTCCAGATTGCCAAATCGTTCGGGGCGGAAGTCACTGCCGTGTGCAGCACCGGGAAAGTGGACACGGCGCGGAAAATTGGCGCGGACCACGTGATTGATTACACGCGGGAAGATTTCACGCGGAGCGGGCAGCGTTACGATCTGATCCTGGGCGCGAACGTCCATCATTCGATTTTCGATTACATGCGTGCGCTGAGTCGCGACGGAATTTATGTCGTCGTCGGAGGCGGCTTGCCTCGAATTCTCCAGGCTATGTTGGTGGGACCATTGCTGTCACGGATTGGAAGCAAGCAGACGTGTTTCTTCATAGCGAATATCAACCAGAAGGATTTGGTTTTTCTGAAAGATCTTCTTGCCGCCGGAAAAGTTGTACCCGTTATCGATAGGCGTTACCCGTTGAGCGACGCGGCAGAAGCTCTCCGTTATCTTGAAGAAAGACATGCGCGAGGGAAAGTCGTATTAACCGTTGAACATGGTAACGGCGCTTAACAAGGCGCTACGCCAGACCGCTATTCCCAACGGCAGGTGAGCCTGGTTGCTCGCGGTCCGGAGTCGTCGAGGCTGGGAACTGCGCCGCCGCATCCAACTGGCCAGAGTCTCTTCTCCCGCTGGTAACTCCTTGCAAGTCGCCAAACCGGTAAAGTTCTGCCAAGTACCCAGTTCGACGGTTAAGCTGTTAGTCAGGCACTTTCCATTTGAGTTGCTTCGACATTGCAATATTTCAGTGGCCATTCCACCAACCGTTTTGAACGGCCACGCACTTGTGATAGGTTTTTACTCCATGAAAATCAAGTTATTGCTGCCCGCGACTTTCATGATTGGTCTGCTGCTCGCCGGTTCTTTTTGGCTGGGCATGCGACAGCAGAGTTTGGCGCAACAAACGCCAGGAAGCACTGCCCCTGCGCAGCAAGCCGCCAAGATGGCGAATACTATTCGCTTGCAGGCCGTTCTTTCTTGAAAAGCAAAGGAGACGTTCCGTGAAAAAGACTCGGATAAATTGCGTTATTTGTGCGGCGGTTCTTCTTGCGTTTGGTTTTGCAGGTCTCACCATTCAGCGCATGCAGGCAAAGTCCGCGGCCTCGCAGCCTCAACCATCTGACGCGCCGGAGATGGAAAGATTGATCAAACTGTATCGCGGCACCTGGGAGTACACGGAAACTTACTCCAAATCGCCCCATCTTCCGAATGGCGGCGAGAACACTGGAATCTACACAAGCGAACTCGGCCCCGGCGGCATGTCCATCGTGAATCGCTTTCACTCCAAAGGACCCGTCGGCGATTTCGAAGGTTTGCTGGTGATGACCTGGGATGCCAAGGAAAAAGCCTACAAGGCTTACGTTTTTGGCAACGATTTTCCGGGAGCTCTGGTGGAGACTGGACAATTCGAGGGAGACACTCTTATTTTTCGCGCGAACTTCAACGTGGGTGAGAAATCGATTCCGATTCGCAACGAAACGCGCGTGGATGCGAAAGGCGTCCTAACCAGCGACGAGTTTTTTGGAACTCCCGGACCCGGCGCAAAGGAAACACCCTTCGTTCACGTCGTCGCTACGCGCAAGCCGTAGCGACGAGCAATCCTATCAGGAAATAATTCCCAACTCCTGATGAGTTCGGCCCTGTACCCTCGTAGGCGGTTCCCGCGGTTCGGAAACTGACCCACCGCCAGCTGCCAGCGGCGCTTGACGAGCCGACACGCATTCTATATCGTCAACGCAAAAGTGAGGTAGAGATCGGCACGGTTAGACGGACAGGCATTTTAGATTCATTGCGCCTTGCACGGAAACAATCATTCGAGGAAATCGAGGGCCCATCATGCCCAAGCGCTACATACTTGCATTAGACGCCGGCACCACCAGCGTGCGCGCGATTCTGTTCGATCACAGCGGGCAAATAGCCGCCGTGGCGCAGCGGGAGATTCGCCAGATTTATCCGCAGCCTGGGTGGGTGGAGCATGATCCGGAAGAAATCTGGTCTTCGCAGGTGGCTGTGGCCATGGAAGCGCTCGGCAGCGTGAGCGCGACTCCGGGCGACATCGCGGCGATCGGCATCACCAATCAACGGGAGACCAGCATCGTCTGGGACCGCGAAACGGGCGAGCCGGTCCACAACGCGATCGTGTGGCAGGACCGCCGCACCGCGGGAATGTGCGATCAGTTGCGCCGCGACGGCGCCCTGAAAATGATTCAGAAGCGCACCGGGCTGCTGCTGGATTCCTATTTTTCCGCCACCAAAGTGAGCTGGATTCTGGACAACGTTGCCGGCGCGCGCAAAAAAGCCGAACAAGGCAAGCTGGCTTTCGGCACGGTGGACAGTTGGCTGGTCTGGAAACTCACCAGCCGCACGAAACACATCACCGACGCCAGCAATGCCTCGCGTACGCTCTTGTTAAACATCCATACAGGCGAGTGGGACCCGGAACTGATGAAGCTCTTTCGCATTCCCGCGAGCATGCTGCCCGAAGTGCGCTCTTCCAGCGAGGTGTACGGCCACGTAAATTCCACGCTCGGGTTACAGGACATTGCCATCGGCGGCATCGCGGGAGATCAACAGGCGGCGCTGTTCGGACAGATGTGCATCAAGCCCGGTGGAACGAAAAGCACGTACGGAACGGGATGCTTCCTGCTGCAAAATACGGGCGCGAAGGCAGTCGACTCCAAGAACCGGCTGCTGACCACAATCGCCTGGAAGATCGGACAGAAGACGGATTACGCGCAGGAAGGGAGCGTGTTCATTGGCGGCGCGGTGGTGCAGTGGTTGCGCGACGGCCTGAAGCTGGTACGTTCCGCGCCGGAAGTGGACGCACTCGCGGCCACTGTGAAGGACAGCGGAGGACTATTCCTGGTACCGGCGTTTGCCGGACTGGGCGCGCCTCATTGGGATCCTTACGCGCGCGGCCTGCTTATCGGCATCACGCGGGATGCGACGGGCGGGCATGTGGCGAGAGCGGCGCTCGAAGGAGTGGCCTTCCAGGTGGCCGACCTGCTGGAAGCCATGCAGAGTGACACGGGCAAGAAGTTAAGGGAACTGCGCGTAGATGGAGGCCTGACTCGCAGCGAATTACTGATGCAATTCCAAGCGGACATTTTGGGTATACCCATCGTGCGTCCGGCGGTAACGGAAACCACGGCCCTGGGCGCGGCCTACCTGGCAGGACTTGCGACGGGTTTCTGGAAGAATCTGCAGGATGAAGCATCGCAGTGGAAGGCGGAAAAAGTGTTTGAGCCCAAAATGCGCCGGGGGCAAGCCGGCGAACTGCGCGCGCGCTGGCAGGAAGCGTTAGCCCGGGCGAAACAATGGGAACATCCTGCGGAAGGTGGGAAGAAGAAGAGGGCGAACTCATAAATGCTACGACCGACCATGCCGCGCACCTCAGGGGTTGAAACCCCTGGATTTCGCGAACAAAGCGGCGCGGCCGAAGGGGCAGCGGAAGAAAGGTTAAGACCATTTCCTCAGGGGCTGAAGCCCAATGCTAGCCAAGTACCTAATGTCGGAGCTAAAGCTCCGACCCCCTGAATTAGGGCGACGGAGATTGCTGCAGAGGGAATTGAAGCGGCGAAAAGTCCGGGAAGGAGAATTCCTACGAAACGCGAGGAGATGCTGAGTCAGGTTCGTGCGCTACGTGAACCTTTGGGCATAATTGTCATCGGAGGCGGCGCGACAGGTGTTGGCGTGGCCGTGGACGCCGCCGCGCGCGGCTACCGGACACTTCTGCTGGAGCAGCATGATTTTGGCAAGGGCACGTCTAGCCGCAGCACCAAACTGGTGCATGGCGGCGTGCGCTATCTGGAACAAGGGCAAGTCTCGCTGGTCATGGAGGCGCTGAAAGAACGCGGCATACTGCGCCAGAATGCGCCCCATTTGGTCAGCGAGCTTCCATTCGTCGTGCCCAACTATTCCTGGTGGGAAGGGCCGTTCTACGGAATCGGGCTCAA
>DATERF010000082.1:0-2053 GCA_035271845.1 Candidatus Acidiferrum sp.
TGGGCACAGAAAGCATTCGCCCCCAGGAAAAAGCGGCACGTGCGGTCGATCCGCGAGTCACACCCCAATGGCTACCTCAGAGTCGATTCCCTCTCCCACGCGCTGCCTGACTTCCTTTAGCCAAGCTCGTGGATTGGTGCCATGAATCACGCGCCCCAGAAAGCCTAGCCGCTCGGCTGCATTGTCGCGGTTCCGCCGAACGTCGTCCTTCGTGGTCTTTGTATATAGCGCAAGAAAGCTATCCATGTTCCGGGGCTTGGCGAAGACGTACGTCGCGTGGCCAAGCTGAGGGGTTTCAACAACCACAGCTTTTTCAACGTCGAAGATGTATTCATCCCGAAACAAATAGATCCGGCGTGCCCGGCGTGAGAGCTGGCGATAGAAGAGCGGATCATAATCCGGACGCCAGCTGATCTGGGCAACATCAAAGTCACCGGGAAGGTGCAGCCCGGAACACATTCGCTCAAGCTCCGTTTTCTCGACCGCCCGATGCTCCAGGCGCAGGCGTATCTGATCCAGAGCCCGCGCGTACTGGCCGAAGCGATGATAGGTAGTTTTGGCAGATTCCAATTGCTGCTGGAAATCGGGTGGCAGTTTGACCTCCAAGCGGCCCGGCAACGCAGTTTCCCAAGTCACGAGCTCCCACTTCTCCCGACGTTTGCGGTATTTCCCGCTCTGTACGAACGTGCCCTCGACCTCGATCTTGGTTCCCAACAGATGCTTCCACTGATTCCAAGTGCGGTCCCAAGGTGTGTGTAGGACGGCTGGATCGAGCCAGGACTCCAGTTTGCGACGCACATCGCGGCACAGTGCCCGGTCGTCGAAGAAATCACATCTGCGCAGTGGGACGTGGAACCGTCGGCGCCGGAGATGTGGTGAAAACGCGAGGATGCCGCGGGCAAAGAAAGTTTGCCCGTCACGGGAAGGCTCACCAGCCACGAGAAGAGAGCCAAATCCACCATACGGAAATATGGCGGGGGCTTCGGGATCGGCCACCAGCGCGTCATAGCAAGCCCGCAATTCCGGATGACCGAGGATGTTGAATGCCCGCTCCAGCGCCACTCGCTGACCGTGCCGCGCACCTGCCGTTCTTAGCTCCAGATCGCGCAGCTTGAACGCCACGCGCAGTTCAGAAGGCGAAGCGCCAGCCGAGATACGCAAGACCTCGTACAGCGTGGGATGATCGACTCTGTCGGCCGTACGCGGCAGGCGGTAGAAGTACTCGCGCAAGACCTGGCACTGCAGGACGATCGTAGCAATGCCGAGGTTCTTTGGCTGAACCTCGGCAGAAACGAAGTGCTGATTTCGTTTGTCCTGCTTGGGCTGGCTGACGTATCCGATTGGCGCTTGGTAGATATAGCGGTTCGGTCCAGCGGCGGCGTTCTTGGTGACAAGAATTTCCGGGCCCGCAGCATCTGGTGCTGGAATTGGAAAAGTGATCTCGTCTCCGATGGCTACGTAAGGAGCAAGAATGCGGGACAACAGAAGTTTTGTTTGATTTGGAAATACGCACGCGGCGGGATCCGATTGGCGTTGGATGCTTACCACACGCTCGCGGTATACCGGAATGGACGGGCTGGAAGGTGCAAGAGCCATGCTGTCGGCGGGCAGTATAGGACGGTATTGCGGAAGTGCAAAACGCCGCTTCGAATCTTGAATCAATCCTTCAGATCGCTCAGCTGGTTGTAGACGATTGCGATGATCCTGAGCTAGGGAGTCAACCCGCTATGGTCCTTCACCAAGTTGTTTCAGAGGGCCGCAAGATGAGTTTTGGGTTGGCCGTCGCTGGGGAGGAATTTCAGCGACTATCAGCGGCAGATTTCCCGAAGCCGACTTCTGCACAACTTCCGGAGCCAGCTTCCGGTGTGGGTCGCTGTTCAACAGCCGATGAGTCGCACGCCGAACCGCATGCCCGGATAAAGGCCGGTTTGCTCGTGACTCGACCACTTGCCCAGCAAAATGACCCCGGAGACGCGGGTTCTGGTCTTGATTGATTATCGCGTTAAAATCGGTGGAACCTTATGGCCTTTGCGCGGGGGTACGTATCGGCCCG
>DATERF010000083.1:0-4878 GCA_035271845.1 Candidatus Acidiferrum sp.
GTCCACCGCGGTTCAGCAGATCGCCGACCTTACGCGGAGCAAAGACCAGCTTCAGGGGCTATCGTCGGAACAGCAGAAGACGATCCAATCCAAGGATGCGCAGGCCGAAGCTCAAGCGCAGAAGATCAACGAAATGCAGCGGGAATTGGAGCGCTCAAAGCGCACGGCCGAGTCGTTGCAAGCCACCGAAGCGGCGCTGAAGGATTCTCGTGCCCACCTGGCCGAACTCGAAGGTCAAATCCAGACGAAGGAACGTCAGCTCGCGGAAGCGACGGCGGAAGCGGCCGACCTGCTCCAGCGCCAGAATGATTCCGTAGGGTCGCTGGTCGCCCAGCAGAGCCGCGTTAACGAGCTTTCTGAGCAACTCCGCACGGAGAAGGCGTCGGCGGACATGGAGCGGCAACTGCTGGCCGCCGGCCGCGACGTGCGCGACATTATGGGTGCGCGGCAACTGCACATCGTGGACGTGCACGACAGCGACAGCAAAGGTAAAGACCGCCTGGCTTTCGGCCGCATCTTCTACTCCGAAGGCAGGCAACTGGTGTTCTACGCTTTTGACCTGAACGAGGCCAGGATCCAGAACGCGAAGCACACCTTCCAGGTTTGGGGACAGCAGGAAGGGAGCACTGGGCCGGCGCGCAGCCTGGGGTTCCTGATTTCCGACGACAAGACCCAGAAGCGCTGGGCCTTGAAGGTCAGCGATGCCCAGTTGCTGAAAGAGGTCGATTCCGTATTCGTCACCCTCGAACCGGCGGCCGGCGGCAAGCAACCCAGCGGACGAAAAATGCTCTACGCCTACCTGGGCGAGGCCAATCACCCCTAGCGAACGAAAATTTTCTTTTCACTCCCTGGAACAAAGCGGAACTGGCTGCGGCATACGAGCACATAGGGAGGATTCTATGAAGCGACCGGTGCTTGTCCTGATTCTTCTTCTGACCGCGGTGGCGGCCTTCGCACAAACAGAGAGTGCCCGGGTGTCGGGCAGGGTGACGGATTCGACCGGCGCCGTGATCGTTGGCGTCCAGTGCACCATCACCGACATCGGGACCAACGTCTCCGCCACCACCGCCACCAACCGTGACGGCATCTACGTTTTTCCCGACCTGCATCCGGCCACCTATCGGTTGAGCATTCAGAAGGACGGCTTTCACACCGTCGTCAAGCCGGGCCTGGAACTCCATGTACAGGATGCAATCGACGAGAATTTCACACTGGCGGTCGGGTCCACATCGGAAACCGTGACCGTTACGGGCGGAGCGCCCGTGTTACAAACCGAGTCGGCGGCGGTCAGCACCGTTGTCGATTCGCAGTTTGTGGAGAACATGCCGCTCAACGGCCGCAGCTTCCAGTCGCTGATCGCGCTCACGCCAGGGGTAGTGTTTACGTCGTCTGGAATCGGCAACGGACAATTCAGCGTCAATGGACAGCGTGGCGACGCAAACTACTTCATGGTTGATGGCGTAAGCGCAAATTTTGGCGTATCTACAGGCACTAATTTCGGCCAGACTCTGGGTGGTACAACGCCGGCATTGACCTCCGGCGGCGGTACTAACGGGCTGGTTTCCGTAGATGCCATGCAGGAGTTCCGCATCCAGACCTCGTCGTATGCGCCCGAATTCGGGCACACTCCCGGGGCCCAGATCTCCGTCGTCACGAGATCCGGCGGCAACCAGTTCCACGGCGTCGCTTTCGACTACCTGCGCAATGACATCTTCGATGCCCGTAATTACTTTGACTTTGCCTCACCGACCAACGGCAACCCTGCGCTTCCCAAGGCGGCGCTCCGCCAGAACGATTTTGGCGGCACGCTGGGCGGCCCCATCTGGAAGAACAAAACATTCTTCTTCTTTTCCTACGAAGGGTTGCGGCTGCGGTTGCCGCAGATAGCCTCGTCAGGCCTGTTCTACACGGCGTCCGCCCGGGCGGCCGTAGCGCCAATTTGGCAACCGTTCGTCAATGCCATGCCTCTGCCGGCTCCGAACGCACCCCTCAGCGACCCCACATGCCAAACCCCAGCTGATCCTAGTGGTTGCACCGCGAACATTACCTCCGCCTACTCCAATCCTTCCACCATTAACGCGACCAGCATCCGCATTGACCATCACTTAACCAAAACAATCACGCTGTTTGCACGCTACAACCACGCACCATCGCATGGCGAAAACCAAAACTGGCAAGAGTTATCGTATGACAACGCGAATACGGACACTATGACGGCGGGTGCAACTATTTTGCTCTCTTCCACCAAAGTGAACGACCTCCGCGCGAACTGGAGCCGAAGCACTGGCGGTGGCGTCACAACGGGTGGCAACTTTGATGGCGCCACAGTGCCATCCAGTTCTGCTCTGTTCCCGCCGTCGTCCGGGTATAGCCCTAGTAAAGGGCAGGGTATCGTAGAGTTTCCTGACGGTGACTACAGCATGGAGGTCCGCGAGGGTGAGCAAAGCACCAATACTCAGCGACAAGTCAATCTCGTGGATACGTTTACCTGGGCCGTGGGAACGCACCAGTTGAAATTCGGCGCCGATTATCGCCGTCTCAGCGCTACGGCCGTGGGGCAAACCTCGTATGTTCTTGCGCCAGATTCGTTTTCTGAGATGGTAGCCGGAGACACAGGTTTTTTCGAAGCGTCCGTGTCAGATCCTGCTTCCGCGAACGTGACTAACTATTCGTTGTTTGCACAGGACACTTGGAAAGCCTCGCCGCGACTTACGCTGACCTACGGCGTACGCTGGGAGATCAATACCCCGCCGGCTTCGGCAACTGCCGGGAAGCCGTTTTACACCGTGCAGGGAATCTTTGACTCGAACCCGCTCGCGGCAGTGCCTGGGGATCTCTGGCACACTAAGTTCGGCAATTTCGCTCCCCGTATCGGCGCGGCCTACAAGGTTACTCCGAAAACCGTAGTGCGGGGAGGGTTTGGCCTCTTCTATGATCTGGGCTACGGAAGCGTCGGCACTGGCATCAACTTCTTTCCTTACTCCCGTGATCAATTCACAGACGCGCCTACATTGCCCTTGGATCTCGCCCATCCGCCTGTCCCGCTTCCACCGTTCTCGACGGCAATTACTGCTGGTACGTACCTCAACGCTGTCGACCCGAACCTGCAACTCCCGTTCACCATGCAATGGAATGCGGCCATCGAGCGGGAAGTGGGCTCGAACCAGACATTGACGGTAACCTATCTGGGGTCGGACGGCAGGCGGCTCCTGCGGTCAGACAATATTGTTCCTCCCCTGTTGCAAAGTTTTGGCAGCGGATTGGTCGCAACGACGCACAACGGCGGGTACTCTCACTACAACGCATTGCAAGCACAGTTCCAGCGACGCATGTCGCGCGGTCTACAGATGCTGGTGTCGTACAATTTTGCAAAGTCAAGCGATCTCGGCTCCTCCGATGCGGACCGGAGTAACTTTACTCTTGGTATTTGGGCGACGAGCGTGAGCCAGCTGGTGCTCCCACCGCTGACACCCTCCGACTTCGACATACGGCACTCCCTCTCCGGGGCCGTCTCCTACGACATACCGGCACCGGCCTGGGGACGCACGGGTAACGCGATCCTGAAAGGCTGGGCGGTGGACGGACTGGTGCGCATAAGCTCGGCGCCACCGCTCAACATAACCGCCCAGTTTTTTGCGCCCCAGATTGGTCTCTACACAACTCAGCCAAACACGGTGCCGGGTCAGCCCGTCTGGATTCCGGATCCCACACAACCCAACGGCAAAAGACTGAATACAGCTGCTTTTTCGGCACCCGCCGTGGAGCAGACGGGAAGCTTTCCCAGAAACGGGCTACGCTCTCCGTACTCGATAGACCAGACCGATCTTGCGCTTCGCCGGCGTTTCGACCTGACCGAGCGCGTCAAGCTCGATCTCCGAGCAGAGTACTTCAATGTCTTCAACCATCCGATGTTCGGAGCCCCGGGGAGTTCACCCTTTCAAGGCATAGATACCCGGTGGTCGGCTTTCGGAAGTCCCAACCCGAACTTTGGCCAGGTACAAGGCACTATGAACAATGCTCTGGGCGGCGGCGGCGGCGGCGGCGGGCAGAGCTTCTTGTATGCAGTCGGCGGTCCACGCTCGGGACAGTTCACGCTGAAAGTGATCTTCTAACCGTCAACCAACAACACAACCAACCCTGCTGGGAGCCGCAAGGCTCCCAGCCGTTCCTTTGCGGAGCGCGGCAAGCAATCCCTGCAGGGCCCAGGAATGCCCCGGAAATAATCCCGCCGGGTGCCCCACATCCCGCGGTTTTCGAGATGTGGGTCGCGGGCACCGGATCAACCACGTCGAGTTTCGGACACGATGATCGCGGACGCCGCTCGTCAGGGACAGGCCGCGACTTTTCCTCTTTCATCACAACCATCCGTGATCGGAATCCATTGACTTAAGACCCATCGTGCGCCACGCTAGAGATCTGATTGGCCCCAAACCAATCTTCAGCGCTCTTTGACAACTTGAGGCGTTTAGCGGGCGTGACCCTGAGCGCAGTCGAAGGGGCGAGCCCGCTGCCGAAATCCTCCGCGCACCGGGGCCCCCAGCGCGCCCTCCTTTGGCGCGATGGGGTGGAGGAGCGAATCGCTCTCGTAAGTCCTTATTCCGGAATATTTTACCTGTAAGTCCTTTAAACTCAAAGATTTTGCGGGATTTTTTGTCTAACTCGCTGATTCCAAAAGATCGAGGCCTAAGTTTTTTTTACCCCGTTAATACCCAAGTAGTAACTAATTGGAATTCATATCACTCATACACGAAACAGGAGCAACAAGATGCCTTCATATCCGGTAAGTATTCGTCGCTGTCAGCACATTAAAGTCAACGGAACGCAGTGCGGATCGCCCGCCCTGCGCGACCAGAAGCATTGTCACTTTCACAACGTGTG
>DATERF010000084.1:0-3090 GCA_035271845.1 Candidatus Acidiferrum sp.
CAACATCATGTTCTCGCGCAAAGCGCAGGCCGGGCCGGGCAAACCGACGTTGCGGACAAAGACGGAGCAATCGGATAAGACTGGGACACAGGATCCGAGCTCGAGCGACGATGACCGGCCGACGTTGAAGCGGCGACCGGATTCACCGTGAGAAGTATTCAGTTTTAGGTTATAAGTTTTAAGTTTGAAGAGGGTGGCTTCCGGCCGCCCTCTTTTTTTGTTGGCGCAGGATTAGAAGGGGTACGGTTTCAAATAGTGATTGGGGTGAGAGTAGAAGAGGAATGGAAGAGAAAAGGTAACGTCCCGGCCAGGTCAGGGTAAACGCCGACGCTAAGAAACCTAAGAATCGCGGAGCCGAAGAGCAGGAGAGTGTCGGTGTTGCCGAGATGGGGTACAGCGGGCTTGCGCGCACAGAAACTAGAAAGCCCAAGACCCTACCTCCAAGAACTTAGGGTGGTGCCTGCTCGAAAACATTGGGTTGTTTGTTGAGTCGACCGCAAAAGCGGCAGCGAGCTGCCGCACTCCAAAGTTAGCGGTGGCCGGCCTTTTGGTGCTCTTCGGGGGCGGCGGAGATACCCATGCGGCGGAGCTCTTCGGAATAGTATTTGCGGAAGAGGAGGTCCCACTCCTCGCTGCCTTCGAGGATTTCCTTTTTCTGGGAAGTGATGCGCTTGCGGACTTCGGCCTCGACCTTTTCTTCTTCGCGGAGGACATTGGTGATGGTCTGGACGATGTGCTGGCGGATCGTGTCGCGGTCCTCGATAAACTCCACTTCATTGCATTCCACGAGAAGATCGATGACCTGATGGGAGATGCGGACAATTTTTTCGCGGCTCAATCTCATCGTGTTTGTATGCCTCGGTTCCCTTCCCCGGCGGCGAATTCCAGCGGCGCTCTCCTCCAGGTCGCCAGTCGCTGGGGTTCAACGCAAAATCAATTTTTGATCGCGGGCGATCTGGCCCTTCACTTTCTTGAACATTTCCTGATAGGAGACGCCCGTGCGGCGCATTTCATCCTGATATTGGATGAGAATGTTGCGCACCTGTTCGTTGACGCGGTCTTCGACGGTGAGTTCCTCCATGATGCGGAGGCGCACGCGGGCGATGACCGGCTCGACGTCCTTTTCCTTGATTTCGACAAGCTGGTCTGCGACGAGCTTCTTGATGACTTCGGCGGCCAGGTAGCCGACATAATCGCGGTTCAGGAGCATCTAAGCGGTGTCCCTCGAGTATTTTATGAAACTCTGAGTGTACTGGTTGCGCAGGAAAATCGCAAGAAAACACCGTGGAAAATGGAGGGCGGGGGATTCGTTTGACGGTGTGGGGAGGTTCTTGTAATATAGTTAAATGTGAGCAGAGAGGGCGGTTAGCTCAGTTGGTTAGAGCGCCTGCCTTACAAGCAGGAGGTCGCAGGTTCGAGCCCTGCACTGCCCACCATCCGTGAGTAGCAAACCCACCGCGGGGACGTAGTTCAGCTGGTTAGAACGCTGCCCTGTCACGGCAGAGGTCGCGAGTTCGAGTCTCGTCGTCCCCGCCATTCTTTCTTGCCGTGCCCTCCCACGAGCGATTTATTAGACGGCTTCTAGGCCGCGGCCAGTAATGCTTCGCCATGCTTGGCCGCA
The DNA here is from genome assembly GCA_035271845.1 of Candidatus Acidiferrum sp. Taxonomy (GTDB): domain Bacteria; phylum Acidobacteriota; class Terriglobia; order Acidiferrales; family UBA7541; genus Acidiferrum. The sequence continues at coordinate 1,622 of DATERF010000084.1, forward strand.
TTTTGTTGCGTGGCCCCACGGAGAAGGCGGCGTTTGGCAACTTCCACCAGTAAGAGGTAGGCTCCTGTCGCAACGGCCAGAAAAGCAAAGTATGCCGCCGGGAGCGGCGTGAAGCCGAGCACGCCTGCAAGCGGGCTGAACGGCAAATAAAGTCCGATGGCCACAACCGCAAGGCAGGTCGCCATCAAAGGACCACTCGGGCGGCTGCGCAGTGGGTTCTTTGATGTCCGGATGACGAACAGCACCAGCGTCTGGGTTGCCAGCGATTCGACAAACCAACCGGTATGAAACTGCGCTTCGCTCGTGCGGAAGAAGTGCAGCAATACATAGAAGGTCAGAAAGTCGAAGATGGAACTGATCGGTCCGATGAGCAACATGAAATTGCGGATCAGACTAATATCCCAGTGTTGGGGCTTTTTGAGGTAAGTATCGTCAACATTGTCCGTTGGAATGGTGATCTGGGCCAAGTCGTAAAGCATGTTGTTCAACAGGATTTGCGTGGGCAGCATCGGCAAGAACGGCAGAAAAATCGAAGCCCCGGCCATGCTGAAGACATTCCCGAAGTTCGAACTGGTGCCCATCAGCAGATACTTCATCACGTTGCCGAAGGCTTTGCGCCCCTCGACGATGCCATCGTGGAGGACCCGCAGACCGGGCTCAACGAGAATAACGTCGGCAGCCTCGCGAGCCACATCAACCGCGCTTGATACGGAAATGCCCACATCGGCCGCGTGAAGCGAGGGCGCATCGTTGATGCCGTCACCCATGAAACCGACCGCGTGGCCGTTGTGTTTGAGCGCCAGCAGAATCCGGTTTTTCTGCGCCGGAGAGATGCGGGCGAATACGCGCGTCTCCTCGGCGACGTGCGCCAGCGCCGGGTCCGTCATCCCCTCCAGATCCTCGCCGGTGATGATCTTGCCGGGTTCGATGCCTACTTGCGTGCAGACATGCGCAGTGACGCGGTCGTTGTCCCCGGAGATAACCTTGACCTCAACACCATCCTGCTTTAGAGAAGCCAGAACCTGGGCGGCGTCGGCCAACGGTTCATCCGAAAAGGTCAAAAAACCGGCCAGGATCAGATGACGCTCGTCCTGCACAGAATAGTTCGCGCGCGCAGGTACATCGACATAGGCCACCGCCAGCGAGCGGAATCCTTGGCTGTTCAGCTCATTGCTAGTCTGCCGGATGCGCTTGGCGGCGTCCTCGCCGATCGGTTCTACCTTGCCTTCAAGCTCGTAACCGGAGAGTAAGGGAATAATCCCTTCGGGAGCGCCTTTCGTGATGAGAATCCTCTGGGATTTTTGCTCCACCACGACCGACAGCCGCCTGCGCTCGAAATCGAAGGGAATTTCGTCACACTTGGTGAAGTCTTCCGCCTTTGGCGATGGCTGGTGGAGGATGACCTCATCGAGTGGACTGCGGATACCCGTCTCGAATTTGCTGTTGAGGTAGGCAAGCTCCAGGGAGCG
>DATERF010000085.1:0-3980 GCA_035271845.1 Candidatus Acidiferrum sp.
CCCAAGACCCTGACCGAATTGCGGCGGATTTCCGGCATGGGCGAAAAGAAGTGCGAAATGTATGGGGAAGAGATTCTGGAAGTGTTGCGGCGATTTGGGCGTGGGGAGCGGGCCAGCAAGGAATGGCATGCGCGGCCGGCGACGCCATCGCTGGAAACGCTGGAGCTGCTGGAGAAGGGGCATAGTTTCGAGGAGATTGCCCAGATTCGCGGGAGGAAAGTGCGATCCGTGATTGCGCTGGTCGCCGATTTGATCGAAAAGGGCGAGACGGAGCTCAAACCGCAGTGGGTTGATGCAGCAAAGCGCGAGCAGATTCGGGAAGCGAGCAAGCAGGCCGGTACGGAATGGCTGAAGCCCATCAAAGATGTATTGCCGGAAGAGATCAGCTACGAGGAGATTCGCTTGGTGGTCGCAGAGATCAGGAGGCAAAAAGAATCGCAAAGGACCGCAGCTTAAAACTCCGACGCGAAATCTGGAGCTGCTGCGCCCTTGCGAAGCTCTCCTTTCAAGTCTGCCTGTTTGCAATCACGGCTAGAATCCAACATCACTCCGAATGGGACAGCTGGAGGAAAGAAGGCGGACCTCGGTGGAGTACGCGCCGGTGGCCCGCGAATAGCGGACGAACATGGTCGGGGCGCCGTCAACGTTGCTAGGGATGTGCCAGGGCATCGTAAGCGTTGTCGCCTTCTACCGGCTGCATGGCGGTAGAGGCAGTGATTCGCCCGACCACGGGCCTTCGGTGTTGGGGGATGGCTCCTTGCTGTGATTTGCGATTGAGGGTATGGTGAAAGCACTCCGCTTATAAGGATGAAGAGTCAGAATGGCCACTGGATTTCGCCTCTCCGTAGCGATTCCTATACACAATGAAGAGAGCGTTTTGCCGGAACTTGTGCAGCGATTGCGCGCAGTTCTGGACGGCGTGGCAGGAGGGCCGCACGAAATTGTGTTCGTGGACGACGGAAGCACCGACCGGACGTTCGATATGCTGGCGGAGGCAGCGAAAGAGGATGGGCGGATCGTGGTCGTATCGCTTTCGCGGAATTTCGGGCACCAGGCGGCGATCACGGCGGGCCTGGATCACGTGACCGGCGATGCAGCGATTGTGATGGACGGAGACCTGCAGGATGTTCCGGAAATAATCCCGAAGTTTGTGGAGAGATTGCAACAGGGATACGACGTTGTGTACGCGCAGAGGGTGAGACGGAAAGAGCCGCTGGCGCTGCGCATCTGCTATTTTGTGTTTTACCGCATGATGGCGACACTTTCGGATATCCGTTTGCCGCTGGATTCCGGCGATTTCGGGTTGATGTCGCGGCGGGTGATCGAGGAAGTCAGGAAGATGCCGGAGCATCACCGCTACTTGAGGGGAATGCGGAGCTGGGTGGGGTTTCGTCAGGTGGGGATTGAGGTGGAACGCGCCGAGCGGCATTCGGGGAAGAGCAAGTACAGCGTGATGGGGCTGGTGAAACTTGCGTTCGACGGGATCTTTGCGTTTTCCATCGTGCCCATCCGCGCGGCGGCGCTTTTTGGCGCGTTTGTGATGTTTCTTTCCAGTTTGTATGTGATCTACTCGATCTACATCAGGGTTTTCCTGCATAAATCACCGCAAGGGTTCACAGCGTTACTCGTTGCGGTGACGTTCTTCTCCGGCACAGTGCTGTTCTTCCTCGGCGTGATTGGAGAGTACGTCGGGCGCATTTACGAGGAGACCAAAGCGCGGCCAGAATACATTGTGGGGCGCACCGTGGGGCTAGGGAAAGAGCGCGTGGACAGACGCGGCGGCGCGGTTGAGCATGGTCAAGAATGAAGATGTGCGGATAGCGGCGAGACGCAGGGCAATGAGCGCCACAAACGCAACGGCAGATAAAACGGCGGAGCGGAACATCGAGTACTTATCTGCGCCCGCCAAAGTCAGCATGGCGGACCGCTGGTTCGAGATCGCCTCGATCGATCATTTCTGGGTGCGGCGGCGGTTTGCAGTGCTCCAGCGATTGGCGGGGGAAGAGCTAAGCGGTGCGCATCACATGGCGGAGATCGGATGCGGCCACGGCCTGCTGCAAAGACAAATCGAGGATGCCTATGGGCATGAAGTAACCGGCTTCGATTTGAACGAGTACGCGTTGAAACAGAATCTGAGCCGGCGCAGCCGCGTTTGTTGCTATGACATTTTTCAGATGAACGCGCGATTCAAAGAGCAGTTCGACCTGATATTCCTGTTTGATGTTTTGGAGCATATTGCAGACGAGGATGGTTTCTTGCGCGCTGTGCTCTTTCACCTTGCGCCCGGTGGAAAGCTCGTAATTAATGTCCCCGCCGGGCAGTGGGCTTACTCGGCCTATGACGTGGCCGCCGGCCATGTGCGGCGCTACTCGATCCAGATGTTGCGAGAGTGTGCGGATCGGAGCCCGTTCAAAGTAGCAGGTTGGACGTACTGGGGGCTACCACTCGTACCAACTCTGATGCTTCGAAAATTGTGGCTTTGGGGGCGCCGGGATCAGGCCAGGATCATTTCCGCAGGGTTCGATACACGCACGCCGGGAATCAATAACGTGCTGGGCTTGCTGGCTAAGTGCGAAGTCATCCCACAGAAACTGCTGGGCACGTCTTTGATGGCTGTTCTTCATCGCGAAACAAGGGAGCATCGGAATGGATTCCGGTAGAGTGACAATCGAAGAACGTCCAGTGACCGCGGGGTATGAGCTTCCCGAACCATCCAGGAAGGTAATTCTGGGCCTGATGGTCGCGCTCGTGCTCTATGTCCTCGTCCGTGAAGTGGCGGCAGCCTTGACGAGGCCCATTTGGTGCGATGAAGTGCTCACCATGCTGGTGGCCTCTCAGTCCAACGCCCGGGCAATGTGGAATGCTCTCTCGCGAGGGGTTGACAGCCATCCCCCGCTTTTCTATCTGATCGAGAAAGCCGCCCTGCACATCGTCCACAACGAGCACGTTGGGGTGCGCTTGCCCGCGATTCTGGCCTTTCCGTGTACTCTGATCTGTGTATTCGCGTACGTTAGAAAGAAATACAGCGACTCGATTGCGTTCCTCTGTGCCGTGTTTCTCCTCTTGACCACCCTGTTTCATACCTACGCGACGGACGGACGGGCCTACGGAATGCTCATTGCCTGCATCGCCTTTGCGCTGGTCTGCTACCAGCGTGTTCCCTCTCCCTTTTGGACCGTCATGCTCGCCGTGAGCCTGATGCTCGCGGAATCGCTTCACTACTATGCAGTCTTTTCCATGCTCCCGTTTTATGTGGCTGAGTCGGTATATATCATCTGGACGCGCCGCTTCAGGTGGCAAGTTTGGGCAGCCCTGGCTCTTGGGCCTGTGCCGCTTTTGTTTTTCTGGCCTTTGCTTTCAAGTGCCAGAGCGATATTTGGGGCGCATGTCTGGACCCACTACGGCCTCTCTTCTATTCCCATAACGTACGGAAGCTCCTTCTTGACGGGCGGCGCATTCGGTATTGCCTTGGTAGCCGTAAACGTCGCAGGAATCATCGGTGCGCGCCTGTTGCCAGTGGAGGGATCGCCGGGCGAGGGTGTGGAACGCGACCCAGTCGAGGCGGCTCTGCTCTTTACCCTTCTCGCGCTCCCTTTTCCTACCGCTCTCGCCACCAACCTGATGCACGGGCCGATGTCGGAGCGGTACGTACAAGCCTTCGTCCTTGGCGTGGCGTTGGCGATGGCTTGTGTGATGTCTTTGGCAAGGGGGAAAGTGGTCTTGCTATTTGCCGTTTTTGTGTTTTCGAGCGTGGCGATTCACGAATTCAGTTTTTGGCGGTCTGCACATTCGCTTCGGCTGGATAATCCGGCGCTGCCCGTCGAAGCTCTGATCCAAAAAGCGGGGCATCCCGATCTCCCCGTCGTATTCTCCGACGGCGTTCCCTATATACAGCTCACCTATTATGCGGCCCCGGAATGGAAGAAGAGATTCGTTTTCCTGGAGGACCCCGCGAAAGCGCTGAAGTATTCGAAAACAGA
>DATERF010000086.1:0-4920 GCA_035271845.1 Candidatus Acidiferrum sp.
GTTCGTCCTGCGTTCGTATGCGACGGCATGCGGAATGGTTCGAGGGTGAGTTCCATGACTGCGGCAAACGTTTGATGTGAGTTTCAGCAGCGCGTAGGGGAGCACGCACGGCTGAGTTGGTTCGCAGTGGATGGTGGAGGCGAAGATGCCGAAGCTGGACGTATGTGTGGTGGGTGAAATCAATCTCGATCTGATCCTCTATGGCCTGCCCAAGGAACTGGTACTGGACCGCGAGCTACTGGCCAGCGGTCTGGCGCTCACCTTGGGGAGTTCGTCCGCAATCTTTGCCCATAACCTGGCAATGCTTGGAAGCAAGGTCGGGTTCATCTCGAAAACTGGCGGAGACCCGCTGGGGAAGATGGCGCTGGAAAGGTTAACGGCAGCCGGGGTTGACGTAAGCCGCGTGCAGCAAACCCCGGGTCGCACACCCACAGGACTTACTGTTGCTTTACCTTACCAGCAGCATCGCTACATCCTTACCTTTCCCGGCACCATGTTTGAGATGCGTTACTCAGACATCGACATCGATTACGTTCTTTCCGCGCGGCACCTGCACCTCTCGTCGTATTTTCTGCACCGCGCCCTGCGCCCGCGAATCGGCGACTTGTTCCGCCGGGCAAAGGCTGCGGGACTGTCTACATCCCTGGACACCAATGACGACCCTGAGAATAAGTGGGAAGGAGACCTGCTGGAAGTTCTCAAGCATGTCGACATTTTTTTCCCAAACGATCGTGAAGCGAAGAAAATCGCGCACACGGACGACCTTGCGCAAGCGCTTAACATGTTGTCTCGCTACGCCAAGGTGGTGGTAGTGAAGCGGGGTACGGCGGCTGCGATCTGCCGGAGTGGGGAGGAACAGTGGAGCATGGCGCCTCCCATCGGGAAGTTTGTAGACGATGTGGGGGCTGGTGACAGCTTCGATGCGGGCTTCATCCACCAACATTTGCGTAGCACAAAGCTTGACGATTGCCTGGCGTTCGCGAACCTGACCGGAGCCTACTCGACCACGAAGGAAGGCGGCACGGAGGCGTTTCGCGACAGCAACGCGCTTTCCGCTTTTATGCGTCAGCAGTGGAACACCCTGGGGCGGGGTGCGCTGCCCTCCAAAGCGTAGCCGGTCTTCTCTCTCTCGGGTCGAAGAATATTCCGGTTGACAAATGGCGCAAAACGTAAGTAAAAGTAATAATTCGTAAAATTACGCAATACGTTGGCAATTCGCAACAAAGAGTCCAGCGCTTTCTGGAATGCACCTTAGGGAGGCTTGCCATGACCGTTTCTTCACGCACCCGACCAATTCTTGTGACGTTTTTCCTTGTGGTAGCTATTGGCTTCGCCGCACCGGTATGGGCGCAAAAAGATGCCGGTACCATCGTGGGATTGGTACGCGACGCCAGCGGTGCGGTGGTTCAGGGCGCCAAGGTCACGGTGGAGGACGTGGATCGCGGCGTCCAAATGACTCTCTCTACCAACGACGAGGGAGAGTACGTCGCGAGTCCTCTGCACATTGGACGCTATAAGATCACGGTCGAGAAGACAGGGTTCAAGAAGGCGGTATCAGAAGCTGTGGACTTGGACGTGCAAGGGCGCGTCGCTATCAACGTGTCCCTGGAAGTAGGGCAGATATCCGAACAAATGGTGGTCACGGGAGCGGCGCCGCTGCTGGAGACCGAAACTTCGGAGTTGGGACAGGTCGTAGATCGGAAGCGCGTGAGCAACCTGCCCTTGAACGGACGAAACTTCGCACAGTTGGCGCTGCTCAGCACGGGCACGGCACCCAGCGAACCGGGCGCTCGTGATGAAGGCGGATACGGCTTCAGCTCCAATGGAGCGCGATCGCTACAGAACAATTTCTTATTGGATGGCGTGGACAACAATTCGAACCTCCCCGATCTGCTCAACGAAACGAACTTCGTAATCCAGCCTCCGGTAGAGGCCCTGCAAGAGTTCAAGGTCCAGACCAACGCCTACAGCGCGGAATTTGGGCGCGGCAATGGTGCGATCGTGAACGCGGTCATCAAGTCAGGGACGAACCAGCTTCACGGCTCAGCGTGGGAATTTCTGCGCAACAACAAGCTGGACGGGCGGAACTACTTTGATCCGCTGGGGCCCGTACCTCAGTACCAGCAGAACCAGTTTGGCGCGACATTTGGCGGACCGGTGTTGCTGCCCCACTTCTACGACGGCCGGGGACGTACATTCTTCTTTGTGGACTATGAGGGATACCGCGTGCGTCAGGCGCAAACTCAGGTTGCGTTCGTGCCACCGACGGCGTGGCGGACAGGAGATTTTTCGAGCCTGATCGACTACACGACCGTGACTGGAACGGATTGCAATGGGGTGTCGACGTATGCCGGCGAGATTTTCGATGCCAAGCTGGCGCAGGTCATCCCTCCTTCCCAGCCCGGCGCGGCTCCGACTTTCTGCGGGGTGCCATTCCAATATGACGGAACGGGAAAACCTTTGAACATCATCCCAGCTACGCCAGTCGTCGCGGGTGGCGGTTCGTTGGATCCATTAGCACTGCGGCTGGCAGCGTTGTATCCAGCGGCTGGGCCGATCAACTCGAGCGGCAACAACTTTGTCGCTAATCCGGTACGCAAGGAAACGCGGAACAACTTCGATGTTCGCGTGGACGAGAAATTCAATGAGAATGACAACACATTTTTCCGCTTCAGCTTCGAAAACCAACCCAGCTCAATTCCTGGAACCTTCGGTGGGCTGGCCGATGGTGGGGGATTCTTCAGTGGGCAGGAGGATTTCGCCTATCGCAGCTTTGCCACGAGTTGGACGCACATCTTCAAGCCCACATTGATCAATGAATTCCGCCTAGGCTACAACCGGGTGAACGCCCATCGCCTGGAATTAAATGCAAACACCAACGTATCGGCAGAACCAAACATCGATTTCCCAGGCGTTCCTTTTTCGGCGGGCATTGGTGGGCTGCCGCAGCTGACCTTCAGCGATGTCGCCACGCTGGGCAGTCCTACGTTCCTGCCTTCGATCGAGCTGCAAAATTCCTACACTCTTTCCGAGAATCTCACCTGGGTAAACGGGCGCCACACCTGGAAATATGGCACCGAGATCCGGCGAGAAGAGTTCACAATTTTCCAACCTGCCGCAGCGCGCGGGACGCTCGCCTTCAGTCCCACGCTGACCGATAATCCGGCAGACATCGGTAGTGGCGGAGGCGGGTTTGCCTCCTTCATGGCAGGGTTTACCAGCGGCGGCAGCATCAACAACCTGCACAACGTCGACTATTTCCGGAACACCTATGCGTTTTACGCGCAGGATGATTGGAAGGTAACACCGACGGTAATATTGAATCTGGGGTTACGCTACGAACTGTTTGGGACCGTTGCTGATCGCCACAACGACGAGGGAAACTTTGACCTCAGCGACCCGACTAATCCTACGATCTTCGTGCCGAAAGGACAAACGGCGCAGCTCACGCCCTACATCGCGCAATACGTAAAGATCAGCGCCACAGGCAGTCGTGGGCTGATCAACTCGGACCTAAACAATTTCGCGCCGCGGATCGGCCTGGCGTGGCAGTTTGCCCCGAAGACCGTGTTGCGAATGGGCTATGGAATCTTCTACGGTGGGCAGGAGAATGGCCCATATTCGAATCCCAGTCCCGGATTCAATCCTCCCTTCTTCACCAACCAATCCTTCATTTCACCTTGCGGCGCGCCTACGGCCAACGCTGCGGCGGGAGATTGCCGCGTGACTGGGATTCCCGCACTAGCTGGCGGCTTCCCCGCTAACTCACTGGTCAATCCCAACACCCCGATCTTTTTCTCCGTCGATAAGAACCTGCGGACACCTTATATGCAGCAGTGGCACTTGAGCGTGGAACGTGAACTCCCCGCGGACAGCGTGTTCACGCTGACCTATGCAGGTTCCAAAGGCACGAAGTTGTACACGTTCTTCAACGGCAACCAGGCAGCGCCCGACCCCAATCCGAACGACGCAACCGCGCCGCGCCGGCCGGTGTTCGCGACACTTATCAATCCGCCGGACCCGCACACGTGCTCCTTGCAATATTCGGAGGACTGCTCGCCAGTATTCGATACCGGGATCGATTGGTTCCGCTCCACCGGCGATTCCAATTACAACTCGCTGCAGGCTAGTTTGGAAAAGCGCTTCGCGAAAGGCCTGCAGTTCCAGGCGTCCTACACCTACGCGCACTCGCTGGATATCGCTTCCAACGCAAACCTTGGTCCTACGCAGAACAACAGCGACTTCCGTTACTTCCGCGATCCGCAAGCCGAATACGGCAATTCCGATTTTGACGTGCGCAACCGCTTCGTGTTGAATTCGATTTACGAACTTCCCATCGGTCACGGCAAACACTTCTTGGGAGATGCGACGGGGTTTGTGAACCAGGTGGTCGGAGGCTGGCAGATTGCGAATATCCTTTCGATTTCCAGTGGCAACTGGTACACCGTGCTCGACGAGAATGGCAATTTCGCCAATGCTGACGGCGGCGCCGGAGGCGTTTCCCAGCGTCCCGATCAGGTCGGCGACCCAACCCGGGCGGGCACTGTCCCGGGCAACCCTACCTGTGTAGCTCCCGCCAAGATTCACACACCAACCGCGTGGTTTAACACCTGCGCGTTTGCCGATCCACCTTTGGGTTCCTTCGGCGACGTCGGCCGGAATACCATCGAGGCACCGGGATACAAAGAATGGGACTTCTCAGTATTCAAGTTCTTCCATACCTCGGAAAAGACGGATCTGGAATTTCGTGCGGAGTTTTTCAATCTCCCGAACCACACGAATTTCCTGTTCGCGCAGAGCGGACCGCAAAACGGAAACAACGCGACCAGTCTCGGGACGCCACAGTTCGGCGATTTGACGGCTGCGCGGCCGCCACGGCAGATACAGTTCGCCCTCAAGTTCTCTTTTTAGTCGAAGCGC
>DATERF010000087.1:0-2566 GCA_035271845.1 Candidatus Acidiferrum sp.
CCCGATCGGCCGCGCGCTGCTCAATCGCAAGGTGGGGGACGAAGTTCACGTCGCCACGCCGGCCGGCAAGAAGGAATTTGAAGTTGTGCGGCTCGTGACGATTCACGAAGAGGATTGATTCCGCCCGCTTATCCTGTAGCCAGGGTCCGTATAGGGTTGGGGCTCAATTCCTGCACTTGTTTTTCGCAAACTTCCCGAGAATCTCGGAGACAACTAGCGTTGCGCGCAAAACCGTCCTTGTGATGCCAAATCCGCTCGGCCAGGATTTCAAGTATGGTTACCCACGACTTCAAGGTTTTTCTTGAACCGGACGCGGAGTATGGCGGCTTCGTTGTTGTGTGTCCCTCTCTCCCGGGATGCTACTCTCAGGGAAAGACCGCGTCCGAAGCACTCGCCAACATCCGCGAAGCAATCGAACTGGTCCTCGAAGACATGGATAGCCGTGGCGAGGAAATTCCCGATCCCAGCGAAGTTCTGGTTGGCAGTGTTGTCGTAACTCGAAGAACCCCCGGCTTCCGGTAGTTTCCGGGAACGAGTTAGTCCGCGCTTTAGCCAAGTTCGGATACGAAGCAGTTCGGCAGAAAGGCAGTCACGTTCGCCTCCGTCATCCAACGGACGCCAAGAAGCTTCCCGTTACAGTTTCATTGCAGATGAAATCGCCTTCGGCACCCTCCGAAGGATTCTGCGCGATGTTCGCATAACCGTCGAGCAATTGATCGCCAGCCTCTGATATCGCCCAGAAGAAGCAGGGCCGCGATTAGTTTGCGGGGAAGCCTCTGGTCTATGCCAAATGCTGGCATCCGGCCGCCGAGGTGCGTACAATGTGCGCGTCCCACGGAAAAGGCATATGAGCAACACACAACAAACGATCCTCATTACAGGTGGCACCGACGGACTCGGCCGGGCTGCCGCCATTTTGCTTGCGGAGCGCGGCTATCGCGTTTTTGCCGCCGGGCGTTCTGCGGAGAAACGCGCCGACCTCGACCGCCTGGCAGCGGAGAAGAAGCTCCCCATTGAAACACTGGAATTGGATGTCTGCGACGATGCTTCCGTCCAGCAGGCCGTGCAGAGCGTTCTGCAGAAGGCCGGCGCCATCGACGTTCTCATCAATAACGCGGGTGTCGGCTATATGGCGGTGATTGAAGACTTGCGGCTCGATGACCTGCGCCGACAATTTGAAACCAACGTTTTCGGCGTTCTGCGCGTCACTCAGGCCGTCCTTCCGCACATGCGCGAGCGCCGCTGCGGGCGCATCCTGATGATGAGCAGCGTCAGCGGTTTTCTCACGCCGCCAACCTATGGCGCCTATAGCAGCAGCAAGCACGCCCTCGAAGCGCTCTCCAACGCCCTGCGCCTGGAGATGTTCCCGTTCAACGTGGAAGTTATCCTGATCGAGCCGGGCTACATCGTTACGAATTTTCAGCAGACGGCCAAGGCGCTGGCCGAACCGTACATCGAAGCGGCAAAAGCGGGGCCCTACGCGAAAATCTATGCGGGAGCGTGGAGCGGGGCGAACAAGGGCCGCGGTGATTCCAAGACCACGCCGGAAGATTGCGCGCGGGTTATCCAGGACGCCATCGAATCGCCACATCCCAAAGCGCGCTATCCGGTCACGTCCTTGGCGAAATGGGCATCTTTCGGCCGGCGCATCCTCCCGGATACGCTGCTGGATTCGTTTTTGCGCCGGAAATACGGCATTTTTCGCGAAGAGTAGCGCCGGCTAATGCCGTTCCAATTCACTTGACCAAATGGCACGGGGGTTCGATGAACCTCTCCCAAACTCAAACAACGCCTTGCATCTTGGCCAGCCAGAATTCACGACACAAATTGGAACGGCACTAATTGGAAACCTGGAAGGACAGGCTGTTTTCGCGAAGTTGTTCCCACTTTTTCCGCCACGCATCGTGAATGGGACTTTCCGCGTAATCGGCAGCGGCTTCGGGGCTGATGAACTCAATCACATAGACGCCGCTGAAATCACGGAGCTGGTTGCGCTCCGTCTTCAGCCAGATATTCTTGACGCCTGGAATCTTCGCGGCCATGTCCTTGATTCCGGCAATGGCCTGTTCCTGGTCGTTCAAGGAAGTGGCATCGCGGAATTTGTAAGCCACAACATGCACCACGGTTTTGGGCTGGCCGAATTTGTTGATGGCGGAAACCTGGCGCGTCAGCACGCTCCCCACTACAATTCCGGCAAGAAACAGCAGTGTGGCGCAGAGCATCGGCGTGATGCGGCGATTCGCAAGAGGCATGACGGTCCTCCTTCGCAGAAAACCCGTTCAGTCTAAGGGACTCCGCGAGTGGCGGCAAGTACGTGGGATTTGACGCCGCACGCAGGTGCGTTTACTCTCGGAACCATAGAGGAGATACGAATGCATCGCATGCTTAGGTGCGCCATGGCTCTCTGCGCCAGTTTGTTCTTAGGACATTCTGCGGGCGCCCAGAATCGCGAGGCCGTGAACCGTGAGGCCCGCTCCATCCTCAAAGAGCTCATCGAGATCAATACGACCGATTCCGTGGGCAACGTCACAACTGCCGCCGAAGCCATGGCTCGTCGCCTGCTGGC
>DATERF010000088.1:0-34796 GCA_035271845.1 Candidatus Acidiferrum sp.
ACTCTCTTCGTGACGGGCAGTCTGTCCAGATCCAGAAATAGGAGCTTTTCAATGGTCAAAGTCGACGGCAGTGGGGGCCAGGGCGGTCTCATCCAGGTTCGCGATCTCGACAAAACCTATCGACGCGGCGGCGAGGAGATACACGTCCTGCAGGGATTGAATCTCGACGTTTCCCAAGGCGAGTTCGTGGCATTTATGGGCCCCAGCGGTTCGGGTAAGACCACTTTGCTCAATCTTCTTGGTGGGCTGGATGTTCCCACGCGCGGCAGCATCACCGTGGCTGGCGACGAAATCACTCATATGTCCGCGGGGAAATTGACGGAATGGCGCGCTCGCCACGTCGGCTTTGTCTTTCAGATGTACAACCTCATTCCTGTTCTTACGGCGTTTCAGAATGTGGAACTGCCGTTGCTGCTTACCAAGCTGTCCAAGGCGGAGCGCCGCGCGCACGTAGAGACGGCTCTTTCCGTTGTTGGTCTCGCCGACCGCATGGATCATTTCCCTCGCCAGCTCTCCGGCGGTCAGGAACAGCGTGTAACGATTGCCCGCGCCATCGTCTCAGACCCTACGTTCCTGCTGTGCGACGAGCCAACTGGCGATTTGGACCGCAAAAGCGCCGATGAGGTTATGGCGCTGATCGAGGAACTTGTCGGGCATCACCACAAGACCGTGCTAATGGTTACGCACGACCCCGTGGTGGCTGCTAGGGCTCACACCACCCTGCATCTCGATAAAGGCGTTCTGGTGGAGGGTTCAAAACTTCCCCGTCCCGTCACTGCGGGAGGTGTGGCATGAAATTCGCACGCATCATCTGGGCGAATCTTCTGCGTAAAAAGGTCCGCCTGCTCCTCACCATCGGGTCCTTTGCGGTTGCCTTGTTCTTGTTCGTCTTCCTGGCGGTTGTGCGCGACGCGTTCAACCGCGGCTCTGACGTAGCCGGGGCAGACCGCCTCGTGGTCATCAACCGCACTTCCATCATCAACACCATTCCACTTTCCTATCGCGACAAAATCCTGCGCATTCCTGGCGTCAAGGTCGTTACCCACAACAACTGGTTTGGTGGAACCTACATTGAAGAAAAGAACTTTTTTCCTCAGTTCGTGATCGACCCGGAAAGTCAGCGCCAGGTATTTCCCGAATTGATCGTTCCAGAAGATCAATGGAATGCCTTTTTGAAAGACCGACAGGGTGCCATTGCCGGCGCGCAGACCGCCGAACGCTTCCATTGGAAGATCGGCGATCGCATCCCGATTAAAACCACGCTCTATGGCGGCGGCGCCTGGGAATTCAATCTCGTCGGCATTTACCATGGCAAGCGCCCGCAGGACGACGAAACCCAGTTCTGGTTCCAGTGGGACTACTTTGAAGAAAAAGTGCCTGAAGCGGTTAAGGGTCAGATTGGCTGGTATGTTCTGCGTGTCGACAATCCCGATGATTCCCCCCGTATCGCCAAAGCCATCGATGACCAATTTGCGAATTCGCCGTACGAGACCAAAACCCAAACCGAGTCCGCTTTCGCTGCGAGTTGGGTAAAACAATTTGGCAATATCCAAACCCTCATCGTGAGTATTGGCACAGTCGTGTTCTTTACACTGCTTCTGGTCACTGGCAACACCATGGCCATCTCCGTCCGCGAACGCACTTCCGAACTGGCAGTTTTCAAGGCCATTGGTTACTCCGACCGTTCCATTCTCTTCTTCGTCCTCGCCGAGGCCTTGACCATTGCTCTGATCGGCGGCGCGCTCGGCATGCTCTTCGCCGTGCTTGCCGTGCCAGCTCTTGCTAAAGCGCTCAACGGCCTGCTGCCCAGTATTGTCCTTGCGCCACCCATGCTTTTGTTCGGCCTTGCCGTCGCCGTTCTCACTGGGATTCTCAGTGGACTCCTGCCCGGCTTAGGTGCCATGCAACTGCGCATTGTAAACGCCTTGCGGAGAGTCTGACGATGGCCGGAAAACTTGTATTCTTTTTCTTCATCACCGTTGCGGCGATTGCTGCGCTGGTGCTCATCCTGGTCGTAGTGTTCGGCATCCTTGCGGGTTTGCTCGCCCCCTTCCTTGGCTCGGTTCCCGTTTCCTATAATTTCCGCAGTATTCGCGCCCGGTGGACCTCAACGATCGTAGCCATTCTTGGCATTGCTGGCACCGTCGGCGTGTTCGTCGCCATGCTCTCGTTGGCTCGCGGCTTCAAGGCCACGCTCGTCGCTTCGGGTTCTCCGGGAAACGCCCTGGTCATGCGCGCCGGTTCCACTTCGGAAATGATGGGTGGTATCACTCTCGATTCCATTAAGGTTCTTCAGGATGCCCCCGGCATAGCACGCGATCCCTCGGGTACTCCGATTCTGACCCAGGATGTGGTCGGAGTGATTCCTGTTCCGCTAATCAGCACCGGCACCGATGCTAACGTGCAGGTTCGTGGCGTCTCGCCCAACGTGCTTGAAGTCCGCAATTTCGTCAAAATCGTGCAGGGGCGCATGTTTCAAGCCGGACTGAACGAACTTGTGGTCGGCAAGAATGCTTCGAAGACCTACCAGGGACTTACGGTCGGCAACAACATTGATTTTGCCGGTGGGCATTGGCAGGTTGTCGGCGTCTTTGACGCCGGCGGTTCCGCCTTCGATTCCGAAGTCTGGTGCGACTCCCAGATTTTCAACCAAGTGCTGAAGCGACCAGCAAACATTTTTCAATCCGCCACTGTGCACCTTACCTCGCCCGCCACCTTTCAGGAGTTCAAGGATGCGGTCACCAAGGATCCCCGCATGAACGTGGATGTGTGGCGCGAAATCGACTATTACGCCAAGCAGTCGACCACCATGACGCGACTTATTACTGTTCTCGGCGGTTTGGTTGCCGCCATTATGGCCATTGGCGCCATTTTCGGAGCGCTCAACACCATGTATTCCGCCGTGGCCGAGCGCGGCCGCGAAATCGCCACTATGCGCGCAGTAGGCTTCTCCACATGGAACGTCATTCTTTCGTTCCTGTTTGAGGCGCTTCTGATTTCCTTTCTTGGCGGTATCATCGGCTGTCTCGCGGTTCTTCCTTTGAACGGCCTCACCACCAGCACCATGAATTTTCAGACTTTCTCCAACGTGGCCTTCGCTTTCAAGATCACCTTTGACCTCCTGGTGATGGGCGTTCTCTTCGCCCTGGTGATGGGTGTTCTAGGTGGGCTCTTGCCTGCGATTCGCGCAGCCGTTCAACCAGTTTCGGTGGCTTTGCGCGAACTCTGATTCCTTGGAGTGCGGCAGCCCTGCTCCGCTTTTGCAATTTCAACTTTACGGCCGCTTCGCCTGTTCCTGCCCCAAGTGAGCGCAGGCAGTCCCGAGGGGCGGTGTGGTTCCGCATGGAAGGATCTCAACGCTAAACTACACGGTTGGCTTTCGGCCGACAAAAACTGCGGCACTCTCTCAAAACTCTTTCTCCTCAATCCTTCGTTTCGAAGGATCGTAATCGCAGTACCTTAGCCACTTCGGCCGCACCACGAAATAAGTAATTCCCGGCCAGTTTTCCCGCGCAGGGCCATCCGGAAATGTGGCAAAGTACGTTTTCTTGTACTTCACTAGTTCTTCCCCTTCCAACTCTTCCGCCACTCCTTCGTACTGCACGGTAATTTCCGTGGAGCATCCGATGACCCAAGCGACCCGCGGATTCTTCTTCAGATTCGGATATTTTCGCGAAGTTTTCACCGTGTCGAAGATAATCTCCAACTCCGGAGTCACCGCGAATCCCATCAGCGCCGCTTCCGGCCGTCGATCATCCCCCACAGTCGCCAATACCGCCAACCGCTCACTTTTCATGAATCGAAGAACCTCATCCAGGTTCATGTTTGCGCCCTCCGCAAGCACCACGGCGTTCGGAAATTAGTCACCGCACATGCTAAACTGCCCGTTCCATAGGAGATTTCATGAGTCGATCGCTCCCAGCTCAGTCCGTGCGCCTGCGCATCTCGTACCTGTTCCTGCTCTCGATTTGCTTCGTTCCCACCATCATCGACGCCCAGCAAGTCTCTCCTGAACTCCTCCACGGACTCACTTGGCGCCTCATTGGCCCGCATCGCGGTGGTCGTGTCACCGCTGTCGCGGGTATCGCCGGGAATACCAAAACATACTACATGGGTACACCGGGCGGCGGTGTCTGGAAAACCACCAATGCAGGCACAACGTGGTTTCCAATATTTGACCAAGCGCACGTCGCGTCGATTGGCGATTTGGCGGTTGCTCCTTCGAATCCCAACATCATTTACGTCGCCACAGGAGAACAGACGGATGGCAATGGTGTCTGGAAATCGGTCGATGCAGGTGCCACTTGGACCTATCTCGGTTTCCGCGATTCTCCGATTATCCCCTCGCTCCTTGTCGATCCCCATGATGCCAACCTGGTTTATGCGGCTGTCGCGGGCACGTTCACGCCTGGCGAAGCCCGCGGTATTTTCAAATCCTCGGACGGCGGAAAATCCTGGCGGAAAGTATTCTACAAAGACGACCGCACCAGTCCCATGGAACTGGACTTCGATCCCTCCGATTCTCGTACTCTCGTTGCCACCATGCGCCACATCCCACCGGCCCCCGGCGAAAAGCCTGCCGAAGGTGTGGACTCGCAATTACTCCGCTCCACCGACGCTGGCGAAACCTGGACTCCCATGGGCGAGCAAGGCCTACCCCAAGCGCACCGTCAACGCGTGGGCCTTTCCATTGCACCCGGACTGGGCGGCAAGCGTATATTTGCCTTAATGGCCCAAGGCCTGTTTCGCTCCGATGATTCCGGCACAACGTGGCAAAAAATCACCACGGACCCACGCGTCCTGGGGTCAAACTATTTTGGACGGGTTTTCTCCGATACTAAAAATCCCGACGTGGTTTATGTGATGCAGACCTCCACCTATCGCTCTGAAGATGGTGGCCGCACGTTTGTGGCGTGGAAGGGAACTCCCAGCGGTGAAGACGATCATGTTCTGTGGATCGATCCACAAGATTCGAATCATATCTTGGAAGGCACCGACCAGGGCGCGGTGATTACCTATGACTGCGGCAAATCCTGGAGCAGTTGGTTCAATCAACCGACCGGGCAGTTTTACCGAGTCTCTACCGACAACGAATTCCCCTACCGTCTGTATGCCGCGCAGCAGGACTCCGGGTCCGTCGTGGTGCCCAATCGCACGGATTTTGGTCTGACCACTTATCGTGACTGGTTTTCCAGCGGCTCGTTTGAAAGCAGTTTTATTGCGCCTGACCCGTTGCATCCGGACTACGTTTATTCCCTCGGCTGGTACGGCAACATCATTCGCCTGGATCGCAACACCGGCCAAACCGCCACTCTCTTTATTGCCCCCTCGAACTATCGCGCCAGCTGGGAAACGCCCATCCTTTTTTCGCCCCGCGATCCGCACACGATTTTCTATGCTTCGCAATTTCTGCTCAAGAATACGGACGGCGGCCTTGCCTGGAAGGAGATCAGCCCAGACTTAACCACGAAGCCCGCTTCAAGTTCACCCGCGCCGAAATCAGACGCGGCGGGGCATATTCCTTCGAAGGACGATTTGGAGGATTCCGGATTTTTCGCGGATGATGAGGATGACGCTGCTCAGGTTCCTCCGAATCGCGGCTTCATTCAAGCCGTTGCGCCATCTCCACTCGATGTCAACTTGATCTGGGTCGGCACCTCGACCGGTCTTATTCAAATTACGCATGACGGCACTACCTGGTCTGAGGTTTCTCCCACGGGGCTTCCTGAACGCTCGACCGTGAATTCCATTGATGCCTCTTCTCACGATCTCAATACAGCATTCGCTGCCATCTTTGCGCGCCGCGATACGCATCCGTATTTCTTTCGCACGCGCGATGCCGGCAAGACCTGGGAAAAAATTGTGAGCGGTCTGCCCGACGCGGGAATTGCTCGCGTGATTCGCGAGGATACCGTTCGCAAGGGTTTGCTTTTCGCAGGAACTGAAACCGGTGTGTACGTTTCTTTTGATTGTGGCGATCACTGGCAATCGCTGCAGCTTTCCTTGCCCACAGCTTCGGTGCGCGATCTGGCTATCCATGGCGACGATCTGGTGGCCGCCACGTTCGGACGCGGCTTGTGGATTCTTGACGACGTCTCTCCTCTCCGCCAAATAGACGATAGCCTTCAGAAATCGCCCGTCCACTTTTTCACACCTCAGACAGCCATTCGCGTCCACTGGGACAATCATCCTGACACCCCGCTGCAACGCGACGATCCCACCTCCCAAAACCCTCCTGACGGCGCCATGCTGTATTACTCGTTCAGCGCGCCACCGAAAGGCGAAATCGCTCTCGACATCCTGGACGAAAGGGGAAATCGCGTCCGTCATTTCTCCAGCATCCCGGAGAAGGAATCGCTCCCTCCGGCCAACGTTCCAGAATATTGGTTCTACCCGCCCGATAGTTTACCCACGTCTGCCGGGATCAACCGCTTTGTGTGGGACCTTCGCTATCCTCACCCCACAGCGCTGCCCTTTGGCTTTTTTGGCGAGCGTCTCGATTACACCGAATACACCCTTCCCGACCATGCAGTTCCAGGCGAGACGCCGCGTTTCCAACCGCCTGGTGCCTTTGTTTCACCCGGAACTTATGACCTGGTCTTAACAGTCGAAGGGAAATCTTATCGCCAGAAATTGCGCGTTGTTCCCGATCCCCGCATTCACATCTCCCCAGCGGACTATACTGCCCAGTTCGATCTATCGCAGAAACTCTCGCAGCTAATGGAAGTATCCGCCAGTTCGTTTCACGGACTCGCGCCCCTCGATGCTCAATTCGCTGATCGCAAGAAGTCCCTGCCCGCCACCGCGTCGAAAGAACTTACCGATTCCTTCGCAGATGCGGAGAAACAGCTGAATGCTCTGGAATCTGGCACGGAGCAAGCGCCAGGATTCGGCACAATCAATCGTGACGCGGCCCGCTACCTGGAGATGGTTCAAGCTGGGGACATTGCCCCGAGCGAATCGGTGAAGAAGATGTATCAATCTACTTGTGAAGCGTATGGCAAGAACATCGACACCGGCAATAAGTTCGCTAGTGAAGCTCTTCCCGCTCTCAACAAGCTGCTGGAGGCGGAAAAGCTCGCAGGCCTTACCTTCACGCCGCCGTCGGCCCATGGTCCGGCGTGCACCCCTTAATAAAACAAGGCGCACTGACTTGCGCCAAGTGCGCCCATGATTTCCCCAGCCCTTGCAATAGTCTTAGTCGCTGGCTGCGGCGTTTCGCGCCCCCGCCACGTCGGTGTCCGTCACCATGGTGCCCACAGCACGGAATCGCACCAGAAGAATCGTCAAGTCATCTGCCTGCCGCGCTCCTCGTGCAAAGTTCTCGACCGATTCCAGCACGGTTTTCTGAATCTCATCCAAAGCCAGCTCATGTTTTCCCAACAGCACTGCGCGCAATCTCCCGGTGCCATACAGTTGCTCGTCCGGGTCCATTGCTTCGGTGACCCCGTCGCTATACAGCACTAAGGTGTCATTTGGCTCGAGTTGCAGTGTGGTCGTGGAGAATTCCGCCTCGGGAACCAGCCCAACAGGGAACGAGCCTTCCGTGAAAGCTTCTTCCGCCGTCCCTGCCCGCAGTAGGACGGGCGAAGGGTGGCCGGCATTGATGTACTCCAACTTCCCCGAATCCTCCAGAATGCCGAAGAACATCGTCGCGTACCGACCTACTTCCGCGTGATCGCACAAGAACCGGTTAACGTGATTGAACACGCGTGCCGGGTCTGTTCCCAGCGTCATTCCCGACAGCGCTCCCTGCAACATCGTGGTCAGCAGCGCCGCGCCCAACCCTTTCCCGCTGACATCGGCCAGCAGAAAGGCAGTGCGGTGGTCATCAAGGGGAAACACGTCAAAATAGTCGCCTCCCACGGACAAGCAGGGAAAATTCACGCCGGAGACAGCCAAATGCGGGAAGTCCCGGAAGTTCTTGGGCAAAAGCGCTTGCTGGATATCGCGGGCGATGCCGATTTCCTGTTCCAGGCGTTGCCGCTCGCGTTCGCGTTCCACCAGCCGTGCATTGTCCAGAATGCTCGCCGCGTCCGCCGCCAGCGCATCCAGGATCTGCCGGTCCAGTTTGGAAAATGCCGTCGGCCGCTTCGAATCCAGATAAAGTACGCCGAGAAATTCCCCTCGCGTCACGTTGGTTGCAGATTCACTGCTAGCGCGCGAACTGGCGTACAGCGGTATCACCACCACCGCGCGCAATCCTTGCGCGACAATGCTGGCCGCCGCCTGCAGGTTCATTTCCGCCTGCTCGATATCTTCGGTAATCACCGGCAACTGTTTTTTCATCGCCAGTTGAATGGCCGTCTGGCTCGGCGTCATGCTCTCCGGAGGCAACCGCTGCCCTCCGCTGCGCCGCGCCAAACGCACGCGCAGTCGTTCCGAGGGATTCGCCGTCGGACTCTCCACTGCCTCTTCCAACAAGCCGCGGTCCGCATCCGTCACTGCCACGGCGTGATCGATCATTTTGGCCAGCACTGAGTCCAGCGGCAATTGCGAGTGCAGCAGGGATGTTGCTTCCAGCAGCAGGTTCAGCTTTCGCAGCCCGCCGCCCGTGGACTCCGAGCTGGTCATGTGGTCGATGCGCGTCAACAATTGCGGGATGGATTCGTCCGAAGTGCCGGTGGCCGCGCGGAAAATCACCTGGTAGGAATCTTCCAGCCCAAATGTAATGACATCTCCGTCCGTAAGTGCCCGGCTCTCCACTTTTTCGCCGTTGACGAAAATGCCGCGCCGCTGACCGCGATCTTCCAGGTAATAGCGGTTCGCCTCGGTGACGATAGCCCCGCAGTTCCGGGAGATGCGCCGGTCCGTCAGTTGCAAATGGTTGCCGGTTTCGGCCCCTCGCCCGATCAGGAAAGGCGTTTGCGTCACGCGGACATATTTCCGCGCCCCGTCCGGCGAGATCACTTCCAGCACTGCTTCAGCTTGTGCCAGCGTTTCCGTCATGCAGTTTATCCCCTGCCTTCCCCCACTAAGTCGCGCATTGTAACACGCATACGCCTCACAATGCCTTCCCCTTGCGTCCTATCCCCTAACACCGCCACAATACCCCCACCCGTCTCCTCCGCCGCACTACCTGACGGAATTCCAGGAGTTTACTCGAATGCTCGTGTTGGCCCATTTCTGCCACTCTGCCGTTGGGAACCTGCTCTTTGGCACCTTCCTTGCCGACGCAGGCCTCTCTCATGCGGATCCCGTTGTGCCGATACTGATCGCCTCTATCTTCATAACCCTGGGCGCCGCGCTTGGCGGCTTCTTAATGAAGTGGTTGAAGCAGCCTGCGGTTCTCGGAGAGCTTCTAGTTGGCCTTCTTGCGGGCAATCTCGGCTATTACCTGGGCAACCCCACGCTCACCGTGCTACGCGAAGGCGACAACCTTTCGCGCATCGCTTCTCTGGCGTTGACCAGCTCCTACAGCATCGGTGAAGCTACATTGAAAATCCTTCCGCCGGGCCCCCACACCGATCTCTTGGCTCAGCTACTCGCCGGCCCACAGGGACAGACCTATATCACGGTGTATGCCTTCATCGACATTATCTCCCGTCTCGCCATACTTGTTCTTTTGTTCATGGTTGGCTTGGAAATCAGCCTCGTGGAGATGCAGCGCGTCGGCAAATACGCCACCTATGTCGCTGTTCTTGGCATCGTTCTTCCCATGGTCCTCGGTATGGGTGTGATGAGGCTGCTACATCCAAATAATCCCCTCGCGGTCGATCTTTTTGTTGGTGGCATTCTCACCGCCACCAGCGTCGGCATTACAGCCCGCGTCCTGCGCGACATTGGCCGCGAAACCACCGAAGAAGCGCGTATTATTCTCGGGGCTGCCGTCATTGACGACGTCCTCTGTCTCATCGTTCTCGCGGTCGTCAGCGGCCTGGCCGTTACGGGCGCCATCAGCTTCGCCTCCATTGCCATCATTACCGGCAAAGCCGCGGTGTTTCTCGTCGCTTCCTTAGGCATCGGCATCTGGCTTACTCCGAAACTTGTCCGCCACCTTGCCAACTTTGGCGTCAGCAACCTGAAGCTTCTCTTTGGCGTCAGCTTTGCTCTCCTGTTTGCCTGGTTGGCCAATGTTGCCCAGCTCGCCACCATCGTCGGCGCGTTCGCCGCGGGAATGGTCCTGAACAGCTTCTTTGACAGGGAAGTGGAGGGAGCGTCGCTGCATGAATTGCTCTCGCCTATCGAATCACTCGTTGTGCCGCTGTTTTTTGTGTGGATGGGGATTCAGGTGAAGCTGGAAACCATGGCCAGTAAAGACGTGCTCATCGCTGGTCTGGCTCTCACGATCGTAGCCATCGTCGGCAAAGTCGCCGCGGGTTGGGGCTGTCCGCCTACCATGAATCGCCTGGCGGTCGGATTCGGGATGATGCCGCGCGGCGAAGTGGGCCTGATTTTTGCGGGAATTGGCAGAGGCATCGGGGTGGTGGACGAAGGACTCTTCTCAGCGATCGTCCTGCTGGTCATGATTACCACAGTTTTGGCGCCAGTGCTGCTTCGCGCCACTTTGGGTGCAGGCCCCAGGGGAACCGCCTCCACCGAGTTACCTGCTGGTTCCCACCACTGATCTTAGGGTCCAAACCTTCCTTGCCACGAACCACGGCCCGCTCTAACTAAACGGGAATTCTCTACATAGTTCTTGGGTTCAAGCGATTGAGCCATATAATCAGAGCGATCGATAACAAGGAATTTCCCCCACATGCGCAAACTGAAGTTTCTCGTCTCCCTGATGACCAACGACAACGATTATCAGGTTGAGCAGGCCCGTTCCGCCGAGGAGTCGGCGCGCAAGTTGGGGGTTGACGCCCAGATCCTGTTTGCAGACAACGACGCCATCACCCAGAGCACGCAGTTGCTTCGCGCCATTCAAGCTTCTGAAGCGGATCGGCCGCATGCGATCGTTTTCGAACCTGTGGGCGGCACCGCATTGCCGCAAGTGGCCCGGGCGGCCGTAACCGCCGGTATTGGATGGGCAATCCTTAATCGCGACGCCGTATACATCGAGGAATTTCGGCGCACCACTCAAGTGCCCATCTTTGGAGTGAGTTCCGATCAAGTGGAAGTCGGCCGAATTGCCGGGCGCCAATGTGCTGCTCTACTGCCGCGGGGTGGCTCCATCTTGTATATCCAAGGGCCGTCTTTGAGCGCGGTCGCGAAGGAACGAGAGTTGGGGTTGCGCGAAACCATTCCAGCGAACATTCAGGTGGCGGTGCTGCACGGCCAGTGGACCGACGAGAGCGGCCACCGCGCGGTGCAGTCCTGGCTAAGGCTGTCGACCTCCAAGAAGGCCGTCATTGATTTGGTCTTGTCGCAGAACGATGCCATGGCCATTGGCGCGCGAAAAGCATTTCAGGAATTGCCAAACGAGCTGGACCGCGAACGCTGGCTGACAATCCCATTTCTAGGTTGCGATGGAGTTCCGAAAACCGGACAGGCTTGGGTGCGCAGCGGACTACTCACGGCCACTATCGTTATTCCGCCAAACGCCGGGATGGCGCTGGAGATGTTTTTTGATGCTCTAGAAAAGAAGCGAGTTTTGCCGGAACGGGCATTTACCGTGGCCAGCTCCTATCCTTCCTTGGAAACCCTTGGGCGCACGAAAAAATAGCCGTGGCCGCCGCCGAACTACAGCCAACCAACACTACTGCGGCCGTATCGCCTTCAACCTTAATCAATCGCCCTTCCGTATTCGGGATCCAGGCAGATTCCTATACGCACTAGCGGCTGGTAGCCAGCCGCCGTTCCACATAATCGCTGATGTACGCATCAAAAGCTTCGTCGAGTTTTTTGGTGGTAGGTCCGCTCGAACCGTCAGCGATTGTATGCCCGGCAATCTCTTTCACCCCGATCACGTTCCGGTTGGTCGAGGTAATGAACACCTCATCCGCGCTGTACAAATCCTCTAGCCGCATGGTTTGTTCCACGACACTGGTCGCCGCTTCGCCGGCAATTTCCATCAGAACCCCTCGGGTGACCCCCTCCAGGCATCCCGAGCTCAGCGGTGGCGTGATGACTTTGCCTCCTTTGGCCGCAAAGATATTCGCCGCTGTGCACTCGCTCACTTCACCTCGTTCATTCAGCAACACCACCTCATCAAACCCGTCGCGTTGGGCTTCAGCCACGGCCCACACGCTGTCGAGCCAAGAAATGGTCTTCACTCCCGCCAGGGGAGAAGCGGCGTGCCTGCCGTGTTCGCGTACGGCCAGCCGTGCGATGTGCGGATACTTCGGCACGTCCGCCGTGGTAATCACCAGATCCACTTCCGGCATTTTCTCGTCGCTTCGCCAACTCCCTACGGCATTCCACACCAGATAAATTCGCGCGCAACCATCTTTAACTTGATTCGCCCGAATTGCCTCCTGCAGCATCACCCGCACTCTTGCGCCCGTATAGATCATCGGCAGCCGCGTCAGTGCGGCGTCTTTCTCCAGACGCCGCCAGTGCCGCTCATAGGCGAACGCTTCTCCGCGCACGATTCGCACTGTGGTAAAAAGTCCCCAGCCGCAGATCAGTCCCGCCTGTCCCGGCGACCAACGCGTCTTTTCTATCGGTCGCAATTCGTCGTTATGAAACACGTAGCGATGTATCACGGATCCACCTGCCCTGATTTGACAACGGGCCCACTCATTTTCATTGTACCGGAAACACTCGCAAACCCCTCGGCCTGGCACATTTCCATGCGACCGGTTGCGACCCGTGCCGCAATGCTTCCTGCGACGATTCTAGTCGCTGCCGCTTCCACGCAGGTGATCGCGCTGCCGCCGAATTCTAGCGGTTCGTCAGGGGAGATTTCACTTCGGTCAGGAACTGCACTGCCACGCCGCACTGCGCTTCGCCGAGTCTTTCCACCCGCACCACTTGTCCCAGATATTCCCGGTCCTGCGGATCGCGCGGCACGTGATGGGGGACGGTCACGTAAAGCCGCATTCCTTCGCGGTAGGACGTGAATTGGCTGACGAAATAAATCCCCTCGCGGCTCACATTTTTCGTCATATTCGTTTCTTCAAAAGTAGCGCCGTCGGAATCGGACGCGCGAATTTTGAGTGGTTGGCCGATTCGAATGCGGCGGCTTCGGCGCTTGTCCTGTAACCGGATGGCTTGCATGAATCCAGCTAATCACGGCTGCACGTATTCGGGTAACCCCTATGTGTCGAATCTGGTGTTAAACTAATTGTTTAGTACTTAATGAAGTAACATTTTCATCGCGGCTGAACACTGCTGTACAGCTGGAATTCGCGTATGTGCGCCTCTGCGGATGTTGCCAGCAGATTCAAGCGCACCTGTTGCGCCGTCACTGGGGGGAAATGGTCGATTTTCTTGTGGCCGATGGCTTGTCCCTCCGCCACTCGCCTCCATCCGCCTCCTTCCAGTACTTCGATCGCATATTTCTGCACGTGTTGGCCGTCATTCAACCATTCCATCGTGAGCGCGCAATCAAAGGTTACCGGTTCCCGAAAGTTCACCTCGATCACAGCACTGTGGGAACCCGCGGGCGCGGACCAGAATGTTTCCGGATCACCATCAAGCGCCTTACCGGCTATGCCCCCGCCACCCTGCTTCTCTTTCACCAAATTATGGCTGTAACGTTTCTGGATGGCGTCGCCGAACTCTTTCAATCGCTCCACATCCACGTCTGGCACTCGGCCGTTGCGATCGGGCGCAATCCCGAGCATCAATTGCGCGCCTCGACCCACAGTCTGGTCGTAATCCTCGACCAACTCCCCCAAACTCTTCAAGCTCGCTTCATCGTTGGGGTGCCAGAACCAGTGCAGTTTTCTTAGTGGGGTGTCCGCCTCCGCCGGTCTCCAGCGCAGATAGCCGGTGCGGTCCACCACATTCCAGCTCTCGTAGGGAACTCGGCCATCCTCGTTCCCGACCCATCGCAGGTCCGCGTATTTGTAGAGCGCCACGTCCGCGAACACCATCGTGTTCGGCTGCCACATGCGCAACTGCTGCACAATCCGGTCGAAGTCATACGTGTGGCCCGCGCTGCCCGCGCCATCCATCCAGAACTCCACCAGTTCGCCATAGCCGGAGCTGAGTTCGTCCAGTTGGCCAAGATAGTATTTGTCGTAGGCCGTAGGATCCGCGTAGCGCGGATCATGCCGGTCCCACGGTGACAAATAAACTCCGAATTTCAGTCCATTCTTCCTTGCCGCCTCCGCCACTTCTCGCACCAAGTCCCCGTTGCCGCCCTTCCATGGGCTGCTCTTCACACTGTAATTGGTTAATTCGCTGGGCCACAAACAGAAGCCGTCGTGATGCTTGGCCACCAGAATTACGTACTTCGCGCCCGCCGCTTTCACCGCCTCAATCCACTGCTCGCCATCCACCGCACTCGGATTGAAGACGTTGGGCGCCGCGGTGCCATCGCCCCACTCCCGGTCCAGAAATGTGTTGGTGCCGAAATGGAAGATAACGCCGATTTCCAAGTCCTGCCACGCCACTTGCTGGGGACTCGGCTTAATCTCCGAAAAATTCTGCCCTAGGGAACTCGTAGGAAGGACGAGAACGCAGAACAAAAAGCCTATAAGCGCCATGAATAGACCAACGCGGTGTCCGAGGAACATACAGTGGGAACCTATCTTTTTCGTGGCAATCTCCAAACTCGGCGTCATTTTAGGTAGGCGCGTGCAGCCCTGTCAATGCAAGTCGCTTTATTTCCTAAAACGTTTTAAATAACCCAGGCAATGGTGTTCGCGGTCACCACCTTATCACCCAACCTGCGGTATCCTTGTACCCGCAATTCAATCCACGCTCCATTCGAGGGCCGCCATGCCTCTACTCTCCAGAATGGTCTTGTTCGGCGCTTCTGCGATGTTCCTTGTTCCCGTCTCCCGCGCCGATGAAGCGAAAATCCTCACCAACCACGTTGGATACAACGCTGCCGGGCCGAAGCACGCGGTGATTCTGGGCAGCGCTCAGGATCAGTTCGCCGCATGTACGCTGAACGATGCTCGCGATCACCACAAGGTACTGGACATTCCCGCGCAGCACGCCGGCCCCGTCAAGAAATGGCGCGACTGGGATTTCTGGACTATCGACTTTGACTCTTTTTCCACCGAGGGCACCTACTACCTTGTCTGCACCTCGGGTAACCGTTCCATCCACTCTTACCCCTTCCTCGTCCAGCGTCTTCTTCTCGAGCGCAACACCCTCTCCGACGCGATCTATTTCTTCAAAGAGGAGCGCAGCAGCGGCAGAATGGACCAGGCCGATCGCCATCTCCCTTTCGATGGCAAGAAAACCGGCACCGTAGACGCCCACGGCGGATGGTGGGATGCCACAGGTGATTACGGCAAGCATCTCTCCCATCTCTCGTTTTCGACTTACTTCAACCCGCAGCAGATTCCCTTGGTGGTCTACAGTTTCTTCAAAAGCAATGAACTCCTGAATGCCCGCGCTGTCCCGGAAGTGATTCGCTACCAGGATCATATGCTCGATGAGGCCATGTTCGGCGCCGATTATCTTGTCCGCGTGAAAGTTCCTGGCGGTTCCTTCTATCGTTCCATCTCCAGCGGTGGCCCGAAACAGGTTCCCGAGCTACGCAAAGTCGCAGGCGAAATGAAAAAGTTTGGCATCTATCAGTCCAGCGACAAATCACCCCGAGGCATCGTGGAGCAGGCCAATAACGATCTCGAATACGAAGTCAGCTACCGTTCCGGCGGCGGTGTAGCCGTAGCCGCGCTCGCTATTGCCAGCACGTATCCGTTCTCTGGCGAGTTCAAGAGCTCCGACTATCTAAAAGCTGCCGAGGACGCCTTCGAGTTCCTGGAAAAGAATAATTTGAAGCTGGTCAACGACGGTAAGGAAAACATCGTCGACGATTATTGCGCGCTTGTCGCCGCCACCGAACTCTATCGCGCAACAAAAAAAGATGTGTACAAGGCCGCGGCGGATAAGCGTGCCGCCAGCCTGATGGCCCGCCTCATCACCAATGGTTCTTTTTCCAATTATTGGCGCGCCGACGACGCCACCCGCCCCTTCTTTCATGCCTCCGATGCGGGATTTCCGGTGGTGAGCCTGCTGTACTATTCCGAAATCGCCAGCCCCGAAGTTCAGCAGAAAGTGCGTGACGCCGTGCAGAAGTCGCTTGCCTTCCAGCTTGCCATCAATCAGGAAGTCAACAATCCCTTCGCCTATGCCCGCCAGCTTACTCAGGATAAAGATGGCAATCGCCACACGACTTTCTTTTTTCCGCACAATACCGAGGTCGCGCCTTGGTGGCAGGGCGAAAACGCTCGTCTGTCCTCACTCGCTGCCGCCGCAAGACTGGCAGCAAAACAGTTCCCCAACGATCCCGAATTCCAGAAGCAACTTCGCGCTTTTGCCACTAACCAACTCAACTGGATACTCGGGCTGAATCCATTCGATTCTTCGATGATGAACGGTATTGGCCACAATAATCCGCAATATCTGTTCTTTGATTCCTGGGAATTCACCAATGCTCCTGGCGGCATCTCCAATGGCATAACCGCAGGCTTCAAAGACGAGGAAGACATCGACTACAACCTGACATACAAGCAAACAGGCGCCGACAACGACTGGCGCTGGCAGGAGCAATGGCTGCCCCACGGCGCGTGGTACATCCTGGCCGTCTCCGCCCACGACGAATCGTCCAAAACCGCTCCCTAACCCAGACCTATCCCCTGTAAGCCCAATCTCCTGCGGCCCGGCCCGGGAGGACCACTCTCCTCTCGTGCGCCAAGCCCTTGCCGAATTCGCCCAAACATGCCACAAATGGATTGTCATGACTACAACACTCGATGTACCCACCTCCAAGTTTAAGGCCCTCACTCGGCTCGTTGGCAATACACCCCTCGTCTCTATTCACTTCCGGTACCGCGGCACCCACCGCGTCCTTTTTGCCAAGTCCGAGTACTTGAACCTGACAGGCAGTATCAAAGACCGCATGGCCGTGCGCATTCTCCAGAAGGCGTACGCCGACGGCACCATCTCACCTGGCTTTACCATCGCCGAAGCCACCAGCGGCAATACCGGCATCTCCTTCGCCGCTATCGGCCGCATGCTTGGCCATCCCGTCAAAATCTTTATGCCTGATTGGATGAGCCAGGAGCGTGTCCACCTGATCCGCAGCTACGGGGCTGAAGTTGTCTCGGTCAGCAAAGGGGACGGCGGCTTTCTCGGCAGTATTCGTATGTGCGAAGAGTTTGCCGCTTCCCGCAAGGATGTTTTCCTCCCGCGGCAATTCTCCAATCCCGCCAATTGCGAAGCGCATGAAGAAACCACGGGTCCGGAGATCTGGTCGCAGCTTCTGTCCGTCGGAAAACGGCCGCAAGCTTTCGTCGCCGGTGTCGGAACCGGGGGCACGGTCATGGGTGTGGGCAAGCACTTTCGCCAGCACGATCCTTCGATTCGCATTCATCCCGTCGAGCCCTCCGAATCGCCTACGTTAAGCACGGGCTGCAAGGTGGGCAATCACCGCATACAGGGCATATCCGATGAATTCATCCCGGAAATTGTCCACCTGAAGGACCTCAATGAAGTCATCGCCATTTCCGATGGCGATGCCATCCAAATGGCTCAGAAGCTTGCTACCAATCTCGGCTTGGCGGTCGGTATTTCTTCCGGGTGCAATTTCCTGGCGGCTGTGAAAGCGCAGGAAAAAATCGGACCCAGTGCCGTGGTGGCTACGGTGTTCTGCGACGACAACAAGAAATATCTGAGCACCGCGCTGATGAACGACGAACCAGCCAAGCCGGAGTGCTTGTCGCCCCACGTGGAACTTCTCGGCCTGGGCACCGTCGGCCGCGCCTGCGAGTTCTGCCACTAGCTTGTGACGCCTTTGGGCGCTGTCCGCTCGGGGCATCAGCCAAGGGAAGCCTTGCTGGGCAGAATCCGACGTTCGCCCAGCAGATACTTGTACAAATAATCGAGCGGTTTGGCCGGATGCAAGTTGTCGGCATGGATCATCCCATCTGTTTCTTCCCACGTCCATCCCGTCAGTCCGGTTTCCTTTACCCATCGTTCGACTTCCTCTACCGACATGGGATGCGCCACTAACCGCACATTCTGCGTAAACAGGCGCGCAACCCCTTCAAGCACACTTCCCGACAGCCTTTTGTAGCGATCCTCCATCACTCGGACGAGAACCGACAGCCGGACCGCAAAATGAATTCGAAATTTGGTGTAGCGGTTCAGAAAAGCACTCATCTCATACAATTCAGGCAACCGGAACAGCATCACGCCATAGCCCATTTTCTTCAGCGCTTCCACCAAGCCCACAATTTCCGCTATGGGCAACGTCCTTAGTTCGTCGCTTCTGGGCGCAAACGACAGGCAAAACAGCCCCAATCCACCCTTGCTCTCTTTCAATTCCTCCGGCGGAAGTTCCGCCAACGTAACCCGAATTAAGTCCGCGTGCAGGTGATCGAGGTTGCCGAATCTCCCAGGTGCCAGCACCAAAGCTCTCTTGTAAAGCAATTCGCTCGGGGGAATTAGATTGTCATCGGCGGGAAAGACCACCGCTTCCGCATAGCCTCCGGTTACCAGGAACGCGTGCACTTCGCGCCCATCCCAGTGTTCAAATGCCGGACCACTTAATTCCAGGCAATCAATTTCCATGCGCTGCAAACTCAAATCTTCAGCCACGCTCGCGAGAAAGTCGCTCGGGTTCGTTAAGGCGTGTTGCGCCGCATAAAGTAAGTTCACTCCCAGAATGCCCACCGCTTCTTGTTGCCTCACATTGCTCGAATCTCGCAGGTTCACGTGCAGGATCACGTCGCTGGGGAGTCCGCCGGGTTGCTGCAGAAAACGCAACCCCACCCATCCATGGCAATCATTCGTCCCGGAAAAGTTGCGCGCAGATACTGTGTCCACGAACGAGAAAAATTTGGTGGTCGCCCCGCGGGTGGCTTGCAGTTGACTCAAGAGCTGTGCCCACTCATTGTCCAGCATGGCCTGCAGCCGCGGTTTGGAGACGTAGCGCGTTCCGGCTCCGTACAAGTCGTCGCTTACTTCCTTGTCGTATGCCGAAATGGTCTTCGCTACCGTTCCCGACGCACCACCCACGCGAAGAAACCAGCGCGCCACTTCCTGCCCCGCTCCAATTTCGGCGAACGAGCCGAACACTCTGCCATCCAGATTGATCGACAATGCCTTTTGATGGGTTCCAAGTTTTTGGGTCGTGTCCATTGCCCTTCTCCAACAGGGCATAGACTTTACCATTTCCGGGCTCCGGTTCAGAGTCAAGCAGGATACAAGCGAGAGGGCGAAGAACTACCGCAACTCTGGCTCAGTTTGAGCCATGCAAATCAACGCATGTTTCTGATTCAGCGGCCAGCGGCCCGTTTCTGTGGCGTCGTTTCTTCTTCCTTGGGAACATACTCTCCGCCTGCACCACGTTCCCAAGTACGATTCAGCACGCCGTCTGGATTCTGCCGGCGATAGGTTTCCGCGATGTAGCAGTTCCAGCAGACCGGCAGGTGCGTCTCGAAAACGCCGGGCAGTTGCTCCGCCGGAATTTCATTCCACTGCTTGGCGATGCGCTCGGGCGAAAGCAATGCCGGATGGCGATCGTGCCAGTGAATCTCCCCAAAGGGTCTCTGGCAATACGCGCAGGACTTGCCCTTATACCACGCGGCCACGATGTTCCAGACCAGGCAGTGCTCCGGGTCGGCATTCACCTGGCTCAAGCACTCCTGCCCACAATTCCGCTTTTCCGGCCAACGCGAACATTGGTCCAGACGGATGGCCTGCTTTCCAATCAACGTCGTGCTCAAGGCTTTCCCCGCATTTACGTGCACCGCTGCCGCTTGGTGCGTCTCCGGGCACGTCACTAGCCTCTGCCCGCGATACCGTAGGTAGGTTCGAAATGCCACCGCGGCGCCAAACACGATGCTGCCAATCACCAGAACTAGAATGGCGGCAAGAATCAGGTTGCTGAGGATCATGCTGCCTCCTTCGTCCGGCGATTCCCCTGGGCCGGACTACCCCAAAAAGGAAATTGCAGGAGCATGTCCAAAGGCCGGAATTAAAACAGGACCCACTCATCTCAGAATCTAAACGGGTTAGCCAATCCTTGGGTGCTTTCCTCCCGTACCTCGGCCACATAGAGCGCTCTTCCGCGCACCTGTCTGCGTCAATTCACGGCATTTGAGCCATTCCGCCTCCCTATCTCGGCGGCCGCGAAAGCAAGTCGATTACCTTCCTGTTGAATCTGTCCAGGTCCAGCTCTGTCTGCACATGCACCAGCCGTTCCCCTAGCCCCGGTTGACTCCCCGGTACCCATACTAGCGTGTTGCCGTAACCGGCCGTGTGCGAAATGTCGATGTCCATGTACAACTGCTCCTCTTTGGTAATGATGTTTGGATCTAGCCAGGCGCCCGCGGCCAGTTCGTCCCACAGGTATTCTTCGTCTGCCCATTTGCCGATGTACTTCGCCGCCGGCGTTCCTGCCTTGGCAATCTGCTCGATCATGTCCTTTGTCATTCTCGTCTTCACCGAGATGTCCACAGTGGTCACTGTGATCTTGGCCCATGGCGCGCGCAGAACAATGTGCACTGCTTCCGGATCCCACCAGAAATTGAATTCGCGGCGGTTCGTTTGCGCCCAGCTCATGGGTAACACCGGTGCAATGCTGCCGCCCATCACTACCAGTTCTTGCGCCAATTCTGGAAACTTCGGGTCGATGCTGATCGCTTGGGCCAGATTCGTCAGCGGTCCGCCCGCATAAATTGTCACTTCATGCGGATACTTGTGCACCATGCGAATCAGAAAGTGCGCCGCGTCTTCGCTCTCCGGCTTCAGCGCAGGATTTCCTTCCGGCAATGGATTGGGAACATCGAATGGCTCGTGATACGCGCCGGAATTCCACGTTCCCGTCAGCGTCGATCCGGTGGAAGAACGGATTTTGTGCTCGTTCCAGGCGCCTTGATAATTCACGACTCCGTAGAGTTTCTCCCAGCGTTTGATCTCTTCCTTCGAGTTGATCAGCGGAAATACGGCGCCTGGATATACCTTGATGTTGGCGTGCCCCGTCAACTCCAGCATGCGCAATGTGTGCGCAACTTCTTCGTCGCGCCACTGGTCGCCGCTAACGACGGTGATGCCCAGCGTTTCAATCTCCGGGGATTGCAGCACCATCAGTATCGACTGCTGGTCGGTCGTCGCCGGCCCTCGCGCATCCTGATCCAGAATCACTTTGCGGGTCTGTGCCTGCGCACCGATACAGCTCAGTGTCAGCGCAATCACCGAACAGGTTAAGATTGATCTCACCACTTTAGGCCTCCGGGCGCGAAAGTAATAACGGTTGTCATCCTGAGGCGCGATTTTGGCGTCGAAGGATCTCAACCTTGGAGCCAGCACAAACCTATCTGACTTCGCGGCAATCTGCGAGACACCCTCACGTGAAC
Organism: Candidatus Acidiferrum sp.; assembly: GCA_035271845.1. GTDB lineage: Bacteria > Acidobacteriota > Terriglobia > Acidiferrales > UBA7541 > Acidiferrum. The sequence continues at coordinate 21,375 of DATERF010000088.1, forward strand.
ATCGCCACAAGGATGCCAGGCAAATTGCAGCTTGGTTTGCTGCTCAATACGGAACTAATTCATCTGTCAACCCGTTGCGTTTCCGTCGCATTTACCGGCTTCACGATGGCTCCCGCACCAGCGCGCCCGTTCATCAATACCGTCACCGGCTCGGTGAATCGCAAATGCCGCACGCATCCCCGTTCTTCCTCCGCCGGCTGAGTCGCTAGCCATTCCCAATCCACCATTCCTTCACCAAGATCGGGATTCACCGTGAAGTACCCCACCTGAAACGCCGAAAGATTCTGGAAAAAATGGCTGCCCTGCGATGGTGTGACCCGAAAATCGCGGAAGCCTGCTTCCAGAATCACGGCCGCGCCGGAAATGTCGTCCCATTCCACGGGAATCCCAAGCCACGGATCATTCGAGCCCCAGCGCCCCACGCCCACCAAAAGATACGGCCGATTCTCCCCGGTAAGTTTTGCGTTGAAGTAGGACACATGTCCCGCAACTTCCTGGCTTTGCCCCCGTTCGAACCTCTGCGCATCTACAACCACCACATCCAGCAGGTTGCCCACGCGCCCATTTCCCAGCACTTTTGTGCTCTGCGCAATCAGTTTCGAGCGATCCACCGCCTCCGTGTGCAGTTCTTCCGCCTCATGCGAAAGTACCAGCGGCCGGATTTGTAGAAATCCCAATTGCGCGCTCTCACCGGCTTGACGTGCCAACCGCACCGCAAATTCAATTTCCACGGGCTGCCCAAACGCGCGTTCTCCGTCCTTCACTAATTCGTCCAGAAGCGCCGCCAGCGGAAACACGCCATATTTCAAAATCGGCGCAAAGGTTACCACTCTCATGCCCGGCCGGCTCAATCCGTCCGTGATTCTGTCGTTGTCCGCGGAGTAGGTCGAGCCCAGCGCATCCAGCGTCCCATCCGCTTCCGCTACGTCCAGACTGAACCGCACTTCACGCAGCCCGGGAGGCGAAGTCTCCTCCGGAACATGATTCAACGAAAGCGCCCAGAAATCCGTTTGCGATTGCGACAGAAAATCCTCCACCGACGAAAACTGCACTAAATTCGCCGGATAGCGCGGGCAAAACGCCAGACACTTTCCTCCGTCGACCACCGCGCGTCCCAGTCCCAACGCCACCGCCGCAATTCCATCCTCAAATGCCATTGGAGGAACAGGATAAAAATTCCGCGAGCGCGCCACTCCGGAAAAGTCCGGGTAAAAGCGCGAGCCAAAAAATGAGCCCACCACCTGCTGCAGGATTACCGCCATCTTCTCTTCTTCCAGGCGAAATGGCGTTGCTCGCACATACGCCTTCGCGTGCCTGCTGAATGTGGACGCATATACCAGCTTAATGGCCTCGCTCAGCTGGTTGAGCCGGTATCCCGCATCTTCGTGCTGATTCCCGAGCATGAACGTCTCGTACACTCCCGTGAACGGTTGGTATTGCGAATCCTCCAGCAAGCTCGACGAGCGCACGGCCAGCGGGAATCGCGCCTCTGCCAGGTACGCCCGCAAATCCTCCGTCAGCGCCGCGGGAAGTGTAGCTTCCAGAAATCGCTGCTGAATTTCACCGTCGTCCGTGGCATGGATCGCGAAGTCCAGCAAATTGTTCTCCGCAAGAAACCGGTCAAACGCGTCTGTCGCCACCACCACCGCCGGCGGCACTGCCACCTGCACATTCGGAAATCGCCGCGCGAACCGCCGCTTGTGCAGCAGGTGCCGCACGAACGCCAGCCCTCGGGCCTTTCCGCCCAGCGATCCGGAACCGATGCGCAGAAAATAGGAGCCGCCGCTTTGGAACGCGGCCGGCTTGAAATCGCCGATCAGTACATCGCTCTGTTCGCGCCGGTATTCCGCAATGGAGTCGATCAGGTTGTTCCGCAGATCCTCGATCGTCGGGAAATCCGAAACTTTGCGTGGCCGGAATTTTTGTGCCAGCGCAAACTCCGTCCGCGCCGTCAACCAGTGCGAAAAATGATTCCGTTCTCCGTGAAACGCGATACTTTCCGCGGGCACCGTGCGCAAACACTCTTCCAAAGAATTTAGATCCGTAGCGCGCGCCACTTCCACGCGATTCGGCGTACGAAACACAAAATCGCCAAACGCAAATTGCTGCGTCAGCACCTTTCGCAGGTCCCTCAAAAACGTTGGCGAGCCTTTCCGCAGGAATGAATAGCCTTCCTCATATGCCCGAGCGCGAAATGCCGTCCGGCTGGTCTGCAGCACCACCGGCACATCCGCGGCCAGTGCGCGTACGCTTCTCGCCAAATCAAATCCCGCCTCGACGCTCAGCGCCCCTCCATGGGGAAATTCCACGTCGCTCACCACGCCGAGCAGGTGCTCCTGGTATTTCACAGCCAGCGCAAAAGCATCTTCGTAGTTCGAGGTCAGCAGAATCTTCGGCCGCGCCCGCATGCGCATCAGCTTGTGTGCCAGGTTGACCCCTTCCTGGATCACCCGCCGTGTCTGTGAAATCAACTCGGTGTACATCAAGGGCAGGAACGACGAGTAGTAACGGATATTATCCTCAACCACCAACACCACCGGCACGCCCATCATCGACGCATCGTGCTCCACGTTGCGCTTGTCTTCGATGTACTTCACGATGGCGATCAGCACCCGCGGCGTTCCTTGCCACAGGAAAATCCGCTCAATCTCCGTCACCGGATTCCGCGCAATAAACTTCTTGATCTCGCGATAGTCATACGCCAGCACCACCACTGGTACCTGCAGCCCTGCCGCCTTGATTTCTCGCGCTAGTTGCGCCGCGTTCATGTCCCCGACCGCCAGATTCGTCAGAATCAAGTTGAACTGCGGCTCAGCCTTCGCCCGTTCCAGCGCTTCGCGGCAACTCGACACATGCGTAATTCGAGGAATCTGCTGCAAGTGCAAGTCTTGCGACTCGCTAACCAATAGTTCATTCAGCCGGCCGTCTTCCCGCAGAATGAACGAATCGTACAGGCTCGACACCAGCAGAATGTTTTGCACCCGGTAGGGCATCAGGTTGTCGAAGCCTTCGAACTGCATCTCCACGTCCGGAAACGGGATCGCAAGGGACTGCTGCTTCATGCTGGAACTCCCCTGAATACGAAAACGGCGGGGTGGCTCCAAAACCACCCCGCCGGAAGTGTAGTCCTTACTTGATGATTTAGACGAGCCCTTGATCCAGCATCGAATCCGCCACCTTCACGAACCCGGCGATGTTCGCGCCATACACCAGGTTCCCGGGGTGACCGTACTTCTCCGCCGTTTCGAACGCGGCCTTGTGGATCGCGATCATGATCTTGTGCAGACGATCGTCCACTTCTTCCCGCGTCCAGGCCATGCGCATGCTGTTCTGGCTCATTTCCAATCCACTCGTGGCCACGCCGCCGGCATTCGCTGCCTTCGCGGGCCCGTAGAGGATCTTCGCTTCCAGGAACAGCTTCGTCGCGTCCAGCGTGCTCGGCATGTTGGCGCCTTCCGCGACCAGTTTGCAGCCATTCATCACCAGCGTTGCGGCGTCCTTCGCATTGATTTCATTCTGCGTCGCACTCGGGAACGCGCAATCGGCCTTGATGGCCCAAAGCGGATTGTAATCCAGCCGTGGATCCACCGGAATGTACTTCGCGGTCTTGAACTTGTCTGCATATTCCTTAATCCGGCCGCGCCGCACATTCTTCAGCTCCAGGACCCATGCCAGTTTCTCGCGGTTGACTCCTTCTGGATCGTGAATCACGCCATTGGAATCGGAGATCGCGATCACCTTCGCGCCCAGGTCCAGCAGCTTTTCAATCGTGTATTGCGACACGTTGCCGCTGCCGCTGACCAAGCACAGCTTGCCTTCGAACGTCTGTTTCCTGGTCTTCAGCATTTCCTCCGCAAAATACACGCAGCCATAGCCCGTCGCCTCCGGCCGGATCAGCGAGCCGCCCCAGTTCAGGCCCTTGCCGGTCAACACGCCGGTGAAGCAATTCGCCAGCCGCTTGTACTGTCCGAACAGGAACCCGATTTCGCGTCCGCCTACGCCAATGTCACCTGCCGGTACGTCCGTGTCGGCGCCAATGTGGCGATACAGTTCGCTCATGAAGCTCTGGCAGAACCGCATCACTTCGTTATCACTCTTCCCCTTGGGATCGAAATCGGAGCCTCCCTTGCCGCCGCCCATCGGCAGCGTGGTAAGCGAATTCTTCAGCACCTGTTCGAACGCCAGGAACTTCAAAATGCCAAGGTTCACCGAGGGATGGAAACGGAGACCGCCCTTGTAGGGACCAATGGCGCTATTCATCTCAATCCGGAATCCACGATTTACCTGCACTTGCCCGGCATCGTCGATCCACGGCACACGGAACATCAGCACGCGCTCTGGTTCGATTAACCTTTCCAGTAGCCGGGCTTTCTGGTATTCGGGGTGCTTACTGATAGCGGGACCGAGGGTTTCGAGGACTTCCTGCACTGCCTGAAGAAATTCTGGTTCTGCGGGGTTCTTTGCTCGAGCGATTGTCAGAACGTCCTTGATATACTCCCCGGTCTCTTTTAGGGCCGCAGGAGTATGCGTAAGTGTACCCATGATTTAAATCCTCCTAATCGGAATTGTGACTTGGAATGGCATGATTTTCTGCTCGCCATGTAGCCGACGGGTGGGGCTGAGCGGCAATGCGCAATGCAAACTGATTAAATACTAATCGCTGCACCTATTGCCGTGATACAAATCACGCCAAAGCGTGCTTATAACCACGCCCTGACCTACCACTTTGGCCTGCTCTTGCTAACTGGTTGAATCCTTGCCTGCCCATGATTCTTTCATCTACGGCTTTGGCTGTTGAAATTCTCCCAAAATCCGTAAAGTCGCAATCTCGTGCGGCCGCAAGGTGATTTGGATCGACGACCCCGCTGCCGGAATCTCCCTGATGTCGTCCTCCATCGCGGTACACAGCCACGCTTTCTGCAACTTCAGCAAAGGAAATCGCAAAGTGGCCCTACTCTCGGTGCCTGCAATTTCCAGCAGCCGCAACACTGTTCCATTTCCATCTTCCGCGGCCTTCCAGTTTTCCGCCAAGACGCCCGCCCCATCCACCTGCAGGAAGCTCACCGGCGCCGGTTCCAGCGGCCGTTCGGGGTTGCCGACCTTGTCCTGGTCGATTACTTCATCGGTTTCCAATGGTGTCATCGCCGCGCGTCCAAGCCGCGACAGGTCTGCGGGTGCGAGCGAAGCCCCACTCGTCATCACGTAGCGAAACGTGGTTTCGCCTCCTTGTTCAGCGCGAAAATTGGTGTGCCAATAATTGTTGAAAACGTAAGAAAAAATCGTCGAACTCTTTGGCGCAAATTCTTCCGGCCACACGCCCCGATTAATATCTCCTAGCGTGATCAACGGCGCATCCACCGGCACAATGGCCACGTCGCAATCTCCCCCCGAAGCTTTCACCCAATGACTGACGCTGAACCACTCTAGTCCAGCACCTTTCATCATGTCCTTGCTGGGGTCCACCCAACCATTCTGGATTTCGTATTGAAAGGAGGGCTTGGGAGCCGCCACGGGAAGCGCGAAATACACAGCTTCCTTATCGCGCACCGGTTCCTTCGTAATGTGATTCACAAATTCAATCTTCTTTTCCCCGTCGTACAAAACAATCTCCGTTCGCACCAGCGGCGTGTGCACTCCTTTCGCTTCCACCGTCAGGACCTGGCCGAATGGCGTTTTTCTTAGGCCCACGATTCGCCCGTCAGCCGACGGCGTGATCTTCAGCTCCGCCAACGGCAGCGATTTACGCATATACACGATTTGCGTCGGAGATTTCCCACCGCCTTCCACGTACACATATTGATTGAAGCGATACGGGCTGGCCGCATCGACTAACTCGCGGTCCGTTTGTTTGTCGAAAATGCTCTTCACCGCGCCTGTCGCTGCGTCCACCTGCACGCGGTAATAGGCGTTCTCCATCGTGTCGCTTACCGGAGCAATTGGTTCTTGTTTCGCAGGAACCGTCCCTCCATCGGCCTCATGCTGCACCACAATCGAATAACACTTGAAGCCCATCGCCGGAACGTCCTTCGCCAGGAATCGTACGTGCCGGTATCCGGGCCCCTCCCTCAAGACTTCAAACGGCACCGGCGTTTTTCCGCCATACTCCGCGAGAATCGTGTTCGTGTTCAAATCCATCTCCACCAATTCGCTCCGTTGCCAACTCAGAGCGTTGAACACCATCAACGACGACGACGGCATGTGGATCCGGTCCGCGATTTGGCTCAGCGAGGACTTCGCCAGCGCATTCACGGCTTGCTGACCCTCGATCGCGTATTCATCCTTCGTCGCCAGTTGCCCTGTGGCTTCCTGGCTGTCTGGGCGATACACCGAATCCCACGAGGTCCACGTGTGCTCCGAAAAGAGCAGCAGATTCTTCCAGATGCGATCCAGTTGCTGCCGCGGTACCCCCAACGACGGATTCAAGTACCGCGACACGGTCGAGAGTTCCTCGGCGGCCAACGCCCGCGATTGGCTGTTCCGGTCCATCGCCGTGTTCGCTGCGTCTGTTGCTTCGCCATCTTCCCAATACGGGCCGCCGTCGCCGGTAACCGTCGCGAGTTGCGATCCGTATTTCCCTTCGATGTAGCGGAAGTAATCGGGAAACGTGCTCAGAATAAATTTGGGATAAGTGAATGTGGCATTCCATTTGTGCAGGAATTCCGGTTCGCTTAGCCGCGCATCCGTATTCTCCAGTTGGCTGCCAAACATCAGCACCGCGTCCGGCTTGTAATCGGCAGCCGAAAATTGCTGCAGAAACGCAGGCAACCCTTGCCGGCAGGCGTCCACTTGAGGCGGCAATTCACACACGAACCAAAGCTGCGAATACTGCCGTGTATTGGCCATCAACACTTTTGCCCCATCCGGTCCTTCACGCCAGAACGGCGATTTCTCGTTCCATCTGCCGATCAATACACTTGGCCCGCGGTCCACGTTCGTCGCTTCCGCGAAATATTTAATTCCAGCCGCATTCAGCACCGATGGATACGACCAGGTGATGCTCGGAACGTCCGTTATATTCGCGTAATCGAAGGGCACGCCTTCCGTTCGGTGCAATTCGTGCGAATAAGTAAGTGAACGAATCAGCTCCTCCAGGCTCGGGAAACCGGTCATGAGATTCGCATACTGCGCCGGCACGCCAATCTTGCCCTCGTGCACGTATTGCAAGAACTGCTTCCGCGTTGCCTCATTGCGCGTCGCAAAATAATTCTGCACCACCCACGAGCCATCCAGGCTGAATCGCATCTCCGGATTCTTCGGCAGAAATGCCAGCAACTTGTCGATGTTGCGGCTCTGCAATTCCGCCACCTTTGCCTGATAGTCGGTATACCCGATGTCCAGATGCGCGTGCGGCACAAAGTAAATCGTCCATTTGCGCTCCGGGCTGATCATCGAGCTGGAACGGTAGGTCTTGCCGTTCGCATGAATTGCCACGTTTGCCGCAACTTGCCCGAAGAATTCCGGCACTTCAAATTCCACGCGCTCCTCGCCAAACGCGTTTCCGCCTTTCAGGGCGGCATGTAAGTGTTGCTCGCCGACACTTAGTTCCACCTGCGCCACATTCAATTTCTCCGCTGCCCTGACGGTCACGTCCACCACTTCGTACGTCTGACCATCCTTTTGCCTGTAGAACACCGTCGGCTTCACACTCGCCGTGGTTTCGAGTTTTCCACTGCCGCCTTTTGTCAGCCGCAGCGCGTCATAGATCAACGAGGCCCGCGTTTCCGGATTCTCCGCGTCCTCTACCGCCGTCAGAACCAGCTTGTTCTCCCCGGCTTTCAAAAACTCTCCGGGAAAATCGATCTCCAACGTATCGCCGCCATAAATTGGTGAATCAATGCGCTCGTCTCCAGCGTAGTAACTGATTTTACGATTGAAAAAATACTGGCCCGTGTGCCCGTTAATCTCCACCAGCAAATCCGGCACGCTCGGATTCACCAGCAGCGCCGCGATGGTCAGCCGGTAATTTCCCGTTGCTGGTTTCTGCATGTTGAAGAGGATGGTGTACGGCGTGGGATGTTTCCCGCCGCTGCCGTTCACCGAAGTAGTCTGCCAAGCCGGCCAATCCGCTGTCTTGCTTTGTCCAACGGTGAACACCGGCTTGAGAGTGTCGTTTTCCAGATCAAAGTTATGCCCAAACTCCCGCGAAGTCTGATCGAACTCCCCGATCTGCCACACTACGTTTTTGTCATTGTGTATTTGTTGCGCTGAAAGCCCAACGGCCGCAGCAAAAAGTAAAAATCCCAACACACCTGCGCGGCAAGTCCACTCTCGAGTTCTCATTGTTCCCATCCTGTTCAACTGCGAACATTCTTGCCTAACCGGACCTGCACTACAAGATGGCGCGCTGCTTCACTACGGCGCATTCCGATTTGCATCGCACTGTTGCGGAATGCCTTCCGCTGTCTTTCGGAGCACCAAACAGCCCGCGAGCATGTCATGGCCTGCTTGCTTCCTCGCAGTCAATCCAGCGCAGATGCAATCCATCGCGAAGTACAGAACTCCGAAATACGGTGCATGGGCGAGGAAGCGTCCTCCGAAGAACCGTGCGCTTGCACGCCCGAACGTCAGTCGGTTTCCCTCTGCGTCGGTCACATAAAGTCCCAGGACTCTCTTCCCAATCGTTCCTTGCCACGAGGAACTTTCCAGCAGGGCAAAATAAAGCCATCCGCTAACAACAAAAAAACAGAGAACCAGCAGCACAGCGGGCTTGCCAAACGTAGAGATAACGGCGCTTGGCGGCTCGTCCGGACGGAGTTTCAGGAACGCCAGCGCGATTCCCTTAGCTACCGCGAGGAAAGAAACAAACACGGACAGCGGGATCGCCAGGACAATAAGATCCAGAATTGCTGCAGGCACTCGAAGCCAAAAACCGGCGTAGCGCGAATCGGCGCGAGTCGTCACGGATGGGATTCTTTCAGCCCGGCTTTACTGAATGGCCAGCGGTGGACCGCTGACATGCTTCTCCTTGAGGTGGAAACTGACGTCGACATGGTCAGCAATCTTGATGAACGGAATTCCTTTGTTCATCCCATAGTCCTTGCGGTTGAAAACCATTGTTCCTTTAATCTCGCCCGAACCCGTCCCCCTGCCAGAAACAAGCAACGTGAGCTTCTCCGGATTCGAAACTCCGCGGATCGTGAAGTCACCATCGACCTCGTACGTGTTGTGACCGGTCTTCACGATTTTCGTGGACTTGAACGAAATCACCGGATTCGGCTCGACATCAAAAAAATCCTTGCCCTTCAGCTTTCCATTCTTCAAACCGCTGCCGGTATCCACGCTATCCGCCTGAATTGTGATCTCTAGCACGCCGGTTGTTTCGTCCGGGGACGTGAACTTCAGCGAGGCGTCCCACTTGTCGAATTTGCCGGCGATCGTCGTGGACGCCTTCACATGAAATTTAATCCAGCTCTCTGCCGGTTCAACCATGAAAACTGGAGCTTGTGCCCGGCTCAGAGACGGAAACGCAGTAGCGGCCAGGAGAAACAGGATAGCGATTCGCACGCCGCGTAGTCTGAGTCTTTCGTCCTTCGTTGTCAATTTCAGTTTTCAACGGCAGTCCCCTTGGTGGCCCCGGCTTCCAGCCGGCTCTTCCGCTCTCGTGGAATGGCCCTTGGGGACCGTTGCGATGGCCGCAGATCAAGTCCATCGTGGTAACATCGGCCCTAGTCAAGCCGTATCCCTAAGGACCAAACCACCATGAAGCAACCTCCTACCTCCGGCCGTCGCAACTTTCTCAAGGCCACCGGTGCCGTCGCCGCAGCCCTTTTCACCAACAGCGGCGCCGCGCTGGCGTCTCCGTCCATCGCTGCATTTCCACCCCTGCCTGCGAATCCCAATACGCAGGCCGCCATGCCCACCCGCAATCTCGGCAAAACGGGATATAAAGTCGGCATTTTCAGCCTGGGTGGGCAGGCTGCGATCGAAAAGCCAAACAATTTCGACGTCGCCGTCCCCATCATCGAACGCGCCCTCGATCTCGGCGTGAACTACATCGATACCTCCTCGATCTACGGCGGTCCCGAACGTTGGAGCGAGCAGTACGTCGGCCGGGTGATGAAGACCCGCCGACGCGAAGCTTTTCTTGCCACCAAGACGAAAGAACGCACGCGTGACGGCTCTCTGCGCATGATCGAAAAATCGCTCACGCTGCTGAACACCGATCACGTGGACTTGTGGCAGTTGCACGACATTGGCTTGCCCGAAGATGTGAACGCGATCTTTGCCAAGGGCGGCGCCATGCAAGCGCTCCTCGAAATGCAGCAGCAGAAAGTCGTCCGTTTCTTGGGTGTCACCGGCCATTACCGTCCCGAAGCCTTGATCGACGCGGTAAATCGCCATCCGTTCGACGCGATCCTAATGGCGTTGAACGCCGCCGATGCGCACATTCACAGTTTCACCGACCAACTCCTGCCACTGGTCGTAGAAAAACAAATGGGCATCATCGGCATGAAAGTACCCGCCCGCGGCAGACTCCTTTCCTCCTGGACTCCGCCTCCTGTCGAACAACAGCAGCACATGTGGGAGGGCTCGGCGATCGCCACGCGCAACGGCGTAATGAACATGCGCGAGGCCATGAATTTCGTGCTTTCCCATCCGGTCAGCACTGTAATCGTAGGATGCGACAATATTGCGCAGCTTGAAGAAAATGTGCAGATCGCCCGCGATTTTACTCCGCTGTCCCAGTCGCAGATGGCCGCGCTCAACCAACTCGCCGCTCCGGTCGCTAAGCAATCCCTGTTCTTCCGATTCACCGACCGCAGCAGGGGCTAGTTCGTCTCGTCAACGCCGCGACCCATAAGGCCGGGAACTTCTTTATACCCAGGGTCATGTTCGGCCGTCACAATCCCTCGTGCCCGGCGCACTGGCTTCTTTCTTCCTCCAGGCAGACGCTCGGCCCAGCGGAGGTCTCCCCATGACGAATCCTAAAGTCGCCGATCTTGCTGGTCCTGGCATCGGCAATTACGAAGAACTTGAAAAAATTCTTCCCAACGATTACAGCAGTGTGCTCACCCGCAGAGAAACTCAGAGAGCCATCTTCGCGGTCAAACGCTTCATCGAGGACAATCTCTGCAAAGAGTTGAACCTCATCATGGTCACGGTGCCGCTGATCGTCGATATCGAGAGCGGCGTCAACGACATGCTCGACCGCGACGGCTCCCGCACGCCTATTCAGTTCCACATTTCCAACGATCGTGACAAGCATCCCGTTGATGCACAGATTGTTCAGGCCGCCACCAAGTGGAAGAGAACCGCCCTCCACAACTTCGGCATGCGTCTCGGCGAGGGCCTCTGCACGGACATGCGCGCCGTCCGCAAAGACTACTTCCTCGACCATGATCACAGCGTCTACGTCGATCAGTGGGACTGGGAGCGTGTCATTTCCTCCGAACAGCGCAATCTCGATTTCCTCAAAGAAATTGTCAACAAGATCTGGAAAGTCCTGACCGAAGCCGAACAATACGCCATCGAGCTGTTCCCCGAACTGCGCTCGAAGAAATATCCCAACCTCCCGGAAAAACTGACCTTCCTCCATGCCGAAGAACTTCTGCACATGTATCCGAGCTTGCCGCGTAAGCAGCGAGAGACCGCCATCCTGCAGCAGTGCCCGGCGCTTTTCATCACCGGCATCGGCCACCCGCTCGAAGATGGCTACCCTCACGAAATGCGCGCCGCCGACTACGACGATTGGGTCACCCCGACCAAGACCATCGACGGCAGGCAATGCCATGGCCTCAATGGCGACATTTTGGTCTGGAACCACGTCACAAAACGCCGCCATGAACTCAGTTCCATGGGTATCCGCGTCAATGCCGAAACGCTTCGTAAGCAACTGGAACTTTCCGCCCAACTTGACTTCCTGAAGTTTCCCTACCACCAGGCCATCATGAAGAATGATATTCCGCTCAGCATCGGCGGAGGCATTGGGCAATCCCGCACCCTCATGCTGATTCTGCGCAAGGCGCATCTCGGCGAAGTCACTGTCAGCGTCTGGCCTAAAATTCTGAAGGAGATTTGCGCGAAGAAGAATATCCACGTGCTGGAATAATAAGAGAGAATAACGAGCGAAACGGGCAGTCGGTCAAGTCATGGGGACGATGATGGCACTGGCTGCCCGTTCTTTTTTAATTTACTTCTCACGGAAAAAATAAACCTCATTCCGAGCAAAGCGAGGAATCCCTCTTCGATTTCAAGAGCAGGACGGATTTCTCACTTTGCAGACTCCGAATTCGGAATGACGAATCGCGGTTATTAAGTGCGCCTTAGTGGCCTAGGAACTTCTCTATCTTCGCCAGTTCCGTGTCTGCCAGGTCGAAATATTTCTGCGCGTTCTTCAGGTCTTGCGCCTTCAGCGCGTTGTTTCCTTTGTCCAGATAAACCTTCATGCGCTCTTCCGATGACGCGATGTCCGCCCGAAGATCGTAGCCCGCCGCCTGCTGCTGATGCCGCAGCGTTTCTACGCTTTGGGTGGCCGTCGCTGCACGCACGTTCAGCTTGTCCGCTTCGTCTTCCATCTTTGCAATCTCTTCCGGAGATGGTCCCGGCGGCGGTTGCGGCACCGGCGGAGCTTCCACTCGCGAAGGCGTGGGATTCCCACTCGCCAGATTCTTGCCGGATGGCTTGCCAGAGATCTTCACGGAACCGGTCGTCGCGTCAACGTGCAAACTACCTTGCGGACTATCCATCGCAACGTTTCCGTTCGCGTCTACTTTCAAGCTGCCTTGATCACTCTGCAGCGATACCACCGGCGCGGCTGGAGTTGCCGCAGGAGCCGCCGCAGGAACATTTGTGTTGGCAGTGGAGGAATCCGGTGGCGCGCCATTTCCGCTAGCGGGGAACATTGCCTTCTTCGGATCCGCATGTGTTCCCAGATGCCGCGGAATATACATCCCTGCGGCAATCAGTACCCCTATGCCTAACACCGCTCCAAGCGCTAGCCACACGCCTCGACTGGAACTCGGCCGCGCCACGGGTGGAGGCGGGACAGCAGCGACCGGCGAAGGAGGCGAAGTCAGCGGAACCGTCGGCAATGCCGGAGTCGCGGGTCGCGCCGGCGTTGGAGCAGGAGTTCGTGGCGCCGGTGTGGTCGCCACGCGCGGCGTATGTGGTGTGTCAACCAGAGTCGTTGCGCCCGATGGCTTCGGCGTAGGCGTGACGGAAGTAGTGTTCGACACTGGCAACTGGCTCACCTCGACGCTGCTCAGCGCTGCGCGAAACGCGTCCGCAGACTGGAACCGGTTAGCCGGATCTTTTGCAATTGCCATCATGATGATTTGGTTCAATCCAGTGGGTAAATCGCCGCGGAGTGTAATCGGTTCGGGCGGCGTCTCGTTCAAATGCGCAGTCATGAGCGAATACTGCGAATCGCTCTTGAACGGCAGCTTGCCCGTCAGCATTTCGTACAGCGAGACCCCGAAGGAA
>DATERF010000089.1:0-51152 GCA_035271845.1 Candidatus Acidiferrum sp.
AAATCTCTAAGTCCTTTGTTTCCCCTTGATACGAAAATGGCGGGGGGTACCCCCGTCGATCTTCCGGCATTTTCCCGTACTGTACCGTACGGTCTCCCGGCTATCCCCCGCGCTTTCAATTGCTTGCACGCTCGTACAGCAGAAACAGGGGGAGAAGGGGGGGTATGATTACTTCTTGTGTAACTAACCAAAAAATGTCGGCGCGCCGACATTTTGGAGTGCGGCGGCTTGCCGCCGCTTTTGCGCTGGAAAAAACACCGCAAATTCATCGCACGGACGCACCACCTTACCCTGCACGGCCCGTGGCCATCACGGACTGTAAACCCTCCAAAAAGATCGAAGCCCGGGATTGCGCCCGGGCTTCGTCTGGTTCAGGGTCCGAAGGTTGCGCCAGGGAGTGCACGCCACCTCCGGTGGTGGGCTTCTTAGGAAGGACCTACGGGGTCAGGAACTGCGTGGTCTACAACGGGGAATCGTGTCGGCGTGCCGTTGGCGATCGCGCGACTTAAGAGTTTGCGCAGGAACTCGCGTTCTGAAGGCGGCCTACGCTTCAGTTCACAGAGGAGGCGACGAAAATCGGAGGTGGACAGTCCTTGCGCATTCCGCTTACGGCCCTGGTTAGGTGTGGGCAGAGACAGGCAATCTGTCCCTGACAATACGATCACCTTTGGCATTGGGCCTCCTGACCGCAGCGAATGCTGAAGAGCTGCTCTATCCTTCCCGCGACGATTGCTGGTTGCACATGCACTTTGCCGGAACCCGGGATAAACGACAATGCACGGAAGGTGAACCCACGGTGGACCCAAGGTGAACTTTCGGGGTTTCCAAATGCTTGATGATAAAGGACATATTGCGACCACCATCCAGTTCGCACACAGCACAAGCCAGCGCGGTTTTGGCCCGTTCGGCGGGAGTTGCCGAAACCCCCAGGCGCACTATTAACGGATTGGGCTCTAGCGGCGGGAGTTATGTAAAGGACCTGAACTCTGGTATATTCCGCACATTCAGGATGAGCATGAGTGCTCCTATAACACAAAAGTTCGCGGATTTTGCCGTTGACCCGCGCGCGGGGGAGCTCTTCCGCCGCGGCAAAAAGATCAAATTGCAGCACCAGCCGATGCAGGTGCTCTTGGCACTGCTCGAGCAACCCGGGCAGATCGTCACGCGCGAAGCTTTGCGGCAGAAGATTTGGCCCGCGGATACATTTGTCGACTTCGAGCACAGCTTAAACACCGCCATCAAGAAGCTGCGGCTGGCCCTGGGCGACCGCGCCAGCCATTCCAAATTCGTTGAGACGCTCCCGCGACGAGGTTATCGTTTTTTGGCTAAAGTGGAGACAAGCGAGGAACAACCATTAGTCAAGACTGCCTCCAGCCCAATGGAAGGAAGGGTGTTTACCCTGGTCGCCGAGGAAGGAACGGAGTGCGTGCTCGCCCCCGTCGATGGGAAATCGTTAGAAGAATGGAGAAGGCTGCGGGGGCTGAATGATGACGTTGGCGTGTCCATGATGATCACGGAAAAGCGTCTGTTGCTTCTGGAGGCGGGAAAGAGTGTGCGTCTGCTTGCATTGGAGGGCAGCGCAGGCTGGTGCGAAGTGCGTGTGCTGGAGGGCGAACACTACGGAAGGACCGCATTGCTGAACCGCAAATCGCTGAAAACAGCCAACGACGCGAGGAGCGAGTCGTCCGTTTAGTTCGACGCAGTGGACGTTGCGATCGGATTTGCAAGCTTCAGGACAAGCACCTGTCCGTTGGAATGGAAGCTGCCACCGGTGGCGGTCTTCGCTTCCTGAAGCGGATTCTTCGGCAAGAAATGAGTGACTTGCGCTACCAGGCCAGTGCTTGAGAGCGTTTTCTCCACATAGTCGCGCTCCAGATCGATGTTGGGATCGATTTTGTGAGTTAAACCATTATTCCGTTGATCCTTTTCAAATCCAATATCGTGCGTGGCGGCGCCAACCCAAAGTGTTTGGCCATTGACGGTGAACGGAGCTTTCCAGATGCGCAAATGGTTGCGCGAAGCGACCACCGTGATCGGTTCCGCGTGCGCCCAACCATAGTCCTGCGGGCGGTCGAAGAGGTATAGCGGGCTCATGGGCATCGTGAGGTAGGACTCTTTTGAGAAGCTGGCAATTGCGCCCATGAGCACGGTCGATTTCACGTCGGCATCCACTTTCACCCAGCCCGCCGTGGTGAAAACTTTCTTCATTTCGTCTTCGTTCCCGATGATCAGGAAGTTGACCATGTCTCCGGGATTGCCTTCCTTGTCACCGATGCGGCGAGGAATTTTCGCGAACAGGGAATCGTCGATTCCGGGCATCGAAGGGACCTGACGTGCTATTTCTCGAATGACGCTACTGTCGGCAGCGTAGACCGTGACTTTCACGGTGTAGGAGCCATCACCCGTGTCCACGCTGGCTTGATCAATGCCGATAGACAGCTTGCCGGACACCGGCGCGATAAGATCCTTGCTAGCGCCAATCAGGAAGGGTTGCGCAAAGTCCGCATCGCCAATCCTACCGATCAGTGCTCCACGTCCAGCATCGTTGTAGGGAAGAATGCGGATCAGGTCCTTGAAGCCGCGGGTCAGGCCTTCTGGACCGTTATCAGTCTTTGCGTCGGAGTAGCGGAGTTTCCCTTCCGCTGTGAAAACCACGCGTTGGCCTGGGTCGAGAGTGATACCCGTCTCTGTCCAAATCGTTCCACCTTGCAGCGTGAAACTCTTGGACAAAAGCTCCTTCGTGGTTGGCGCGCTAGTCGTGGCGGCCTTAGCGTCCAGTGAATTTGCGGAATCGCTGGATTGTGCAGGGAGAGAAGCAGGCAGAGTCAACAGTGCGAGAGACGCTCCAAAAAAGGAACAAAGCAAGAAGCTCATCGTTTGTTTCATAAGGGATTGTCCTTGCCGGGCGGCGTACTATTCGTAACAAAATGAGACAGGGCTGGCAAGTCCACGGTGAGGCAGCACCAAACTCGGGGGCAACGGTTGGAACCGTTCGGCTCATCCATGCAATTAGAGCAGGGGATGGGCGCTTCGTGTAGCCTCCGTCTAAACGCGTTCAGCCGACGACGCTTCCTTGACTCGCAGAAAGAGCGCCTGTACATTGGCTAAAGGACACGGCAGCGCGTGATTCCTGAATGTCCGTATCATCGGGTGATACCGCCATCCAAGCCTCATGAACCTGCCAAGGCGTGCGAGCTATCCCAGGGAGCAATCGCACCAAGCACATAACAGATGCCGAGAGAAATCAGCGAAAAGATTTGTGTAATTCTGCTGCTCGTAGCTACATGCGCCGGTCTCTGCCGAGGTCAAGCTCCTACCCCGCGACCAAAACCGCAGGCCGCTCCCGCCACTGCGGCAACAATTGACACAAGTGAGGCCATGTTTGCGACTATGTGCGCTCTCTACGCCGCCGGATACGAGGGCGACATCAGCGCGGACAACTGGAGCGCGTACCGGTCGCAGATGAGAGAGCGTCTGCGTGCGCAACAGGGTCCCGCGGTAGATGCTTTGAAGGAGTTCTACAAGGGCCATCAATTCCGGGACCCAGCAGCAATGTTGTCCCGGTTCGTGTGGTTCGGACTGGTATCAGGTCCTGCGCCAAAGTTCCGCCCGGTTCTGCGCAGGGATGAACTCCCCCCGGATGTTCTGGATCTGGAAGGTTTCAGCGACATCCTTTCCAACTATTACACCGAACAGAGAATCGGGCGAATGTTCCGGGAAGTGCAGCCATTGTATGACCGTGAAATTGAGAGGCTACACGATCCCGTGGCGCAGATTCTGTTTCAGAGCGGAACCTATCTGCGGGCCGTGGTGGATCCGGCGATGCCAAAGACGTTCACTATCATCGTTGAACCGTTGGTTGGACGAATTACAAACGTCAGAAACTTTGTGGATCATTATGCGGTCGTGTTGAGCGGCACTGAGGAAATTCCGACCGATGTGGTGCGTCACGCCTATCTGCACTTTTTGCTGGATGGGCTGCCGCTGCAATATCCGCACGTGATTGCCGTGAAGCGGCCGTTATACGAGTTGGGCGCGAAAGCCCCCCGTCTGGCACCCGATCTGAAGGACGATTTTCCTTCCTGGTTTGGCGAGTGCACGGTAAGAGCCGTGGAGATCAAGTTGAAGAAGATGTCGCCCAGTGAACGCGAGGCGGCGCTGCAGACCAATGATGCGGACGGGTACGTGCTTGTCCGGCCGATCTTCATGGGCCTGACTGAGTATGAGAAAGCAGAACCAACATTCCGCGCGTATTTTCCGGATCTCGTCCGCGCCATTGATATAAAGACAGAACAGGCGCGCGCAGCCAAAATTCAATTTGCGCCAGCGCAGGATACAACACAAAACAAGGATCTGGGCGGAGAGGTGCTGGCTCAGAATCGCTCGCGTGTTACCACGCTGCCAAACGATCCGGAAGCAATTGCGGCCTTGACCGAAGGCGAGAAAAAACTCTCCGAAAAAAATCCGCGCGCAGCGGAGGCTGCTTTCAAAAACGTGCTGGCGAAGTACCCGAACCAACCGCGTGCCTGGTATGGCCTGGGCATGGTGGCGGTGTTGGACCATGATGCAGAGAGAGCAAAAGAAGTGTTTGGGCGTTTGACATCCGGGCAGTATGCGGCATCGCAGGACCCTTTGGTGATGGCGTGGTCGCATATCTATCTGGCAAGAATTTTCGAAGATGAAGGGCAGTTGGAAGAGGCAAAATCCGAATATCAAGCGGTGCTGGCAGTCCAGGGAGCCCCCACGCAGGCACAGCAGGCGGCGCAAAAGGGATTGGGCGATCTGGACCTGAGAAAGCCGTCTGAGCGGCCATGAAGGATGATTCAAAAGGAGAATCGGTGATGAAACACAGCAGCAATGGTTTGAGGATGACTCTGGTTCTGTCAGTATGGCTGTTCGCGTGTGCACTGGCATCCGGTCAGGCGCCTACTACCGCGCCTCCCAATCCCACACCGGGACAAGAGAACAAGCCCAGCACTCAGCAGCAGGCTGCTCCGTTGACGCTGGAATCGGCACCTGCGCCGGTAAGCGCCGAAGAAGACGCCGCCTACAAGGTCTTCAACGATGCGCCGAGCGACGACCCAGCAAAGAAAGACCAGACCGGAATTGATTTTCTGCAAAAATATCCGCAGAGCCGGTACCGGGTGCAGATTTATAGCTGGCAGGTGCGGTATTACTTCAGCAAAAACCAGATTGACAAGATGGAGGCGGCAGCGGACAAGGAACTTGAGTTATATCCAAACGACGCGCAAACATTGGCGATCGTAGGATCCGCGTTGCCCCGCGCGATGAATGCCAGCACGCCTGAGCCGCAAAAGCGTTTGGCGAAAGCCGAACAGTACTCGCAAAAGGCGCTGGATTTGCTCCCGACCTTTTCGAAGCCAGATAACATAACGGACGAACAGTTCGTAAAGGCCAGGAATATGACTTCAGCGTTGGCCTATAGCGGGCTTGGCACGGTGGCTTTCCGCAGAGGAAAGTTCGCAGACGCGATTCCAAATTTCGAGAAGGCAGTTCAAATGGATCCCCAACCGGATCCGGTGAATTTTTACTTGCTAGGCCTGTGCAACGAAAAGGCTTCACACTTTGATGATGCGGTGACCGCCTTCACCAAGTGTGCGGACATACCGGGCGGATTGCAGGCAGCCTGCAAGTCAGGCATTGACGAAGCAAAAAAACTCGGTGCAACGCAATTGAGCGCGCCCAAATAATAACCGGCCGTGCCGCGGCACGGCAGGAGCAGACTATGGTCCGCGGTGAAGATGAACGGTTGATGGAGCGGATAGGTTACACATTCCGTGATCCAGCCTTACTAGACCGCGCCTTAACGCACAGTTCGGCGGTGCCGGAGCTGCGTGCGGCGCGTGGGGAGGATATTGCGTTTGCGGGCTCCAGCGTACAGGACAACGAACGGCTAGAGTTTTTGGGAGATGCGGTGTTGGAATTGCTCACCAGTGAATTTCTGCTTAGCCATTTCCCGGAATGGACCGAAGGACAACTGTCGAAAAGCCGGGCGCGAATCGTCAATGCGCATTCGCTGGAGATTGCGGCGCGCGGACTTGGCCTGGGCGAATACCTGCGACTGGGACGCGGCGAGGAAAAGACCGGGGGACGCGATAAACCCGCGCTTCTTGCCGATGCGTTTGAGGCCGTGGTGGCGGCGATTTACCTGGACGGCGGCTTGGACCCGGCGCGCGAATTGTTGAAGAAAACGGTGCTGATGCTGGCTAGTGAAGACGGCGAGCGGATCTCTGAGTCTGACCGGAAAAGCGCGTTGCAGGAATTTCTACAGGGGAAGGGCGGGCAACTGGCAGAGTACCGCCTGGCCGGCGAGAGTGGCCCGGATCACCAGAAAACCTTCATGGTGGAGGTGTGGGTGAAAGGCGAGTGCATGTCCAGCGCTGAGGGAAGCACAAAGAAAGAAGCGGAACAAAAAGCGGCGCGCCAGGCGCTCGACAAGCTGAAGCAAGCGGAAATGAAAGCGCGGGAAGAGGTCAGGCCGAATGCCGGATGAGACTCTGACACCCGAGAACGTACCGCCAACTCCCGCGGCAGGTCTGGAAGCCCCGGCGGCCGCCGAGAAGGAAAAAGCAGAGCAGGAAGATTACGCGCGGGCGAATCAGACGACGGTCTCCGAGTATCTGGAATCCCTGTTGGTTACCGTAATTCTTGCCTTGTTTGGAACAAGTTTCGTGGTGCAGGCGTTCAAGATTCCTTCTCAATCCATGGAACGGACGCTGCTGGTCGGCGATCACCTGCTGGTGAACAAATTCATCTTTGGCGGGCGTGACGCGTGGTACGACAAGTTTCTGCCTTACCGGGAGTTGCAGCGCGGCGACATTATTGTGTTCAAATTTCCGTATCAGGATCATCCGCACTTTGTGAAGCGGGTGATCGGCTTGCCCGGAGAACACCTGAAGATTGTGGACCAGCAGGTTTATGTGGACGGGAAACCCTTGGACGAACCGTACGCAGTGCACGATCCCACTTCGGGATACGGCGATCCACTCAATTACAATTTTCCACCTGTCGGAAATCAGATGTATCTGTCGTCGCTGCAGCCGGAGTGGGCGCATGACATACGGAAACATATTCAGGGAGATGAACTGGTGGTGCCGCCGGGGAAATATTTTGCCATGGGTGACAACCGGGACCACAGCTTGGACAGCCGCTATTGGGGCTTTGTGGACCGCGATGCCATCATGGGGCGTCCATTCCTGATCTACTGGTCGATCGATGCGAACACCGCGGACTATGGCAACTCAACCTTTGGGCAAAGAATCCTGGGTATTTTTGATACCTTGATCCATCTTCCGGCGCGAACGCGTTGGAACCGCATGTTGCACACCGTTCACTGAAACCCCAGTGGCTGCGCGGCACTACACTTTTCCTACTCGGTCTGAGAGACTCGCATCGGTATGATTCGCCTTCGCAAATATGGTGGAATCGCTGTTCTACTTCTGGCGCTGCTGCTGGTGGTGCAGGTCGGCGTGTCTCTTTTTGTGCGCACGCGCCATATGCAGGGATATTTAATCGGGCATTTGGAACGCGCATTTGGCCGTCCGGTCCAGGCGGGTAGGTTTTCCGTGCAGGTCTTACCGATACCGGAACTGGATGTGGACGCTGTAACTATTGGCGAAGACAGTGCCTTTGGGAATGAATATTTTTTGCGCGCGGAGCACATGACCGCGCGTTTACGCTGGCTGGGACTAATGCGAGGGCACTTTGAGTTTGGCACCATGTCATTTACTCGGCCCAGCCTGATCCTGGTCCGAAATGCTGAGGGCCACTGGAATCTGGAACGCTGGCTGCCGCCTGCACGGCCTCCGGCGGTGCAACGTGCGCCGGTAAATGGTCCTCAAACGCGGGCGCAATCCACTTACCATCTCCAAAAAATCGACTTCGATGACGGCCGAATTAACTTCAAGTTACAGGACGAGAAGCGGCCGTTTGCCTTCACGGGCGTTTCGGGTAGCGTCGAGCAGGTTTCCTCCGGCCGTTGGCAATTGCAGTTGGAGGCGCAGCCTTGGCGCAGTGGCGTGGCGCTGCAGTCTACAGGGACTGTGCAGGTTGTGGGCGACGTGGCGGGCACCTCCGCACGCCTGCAACCAGCACAAATTCGCTTACATTGGGACAAGGTGTCGCTGGCCGATTTGTTCCGGCTGATTACCGGAAATGATTCCGGAGTGCGCGGCCAATTTGCTTTGGATGGCAGCGCGAGTGTGGGAACGGAAACTTCGTCGTCAGACGTGGCTGCCAGCATGTGGCGGATTGCTTTGCAAGCGCGGGCGACGCAGATTCATCGCTGGGATTTGACCGAGCGCGACGACAATCCACGCATCAACGTGAACGTGAAGGGATCGTGGGACTTGGCCGCGGGCGAAGCGCGAGCGGAGGAATTACGCGTGGAACTGCCACGCTCCAGGCTTATGGGAGCGGCGGTGCTGCGGACCTCCGGGTCCGCAGACTGGCAGGCACAATTTCAGAGCATGGCGGTGCAGGGCGAGGATTTGCTGGCGTGGTACCGGGCGTTTCAGCCCGACGTGGCGGAGGCAGTGGCGTTGAACGATTTGCTTACCGGATCCGTGACGGCAAGCGGCTGGCCATTGCGTTGGGAAGGTGGCTCCATCGCGGGCACAGCGGGCTCGCTGCGCTTGCCGGATGAGACTGTGGCGCGGCTCGACCCATTTCATGGTTTAGTGCGAGATGGAAAGCTCGACGTGGAGGGATTTCGCGTGAGACTGCCGGTGGAAACTCCCACGCAAACGAGCAATGAGAAGGCGGAGAAAACCGCGGCGAAGACGCGCACTAGTGCAGCTCAGGAGAATATCATCGAAGCCGCATTGACTGAGGATTCCGTGGCCCGCCAGGGCGGGTTACGACTAAATTTGCATTTGGCGGAAACCGCGCCAGTGTTTCGATTGACCGCGGCGTTGGGCCATTCCTTGAACAAAGGATGGGAGTACCAAGGCAGTGCGTCCGGTTTGCTGGCATGGAATTGGGGAAACAGTTTAAGAGACGTGCGTCGCAACGGTTCGCTGGATTTGACCAAGGCCCGGTTGCAAGTAGCGGGACTGAACGAGCCGCTTCGGGTGGAAGCGGCGCGTCTGGAGTGGAAGGACGGACTTCGCAGCGCTGCCATTGGGAAAGTCGATGCGTTCGGGGCTACTTGGTCCGGCGGGATATCAGAAAGTACAGCGGCCAGCGGAAACGATGAAAACAGCTGGCAGTTTCAGCTTCATGCGGATCATCTGGACGCGACCGAACTGGATCGGTGGATTGGGCCGCGTTCGCGCCCGAACTGGCTGCAACGATTGCTGCCGTCGCTCTTGGTGAATACAAATACCGTGGGTGCCAGCGAATTGTTGCGCCGCGTGTCTGCGGAAGGGGAACTGACCGCGGATACATTGACGATCGAGAAAATCAAGCTGGCCAAAGCGCACGCAAAGCTCGCCATCCACTCTCTGCGTCTGGTTGTTCACGATGCGGAAGCACAATGGGCCGGAGGGACTGTCAACGGCGGAATAGAGGCAGTCTTTTCCCCGCTTCCTAAATACGAGCTGAGCGCGGAGGTAAAGAATGTGGATATGGCGCAATTCCCGTGGCCGCGTTGGTCCGAGCGATGGAGCGGAATCGCCTCCGGGAAGATTCACCTGACCACAGCCGGTGTGGGGCGAGAAGAATTATTGAAACAATTGGCCGGGGCCGGAACAGTGAACTTGACCAAGATTGAGTTTCGGGGTTGGGATGTGGAGTTGAGCGCAGAATCGGGTGGACCCTCCAAGGGTTCTTCCCGTTGGACGAGCGGGGAAGGAGACTTCCAATTGAGCGACCAGAAAGTAAGCTTGGATGGCTTCCGGCTGGAGGCACCGCATCAGAGAACGCAATTGTCGGGCACCATTTCGTTTGGCATGGATGGCAACTTGACGTTTGCGCCCAGGCCGCGAGTGGTCGCGGGAACGCACACGGTTTCTCAGTTGCGAGAATTGCGGGTGAGCGGCCAACTGGATAACCCAGCCGTGGTTGTGCTACCGGCTGAAGCAGAGCAAGTGCGGCCTTAATGTTTAGGAGAAGAGAAGAATGCTGAGCCGGCGACTGGGCAGAATGATTCGAGTTTGCCTTCCTGCAACGATACTGGTTCTTTTCTGCGCTTATCTTGTGTCCGCGCAAGAATCGTTGACGCTGGAACAGGTGCTGAGTGCGCCGTTCAACTCGAATCTGGTGGCGGCACGAAGCGGCGATCGCATTGCCTGGACGTCTAACGAACAAGGCAAGCGCAATATCTGGATTGCCGAAGGCCCTGGTTTTAAGGGGCGGCGATTGACTGCTTATCAAGAGGATGACGGCGGCGAGTTGTCGGATCTGCGATTTACCGCGGACGGCAACACCATCGTATATGTTCGCGGTGAAGGGAAAGACTCCGGTGGCGACTATGCGAATCCCACGAGCAACCCTGCTGGCGCGGAGCAGGCCGTATGGGCCATCGCTTGGAAAGGCGACGCTTCGGTGAAGATCGACGCTGGACACTCGCCTGCTGTCTCGGCACAAGGACGAATCGTTTACGCGCGCGGCGGAGAGTTGTGGATGTCATGGGTGAAAGCAGACGAAAAGCCAAAGCAGATTGTCGCTCGTGGAAAAAATTACCCGGTGGAGTGGTCGCCGGATGGCACGCGGTTGGTGTTTGTCACCGATCGGGGTGACCATAGCTTCATTGGAATTTATGAAGTGAATGCGCAGAGCGTCAAATTTCTGGCACCTTCCGTGGATTCGGATGGTGATCCTGCGTGGTCCCTCGATGGCAAGCACGTTGCTTTCACGCGCCAACCGGCGGTTCCGCGCGATACTCCGGAAGGGTATTTCATCGAGCCCGATCGCCCGCATCCGTGGTCCATCTGGGTGGCGGATACGGAGAGTGGAAGTGCGCGCGAAGTCTGGCACAGTGGGTCGGCGTTGCAAGACTCCTATCCGTACATGGCGCGGGACACAGGCGGAGGCGTGCTCCACTGGGGCGGAAACGACCATCTGGTGTTTGCGAGCGAAGCCGATGGCTGGCAGCATTTGTATTCAATCCGTAGCGACGGTGGACCCGCGCACCTACTCACTCCTGGTGACTGCGAAGTGGAGCAATGGTCATTTTCACTGGACGAGAAAACCGTCCTATTTAATTCCAATTGCACCGATGTTGACCGCCGCCATTTGTGGAGCGTGGACATCAACAGCGGGAACGCCGTTCAGCATACAAAGGGAGAATCCATCGAATGGGGGGGTGTGATCCTCAGTGATGGGCAAAGTGCCGCGTATTTTTGTTCGGATGCGAAACATCCGGGACGTTCATTTATCCGCTCGCTCTCTGGCGACACGAAAGCTTCCGAGATTGCCACGGCTTCGCTGCCAACGAGCTTTCCTGCGGACCAACTCGTTACGCCGCAACCAGTACTTTTTCACTCAGGGGATGGGCTAGAGATCCATGGGCAGTTGTTCTTGCCAAACAATCTGAAGACGGGAGAGAAACGGCCTGCGCTGATTTTTCTGCATGGCGGTCCCATGCGGCAGATGCTGCTCGGTTGGCATTACATGTACTACTACGCGAACAGCTACGCCATGAACCAATATCTAGCAAATCGCGGCTACATCGTGCTCGCCATCAACTATCGCAGCGGCATTGGTTACGGACGGGCGTTTCGGGAGGCTCCAGGCCGCGCGGGACGCGGCGCTTCCGAATATCAAGACGTTGTGGCCGCGGGAAAATACCTGCAAAGCCGCAGCGATGTCGATGCCAGGCGCATCGGTCTCTGGGGAGGGAGCTACGGTGGCTATTTGACCGCACTGGGGCTGGGCCGCAACTCCGATTTGTTTGCCGCCGGCGTGGATTTTCATGGAGTGCATGATTGGCCGGCTGACAACTGGGAAGGGAAGCACATTCCTCCGGATTTGGTAAAACTGGCCCATGCCTCTTCGCCCGTTGCCGCAGTGAGCACCTGGAAATCGCCGGTATTGTTCATCCACGGCGACGACGACCGCAATGTGATCTTCTCTCAGACCGTAGATTTGGTGGCGCGACTACGCGCCCAGGGCGTCTCCATCGAGGAATTGATCTTTCCCGATGAGGTGCATGACTTCCTGCTTAATCGAAATTGGCTTAAGGCTTATCAGGCCAGCGGCGACTTCCTGGACCGCAAGCTAGGTGCGCCACAACAGTGAGTCGAACAACGCGCCACCGGGGACGCAGACCAATAGCGACGTTGGGGCTCGTGGCGGCGGCAGTTGTTCTGATTGCCGCGGCGAACAGCGTGGACCGCATGCAATTCTTTCCACACCTGCAGAACGGCGACACGCTGCGCTATGAAAGTCATGCGCGACTGAATCGATTCGTAAAAACCAAGAGCAACGTTGCCACCATGTATGAGCCCAGGCCAGTCCGTGCCGACTTCACCACGAATTTGCAGCTTTCTGTTCAGGATTTTCACGCGCTGGACCATCGGCCAATGTTGGCTGCACGAACAGAGCTTCTACCATCAGGAGCAGTTGCGACAGCAGATTCAGGGCCGCATCCGCTGGAAGTAGACTTCATGATCGGCGGAGATGGCGCGGTGACGCGCGCCGATGGAATTGAAGAGCTTGGACCGGAGCAGCGCTTGGCCTGGCAGGTTTGGGTTGCGCAATTTGCGTTTGGATGGACTGTACCCTCCCCCGGTGTGAAGCCGGGCGAAAAATGGAAATCCGTGGAAGTCGAGCAAACGCCCAGTCCCATCGCGAATCTTGTCTGGGAACGCGAGACTACCTATGTTCAAGACGACCAGTGCCCCATCCTTCCGGCGGAACAATGCGCCGTGTTTCTCACCACCGCGACTCTCAAACAAAAATCCAATCCGGATAATACGACTCCCGAAGATTATCGACTGCACGAACTAAAGACCTCCGGCACCGCGAAGGGAACAAACCAGACCGTGTTGTACATTTCCCGGACAACAGGTTTGCTCCTACGCGCCAGCGAAGATGTTCAGCAATCGCTAGACGTTACCATCGCCAAAGCCGATGGCAGTAATCAAGTGCAGTATCTGATTGATGTAAGCAGTCATTTTGAGACGGTATTGGTGCCGAGCTCTCCCCAGTTGCCTGGCCGCTGATCGCAATACAGGTGCATTTCATAAGCTCCAGTTGCGCATGAACGCCAACCAGCCTGATTTGCCAGGCGCGCTATAATGGAGGTTTCGGCAGGGGGCCGACGCGGCCGCAGGAGACCTGGCAATGAATTTCAAGCTGCGCAGCAATTATCAACCTCGCGGAGACCAACCCGCCGCAATTGATCAACTCAGCAGAGGGCTGGAAGCCGGGGACAAGAACCAAGTCCTGCTGGGGGTTACAGGCTCGGGCAAGACCTTCACCATGGCGAAAGTGATCGCGGCGTCGAATCGCCCCGCTCTCATCTTGGCGCACAACAAAACGCTTGCCGCACAGCTCTATCATGAATTTAAGGGATTCTTCCCCGATAACGCAGTCGAATATTTCGTGAGCTATTACGATTTTTACCAACCGGAAGCGTACGTGCCTTCCGCCGATCTTTATATCGATAAGGAAGCGACGATCAACGACGAGCTGGATAAGTTGCGGATGAGCGCGACGCGGTCGCTGTTTGAACGGCGAGACGTGGTGATCGTCGCGTCGGTTTCCTGTATCTACGGCCTTGGCTCTCCGGAAGCGTATTACGGCATGCTGGTGATGGTGGAGAAGGGGCAACAGACTTCGCGGGAAGCACTGCTGCGGCGTTTCGTCGATATTCAATACGAGCGGAGCGAAGACCTGCGGCGCGGAACATTTCGCGTGCGCGGTGACATCATCGAGATCTATCCGACCTATGAAGATCAGGGCTACCGCTTTGAGATGTGGGGCGACCAGATCGACGTGATCCGGCAGATCGATCCACTGACCGGAGAAATTCGTTCCGGGCAGGAAGATCTGACGCGCGTGCCCATCTACCCGAAGACGCATTACGTGATGCCACAGGATCAACGCGACCGTGCGATCGTTGGGATTCAAGAAGAGTTGGGCTGGTGGAAAAAAGAACTGGAAAAGCAGGGGAAATACGTGGAAGCCCAGCGTGTCGTGCAGCGCACCATGTTCGATATAGAGATGATGCGGACGATCGGCTATTGCCACGGTATTGAGAACTACTCCCGCCATTTGAGCGGGCGCTTGCCGGGTGAAGCGCCGCCCACACTGCTGGATTATGTGCCGCAGGACTACTTGCTGTTCGTGGACGAATCGCACGCTACGATTCCGCAGGTGCGCGGGATGTATCACGGTGATCGCTCGCGCAAGCAGACGTTGGTGGATTATGGCTTTCGCATGCCGTCGGCCTTGGACAATCGTCCGCTGACGTTTGAAGAGTTTGAACATCGCATGAATCAAGTGATCTACGTTTCCGCTACGCCCGGCCCCTACGAATTGACAAAGTCCGGGGGCGTATTTGTGGAGCAGGTGATTCGTCCCACCGGACTGATCGACCCCGAAGTCGAAATTCGTCCGGTGAAAGGCCAGGTGGACGATTTATTGGAGGAAATTCGCATCCGGGCGGAGAAAAACGAACGTGTGCTGGTAACCACTCTCACGAAGCGCATGGCGGAAGATTTGAGCGAATACTTCAGCGAGATTGGCGTGCGCTGCCGGTATTTGCATTCGGAAGTAGAAACGCTCGATCGCATCAAGATTCTCCGCGATCTGCGTAAAGGTGAATTTGATGTGCTGATCGGCATTAACCTGCTGCGCGAGGGTCTGGATCTGCCGGAGGTTTCGCTTGTCGCTATCTTGGATGCGGACAAAGAGGGTTACCTGCGCAGCACAACATCTCTGATCCAAACCATGGGCCGGTGTGCGCGCCATGTCGAAGGCCGGTCCATTCTCTACGCAGACGTGCGGACCAAGTCCATGAATGAAGCCATCAGCGAAACAAACCGGCGCCGTGCTAAGCAACTGGAGTACAACAAAGAAAACAATATTACGCCGCAATCGATTATCAAGGGCGTGGACATGGAGTTGGCGCACATTGTGGAAGCCGACTATGTGACCGTTCCATTGGACACTGTAGCGCTGGATGCCGCAGCGGCCTCCGTCAAGTCCGAGAAGCAACTTGCGGAGCTTCTGGCTCAACTCGAGAATCAGATGCGGGAAGCGGCGAAGAAATTCGAGTTTGAGAAGGCGGCGCAATTCCGCGACCGCATTAAATCTCTGAAGCAGCAGGATCTCGCTGGATTGTTTGGCAAGGAATCGGCAGAGGCGCCGTCCGCCGGCACCTAAAGCGGCGGTGTTCCGCTGCTAGACCAAGCCGCGGCGCAGTTCTTCCAGCGGATAGAACGTGTCACGCCAGACGATACCGCCCTTGCGTAGGGTGATGATCGTCGAGCGTAATACCATGTAGGCGAAGATACTCGCTCCAAGGGGCAGTGTGAGGCAATACAGTGGTGAAACGCGCATCACGAGATCCACTCCTAAGTGAAAGCACACAGCAATTAGCACGGAGACTGCAGCGAGCGCCCTAATCCAACCATGGCCGAATAGCAGGCCGATGAAGGGCAGCACATTCATAAACAGGAGGCCGAAGATTTGTGCCGCCGCCACGCCCACTTTGAACTGCGCTCCTGCAAAGAAATTTTTTTCCACGCCGCGGACCAGGTTGCCTAAGCCCAGGTGCCAGGCAACAGAAACATAGTTTTGCGCCACGGCTAAGCCGGAACGAAAGCCGGCCATCTTCACGATCTTGCCAAGTTTCATGTCGTCGACGACTTCCATAGCCAGGCGACGGTGTGTGCCGCTGCCCTCATAGGCCGTGCGTCGCAACATTTGGAAGGCTCCGACGCCGACATAGGAACGTGAATTCGGATTGCTGACGTTATGGGGATCCGTGGCCAGTTGAAAGCCCATTCCAAAAAACGAAATGAGAACAGTGTCCCAGAATCCGCTGCGCTCCACATCGCCGAGGAGAGTCAGATGATCGAGGCCGCGCTCGCGGAAGAGTGCTACGACCCGGCGCAACGCATCAGGTTGGAACTTTACATCGGCGTCAGTGAAGACGAGCAATTCACCGCTGGAAACCTCGTAGCCACTCTGCAACGCATGTGGCTTTCCTAACCACCCTTTCGGCAGTTCGCGCACGTGAACGACTTTCAGTTGGGGATGCTTTGCCGCGAAATCGTCGAGTATCTGCCCAGTGCCGTCGCTCGAACGGTCATCCACAGCGACAATCTCCAGGCAGGGATAATCGATAGCCACCAGCGTGGCCAGGGCGGCAGGCAATTTTTCCCGCTCATCCCGGGCAGCGAGAATCAGCGAAAGTTTGGGACATGCCGCATCTGCGGCAGGCGCGTAATCCTTCAGCCAGGGCAAGCGCATGGCGCCATAGGCGACTTTTAATCCATAGGTAGTCCAGAAAAAAGCGATGAGTCCGAACAGAAGGATCCAGAAGAGATGCATGCGATTGGAGTCGTGAGCCAGCCTCAGGGTATCCTAGCATGGATGATGAGAACCCTTTCGATCGTTGGGGCAGGACGGGTGGGCCGCGCGCTGGGTCAGCGGCTTCGCGAAACAGGCTGGCACATTACGGTGGTGGCCTCGCGATCGGAAGGCAGCGCCAAACGAGGGGCGCGATTTATCGGTGGTGGCCGGCCTGTGGCGAATCTTCCCGCCACGTTGGTTGCCGCGTCATCCATTTTGCTGACTGTGCCGGATGACTGTATCGCAAGCGTTGCGGCGGAACTGGCGCGAAACGCAGGAAGCGATCTGCGGGGCAAAGTGGTGTTACATACCAGCGGCGCGCTGGATGCTACGGTTCTTGAGCCGTTACGTCTTTGTGGCGCGGCCGTCGGATCCATGCACCCGCTGCAATCGTTTAACGGTGTAAGCGTGCCTCCACTGGAAGGCAGAGTGTTCGCGATCGAGGGTGACGAGCCTGCCGTGCGCATGGCGCGAAAGATTGCCCGATCGCTTGGAGGCACGCCGGTGGGAATTCCCGCGGCCAAGAAGCCGCTTTATCACGCTGCTGGAGCTTTTTCCGCGGGATTGAGCCTTGCGTTGGAAGAAGCGGGTGTTCAGATTCTGATGGAGGTGGGTCTCAAACGGCGCGAAGCACAGCGGGCGTTGCTGTCACTAACCCGCCAGGTGCTGGAGCACTACGAGAAACTTGGCCCACAGAAAGCATGGACGGGGCCGCTGGCGCGCGGCGATTTTGGCGTGGTAGCGGCGCATGAAAAGGCATTGTCTAAACTGCATCCGGAATTTCTGGAGGCGTACCGAGCGGTCAGCCACCTTGCTGCTCGGGTTTTAGCTCACGATCCTGCCGCCATGGTAGGAAAACTCGACGCGATTTCAGGGAATTTTGAACTTACAGCAAAAGCCAAAGGGGGCTACGAGTGACTCGACTGCACATTCCAATCCACAGCGACACGTTGAAGAACGGCTTGCGCGTGGTGATTGCGCCGGATGAGACGGCGCCTGTGGTAACTGTGGGCGTGTACTACAAAATCGGTTTCCGCCTGGAGCCACAAGGGAGAAGCGGGTTTGCACACTTATTCGAACACATGATGTTCCAGGGTTCGGAGAACGCGCCGAAGATGCAGCATATCAAGCTGATCAATTCGAGCGGTGGTGTGCTGAACGGTTCGACGATGTATGACGTGACGAATTATTACGAAGCGGTACCCTCAAATGCGCTGGAACGAGTGCTTTGGCTGGAAGCCGATCGCATGCGCGCACTAAAAGTGGACGAGGAAAATCTGGTCAATCAGCGCGACGTGGTGAAAGAAGAAGTACGCGTGAATGTGTTGAACCAGCCCTATGGCGGATTTCCCTGGCTGGATATGCCGCCAGTGGCGTTCCGCAATTGGGCCAATGCCCACAATTTTTATGGTGATTTTGCCGATCTGGATGCCGCGAGCCTGGTCGATGTTCAAAAGTTCTTCCGCACCTACTATGTGCCGAATAACGCCGTACTTTTGCTGCTCGGGGATGTTAAACCCCAGGAGGGACTGGCGTTGGCGGAGAAGTACTTTGCACCGATCCCTGTCGGAGCAGAGCCTCCCGTCGCGGATCCAGCCGAACCGCCGCAGACGGAGGAGCGCCGCGGGCATGTGGAAGAAAAATTCGGAACGCTTCCGGCGATGGCCATAGGTTACGTACTGCCGCAGCGCCGCACCCCAGACTGGCACGCGATGGTCCTGCTGGATCAGGCACTGCACGGCGGCCGGGCGGGACGGATTCACCGGACACTGGTGCTGGAAAAGCAGATTGCCGTGGAAGCGGATGGGGGAGTAGACGATGTGTTTGGCTACAACGGGCCGTCGCAAATGACCACGCGAATTTTGCACAAGCCGGAATACTCGGCAGAGCAGACGCTGAACGCGTTCGATGCGGTTCTGCGCGAAGTGCAGGAAAAGGGAATCAGTCAGGAAGAGCTGGACCAACTGAAAGTGAAATGGCGGTCGGACTATTACTCGACGCTGGAAGGTGGCCGTGGGGGATACATGCCGCGGTACGGGCTGATGCACCTGCTGGCTTGTTTTACGCTATTCGACAATGAGCCGCAATTGGTAAACACGATTCTGGAGGGTTTCCTAGGCGTGAGCCACGAAAACATTCAGGCAGTCGCCAAGAAATATCTGCGACCAGAAAATCGCGCCATCGTCTTCCGTGCGCCGGTCAGCAAGTCTGAGAAGGAGGCTGCGTAATGGCGACTCGAGCCCCTGAAGTGGCAATCGCGGCGCCAGCCCTTGCGCCGGAGCGGCCAGTCACCTGGCCGAAACGCACGCGTGCGCGGCTTTCGAATGGCATGGAAGTCGTACTGGCGGAAGCGCACTCCATCCCCAAGTTTCATGGCGAGCTATTCTTCCGCGCCGGGGAAACGTTAGTGTCAGAGCGTTCAGTTGGGTTGGCGGAAATGACTGCGACTGTTTTGCGCACTGGCACGTCCCAGCGCACTAGCCGCCAAATTGAGGAAGACTTGCGGCGTCTCGGAGCCGATCTGGGTACATCGGCTGGGCAGGATACCAGCACCATCTCTTTTGCTGGCCTCAGCGAATTTGCCGAGCCGCTGTTGCAACTGGTCTCAGAATTATCGCGGGAAGCCATATTTGCCGAGTCGGAATTCGAGCGGGAACGGCGGCAAAAGTTGGAGGAAGTGAAGCTCGAACGCACGTCGCCTGGATTCCTGGCGGGCGAGCGCTTGCGTAAGGTTCTCTTCGGGTCCCATCCGTACGCGCGCGTTTCGCCGAGTGAGGAGCAAGTGGCAGCCTACCAGCGCGAAGATTTGGAGCGGGTTTATCGTGAAATTTACACTCCAGAAAACGGGTTGTTGGTGCTGGTCGGCGATTTCGATTCTCAAATCATGCTGAAAACGGTGGAAAATGTTTTCGGCAACTGGGAAGGCAAGAAGCCTGCGGCAAAGGTAGCGCCGGATTTGCCCAAATTCAGTGGCCGCCGGGTGTACCTGGTGCACAACCCCGGCTCTGTGCAGACACAGATTCTGCTGGGCTGCCACGCGATTACACGGAAACATCCCGACTGGATCCGGCTAGGGCTGGCCAATAGCCTTTACGGTGGAGCGTTTAATTCGCGATTGGTAATGAACATCCGAGAGGATAAGGGCTATACGTACAGCCCGCGCAGCGGGGTCACACCTCTGCGACAGCATGGATACTTTTCGGTTTCGGCGGCGGTGCGTAACGACGTTGTGGCGGCCTCCCTCACGGAGATATTTTACGAACTCGACAAGCTCCGTTCGCTGCCTGTGCCGGCGCCGGAATTAGCCGATGCCCAGAATTACCTTACGGGTCTTTTTTCCATGGGCTTGGCAACACAGGAAGGCTTGCTATCGCAATTCTCGACGGTGGAGCTAAACCAATTGCCTCCGGATTATCTGGAAACGTATCGAAGCCACGTGCGCGCACTGACTTCGGCCGACCTGCTGGCTACAGCGAGAAAATATTTTGATTCTGCCGACATGCAAATTGTTGTTGTGGGTGATCGCGGGCAGATTGAAGAACAGGCATCACTCTTCGGTGAGGTCGAGGTTTTCGACAATCAAGGCAAACGTCTCGGCGCTACGCAGTAGCATCCAGCTGGTTTAATATGTTATTGAAATAGATACTTAATTCTGATATAACCATGGCATGACGGGGTGCCGGACAAAAACGGCGCGTTGTTTCTGTTTCCTCTTCATCCTTGTGCTCTGGGCGACGCAGGGTTTTTGTGCGAAGAAGAAACCGCCCCTGCACCCCGTCAACCTCAATACCGCCACGAGCGCAGAACTGCAGCAGGTTCCGGGTATCGGGCCCGCCACGGCGGAGAAGATCCTGCAGGCACGAAAATCCTATGGCAGATTCAAAAGCGTAAACGATTTGCAGGCGATCCGAGGTATTGGTCCAAAGAAACTGGACAAAATGCGAAAGTACCTGACGGTGGGGGGTGCCCCGCCGCAGACTAACAAGACCGCGTCCCAGGCGGCAGTTAATGGAAAAGCGCCACCAACCAAGCCTACGCCAGCGACGCCACCTCCCTCGCCAAAGACACCTTCTCCATCGGCGAGCGAGGAGGAAGAACCCTGATTTCCGCAATGAATAGCTAAGCGGTTAACTCCACTGATGGGTGGGTTTTGGTGTGGTCAGATCCAGAGGAACCTGATCCGCGATGCGAATGCCGTAGCCTTCGAGGGCCACGACCTTTTTCGGGTGGTTGGTCACCACACGGATGTCTTTCAGACCGAGGTCGATCAGGATTTGGGCCCCGGTCCCACTTTCGTGCTGGACCATACGCTGGCGGGCGACTTCGCGGTCCAGTTGGCCACGGCTGTGAAAGTGAATCTTGGGCAAGGTGCCGGGTGTTTCCGGAGTATCGATTGTGAACCCTCGGCCGGTGTGATGCAGGTACAAAAAGACGCCGCGGTTTTCCTTCGCAATTAATTCGAGTGATTTGGCCACCAACTGGTTGCAGTCGCAGGCGATGGAGCCAAATACATCACCGGTGATGCAGTGCGAATGGACCCGAACGAGCGGCGGGGTCGGTCCGTCCAGCTCACCACGCACCAAAGCGATATGCTGGTCGTGATCCACGTCGCTGGAGTAAGCGATCATGCGGAAATTCCCATAGAGCGTGGGCAAGGTTGTTTCGGCGATGCGGCGAACGTAGCGTTCGTGCTGCATGCGATAGCGGATCAAATCCGCCACGGTCAGCGTTTTGAGATTGTGTTCCCTGCAAAACTCGATCAATTGCGGCACCCGCGCCATAGTGCCGTCCTCATTCATGATTTCGCAGATTACGCCGGAGGGATTCAGGCCGGCAATGCGCGCCAAGTCCACGGATGCTTCGGTTTGTCCCGCGCGCACAAGGACGCCACCGTTGCGCGCGCGCAGGGGAAACATATGTCCAGGGCGTGCCAAATCCTGGGGGCGAGTTTTGGGATCAATCGCGGTGAGAACGGTAATGGCGCGGTCGGACGCGCTGATACCTGTAGTGACCCCGAGTTTGGCATCAATTGCTTCGCAGAATGCTGTTCCGTGAACCGAAGTGTTGATTGGCGACATCAGGGGCAAATTGAGTTCGTCGCAACGCTGTTCGCTTAGTGCCAGACAGATTAGCCCACGTCCGAATTTGGCCATGAAGTTAATGGCTTCAGGGGTGATTTTCTCCGCCGCTAGTGTCAGATCGCCTTCATTTTCACGATCTTCGTCGTCCACTAACACAATCATCCGCCCTTGACGGATTTCTTCTACGGCTTCTTCGACACTGCAAAACGGATTGGGAGAGGCAGACGTCATCCCCCTATTATAAGCTGAGTTTCAGCGTTTTCGTGCTAGCGAGCCTTTCCGGTCTGGAAGCTTGCCGAGGTGTTTGTATTGTGGCTAATCGGCGCTGGCGTGCTGCGGTGTGCTGGAGCGGTCAGCGACAACCTCAGCAGCCGGATGGGCAACACGTTGTACAGGAAGCCCCGCCCAAGCGTTCACGATTCCAAGTACTTCATGGGAGACCTGAGTCATGCTTCCGGGGTCTCTCCACCACTGGTCGGCGACATAATCATCGTCAGGAAGGCCGTGAATCTCAGCCTGTCCGCGCGATGCGAAATATTTCGTCCAAAGAATATGCACGCGCCGCGTGTGAGCC
The DNA here is from genome assembly GCA_035271845.1 of Candidatus Acidiferrum sp. Lineage (GTDB taxonomy): Bacteria > Acidobacteriota > Terriglobia > Acidiferrales > UBA7541 > Acidiferrum. Next base: position 22,144 of record DATERF010000089.1, read on the forward strand.
TTATTGGTGACAATGATGACTTTGTCACCGCCTTTGTTCTTCAGGGCTGCACTGATTTCGTCCAATTCTTCCGCGGTATTGACGACGGGAGTGTCCAGAACGTGAATCGCCTTGGCCGGAACGCCTGCCCGGCGAAGCACACGAGTGTTGAAATCGTCTTCACTGGGATACGAAATGCCGAGTTGCTTCAGAGCGTCTGCATGAACGTCCGGATGCGTCAACCAGATTTCTTTCGCGTAACCCTCGTGATACAACGCAGCCGCTTCCAACGCGCGCGTCGGAATGTTACCGCTGAGCACCGCAATCGCTGTCGATTGTTGAAGTGGATCTTCGCGCACAAGCCACTTTCCGAGGCCAAAGAAAACTATCACGCTGCTTGTAACCACCAGGAGCACAAAGGCTCCGAAAATACCTAGGAGAAGACGCAGCCGCGACGTTTTGTTGTTCTTCGATGTTCCGTTAGTCGAATCCATGTCCGCATCGTCTTCCTGAAATCAATCACTCATTTGCTGGTCGGTGACTAAAACAGCACTTCGAGTGCCAAACGGTGCACGGGCCACTCATCTAATTCGCCGTATCGGCGGCGCTATGCCATTCATTAGCGGGTGGTTCCGGTGCTACCGAACCGGCAGAGTTACAGGCACCGAAAGAGGCAGTATGGTAGCTATGTAAATCCTCCGAAAACAATGAAAAAGCGACACCTTAGGGCGAGGTAGGGTGTTCCTGAGCAGCCCAGCAGGCAAAGAAGAGCACACATCCAATTCTCAAGGGAAACACCTACTTTTTGTTGGCACCTTGGAGCTGCATGTTTTTTTAGTCCGTCCCGCGGACGGACTGAGAAAAGAGTTGACGCCGCACTTCGTAAGTAGTAACTTACCGTAAGTGAGCACTTACATACAAAATGGACTTGCTGCTCTTGGTGATCCCACCCGCTTGGCTATCTTCGAAATGCTGGGCAGCCACCCTCGTGCCGTCCACGAACTCGCAGCTCGTTTGCCGGTATCGCGCCCGGCGGTGTCACAGCACTTGCGGGTACTGAAGCAAGCCCGCTTGGTGTGTGATCGCCGCGCAGGTACCCGCCGTGTTTATGAATTGAACCCGGAGGGCATCGCGCTGCTCCGCGATCACTTTGCCAATCTTTGGGACCTGGCTTTGGCGGCTTTCCAGAGAGCTGCAGAGGAAGAATACAAAAAGGAGAAAGAGCATGGCACTCGAAACGGCCCAAAACGCAGTCGTAAAACGAACCCTGCGCGTGAAAGTACCCGTTGAGAAGGCGTTCCAGGTGTTCACGGAGCGCATGGGAAAGTGGTGGCCGGCGACGCACCATGTCGGCTCCACGCCGTTTAGGGACATCCTGATCGATCCGCGCACGGGGGGCCGATGGTACGAGATCAATGTGGAAGGCGCGGAGTGCGTTTGGGGCACGGTGGTGGTTTGGGAGCCGCCGAAAAGAGTCGTGCTCTCCTGGCACTTGCAACCAAATTGGACATTCAGCCCGGACATGGCGCGGGCCAGTGAAGTTGCGTTGGAATTTGTGGCGGAGGGGCCTGAAACGACGCGCGTGGAATTCGAGCATCGGCACCTGGAGCGTCACGGCGCAGGTTGGGAGAGGATGCGCGAGCAGGTGGGCTCCGACGGCGGATGGCCGGCGATTCTGGAGCTGTACGTTGCAGCGACGAAGTGAGGGATCATCATGAAAAAATCGTCTATCGTGCGTCTTGCCCTTTTCTCGTTCCTCGGAGCTGCCGGGTTACTTGCGGCGCAACTGCCGGCGGATGATTCACTGGCGCCGTATATCCCAAAGAACATCAAGCCTTACTTCCTAGACATACTGTTGTTGAAGGACAAACCGGACACGGCCCTTCCGGAAGGGGAGCAAGCGCAGTGGATGCAGAAGCATCTTGCGTATATTCGCAGCCAGGTGGAAGCGGGGAAATTTGTGCTCGTGGGGCCCGTGACGGAGGAGAACCGGATTCGCGGCATCGCCATCATCAAGACAGACACTCTTGAGGAAGCACAGCGCATTGCCAACGGCGATCCCCTGGTGCAATCCGGCCACCTGATCGTCGAAGTCCACCCGATCATGCTCGAGGATTTGGCCAGCGTTAAATTTGATTATCCCCCTGCAAAATAAGGGAGCGCGTGCAGGTGCGATGTGCACCCGCACGCGTTGAAGTCAAAGGGAACGCAGGAAATTCAGAAGATCCTGCTGCTGTTGTGTCGATAGACGGTTGAAAAGACCAACCACCGCGTTGGCTTCGGACCCATTGCCGGCGTGCTGTTCGATCGCGTGAACAAGCCCACCATTCGCGGGGCTCGACCTTCCGTCATGCAGGAAGAATATCCGCTGCCCGAGACCCCAAAGAGGTGCCGTGCGGAATTCGTCCGGTCCCGCGGAACCTTGCGAGATGTTGTCCGCGAGCCCGGCACCCATATGATGAACCAGCAAGTCGGAAAATAGCGCGGCGGTCTGATTGTTCAGACCCGGTGTCAGTTTGGAAGTGGAAGTCATCAAGGACGGCGTGTGGCACATGGTGCAGTGGATCTGGTCGAAGATGGACTGTCCATTCTGAATGTAAGACACAAGGGGGCTGCCCGGAATCCCGGTGGATGCAGGAGCCGGGGGCGCAAGGAAGCGCATGAAGTTGGCGAATTGTACGACATCGCTGGGGATCTGCGCTCCGGAGAAATCAAAATTGGTGGAATCTTCCGGCGTGGGATTCATGAGGCAAGAAGCGGGAGGGTTGGCGCGTTCGTCGGGGAAGAGTTCGTTGGTCACGCCAATCTCCACGTTGTAGGCTTCTCCGGCAAAAACTGCCAGGGATTTGTTCTGGGCTTTCCAGCCGAAACGGGTGATGGATCCATCATTGCCGCCGTAATTCGGATGCCCGGAAATTTCCAGTTGTCGTTTGAGATTCGCGTTTGCCTGCATGTTCGCGAGAATGGTCTCATCGGTGATGTTTTCAATCAGTCCCGCGCCAAAGACTGGCGTCGGAATCCGGAAGATGAGGTTGTCGAGTTGCTGCATCTGGCCGAAATTAGGCTGTGCGAGGGAGCAGCCGGTTGCGTCTGCGCGGCCACTGATGGTGAAGAGGGCGTGGACGCCACCGTCAGGAGTGCGGGTAACGGCGCCATTGGAATTAACGACGAAGGGAAAGCGAGCCTCGCGGACTGGCCCATCTGAGCTGATGAAGAACGGAATGCGGTTGGTTGCACCGTTTGCCGTAGCAGCTTCAATTTGTGGATTGGGCCCAATATTGGGGTATTGCGAAGTGGACGGGCTCGTGCCGCCAACGGCAGGTTGCGCGTGGCAACCGCTACAGCTGTTGGAATTGAAAGTGGGCCCCAGGCCATTGGCCACTTGATCCACTTCCTGGAAGCGAGTCAGTCCATCCTGGAAGTATTGAAGTTGCGTGCTGGTCAAAGTCGAGAGTGGCGAACCGGCATTCACGGAACCGGCACGCACACCGGGATCCTTTGCCCCCGACGAACTGGGAACGGTATTGGCCTGCTGGGAGCGAAGCGCAATAGACAAACTAAAAAACAGTGGAACAACGAAACTTACAACCATTAATTTTCGCGGTCGCATTTTGGAATCCTCCAGGTCGGTAATGCAACCGGGGGAGGCACACCCCGACCTTTTAGCCGAGCAGGGTTAATAACAGGGCCTGGGGAGGGGAAGTTGTGTCAGTCTGGAGAATCGCAGTGTTGCGGTTCGCACAGCGAGGAATTAAATCCGGGAATTATTCCCGGCCATATTGACCTGGTGGCACCTTCCCCTCCTTCTTCGCTTCGTGGCCAACGACGCGACCGATGACGCTCTGGCGATTCGAAAGTTCTTTATGGGCTTGGGCGTGCTGGAAGCGAAAGTGCGAGGCACTTTCCACTTCGAAAGCAAAAATCAGACTGGGGAGATTGAGCGGGACTTTAAGTTGGAACCCGGAAGGTGTCAATCGCTGCGGAGTACAGATTCGGTACAGGCATCGGTCCAAGTGTTTGAAGCTAGCGATCCGAAAGCAATGGAGAATCGATCCCGGTCACGAAGGTTTGCGCCAAAGAAAAAGGGCGACCAGTTTTCGGTCGCCCTTTTGTTGGATTGAGTTTTCTAGGCTAGCTGGACAATCTTAGTACATGCCGCCCATGCCGCCTGGGCCACCGGGACCACCGGCAGCAGCGGCCTTCTTGTCGTCTTCCTTGAGCTCGGCCACGAGCGCTTCGGTGGTGAGCATCAGGCCCGCGATGGACGCAGCGTTCTGCAGCGCCAAACGGGTGACTTTGGCTGGATCGATAACCCCAGCCTTGACGAGGTCGACGTATTCGCCGGTGTCCGCGTTGAAGCCGAAGTGATCGTCCTTGGACTCACGGATCTTGCCGATCACAACCGCGCCTTCAAAACCGGCGTTGAGTGCGATCTGGCGAGCCGGCTCTTCGAGAGCGCGCTTTACGATGCCGACGCCCACATGCTCGTCACCTTCGGCTTTGATCTTCTCAATAGCCGGAAGTGCGCGCAGCAGCGCCGCGCCGCCGCCGGGAACGATGCCTTCCTCAACGGCTGCACGGGTGGCGTGCATGGCGTCCTCAACGCGAGCCTTCTTCTCCTTCAACTCGGTTTCGGTCGCAGCGCCCACCCTGATGACGGCAACGCCGCCGACGAGCTTCGCCAGGCGTTCCTGGAGCTTCTCGCGGTCGTAGTCGCTGGTGGTGATTTCAATCTGCTGGCGAATCTGCTTCACACGGCCTTCGATTTCGCTGGCCTTGCCGCCGCCTTCGACGATGGTGGTGTTGTCTTTGTCAATCGTGACCTTCTTAGCCTTGCCGAGGTCTTCGATCTTGACGTTCTCGAGCTTAATGCCGAGATCTTCAGTGACGGCCTTGCCGCCGGTCAGAGTGGCAATGTCTTCCAGCATGGCCTTACGGCGGTCGCCAAAGCCAGGGGCCTTAACGGCGCTGCACTGCAGCGTGCCGCGCAACTTGTTCACCACGAGGGTGGCGAGGGCTTCGCCTTCGACTTCTTCGGCGATGATCATCAGAGGCTTGCCAAGCTTAGCAATCTGCTCAAGCAGCGGAAGCAGATCCTTCATCGAGCTGATCTTCTTCTCGTGGATGAGAATCAGCGCGTTTTCCAGGACGCATTCCATGCGCTCTGGATCCGTGATGAAGTAGGGAGAGAGATAACCGCGATCGAACTGCATGCCTTCGACGACTTCCAGCGTGGTGTCCATGGTCTTGGACTCTTCCACGGTGATGACGCCGTCTTTCCCGACCTTCTTCATGGCTTCGGCAATGATTCCGCCGATTTGCTTGTCATTGTTGGCGGAGATGGTGCCAACCTGAGCGATCATGTCGCCCTTGACGTCCTTGTGGAGCTTCTTGATTTCCTCGACGGCCACTTCGACGGCCTTGTCGATGCCGCGCTTCAGGGCCGTGGGGCTGGCGCCGGCAGCAACCGTCTTCACGCCTTCGCGGAAGATGGCCTGAGCCAGAACGGTGGCGGTGGTGGTGCCATCACCCGCGACGTCGCTGGTCTTGCTGGCCACTTCGCGAACCATCTGCGCGCCCATGTTCTCCAGGGGATCGCGCAATTCGATTTCTTTTGCAACGGTCACGCCGTCTTTGGTGATGATCGGTGCGCCGAACTTCTTTTCAATCACCGCATTGCGGCCCTTGGGGCCGAGGGTGATTTTTACTGCGTCCGCGAGGGCGTTCACGCCACGTAGGATCGCCTGGCGGGAATTTTCCCCGGTAACAATCTGCTTCGCCATTTCTTAATTCCTCCTGAGATTTTGCTGCTGAAATTCGAAACTTGCTCCAACCTCGCTGGCATAAAAGCCAGCGCTACATCGTTACTTCTTTGCAGCCTTGGCTGCGCCACCCAACTTCGCAAGAATCTCTTCTTCCCGGAGGATGAGGAGTTCTTCGCCATCGATCTTGATTTCGCTGCCGCTGTACTTGCCGAACAGCACACGATCGCCCACGTTGACGTCCAGGGGAATCCGCTCGCCCTTCTCGCGCTTTCCCGCACCGACGGCAATGACTTCGCCTTCTTGCGGTTTTTCTTTCGCGGAGTCGGGGATGATGATCCCGCCCTTCACGGTTTCCTTCTCTTCAATGCGCTTCACGATCACGCGGTCGTGTAGCGGTGTCAGATTGACTGCCATCTTAGAAAAACCTCCATTATGGTGAACTTACGGTGTGACTGAAAACTATGGCGGAGAGGGTCGAAAGGGTATTAGCACTCCTCACCACCGAGTGCTAATATACCAGCTTCCTCGGTCGAGTCAAGTCTTTTCCTGACGAGCTGAGCGTATTTCATGCTGCTTTAATACTCGTCAGAGTATGGTAAGCCATCCATTTTCATTAGTTTGACACTGCAAGATTTTCCTTGCACTTGGCCATTGCCCTGCTTTTCCTCAAGCGCTAGACTCGCGACAATCTCCATGCGCTGGTCCCTCTACCTCCGACTTGTGGTGCTCACTGCTGGGACACTGCTGCCGTTCTTCTGGATGATGGTGATACTCGGCCATCGCCGCCAGCGCAACTTCGAGCGGGTCTTCTTCTTTCTCTGTCTTGCCCTGACCTGCTTCTTCGGAAGCAGTCTCCTGGCGTTGAATGCTGAACTCTACTACGGCACGCCAGCGCAGGGCTTGCTCCGCTTTGCTTGGACATTTCTGTGTCTCGGGCTCTGGTTCATTCCTTCACTGGTTGTGCATGTGCACAGCGAGTACGCATCGGTGCGGGGATTGATCACCGGGACCAGAAAGACTGCTTGGCTAATGTGCGCATGGGCACCAGCCATATTGCTTGCCCCATTCCTGATAGGGGCCCTGAGGTCGAGCGAAGCATTACCCTTTTACTCTCCTTCCGAACGACTTGGCATGCCATTTGAACTGTGGCTCGTTCTTGGGTTGGGACTCGGAACTTACTGGCAGTGGAGATTTAAGAGGACCGCACCAGACGCAGAGCAGCGAGACTTTCACAAGGACCTTCAATGGAATCTCGTTGCGCTGACGAGTTTGTTGATAGTCACATTTGGATTTCGGCTCTTTTACATCGGCGCGGACATCTGGGGTTCTCTGATCGTTATGTTATTTGCGCTGCTGCCGTTGGTAGGTTTGATCACTCAGGTTCAACGGTTCAATTTTCTGCAAATCGGAAGTCAAAGTAATTTGGTATACGCGGTGTTCCTGGTGTTTTTGGCGTTGCTGTACCTGAGTTTTGTGCGGCGCGCGAGTTTGTGGCTGCAACCTTACCTTCCACCGGAAGCGACGGCGGCGTTGCTGTTGTTCTTGCCCGTCGTTTTCCTTGAGCCATTACAGCGGGTGATGAGAAGGCTGTTGCGGCAGACGGCGCAGAAGGAGGTCGACCGGGCGCAGAAGCTGACGGGACCAATCAACGAAGTGGCTCGGCTGGGAGATGTGGGCAAACTCCGGCAATTCAGCGAACACTGGATTAAGGAGCAATTACAACTCGCAGAAGTGCGCGTGGAACTTGATGGTGCTGGTGACTCACGGCGGACTACGGATAGATCTAATGGCGGCGCCATCGAAACCTTTGACATCAGTCGAGGAGGGCAACATGCCGGGTACCTGCAGGCGCGCGCGCACGGAGCGATGATCTCGGGCGAGACCTTCGTCGCGCTGGAATTTCTGTGCGAGCAATTGCCTGCAGCATTCGATTTGTGCCGGTTGATTGAAGAAAAGCTGCAGCTCGAAAGAGAATTGGCAGAACGCGAACGCATGGCTCTCGTGGGCCAGATGGCTGCCAGCATCTCGCACAACCTAAAAAATCCCCTCGGCTCCATTAAGACCATCCTGCAAGTCCAAATGGAAAGCGCGGAGCTGCCCGCCGCCTTGCGCGGGGAAACTCAAATGGTTCTCGATGAAATCAATCGCCTTTCCGCGAAACTGAATCAACTGCTCCAATTCAGCCGACCGGGTGTGCGCCCTTCGAACAAAGGCGATCGCTGCAATGTCGTCTCCGTCGCCGTGAGCGTCGCCGAAGTGCTTTGCCGCGAGGCCGATTCCAGCGGAGTCTCGCTCGAACTGGCCGAGCACCCCGGCGTGTGCGAAGTCGCGGCCAGCGCCGAAGCCGTCAACGACATCCTCTCCAACCTCATTCTCAACGGCATCGAAGCCGTCGGCCGCTCCGGCCACGTTACAATCGGGTTTCACTGCGGAGCGCACGCTTGCACCGTTGCCGTGGAGGACGACGGCCCAGGACTCACTCCCGCTATGCGCGAAAAAATACTTCAGCCTTTTTTTACCACTAAGCCCCGGGGCACCGGCCTCGGCCTCGCCATCGTGACCCGCCGCCTCGAAGAACTCGGGGGCAAACTCGAGATTGACAGCCCCGTCAGCGATAACCACGGTACCCGCTTCCGCGTCACATTGCCTCTCGCAGCAAAGGAACCGCAATCATGAAAACGATTCTCATCGTCGATGATGAGCCCGCGGCGCGCTACGGTTTACGACGCGCACTGGAAGGACGCTACCGGGTATTGGAGGCGGATTCTGCAGCGGCAGCACGCTCCACGATGGCCTCCGATTCGCCGGATTTGCTTCTGCTCGATGTAGTCATGCCTGGCGAAGATGGCCTGGAGTTTCTCAAGTGGCTGCGGGGAGAGGGACACTTATTGCCAGTGTTGATGGTCTCCGCCTTGGACACCGCCAAGCCAGCGGTGGAGGCACTACAATTCGGGGCCGCCGATTATTTGGTGAAGGGGTTTGAACTGGAAGAACTGCGCACGCGCGTAGCGAATCTTCTGAAACTGGCGACACTGGAGCAGGAAAACGATTCACTCCGTCGGCGCTTAGCTACCGAAGGGCAATTCGGGCAGATGATCGGCCGATCCGCCACGATGCGACGCGCGTTTGAAGTGGCGGATCGTGTGGCCGCGACGGACTCGACGGTATTGATTCTGGGCGAAAGCGGAACAGGCAAGGATTTGCTGGCACAGGAAATCCATGCGCGCTCCCAACGGAATGGAAAACCGTACGTAGCCGTGAATTGTGCTGCGCTGCCCGAAACCCTGATTGAATCCGAATTGTTTGGTTACGAACGTGGAGCTTTTACCGGTGCAGCACAGCAGAAAAAAGGACGATTCGAACAGGCTCATGGAGGGACCATCTTCCTCGACGAGATCGGGGATATGAACCCGGTTACCCAATCCAAGGTGCTTCGCGCACTTGAGAATCGCACTATCGAGCGGCTCGGGGGTACGCAGTCGATCCCAGTGGACGTGCGGGTGATCAGCGCGACCCATCGTAATCTTCTCCTGGCTATCCGCGACGGAAAATTCCGTGAGGATCTTTTCTACCGCGTGCGCGTGGTGACCATCGAACTTCCCTCGCTACGCGCCCACAAGGAAGACATTGCCGCGCTCGCGGAAGCGTTTCTGCAGATTCATGGCGCCCGCCTGGGGCGCTCCGGGCGACTGACGAAGGAAGCCCTGACGACTCTGGAGCGCTACGACTGGCCCGGCAACGTCCGAGAATTGAAAAACGCCATTGAACGCGCCATGGTGCTGTGTCGAGGTGAGGAAGTTGGGGTTAGCGATCTGCCGGAAGAAGTGGTGAAGGGCACGCCGGTTTTGCCGAAGAGTGGCGCAGAGGGCGTGGATCTTGGCGTGAGCGAAAGTGATTTTCGTGAGGCTAAACGAAAGTTCGAGATTGCGTATCTTCGGAGGCAATTGACCATGCACCGCTGGAATATTTCCCGCACCGCGGCCACCATCGGACTCCATCGGCAGAGCTTACAGGAACGTTTGCGCGAGCTGGGTATCCGTCGGCCCGGCCAGGGAATTCCCGAAGAGGATGACGAAGGATGATCCGCAGAGGTTTCCTTCAAGCTGGTGGCGGCAGCACGCGTTTCGGAATGGACAAAGCCTTGGCGAAACTCGCGGGCAAGACGATGCTGCGGCGAACCGGCGAACTGCTGGCCAGCATTTGTCATGAGATTTCGATAGTCGCGCCAGCAGGAAAATATGTGAACGTACCTTGGCCGGTAATTGCGGATCGTTGGCCGGGAGAAGGCCCACTGGGCGGAATCCTCACAGCTTTGTCCACGATGCAAGGTTCCGATTCAAGTAAAGACTGGGCGTTGATCTTGAGCTGCGATATGCCTTTTTTGACAAAAGAGTTCCTTAACTTTTTGTGGGAACGCGCATCGCTCAATCCGGCGCAGGTGGTGGTGCCGCAATCCACCAAGGGTTTAGAGCCACTCTGCGCTTGCTGGAACGTTCGCGCCGCCACATCGGTTCAGTCTTCTTTTGATTCCGGAATACGCAAAGTTAGCGAGGCCGTGAAACGTCTACCCACGGAAGTGCTTGACGAGTCAGCCTGGAAACGATTTGATAGCGAGGGCCGACTGTTCTGGAACATGAATACGCCCGAGGATTACGAAGAAGCGCGCCGCATTATTGAGGTAGAGGATCGATGAGTGAAGAGCTTCATCACGCCGGATTAACTGCCGCGAACTCAGGCCAAGGCGCCTCCGAAAATTATTTTGAATTTCGCGATGTAAACAAGGCGTTCGACGAACGCGTTGTGCTCCAGAACGTTAGTTTTAAGGTGAAACGCGGCGAGACTTGCGTGATCATGGGCCGCAGCGGAGTCGGCAAGTCGGTTTCCTTGAAACACATCATGGGCTTTCTGCATGCAGATTCCGGCCGTGTGTTCATTGACGGAACAGACGTGACGGATTTTACCGAGCGTCAGTTTGAGTTAATCCGGCGCAAAGTCACCATGGTTTTTCAATCCGGTGCGCTGTTTGATTCGCTGACCATTGCCGAAAATATCGCGTTCCCGCTGGATGGGCAACCCGGGTTGACGGATGAAGATGTCGATGCCTACGTACTGAAATTGGCGAAAATGCTGGAAGTCGAGGAAGTCCTCGAAAAGGTTCCCAGCGAACTTTCCACGGGAATGAAGCGAGCAGTCGCTATCGCCCGGGCACTTGCGCAGAATCCGGAAGCGATTCTTTACGACGAGCCCACGACCATGGTGGACCCCATCATGGCCGGGCACATGGGCGACTTGATTCTGCGGTTGAAAGAAACCTTTCACAAAACTTCCATCGTTGTGACTCACGATACGCACCTGGCCAAGCGGCTAGCCGACACGATCGTTTTTTTGCAAGATGGCAAAGCGCAAGTGTTCGGCTCATGGGAGGAATTTCACAGTTCCAAAGACCCATTCCTTCAAGACTTCCTGCTGCAGGATGAACTCATCCCTGCCCTGGACGTGACTTTGTGACCACGAGTCCATGTGCTGCTAGACCCGCAGTCATTACCCTCGCTGGGCGCAAAGGGACGCCAGTGCCTAATTGCTATGCTTTCTGGCAGGGCAACTCCAAGCCGTAATTCATCTTCTTGTTTTCCATCTTCAGAAGGAAGCCGAAGATCACCGCCAAGACGCCCAGCGCCGTGAAGACGACCATAGGCAGGGTGTAGTTGTAAGCAGGGCTGGTCAGCCCGTCCGCGACGCGCGTCCCGACGATGCAATACCGGTCCAGAATCCAACCAATCAGATAAGGAATGCCCCAAAGGGCCACGAGATTTTGCATCCAGAAAATTAGCGCGTAGGCCGTGCCCAGTTGATGCTGAGGGATGAACTTTGGCAGCGATGGCCACATCGCCGAAGGAACCAGGGAGAACGCGAAACCCAGGACGATCGTGGCCGCCAGAGCCACCAGCCAGCTATTGAGGAAGGGCACCGCGAAGATGAAATGCACCAGCACCAGGAGCACTGACCCTAGGATCATCAGGGTGGCGCCCTTCCCCTTGCGATCGTAGTAGCGGCCAAAGACGACCGTCAGGGGAATGGTTGCAAAAGGCAGAATGGAGGGAATGGCGCCGGCTAAGCTCTCTTTTACCTGGAATTTCTGGACCATCAGGTCGGGAGCGTACTTGAGAAACGGAAACACCGCGGAGTAGAACAGCGCGCATAACATCGTGATGTACCAGAAGCCGCGGATCCTTAAGATCTTCCCGATGTCCGAGATGTGGAACGCCTCCTCATCGGAAAGGGCAGTATCCGTTTCCGATGCATCCAGCTTCTTGTCCATAGCACAGTAGAGAATGTAGGCCACCAAGCCTACACTCAGCAGGATTACTCCCACTAACACTGGCGCGGCCACTGATTTGAAGTAGGTGGCAATGGGCGCCCCCATGCCCAGAGCTAAAGCTGTACCGAGACGGGCGGTGCCCACTTGGAGCCCCATGGCCAGGGCGATTTCGTAGCCCAGGAACCACCGAGCGATGATTTTCGTTGCCACTACATTGACAATTTCGATACCGGCTCCGAAGATGGCGAACCCCACGGACGCCAGCAGCACTTGGGACTTAAAATCCCAGAAGAGGAGGTGGACAGTCGAATTATCGAGTGTGTGCGTCTGGACAGCCCACCACTTGATACCGCAACCCAGGACCATCAGGATGCTAGACGCAATGCCGGTGAAGCGGGCTCCCATCTTGTCCAAGACCATGCCTCCAAAGATGAGCACCCCAAGGAATACGTTGAACCAGGCGTAGGCCCCCGTGAAGAACCCGTACTCCGAACTCGTCCAGCCCAACTGCTGCTCGATCATGGGTTTCAGGGGGGACATGACGTCGGCAACGTAATACCCGCAGAGCATGGTGAAAGAGACGATCAGCAATGCGGTCCAACGGGCCGTCTTGGAATCACGCAGGGATTTATGGATGGTCTCCGTCATCTGTGTCATGTCTCACCCTTGGAAATTTTGTGCACGCCGTTAGAAGAATGGACTTCGCTGTTCTGTGCAGAATGTCACAGTTTCCCGTGATTTCCTAGAAGCCTTGCTGTAAGAGTCGATCGATGTTCAGATTTGAGGCAGTCTTCGCCCCGCTGCGTGCTTCCAGATAACGTTCCACATATTTCCCCAAGACGTCACCTTCCAGATTGACGGCATCACCGATTTTCTTGCGCTTTATGTTGGTGTGCTCATACGTGAAGGGAATAATGGCAATCTCGGCGATCCGGCCGTCCCAGCGTGCAACGGTCAGACTGATCCCATCAATCGCAAGGGACCCTTGCGGCACAATGGATTTGGTGAACGATTCTGGCACCTCAACGCCATACCACCAGTTTTCACCTTCGGTGTCGAGGCGCGTCACCCGGCCAATGGTGTCGATATGGCCCAGTACGAAATGCCCGCCAAATTCTTTGCCAGCGGTCATGGGCTGCTCCAGATTCAAGGGCAAGCCAGGCTTCCACTCGCTCATCGCAGTTTTGCGAATCGTTTCCGTGGACAGGTCCGCAGAGAACCGCTCGCCCTCGATTGCTACCACCGTAAGGCAACACCCATTCACGGCGATGCTGTTGGCGACCGCCAGATGAGAAATGACGGTGGGAGCGTGAACGGTTAGCCGGCCGCCCTTGTCATCGAGGGTAAGAGAATGGACGGTTCCTAGGTGTTCGATAATGCCGGTGAACATGAAACCTCACAAGGATTTAGGCGCGGAGAGGAGCACTTCCGCGCGATTGTCGAGCGAAGCAGTAGGATACCGCGAAACGTGAGGGAAGTCCTTGACGAGGCCCCAAAACTGGGGAGAAGATGTGGGCAGGCCACGCTCCTGGTCGGAGGTGGTTTGTGTTTGACCCGAAACTGACCGACCCACATCCGGAATCAGCAAAAACTTATCCGCAAAAAGTATATTGTTCTGTTCACAATCGCGACGCCAACGTGATCGTTGCCAACTGGCCCATGAGTGAAGAAGGCTGGAGCGGCTGGCGCGTCATCGATTGTTCGCTTTTGCCGCCGGGCGCGGTCCATTGCGGAATGGACTGCCTGTCTCAGGCTAAGCTAAAGGAAGAATAGCGACGGCGCATCTGAGAGCCTTCGCGGAAGCAAGAGAGAATTTCTGTGTTCGCGTTCGGGCTCCGTTCCGAGTAAGCGGGGCGCGGCGCGACGAGAAACTGGCCGCATTCGCGAACTTTTGACGGAGGAAAGGAATGAACGACCCGGAAATTCTGGACCGCATTTTGCAGAGTTGTAGCTTCCGCTTTCGAAACGTAATTTGCCCCAACAAAGACAAAATGGCCCATATTGCCGCGGTAAAAATTCAGGGCGAAGACACGGACTGGTCCGTGGCGGAGTGTTCTTTGCTGCCAAATGGCGAAGTGAAATGCGCCATGACATGCCTGTTGCGAAATTTCGATTCCGGGGAGTAGTTATTTTTGTTGTGTTCGGCGGCCCAATGGTGCTGTCAGTCGTTTCTCTCCGTGTCGCTGTGGCTCTAAGAAGCGACCACATTCCCCGCCAGTGCAATCTCCCGTAATTTGCGTAAGTCCAGTTTCCCGGTGCCCAGATACGGCAGTTTTTCCACATGGATGGACTGATCTGGCCGTGGCTTCCAGAGTGCCGGCAAGTCACTCTTCGCGAGCTTTTCCAGGCAATCCTTCAGGGCATCGTCTTTCAGCGTGTGAACTACCACCAGCCGCTCACCTTTTTTCTCATCGGGGATTGCTGTCACGGCCAGCACCTGTCCATCGGCTCCAATTAATTCGTGAAGTTTCTCTTCGACGCGAATGTGCGGAACCATTTCGCCGCCGATTTTGCTGAAGCGACTCAGTCGGTCGGTGATGCGCAGGAATCCATCTTCGTCCACCGTGGCGATGTCGCCGGTGTTATACCAGCCGTCTCTCAGTACCGCCGCAGTTTTTTCCGGCTGATTCAAATAACCGACCATGACATTTGGTCCGCGGACCAGAAGAAGGCCGGGCTTGTCAGGCGGCAAGCGCTCCCCGGATTCGGGATCGATAATATGTACGGCGATGCCAGGCAGCGGACGTCCGATAGTGCCACGCTTTGCGCCGACCTGCCGGAAATAAGCGGCGCGAAAATCATAGGTGTTCACGGCGACGACGGGTGAACATTCCGTGCAGCCATAGCCCTCCAGCGGGCGAATGCCGAAATGATCTTCGAATGCCTGGGCGATCCGTTCCGGTAGCTTTTCGGCTCCGGCCATCACAATGCGTAGGCTGCCAAACGCTTCCGGCGGACACCGCCGGGCGTAGGAGTTTAAGAAGGTCGGCGTGGAAAGAAGCAGGGTAACTGAGTATTTGCTGACCAATGCGCCGATCGCCTGGGCGTCCAAAGGGCTTACGTGGAAAACCACGCCCATACCCGCCAGTGGCGGGAGGCAAAGAGTGCCCGTAAAGCCGAAGGAGTGGAAAAAGGGAAGTATGCCGAGGATGCGGTCGTTATTGTGGAGATGAAAGACCTGCTCAAGCTGTTCCACATTCGAAGCGAGATTGAGGTGCGAGAGCAGTACACCCTTTGGGTCACCGGTGGAACCGCTGGAAAAAATGACCGTGGCGGTGTCGTCAAGCGATGGTGGCCTCGAGACTCCAAGGAATAATTCCAGCATACGAGCGGGGAGCAGTTTTGCGGCCAGCAGTGCTGCGACCTTCTCGACAAAACGCGGATTCAGAGCCAGATCTTCCGCATAAATCAATTCGCCCGGAGGCTGAACGTGCACTTTTTCCAGGAACTGCCGCGAGGTGACTACCGTTTTCAATTCGCATTGCTGCGCGCAGGAGGCAATGGATTCATTTGAAGAGGTGTAGTTCAGATTGATGGGAATTTTGCCGAGCAGCAGTGCCGCCCAATTCACCAGTGCCCCCGGAATCGAAGGAGGGAGCAGAATCCCAACCATGTTCTGGTCGCGCCAGAGGGGCCGCAAACGGCGCGCGAGAAACACCGTCTTGATCAGCGAATCGCCAAACGAGAGTTTTGGCGTTCGTCCGTCGGCCATCGCGAATCGGCGAGGGTAACGACGCGCGGCTTGCATGAACGAACGCGTCAGCGTCTTCATGTAACGACGCCGGCGCTGGAAAGCGTCGACTCCCAATTCCTGGACGGCTTGGCGAACTTCGGGCGCGGTTGCTGTCGAAGGTAGCGGCTTTCCGAAAGTAATCCGCACAGGGTAAGGAATCGTGCGCGGCCATTTCCACAGGAAATGCCCACCAGAAAAACTGAAGATGGAGCCCCAAATGCCATCTATGTTTACCGGAATGATGGGGACATCGATGCCTTTAATGATGCGTTCGAAGCCGCGGCGGAATGGGAGCATTTGCCCGATGCGCGTGATCTCACCTTCCGGGAAAATACAGACCACTTCGTCATTTCGCAGAGCTTCCGAGGCTTCACGCAGCGAGTGAATCATTTCACGCGGCCCCTGATCGGAAGCAATGGGAATAATCTTCAGCATTTTGGCGAACGGCTTGATCACCGGGTGGTCGTAAACGCCCTTGAACATCAGGAAGCGGATGGCACGATCCGTGGCGGCGATCAACAGCACGGCGTCCACCCAGGAAGCATGATTCGGCGTCAATAATGCCCCGCCGCGCGCGGGAATGTTTTCCTGCCCTTTCAGGTCGAGTCGGTAGATGGTGTTCGCGGCAATCCACAGCAGCAGGCGAAGCAGGGAATCGGGAAGCAACCAGAGCACATACGCGAGAGCACCAACGGTACCAACCGCGGCCCAGAAGAAAATCCCGGCCGGCGCCAACTGCAGAAAATGCTTGCAAAAGTAATAGACGACCGATGCCGCTAGAATTCCGACGAAGGACAAAAGATTGGCGCTGGCCAGCACGCCCCCGCGATGCTGCTCCTCCGGTCGATGTTGAAGTAAGGCGCTAATCGGCACGATGAAGAATCCGCCGAAGAACCCGAGTGCGGCCAGAAGAATCAGCACGGTTTGGAAAGACAACCCGGGAAGCGCGAGCAGAAATCCGAAGACGGTAATTCCAGTCGCGCCGAGTGGAATCAAACCGTATTCGATTTTTCCACCCGAGAGATAGCCCGCGGCCAAGCTGCCAAGCCCGATGCCGATCGCGATGGCGGCCTGCAGGTAACTGCCGTGCGCGGCGGAGACGCGCAGAACGTCGCGCCCATAGAACACGATGTCAAATTGCAGCAACGCGCCAAGGAAGAAGAAGTAGGTATTTCCTGCTACGGCCAGCCACAGGACACGATCCTTGGCAATGCGCTCTCCATTGGCCCAAAGGTCGCCCAGGAAGTTGAGCTGGAATTTTCTTGCGGGGTCGGCGGCTGCGACCTTGGTGATGCCGAGACTGGTCACCAAGCCAACAGCCGAACACGCCAGGAAAAATATGCCGGAATATTCCTGGCGAGTTCCCAGCCAGTCCTTGAGTTGCCCCGCCACCACCGTTCCCGCGATGGCCGCGAGGAATGTTCCCAACTCGATGACGCCATTGCCCCACGACAATTCGTTTTCCGGCAATATTTCCGGGAGCAAACCATACTTGGACGGCCCGAAGAGTGCGCCCTGCGTGCTTGCCAGAAACAGCGCGGCCAGAGACATGGGCATGCTGTGCAAGGCAAAACCAGCAATCGCGAACGCCATCACGCCCATCTCGAAAAGCTTTGTTCCAATCGTGACGGCGCGCTTGCTGAAACGGTCGGCCAGATAGCCGCCTGTCATTGAAAACAGGATGAAGGGCAAAGCAAAGAGTGCGCCCACCAGGAGAACCTTGGTTTCCTCTTCGTCGGGAGTTAAATTTGTGCCGATGATCAAATAGAGGATGAGGAATTTGAGGCCGTTGTCGTTGAATGCACCCTGAAATTGTGTGGCGATCAGGCTCCAAAAGCCCAGGCGCCAGGAACGAGGGGCGTCAGGCATGGCGGAAGGACCTCCACTGATGAGAATGCAGGGAATCCATTGCGATGCAGAATCGTCGCAAAGAACGAGCGGATTGCACAGGAAATTCTTTCGCGAATGTGCCGGTAATGTTTAAGTTCGAGGAATGAGTTCGATCGCGAGGTCAGGGCCGAATTGCTGAAAAGAGCGGATGTGAAAACGCGGTATTGCGCAATCCAGTTGGCTAACCAGGGGCAGACGAGAGTCGCCTGCCAGCTTTGGAGCGTAAAACAGAATGAGCTTGTTCACGGCCCCAGCCGAGAGTGCCACTCCGTTTAATGTGGGACCGGCCTCCAGCAGCACGCTGAGATTTTGGCGCTTGCCTAATTCCTTAAGTACTGCGTTCAAATCGACCCTTCCTGCGCGCGGTTTGATAGAAATGAGTTCGACTCCGGCGTCGCGCAGTGCGCGGGCTTTGACCGATTTTAGGGACGTCGCGGTGAAGACGAGGAGATCGTCATCGGCGGATTCGACGATGCGCGACTTATGTGAAAGTCGGAGCTTGGTATCTAAAACCACGCGCAATAAGCGGCGGCGCCGCGGTAAGGCACTTCGGTCAGTCAGAAGTGGGTCGTCAGCAAGAATGGTGCCGATTCCAGTGAGCAATGCGTCGGAAGCATGTCGCATCCGCTGCACTTCAGCACGCGACTCTTCACTCGTGATCCACGTGCGTCTCTTGCTTCCGGAGATTTGCGGAATGACGAGCTGACCATCCAGCGTCAGGGCCGATTTAAGGGTAACAAACGGCTTGTGCGTGGTGATCCAGCAGGCAAACGCTTCATTCAATTTTTGTGCTTCGGCCTCGAGCACTCCGGTTTCCGCCTCGATTCCAGCACAGCGCAACCGCGTGAATCCGCCGCCCCGCGTTTTGGGATTGGGGTCTTCCATTGCTGCTACCACGCGAGTGATTCCCGCCGCGACGATCGCTTCCGTGCAGGGTCCGGTCCGCCCGGTGTGGTTGCAAGGCTCCAGCGTCACGTACAGCGTAGCGCCGCGCGCTTTCTCTCCTGCCTGTTTCAGCGCCACAATTTCCGCATGATCGCGCTCGGCATATCGGTGAAAACCATCGCCTACAATCGCGCCATCCTTCACGATGACGCAGCCTACCGTCGGATTCGGGCTGGCCAGCCCAACGCCCTTGCGCGCCAAATCGAGCGCGTGTTCCATGAAATGCACGTCGTGATTGTTCACGGTGTTAGTTGAACAGCGAATCCGCGTACGTCTGAGCATCAAACGGCACGAGATCGTTAATCTTCTCGCCGGTGCCCACGAAGCGAATCGGCAAGCCCAACTCTCGGGAGATTGCCACCACAATTCCGCCCTTCGCAGTGCCGTCCAGCTTGGTCAGAATGATGCCCGTCACACCGACGGTCGTGGTGAACTCACGCGCCTGCGCCAGACCGTTCTGCCCGGTTGTCGCGTCCAGCACCAGAAGCACGTCATGTGGCGCGCCCGGAATCACTTTGGCCGCAGTGCGTTTCATCTTTTCCAGTTCTGTCATCAGGTTGGATTTGGTGTGCAGCCGGCCCGCGGTGTCCACAATGACGGCATCCACATTGCGGGCTTTTGCCGCAGCCATCGCGTCATACACGACTGCTGCAGGATCGGCGCCCGATTTCTGTTTGATCACGTCAACGCCGTTGCGTTGCGCCCAAATCTCCAGTTGCTCGACGGCTGCAGCGCGAAACGTGTCAGCGGCGCAGAGGACCACGCTGCGGCCGTCTTGCCGCAAGCGGTTCGCCAATTTGCCAATGCTGGTGGTCTTACCGGCTCCGTTTACGCCCACAATGAAAATCACGCGCGGATCATTGCCGTTCGCTGCGCCGGCCAGCTTTGGCGTGTTGCCATAGACGTTCAGCGCGCGAAAGACGTGAGCCTTGATCTCCCGCTTTAACTGCTCGCCATCGGAAAGCGCATTGCGCGCAATCTGTTCCTTCACGGAATCCAGAATTTCTCGAGTGGTTTTGACGCCCAGGTCGGCGGAAAGCAGGGCGTTTTCTACTTCCTTCAGCACGGATGGATCGATTTGCCGGCCGCCTTTGGTGACATTGTCCAGGGTATCGGCCAGGGCGTTCTTGGTTTTGCTGACGGACTCCTTCAGACGTTCCAGCAGCGTGGGTTCGGGTTTGCCAAAAAGGGTAATCATACAGTTCGGTGTACATCCAGAGGCGCAACACAAAATTGTAACAGATGGGAGGGAAGGGAATACTTAGACGTGAACTTCGACGGCAGAAAGCCGGAGTTTGCCTGCCTTTACAGCGGATTCCAGCGCGTTGACCACGGTCTGATCAAACTTCGATCCCGTGAGCGCCTTGATACGGCCCAGCGCATATTCTAAATCCATCGCCGACTGGTACGGCCGGTTGGTGGTCATGGCATCCAGCGTGTCCGCGACGGCGATGATGCGGGCCATCAAAGGAATCTGCGGCCCAGACAACCCGTATGGATACCCGCGACCGTCCAGGTGCTCGTGGTGCAATTCGATCCCGGGGAGCATGTCCTTTAGCTGCGAAACAGGGCGCATGATGTTCGCGCCTCTGGTGGTGTGCGTCTTCATGATTTCGAATTCTTCCGGCGTCAGCGAACCGGGCTTCTTCAGTACGCGATCATCCACTCCAATTTTGCCTACGTCATGCAGGAGCGCGGAGATTTTGAGCTTGTCCAAGTCTTCGGCGGAAAGCTTCAATTCCTGTGCGATCACGGTCGAATACTTGGCGACACGCCCGGAATGACCACGCGTATACGGGTCCTTTTCGTCGATCGCGGCAGAGAGCATGCGGATGGAGCCGATGAATAGCTCACGATTTTCTTCGGCCGCTTCCTTCAGGCGCTCGATGTATTCCTCGATATCGCTGGCCATCAAGTTGAAGTTTTCCGCCAACTCGCTGATTTCGGCGGCACCTCGAACAGGAGTGCGCTGGTGAAATTCACCGCGACTAATGGCTCGCGTGGAGGCGGCCAGGATGCGGATTGGGCCGCTGATCCCTACCGCAAAAAAATAACCGAACAGAATGGCGATCAAGACCACAACGCTGACGAAAGCCAGCGCTTGCCGGTTCAGATCCGTGACTCCGGCATCGGCGCGCGCTTCATTCACGCTGCGTTCGGCGATGACCGCCCAGTTCACTTCCGGGAACGTACTGTAGGTTCCCACCATCTCTACGTTCCGCCTATTCTCTTTTTGCGTGAAACGCACTGTCTCCGTGGTGCGCAGTTCCCTGGGGAGATCCTTAATTTGCCGCACCAATTGCGATTTGTCGGTGAGGTCTTCCCCGGGCACAAAATGCTTCGTTTCCGGATGTGCCACGATGTGACCGAAATGGTCCACCACGAACACAGTGCGGCCACGCACACTGGCATCCTGCAAGCGCCGCAGAATAGGGTCGAGCGAAACCACCGCGGCCAACATCCCCGTAAAGTTATTCTGAGGGTCCGTTAACGGCACCGCGATCACGAAAGCTGGGCGGTTATCCGGCGCCAGGGCCAGAGGATCACTGCGAAACTTTACCGATTGCACGGAACTGACAAACGCCCGTTGCAACGCTTTCGCCACGAAAGGATCCTGTTCGGCACGGAAATTTCCTTGCGAAGCGCTCGTGCCCTTGCCGTCGCGTCCTACAGCGGTCAGATAAATGAACGTATTGCGATTGGAATCAACAAAGTTCTCCAGCAGCCGCGTGACTTTCGGTTCCGCCACGGGGTCGGTAACGTTTTCAATCAGACCTGTCAGAGCTAGGATTTGGCGTTGGCTGATCAGTTGTTGGGTCAGATTCGATTCGAAGAATTGCACTTCTTGGGCGAGTGAACGCGTCAGCTCCGTTTGTTGCACGCGCTCCATATCCACCAGTTTGTCTTGGCTCAGTTCCAAAACCTGACGATGATACAAACCAATCGGAAGCGCACTGACGAGCAGGAGCGCGCCCAGCATTAGCCACAATATGCGCACCCGGCCGGTACGGAGGCGCGTCAACAGGGATGGGAGTGAGGCCGCCATCGCAACAATTTTAGGGGACTTAGTTGTTGCGGACGGGCTGGCCTAAGGGACAGGCGACGCGCAAATGCCACTGGCACTAACGCATCATCAAAACAATCACTTAGCTCTCTACTCCCGTTTCAGCGGGCGCTCCATAATTGCGCGGATGGCATCCCGCGGCGAATTTCCCAGATGCAGGATGCTGTGCACCTGTTCAGTGATGGGCAGGTCGATGTGCCGTTCCCTGGCCAACCCCAACAACGCTTCCGCAGTGCCGACACCTTCCGCCACCATATTCATCTCGCCCAGGATTTCCTCGAGCGGACGCCCCCTGCCTAATTCAAATCCAACGTGACGATTCCGGCTCAACGTGCCATAGCAGGTAAGCACCAGGTCACCCAATCCTGCAAGACCGCTCAACGTTTCGGGCTTACCTCCCAAAGAGACAATCAGACGCGCCATTTCCGCAAGGCCACGCGTAACCAAAGCCGCCAGCGAGTTAGCGCCTAACCCCAGTCCCTGGCAGGCCCCCGCGGCAATGGCCATTACATTCTTCATTGCTCCCGCCAGTTCCACACCTAACACATCGTCGTTGGTGTAGAGCCGAAAGGTCGGGCCGGCAAATTCTTCCTGAAGAAATGCGGCGAGCGCGCGATCCTGAGATGCCAACACCACAGCAGTGGGGTCTCCACGAGCCGCTTCTAGTGCGAATGAAGGCCCCGAAAGGACTGCGGTGCGGGCAATAAACCGCAAAGCGAAAGCTTGCGCGATCACTTCGCTCATGCGCAGATGCGTCGCAGGCTCGAGTCCTTTTGTTGCGCTCACCACGGTTGTATCTGTTGACAGATGCGGAGCCGCTTCCAGGTAAACGCTGCGAGCGTGCGCCGACGGCACCGCGCCAATCACAATCTGCGCGTCGCGCAACACTTCATCTAAGCGGTTCGAAGAAACGACGCAATCCGGTATGGAAATTCCCGGAAGATAGGTCGGATTCTCGCGATTTTCCTGGATGGATTTGACGATCGAGGTCTCCCGCACCCATATCCGTATTTCGTGCTTGCGCCGACTGTGCGCCAGCACGACAGAAAGACCCGTGCCCCAACTCCCACCACCAAGAATGGCGATTTTGCTCATGCGTCTTCGCCTTTCGACTTGCCCAGAGAGTACTTCGGTTCTGTTCCATCAACCAACCGCTGCAGATTCGCGTCATGCTTATAGAAAACGAGGACCGTGGCAAATAGCGTGCCCAAGGTAACCACCAACGGAGGGGCGTGGCCCGGTGCCCACAGAAAATAGATCAACAGTGGCATCGCTGCGGCGGCTGAAAGCGATCCTAGAGATACATAGCGGCAAAACGCCGTAACAATTAGAAACAAAACAAACGCTGCCAGCGCAGCCGATGGACACAGGGCGATAAAGATTCCCAATGCCGTGGCCACTCCTTTACCGCCTTTGAATTTAAGCCACACGGGAAAGCAGTGGCCCAGCAACGCGGCTAAGCCCGCGAGAACCATGGCGGTCGCTGCGTGGTCCGTAAGACGAGCTGCGAGCCAAACTGCCGCAACGCCCTTAACGGAATCCAGAAGCAGGGTGAGAACTCCTGCGATGGGGCCGACCACGCGCGACACATTGGTCGCGCCAATGTTTCCGCTGCCGTGCTCACGCACATCTTTGCCAGCGAAGAGTTTCGCGAAAATCAGGCCAAACGGAATGGAGCCGAGCAGATATCCGGCAAGAACGATCGGCAAGGTTGCCAGCGAAACTCCAGCCATCAGCGCTATGACTCCGTCACAAAAGGAAACGACTGCACGGTAGTGTACTCCGCTCCCGTGGATTTGAGTTTGCTTTCGATGAGGTGAAACTCGCGGGCAATGAACGAACCGAGCCTACGGGAAGCATGCTGCATGACAGCTTGGCTGAGTTTTGGCGGGAGGCCTGGCGGATTAAAGCGTGCCAACGTCAGATGCGGCGTGAAGAGCCGTTCCTCGGGAGGAAAGCCAAGCTGGTGCATGCTGCGGTCGATGTCTGCGGCTAGCGGACCCAAATTCGCGGATGAATCCAGACCTGCCCAGAGCACGCGCGGGCGTTTCTCGCCCGGGAAGAAACCCAGCCCATGAAACTCCAGGGTGACAGGTTGCGAGTTGCGAATCGCTTTCAGCGCGCGCTCAATTTGCTCCAGGTTTGCTACATCCGTGTTGCCCAGAAACTTTAGCGTCACATGAAGATTTTCTGCGCGGACCCATTTCACTTTTGGCGCGATGTCCCGAAAATCCTTCAGAAACGCCGCGAATGCATTGCGTATTTCGTCTGGAATTGCGATAGCGATGAATAAGCGCACCGGAAAACCCTGCCTATGAGTTTGAAACGCGGCGGGGTTTTGTGTGCGTGCTATACAGGAAGTGCGTGCGCACCATGTCTAGCCCAAGCTGTGAAGCATAAAAGCGGATGGCCTCACGATCTCCCGGGAGATGCACGAGTTTTTCTTTCACACCTGCCACTGCGGCCACCGCGATGTGCACGGTGCCCACCGGTTTTTCCTCGCTGCCGCCACTGGGCCCGGCGATTCCCGTAATGCCGACGCCCAAAGTGCTTCCCACATGCCGGCGAATGCCCTCCGCCAGGGCGATCGCCACCTCGCTGCTCACCGCGCCCTTTGCCGCTATGAGTTCCGCCGGAACATCGGCCCAGGCGGTCTTCATTTCATTGCTGTAGCAAACTACGCCGCCCAGAAAATAGTTGGAGCTACCGGGAATTCGCGTAAGCCGTTCGGCGAGCAACCCCCCGGTGCAGCTTTCCGCCGCGGCAATTGTGGCGCGATGATCAATCAGCAATTGCGCCACGACTTGCTCAAGTGGTGTTGCCGCGTGTGCGAAGATACGGTCACCCAAAGCCAATTCGAAGCTGCGGACGATTTCATCTAGAGTGGCGTTTGCTTCAATGGCGTCGTCGCTCCACCGCCGCAGATGAATCTGAATTTCACCAGGTGTCGCCAGGATGGTAGTGCTTACATTCTTGTGGCGAGTATAGATGGGCCTGATGCGCTCTTCGACGTGAGATTCACCGAGACCGGTGACGCGCAATTCGCGGTGGAACATACGCACGGAACTAGCCTGTCGCATCAGCCGAGGCAGCACCTGCTCCAGGAACAGCGGTTTCAATTCTCGCGGTGGCCCGGGTAGCAGGGCTATCATTCGTCCTTTATCTTCCAGCCACAGGCCTGGAGCCGTGCCTCGCGGATTCTCCAGTACTTCCGCTCCTTGGGGCACCATGGCCTGTCGAAGGTTCACGGCCGGCATTTCTCGTTTGAAACTGCGGAAACGCGCTTCGATGGCGCGCACGACGGCTTCATTCCGTTGCAGTTTCCGCCCCAAAAGTTCAGCGACGGTTTCCCGTGTCAGATCATCCTCGGTGGGACCGAGGCCGCCGCTGGCGATCACCACCGGCACGCGGTTTAGCGCGTCACGAAAGGCCTCCGCCAGCAGTTCACGATTGTCTCCGACGATTGTTTTGCGAAGTACCTCGATGCCCAGCTTGTTCAGTTCTTCGGTGAGAAACAGCGAATTTGTATCAATTCGATCCGGCGTCAACAGTTCGGATCCAACCGCAATGATTTCCGCTTTCATGCCAATATTGTAGCTCAGGCTATATGCGAACTCCGTGTCACAACGGACTCTTCCGGATGTCGGAGAGACACCTAACCCAAGAGAGGCAGCCCACGAACGTTCCAGTCGATTGTGAACAGTGCGCTATTGGCCGCGAGGATTGCTCGTCCGCTTGGCAGCAGCGCCATGCCAACGAGCGCCGGCCCGCTTAGCACATGTTCGGCATGACCTTGCGGCGTGATGCGTACGATGCCGCGGCGTCCTGCGAACGAAGCGGCGATGTAAAGGTTTGTATCTTGGTCGAACGCCATCCCTTGAGGACGTCCCAGTCCGCGGTAGAACACGTGCACTTCGCCGCCTTGGGTGATGCGGTATACCCGGTCGTAGCTGGAAGTCGTTGGCCCGGTGACGTATAGCTCACCGTTGGGATGGAAAGCCAGGTGATAGGCCGCCACGGAAGGTTCCAATGTGGCAAACACGAAAATTTCGCGTTGCGGACTGATCTTGAAAATTGTACCGCTGCGGTCACCCACAAAAAGATTGCCGGTGCGGTCGAACGCAATTCCTGTGGCGATCCCCATGCCCTCAATCCACTCTTCCGACTGCCCATTCTGAGGCACGCGATGAATCGTACCGTCATGCCGGCAGGAGACAAATAGGTCGCCGTTTGGCCCCACAGCCAGACCGGTGGGATTGATCAGGGAAGTTACGAAGGGTTTCACCGCATAGTTCGGACCGATCTTATAGAGCGATACCGGGACGCGCTGGCCCCGAGGGCCGCTGAATGTCACGTAGATGTTGCCTTGCGCGTCGACGGCTGGATTGGATACGGGATGCAGGTTGTCTGCAATCTGATAAGCCAGCGCCACAGGATATGGCTGGCTTTCGCTTTTCGCGTTGACGACTTGGATGGTCCCCGCGCTTACGTGTTCCGGTACCCGCGCAATCAGCCGGTTGTTGCTGGCCAAGGCCAGCGGCGCCTCGGTCTCACCGAAACGCACTATAGGCCGCGCGCCTCGCCGCGAAGTAAACGAACTGCCGTAAATCGTGATTTCACCGCCAGGCAAGGCGGCCGAGGGCGCAATCCGGTCAATGTGCGGGATGCCGTTCTTTACGGGAGTAGTTCCAAAGCCAAATTTCATAACACATAAAAGTGTAACGCGAGACGCAGACAAATGGCAGCGTAGACCGCCGCCATCCAGTCGTCCGCCATGATCCCCCATCCGCCGGGAAGTTGTTCCAGGCGGCGGCAGGGAAAAGGCTTGGCAATGTCAAAAATCCGGAACAGCACAAATGCCGCGAGGAGATATTTCCAGTTCAAAAGGCTCATGCCGGTATAGAGTGCAAACATGCCTGCGTCGGAGGCGTGCAGGAAGGTCCCCGGAGTGGCCAATGGCGCCAAGCCTAAAATCAGCGCCAGATGCACGCCGGAGACTTCATCAATCACAACGTACTGCGGATCCTTCACCCCTGCAAACTGGGCAACCTGACTGCTGTAGTGAACTCCCAGATAGGCTAACAGCATCCAGACCGCAATTGAGGGCACCAGCAAAACCAACATCCCAAAGGTTCCAGATAATAGCGGCGCATCCGCGCCCAAGCCAAGTTGAATCCCTTTGCCAAGGAGGATAAACCAAGTATACGGATGCGAGATGACTGCGATGACCAGTCCAGCTAGCGATCCCCAAGTCCCCGGGGCAGGCTTCAAATATCCTGTGCCAAGTACCGTGGAGACGGCGAAGGCAAAGCGCGGTTTCCCGCTAACTGGGGCCGTTGCTATTTCACTGGACGGATTCATCGGTTTTCCGTTTGCCTCCACGCAGGGCGCGACGGTCCGCTTCCGGAATCTCTTCCTCGTCGAAAATCGGGTCGGACACGACGTATTTTTCCGCAGACCATGCGCCCAAGTCGAGCAACCTGCAACGTTCCGAGCAGAAAGGAAACTCCGCGTCCTTGTCCGAGTCCGTCTCTTTTTTGCAGATGGGGCAAGCGTGTTTCATGGTGAAGAAAATGTTTTACCACAGAGGGCGCAGGGATCAAAAAGATTGGAAGGTGCACTCCTACCCGAAGACCCGCAAGGCCGCACCTGTGGAAATGCGCGTCAGCTTTTCTGTTGGTGGCATTGCGGAGACCGTGGGCATAGGCCGAATCGCTGGCCGGGGAAGAATTTCTATCACGCGGCCGATCAGGTCATAGGCATCGGTCTTGGTAATCTCCACTTTCACGACGTCACCGGTCGTTGCCACTTCGCCATCCGCCAGCTCAATGTCGGTCAAATAGAGCTTGCCGTCGATGTCCGGAGCCATTCCTTCCAGTCGAGCTTCCCACACTAGCGGATTATCCTTCGATGGTCCTTCTACCAATGCGGTTTCCGCGCGCCCCTTGAAAGAACGCAATTTTTCGCGCGAAATTTTACGTTGCAGCGCCATCAATCGGGCCCGGCGCTCGTCAATCGTATCCGCATCCACTTTTCCGTCGAGGGGATAGCTGGCCGCATTGTCCACATCGGAGTATTCGAACACGCCCATCCAATCGATTTTCGCGGCGGCCACGAACTGATAGAGTTCCTCGAAATCGTGCTTGGTTTCGCCGGGGAATCCGACGATAAAGCTAGTGCGCAGCGTCACCCCCGGGATCGTCTGCCGGATGCGTTCCAGCAGTTTCAGGAAAGCATCGCCGTTCGATCCGCGCTTCATGCGCGCCAATACGTTGCGGCTGGCGTGTTGCAGCGGCATATCGAAATATTTCGCCAGTCGCGGATGCGCCGCCAGAGTGTCCAGCAACTTTTGCGTCACGCGGTTCGGATACGCATAGAGAAAACGCACCCACAACAATTCGTCGATTCCCGCAAGTTTTTCCAACAATTGCGGCAGCCCATCCCGCAGTCCAAGATCCTCGCCATAGGAAGTGGTGTCCTGACCAATCAGCGTTACTTCGCGCGTGCCCGCTGCCGCCAGATTTTCCGCTTCGCGTACCACAGATTCGAATCTGCGGCTGCGGAACGCTCCCCGTAATTGCGGGATGATGCAAAAAGAGCAGGGATGGTCGCAACCCTCGGCGATCTTGATGTATACCTGATGCTTCGGTGTGGTGATGATGCGGGGCGTGAGGTCGTGATACAGAAACGAAGGCGGCTGCGCCGGCAGGACCTTTAGTTCGCCTTCTACCGCTTCCAGGATGCGCTCGACTTCTCCGGTACCGACCACGGCATCGACCTCCGGCACCTGCTCCAGAATCTGTTCGCGATAGCGCTCCACCAGGCAGCCGGCCACAATCAGTTTTTTGGCCGCGCCGAATTTCTTGTGCTCTGCCATTTCCAGGATGGCATCTACTGACTCTTTTTGGGCGGGTTCAATGAAACTGCAGGTATTGACGACGAGGATCTCGGCTTCGTCCGCGCGTGGCGTCAGTTCGTAACCTTCGCGCGCCAGAATGCCCATCATCACCTCGCTATCAACGAGGTTCTTCGGGCAACCGAGGGAAATGAATCCAACCTTGGGCATGGAGCGATTTGTACCTTGGCGTAACTTTTTAATTTTAGCATGTACCTGACGCGGCCCCTCAACAGAGCTTCTGGCTCGCACGAAGAGAACTTTGCGCTTCAAGAACCGATTAACGGGGGCGCGGGGCGGAGCGAACCTGCTCGAGCAGGGCGCGCAGGCGAAGTGCGTCACACGGCAGACCGCCGAAGCGTGATTGCGCGTAAATGTCAGTGAATTCCTGCACGGCGGGGGTTGGTCCGCCTTGCATC
>DATERF010000090.1:0-16858 GCA_035271845.1 Candidatus Acidiferrum sp.
GCGATTCAGGAAGGCGCCACCGAAATTCGCGTCGGCACCGCGCTGTTTGGTACCCGGTCGTCACCGCAATGAATCCAAGGGATGCGGCATTTCACTGAGGAGTGTGCATGACTCTCTTTGCGCCTTTTCGCTTGCGGGAAATCGAGTTCAAGAACCGCATCGGAGTTTCCCCGATGTGCCAATACTCCGCGAAGGACGGTCATCCGGGAACATGGCATCTGGTGCATCTGGGCAGTCGGGCCGTGGGCGGCGCGGCGCTGGTAATGACCGAAGCGTCTTCCGTGCAGGACGTGGGCCGCATTTCGCCGGCAGATGCCGGAATGTATCTCGATGCCCACGTGGATTCCTGGCGCCCCATCGCCGAGTTCCTAAAGGAACAAGGAGCCGCTGCCGGCATGCAGTTGGCCCACGCGGGGCGCAAGGCAAGCACGGCCGCCCCGTGGTTCGGCGGCGGACCGCTCACGCACGAGCAGGGAGGCTGGACGCCCGTTTCATCCACCAGCGTTCCTTTTGGCGCAGGCCAGCCTGTGCCGCGCGCGTTGACCCACGCCGAGTTCGATCAGGTCGTGGCTGATTTCCAGAAGGCCACGCGGCGCGCCCTAGCCGCGGGTTTCCAGTTCGTGGAGATACATGCCGCCCATGGCTATTTGTTGCACCAGTTCTATTCTCCGCTCTGCAACGACCGCAAGGACGACTATGGCGGCAGCTTTGAGAATCGCATCCGTTTACTACTACGCGTGACGCAGGCGGTCCGCGAGACCCTGCCGCAAACCCTTCCGCTCCTCGTGCGCATTTCGGCAACCGATTGGAAGGAAGGCGGCTGGGATTTGGAACAGAGCATTGAATTGTGCCGCAGGTTGAAAGAACTTGGAGTTGATCTGGTGGATGTCTCCAGTGGCGGAATCTTGCCGGGCATAAAGATTCCCGCCGGGCCGGGCTATCAGGTGGAATTCGGCGAGGCCATTCGGCGGCAGGCTGGAGTGGCAACCGCCGCGGTCGGGATGATCACGGATCCTGCGCAAGCGCAATCCATCGTTGTCACGGAGCAGGCCGACATGGTCTTCCTGGCACGAGAGATGTTGCGCGATCCCTATTGGCCAAGGCGCGCCGCCGCCGCACTGCAGACCAAAATCAAGCCGCCCGTGCAGTATGAAAGGGCCTGGTAAGCGATGAGCTATTTGGACCTTTCCGGTGATGCAGCCAGAAGCACGGTCAAGTTCACCGTGCGCGTGCAGCCGCGTGCCAGCAAAGACGAAATCGCCGGTACTTTGGAGGGCGCTTTGAAAATCCGATTGCGCGCTCCAGCCATCGAGAATCGTGCCAATGAAGCTCTTGTCGTTTTCCTGGCGGAGCTTTTGAAAAGGCCAAAGTCGGCTGTTAGAATTCAAAGCGGCGAACATAGCCGTACGAAGCGCGTCGAAATTCATGGGGTCACGCGCCAGCAGGTACTGGATCTTCTTTGCGAGGATGCCTAACCAACTGGGCTGAAGATGGTTGAGGCGAGCTGCTGGTGAAGAGACCTGCAGATAATTGGGTGTCCGGGGCGAGGATAGACATGAGCATAAGAATTGCCGAAATTCAAACTGATTTGCGCGCTGCCAAGCTTCACGGCTGGCTCTTCTACGATTTCCGCGGGCGCGATCCCATCGCTCACCGCGTCCTGGGACTTCCAGAGGCCATGCGCACGCGCCGTTGGTTCTATCTCATTCCGGCCAAAGGTTCCCCGCGAAAACTCGTGCACAAGATCGAGTCTGAATCCCTGTCCGCCTTGCCGGGCGAAACGCTTTATTACGCCGGCCTGAAGGAACTGCAAACCGGCCTGAAAAAGTTGCTCGGGCGCGCGAAGACCATTGCCATGCAGTATTCGCCGAAGAACGCTATTCCCTACGTCTCGATGGTGGATGCAAGCACCATTGAGATGGTGCGCAGCGCCGGCGCGAAGGTGGTCACGTCCGCCGACTTGGTGCAGAAATACGAAGCTTGCTGGAGAAAAGAGCAACTGGATTCCCACATGGCCGCGGGCATCGCGATTGACCGTATCGTCCGCGAAGCCTTTTTGTACGCGGCGCAATCCGTGCGCGAGAAAAAGTCTCTGACCGAGTACGACCTGAAGGAATGGCTGCTCCAAGAATTCGCCGAGGCAGGTATTGTGACCGAAGAAGGCCCGGATGTGGCCGTCAATGCCAACGCCAGCGATCCGCACTATGCGGCGACGCGCGAGAAGGCCGCCACTATTCGCGAAGGCGACCTGCTGCTGCTCGACGTTTGGGGTAAGCAGAAGGCCGCGGGGAGTGTCTACTACGACGTCACCTGGGTCGGCTATCTTGGCGCGAAGGTTCCGGCAAAATATGTGAAAATCTTCGAGTTGGTTCGCGAGGCGCGGGATCGCGCCGTGGCCTTGATTCGCTCCAGCATGAAAGCCGGAAAGCAGTTGCAGGGCTGGCAGGTGGATAATGCGGCTCGGAATGTGATTGAGAAAGCCGGTTACGGCAAGTATTTCTTTCATCGCACCGGCCATAGCATCGGGCAGTCGGTGCACGGCAACGGCGTGAATATGGACGGCCTGGAAACGCGCGACGAGCGCCACCTGATTCCGCGAACCTGCAATTCGGTCGAGCCGGGGATCTATCTCCCCGAATTTGGAATTCGCACCGAAGTGGATGTATACGTGGACGAGAAGGAAGCTCGCGTTACCGGAGCCGTGCAAACCGAGATTCTGGCCCTCCTCGCGTGAGGCCAGCAAAAGGCAGGCATATGGCCGAAGAAGTTACACAGCAAACGCCGCTAGAAACGCCAGCCCAGCCACCCGGAGAAGGCCTGCAGCGCGAGAGCTTGGCGTGGGCGATTGGCATTGCTGGTTGGCTTTTGCCCGGGTTAGGCCATGCACTGCAGCGCATGTGGACTCGCGCCGTCGTTGTGTTTCTCGCCGTTGGTTTATTGGTTGTCGCGGGAGCGACCATGCGCGGCAATGTGTTCAGCTCGAATGGGGGCGACGCTTTTGACACGCTCGGCTATGTCGCCGATCTGGGCACCGGCAGTTTCTATATGGCGGCGCGTGCCCTGGAGCGTGACGGCGCCGATGTCTCTCATGCCGATGGAGATTACGGCACGCGTTTTCTGGCTACCGCCGGCGTATTGAATCTGTTGGCCGCTCTGCACGCTTACGAAGCGGCGCGCGGGCGCAAAGCGTGATTGCCGCGCATGGTTTTGCCTTGACACACTTTCAGGCCTTCCTGCTGTTCGCCGT
This sequence comes from Candidatus Acidiferrum sp., assembly GCA_035271845.1. Lineage (GTDB taxonomy): Bacteria > Acidobacteriota > Terriglobia > Acidiferrales > UBA7541 > Acidiferrum. The sequence continues at coordinate 3,248 of DATERF010000090.1, forward strand.
GGTTATCTCAATCGCCTTTGGTTTCCTGGGACGCCGCCGCCCGAAGGACCGCATCAAGTACATCCTGTGGTCGCTTTTCCTGTTCCTGGCCGTGGGAATTGGCATCGCCTGGGCCATGTACCCATTTTCGCGCTGAGCCATATTCTAGCAACAGAGCGCGCAGCGAATTGACACGCATTTTCAGCGGATGCTATCGTCAAGAGTAAGGCCGAGGTAGCTCAGTGGTAGAGCAGCCGATTCGTAATCGGCAGGTCGAGAGTTCAACTCTCTCCCTCGGCTCCACCTTCCTCCTTGTAAATCAATAACATGCAAATTCTAGCTCGGTGGTTCCGCAGCCATCGCTGTAAGGTAGTTGGAAGTGGGCTCGAGGATGCGCAACCACTGGGGCTATCTCCGTGCAAGCAGGCTCAGTGTGCCGCGGTTTGGTTTCGTGCGTCGTTCACAAAGCCCAGGAAACGATCCGCCAGCGTACGGATCCTCTCCGCTTGCCGCAGGTGGATAGCTTCTCTGGAGACTAACTCCTTGCCTATGCCGAGCGCTGTGGCCCCCGCCAGAATGAAACCGTAGGCAGTTTTCTGGTTCACGCCGCCCGCCGCGATCAATGAAACGCTTGGGAACATAGCCTTCAGCGCTCTGATATAGCTGTCGCCACCGACCTGCCCGCAAGGAACAATCTTAATCAAATCGGAACCTGCTTTGCGCGCCGCAATCACGTCGGTGGGGGTCAATGCGCCGGGAAAAATGACCACGTTCTCCTGCACCGCGAATTTCACGACGTCGAGATCAATCCCATCACTGGTAAGGAATTTCGCTCCAGCTTTCAAGCAAAGACGTGCTGTCACTACATCCAGCACACTTCCAGCCCCGACAATCATCTCCGGAGCGTTTTTCACCAGATGGGAGATTACCTCCATCGCTCCGGGAACCGTCAAAGTGACCTCCACGATAGGGATGCCGCCACGATAGACCGCCTCCGCAGCGAACATGGCGTCCTCGGCGGAAGACACTCGAACGGAAGGGATAATGCCAACCTGTTCAATGCGGCTGCGCACATCATTCTTGGTCACGGATTCGGCTCCTTCCAAGAGGGTACCGCTGTTTCCGGAGATGGTGTCTCCGAACGCTTAAGTGTTTTGCCGAGCACTCCCAAATGCGTGCTATTTGAGAGGAGCGAACAAACCGCTCATCAAGAGATTGCCACCTGGCTCGACCTACAGTCACCAAAAAGATAAGCCAGAGTGTCGTTTTGCCACACAAATTAAGGTAAGCTTCTCGCGCCCACGGCTTCCCGCAACTGCTCAAGCGCGAGCAGATAGGATGCGAGTGCCTGGCGGTAAGCGAGTTCCGCGGCGCGATAACTACGCTCCGCGTCCAGAAAATCGAGCAAGGCGAGGCCACCGGCGTGGTAGGCGTAATCGGCGATGTCGCGGGACTTCTTGGCGATGTCCCGGTACTTGTCCCGGTACAGTAAAACCACTCGGTCGTTGGATTTCAGTCCTTCGTAGGCGTCCTTTACGTCGGTCAGTACCTGGCCGCTGGTGAACTTTTGCTGCTCTTCCATTTGCGTAATGACTGAACGCGTGCGGGCGATTTCGCCCTGGTTGCGGTTGAATATCGGCAACGGAATGCTCGCATAGAAAGTCGCGGCATTTATGCCGTTGACATGGGAATAGTTCCCCTGGACGGTAAGATCTTGCACTCCATTCGCTTTGGCCAGCGAATAGCCGCTATTGGCCGCGGTCACGCCCTGCACGGCGGCGCGCAAGTCCGGGCGGTTTTGCAGGGCTTGCACTTTCAAGTCATCGAGGTTGGCCTTCATCGGTAGGTAATCGAACGCGTCCACCACGTCGTAATCGGCCGACACGGATTCGTAGCCCAACAGTTGCCTTAGGTCGGACAGTCCCTGCTCGCGGGCGAGTTGCGCCGATTCTAAATCGGTCTCGAATTGCAGCAACTGGACCTCGATCATCAGGTAGTTGCTCTCGCTGATTCCGCCGGAATTGAATTGAAATTCTCCGATATCCACGGTCTTTTGAAAGCTCTTCAAGTCCTGCTGCGCGAGCTCAATCGTCGATTCCGCTAGTTGGACACCGACGAATAGTGTGGCCACTTGGTATGTTAGTCCGCGCTCGTTGTCCGCAACCAGCGAGCGCGTCTGCGCCGTCACATCTTTCGCGGCCTGGTAGCGGCGCTCGCGTTTCTTGCCGCGCTCGATGAGGTAGCTAAGCCCTATATCGCCTTCCGTGTTGTTGTTCAGATAATCGCTTGTAGATACATTTGGATATACGCTCGGGTTTTGATGCGCAGGCGCGCCGAGAGGCAAATATTCCCAATCAGCGAAAATCGTGGGATTGGGGCGCAGGTGGGCCGTCACTTCCAGCGCTAAGCTTTGGTCGATCGCCGTTCGCGCGGCAATCATGTTGTGATTGTGCTGGAGCGCCATCTGGATGGCTTCGTCGAGTGTGATCCGGACAGGTCCCTTGACCGCCTGGCCGAATGCGGAGTTCGCAGAGGACAGCGGCAACAATACGAAACACGCCAGGAAACCGATGCGAATGGTATGAGCACCCAAAATCATTTGTTTAGCTTTCAAAAGATTCCTCCGGTTCCGGGAGCTTATCCCCGGGGCGCGCGATCCAGACATACAAGGTCGGCAACAGTACGATACTCATCACCAGATCGGAGATAAGACCGCCGACGATGACGATCGCAAAGGGCCTCTGCGAGTCAGAGCCAATCGCGTGCGAAAGCGCTGCCGGCAGCAGCCCTAGGGTTGCCACCAGCATCGTCATCATGATGGGACGAAGACGGAGGACGGCACCGTCAATTGCAGCATTCTCAATGGAGTGGCCTCGGGCGCGAAGCTGGTTGATGTATTCGAGCATGATGACGCCCGTCTGCACCGAGACCCCGAACAGCGCCAAAAAGCCAACACCGGAGGAGACGCTGAAGTGTGTGCCCGTAATCAGGAGAGCCGCCAGACCGCCGATACGAGCCATGGCCACATTGGTGAGTATGAGGAGCGCCCACTTCACGGACTTGAACATGCTGTAGAGTATGATGTAGATCACGAGGATGGTCAGAGGCACGATGAGCAACAATCGCGCTTCCGCGCGTTTTTCGCTTTCGTATTCGCCAGACGAACCGACGGTATAACCGGGGGGCATCTTCACTCTTTCACCAATCTGTTTGATCGCCTCTTCGACCGTTGTCCCCAGATCCCGGCCTCTCACGTTGAAGGTGATTGCCAGGTAACGGCCGTTGCCCTCCCGGTAGATGTCGTACGCGCCATCCTTGACTTCGACTTTAGCCAACTGCGCCAGAGATACTCGCTCTCCGGTGGGGGAAAGCAACCGAACCCTGGCGATGGCGTCTTGGGTTTTGCGATAGGGCTCTTGATAGCGCACCACCACGTCGTAGCGCGCTTCACCCTGGAGCACTTGACTCACTGCGTTCCCGCCCACGGCCGTCTGGACGGCGTCTTGGATGTCTGCCACATTGATTCCAAAACGCGCCGCCTGTCGGCGGTCGATGGTTATGTCAAGATTTGGCTGGCCGAAATCCCGCAAGAGCTTGACGTCGTGCATGCCTGGGATACCCGACATGACACCAACGACTTCTTCGCCCTTCTGCTCGAGAGTCTTCAGGTCTTCCCCGAAAATCTTGAAGGCAAGCGAGCCCTTGGTGCCAGTAAGGGTCTCCCCGACGTTATCTTCGATAGGCTGTGAGTAGTTCCAGATCGCCCCCGGGCATTTCTTTTGCAGTTCGCGGTCCATGGCGGCGATAAGCTCTTCTTTGTCCTTATGAAACACCGGCCGCCATTGGTCGTGCGGCTTCAGGTCAACGAAATACTCTGTGTTGCTGAAGCCACCCGTGTCGGTGCCGTCATCCGGCCGGCCAGCCTGCGATACGACCGTTGTCACTTCTGGGAACGACGCGAAGACATAGCGGGCGCTGGTCGCAAATCTCTCGCCTTCCGTAAGACTCGTGCTGTTCGCCAAAGTGCCCCTCGCCCAGATTGCGCCTTCGTCCAGATGCGGTAGGAATTCCGAGCCGATCACCCCGCTGAGCGCCAGGAAAAGACTTCCTGCCAGCGCCGCCACTCCGATGCCGACCGTAAGCCAGCGATTCTCGATGCACCAGCGCAGTCGCCGGCGATAGCGAACCGTCAGAAAAGCCATGACGGGGTTGTGCCACTCCCGAATCCTGCCGCGGAACAACACACTGCTTAGTACGGGTGCGATGATCATCGAGAAAGTGAGCGCCCCCAGCAGAGCGAAGGCAACCGTCAAGGCCATGGGCCGGAACAACCGGCCCTCGACCCGCTGCAGCGTGAAGATCGGCAGGTAGGCGGTGATGATGATGGCGATGGCATAAAACACCGGGCGCTGCACTTCGTGCGCAGCTTCCCGGATACTCTGCATCGGCGATTTCCCATTCGTGCTGGCCCCCCGGGAGGCTTCGCCGCCATTCGAGGAGCCGTTCTGCCTGCGGCTCAAATGGCGAATGATGTTTTCGACCATGACCACAGCGCCATCCACGACCATGCCGAAATCCAAGGCCCCCAGCGAGAGAAGATTCGCGGGAACCTTGCTTAAATCTAGCCAAATGGACGCGAACAGCAAAGAAAAGGGAATGGTGAGTGCGACAATGAGGGCTCCGCGCACATTGCCGAGAAACAGGAGGAGGATGATCGTTACCAGAATCATCCCTTCCAACAGGTTGTGCATCACTGTATGCGTCGTGTAGTGAAGCAGATCGCTGCGGTCCAGCATGGGGACGACCTTCACGCCGGGAGGCAGAATGCCATTATTGAGCTGGTCCACTTTCTTGTGGATGGCATCGAGCGTGGGTTGCTCTTCCGCACCTTTGCGCATTAGCACGGCGCCCTGAATGACATCAGGCTCGTCGATGATGCGCCCGTCCTGCACGTGGTTGGCTCTGGCCATGTGGCCCAGCCGGATTTTTGGGCCTTGGACCACGTCCGCGATGTCCTTCACGCGAAGCGCGGTGCCGCTCTGGGTCTTTAGGACGGTCTGCTCGATGTCTTGCACCGTACTGAAGAGCCCGAGCGCGCGGACGTTCATCTGCTGGAGGCCTTCCTCCACAAAGCTGCCGCCCGCATTGATGTTGTTGTTGGCCAACTGCTGCTCGACTTGGCCGATGCTCAATCCGTAGGACACCAGCTTGTTCGGGTCGACACGCACCTGGTACTCACGCACCGTGCCCCCGAAGTCGGAAACGTCCACCACATCGGGAACGGATTTGAATTGCTTGAGCAGAACCCAGTCTTCGATCGACCTCAATTCCATCAGGTCGTACCGGGGATTTGTGCTTCTCAGCGTGTACCAGTAAATCTGGCCCGTAGTGCTCCAGTCGGTGCCGATTTGCGGCTGGAGGTTTTGTCCGGGAGGGAGATTGACCTGGGTGAGCCTCTCCAGCACCTTCTGGCGGTTCCAGTCGTTAACGGAACTGTCGTCGAAGATCATGATCACATACGACAGGCCGAAAATAGACTCGGAACGCAGAAAGGACATGTGCGGCATTCCGGACATTTGCATTTCGATTGGAATCGTGACTTGCTGCTCCACCTCTTCCGCAGAACGCCCCGGCCACTGCGTGATGACCGTCACGTAGTTGTCCGCGATATCCGGATAGGCCTCTACCGGCAGGTTGTGGAACGAGATAGCTCCCCAAACCAGTAACAGGACGGCGATGGCCAACACCACAAACTTGTTGTTCAGGGCGAAATCTACCAGAGCGCGGATCATTTCCTGTTTTCCTTCCCGCTTCTCCAGGCCCGCGGCGTGCTCAAAACCCCGGGCGCCTGGCTAACCATCACTGGGCCAGCACGTGGTCAAGGACCAAGGCGTTCGTAACTACCTGTTGCCCCGGTTTGAGCCCAGACTTGATCTCCTGCAGATTCGTGTTATCTGGCAAGACATCTCCACTGACAACCTCCAAGCGGCGAAACTTCTTCTCCGGCGCGGGAACGAAGACAAAATCGCGATCGTGCATATGCAGAACGGCGGATGCCGGGACGACCGTGTGCATCTCGCTGGTTTGACCGCGGAAGGTCGCCCTTGCGAACATGCCTATCCGCATGGTTCCTGGATTCTGAACTTCTATGCGAACCTTGGCCGTGCGAATATTCGGATCGAGGATCGCGCCAATGTTGCTGACCTTTCCCTTGAACGCGTGACCGGGATACGCATTCAGGGTGATCTCCGCTACGTCTCCGATCCGGACATTGGCCATGTCATTCTCATACACGTCGCAGACAATCCAGACGAACGAGAGATCTGAAATCGTGAACGGGCTCGGAGTATTAAATGCTTGCACGGCTGCCGCATTGGTGACTTCTTGGTCGGTAATCACTCCCGATACCGGAGCAAAGATATCCACCATGCCCATGGGTTTGTCCGGGTCGTTGCCCAGAAGTCGAAGATGCTCGGTTGCCGTTTCGAGGGTGACCTTGGCGTCAGCTGCGGTATCTTGCGCGACCTCGAGGTCTTGCAGTGCAATGGCGCCGTGGGCATACAGGTTCTCGGCTCGAATCAACTGCTTTCGCGCGAGAAGTTCGTCGGAGACGGCCTTGCGATAGGCGTCGAAACCGATCGCGACGTCATCGCTTCGAATGGTCAGCATCAACTGGCCTTTTTTCACGGTGTCGCCTAGTCGCGCGTGAATGGCCACGACGCGCCCGGAGGCAAGCGAGACGACCGGGACGTTGCGAGAGACATCGGGGGTGACCACCCCGGTGACGACTAACTCGGCGGTCGTGGGATGCGCGCTGGCCTCAACGAGCGGAAACTGTTCCGGGTGGTCGACAGGGAAAAGGCTGACATCCGCCCCGGGAACTATGTTCGCGGGAGGCGGCGCTTCCGCCGCTAGATCGGCCCCTTTGCCGCAGCCGCCAAGATTCGGCAGCGCTGCGATCAAGATTAGGAGAAGACCCACTTCCAAACCTTTGCTTTTCATGAAAACCTTCCAATTCGCCGCGACCCTCGCTCGAATGCGATCTGGTAGCCCAAGCGGGCACACCCTTCGCAGCAGCAGGGTGACATTCCCACTTCACACGAATATTCCGGCGATGTTCATCAGGCCGCGCGCTAAAGCGGCTTCACGCGAGCGTAGGTGGAGCTCTTCCCGAAGCGGATGGATGCTCCGCGCTCTTTGCAGATAGAGAAGCGAGAGGAGAAAGTAGCTTTTCTTCCAGTTGTGGGCAATGCAGGTCTCCGGAGCTGTTGAGCCCGCCTCTCTCAAGGCGGGTAGAGACCAACGCTGAGGCCCGGTGAACCTGATGCGGCCCCGAAGCCTGGCCCTCGCCGGCGGCGAAAGAGCCAGGCGAAATGGCTACTGTCAGGTGGTCGTGGCCCTCGTTGAGCAGGACAATCAGGGGCAAGCCCAACAGTCTGGAAGTTAGTACCAGATCGTTCGGAATGCTGTCTCCGTTCATGTCGCGCATTTCGGGTTGCAGTCCCCCAGGCGGTGCGGTTACAACAACCGACTGTTCTGCGCCGGAGGCAAACTGCAGGCGAACTGTGTAGAGCGTGTATCGGGCGAAGGCCTGCTCGACGACGGTCGCCCCCTCCAGACTGTGATCGCCGTCCAATCCCGTGGCGTAATGGGTGACCGTCGAGTGAATGCCCAATGCCGACGGTTCGGCAGCGACGCGAATCGAGGAAATTGCGGGCGCATGGTTCGTAAGGTCAGCCTGAAGCTGACCTCGCGGAACGTCCTGAGGGCGCGCGTGGACGCCAAAAGGTACAGTGAACGCGAGCGCCAACAAGACTTTTGGGCTGAGTTTCATCGTCTCTGCTTTCTACCTTTGCGCCCTGATTCCTTTCTCCACAGTCGGCATTAAGTGTCCTGACCGGCTCCTCCCGCCGGCAACTACCTCAGAATTTGACCATGATGGCAATCGTGTTGACGGCTTGGCCTTTGCGAAGATCGGGTTGCCAGGCGGTCCATGCGTTGCCGGGGGTGCTGTACTCTCTTGCGCAGGATGCTGCCACTGCACCACCGGTGTTGTCCACGGTGAAGCCGAGCCCCGACGGCGCAAAATTGGAAGCCGCGGAGGTAGATCCATTCGTGCAGATGTAACTTGCACCAGTACCCACGGCTCCATTGTTGGCCACGGGCCCGACGTTGCCTCCAGGCGGAGTAATCCCCTGCCGGCCCGACCAGTAGGGAACGTCTGCGTGCCGGTAGCCCGTCTCAAAACGGAAGGTAATGTACTGAGCGGGCATCCAATCGAACGTGAGCGAGCCATCCCAAGCCTTGTAAATACTGCCGGGATATGCGGGGAAGTAGGGCGATCCGGAGACGGCGCTTGCCCCATTGATGGGCTGCAGCAACGTCAGGTAGCGGCCCGGATTATCCAGCACCCCGCCTCCCAGCGTTATGCCGTACCGGTCCTTGTGAAACCACCACCGGTTATAAAGCATCCAGCCTGCAAAACTCTGCTTGGGGTGGCCGTTACTGTTGTTGTGGCAACTCACGGTCGTGCCCGGCGTCGCTGAACCACCGTACTCACAACCCAAATCGCCCGTGGCAGAAAAGGCCATCTTGTCCAGGCCCAGGTTCTCGGGGTGATTGTAGTATCTGACTTCTATACTGTCGTCCGTGTGGATGCGCGAACGTCCGGGCACGCCCAGCGTATCTGTGCCCATGCCGTAATTATTGAATACCAGCGAAAGCCATGGCTTCGGACGGTACAATATCTGCCCTCCCAAACCGGGGTGACCGTTGTACTTGGCGTAGGATTGCCATCCGTTGATGAACCAAGGCTCAATCTTCAGCTTGTCCGTGGGGAACCACTGGATCCTCACGCCATTGAAGAACCAGGGCGTGTTGGAGGATACAAAGGACGGCTGGTAAGTCCAGTTGTCGAAATTGTAGTAGCTGAAGAGGCCGATATACGACACGAAAATTCCCGCGTCAATGTTGAGACCGTGGTTCACGTTGAAGTGGTATCCGCCGTAGGCTTCGGAGAAATACTTGTAAGCGTCGTTGAGGTTCCATTGGCCAACGCCTGCGCTAGCGTCATTGCGCGGCGTCGTGGTTGCAAACAATCCAAACATGGTCAAGATGCGGCCGCGAACATTTCCCACGTGCAAGTCGCCGCCGAAGCTCAACTGCTCCAACTGGACTTCGCCATTGCGGAAACTCTCGGTCGAGCCTCCCATCGTGTGGTCTTTCGGCTGGTTGTAATCTTCGATGTAGTTCGAGTCCACCCGGAATTCCGGGGTAAAGTATTTCGAATCCCACACCGCATCTTTGTTGCGTGCATTGCCGTTGAGCCAGGTCCAGTCTGCATAGGCGAACGGCGCGCTCGGCTGAGCGCTGGCGGCACTGGCTGCGGTTTGATCGGGTGATTGCGCGGAGCCCACAGCCGCCGCGTCGTGACTACTGGAAAAAGAGCCCGGGTTCGCCGGCGTGGGTGAAAGGCTTATGTGGCTCAGCGCGGCAGACGGATTGACGGCGTTGGACGAAGCAGGCTGTGTGGCGGGCGCCCCAGCCGCAGGAGGCCCGGGCGGATTGGCCTTGGACTCCAGTTCGGCGACCCGCTTTTTGAGCTCCTCTACCTGATCAAGCAGCCATCTCTCGCGCTCGGTAAGAGGCGCGGGCGATTCGATTTTCGCTGCAGACGCTTTTGCAGGCGGATTACTCGAATTCTTGTCGGCATTATTGTCATCCGCGAACGCAGAGCAGGGAACAGCGATCGTACTGATTAGTACAATCAACAGCAGCCTAGTAGTTTTGCGACCGCAGCCATTTTCAAATGCTCGCATCTCACTCTCCTGTTCTCTGGCCGGCAACGACTCTTTGCCTGCCTCTGAATTCTTCTTTGCGTTCCGCGCCCAGCCTTGGCTACACAGAACGCGTCGGTGCTCGATTCACTGTCATTAGAGGTGCGAATGCTCCCATCTCCGACGTTCTGAGCCGATCACCTGTGCGCACGGAAAGAGAAGCGACCCTTCATGCTGTTCGTGACGATAGGGAAATGCGCATGAAAAAGTCGTGAAGATTTTCTCAGGAGGTCGAAATGCACGCAGGATTTTTTTTCTGGCTCGCATGAATTTTTTGAGGCGTTGCCCGCTTTGTTCTCCTTCATTCGGGAACCCGCAACCGGTAGCCGACCCAAGGTTCCGTCAGCAAGTACTTTGGCTTGCCAGGCTGCAATTCAATTTTCTTTCGGAGTTGTTTTATGTAGGCCCGCAGATGCCCCAGCTCGCTACCGTAGTCCGGCCCCCAAACTGCCCGCAGGAGTTCGCGGTGCGGGACAATCTTGTTGGCATTGTTAGCGAGGTACTGCAATAACTCGAATTCCTTCGGAGTCAAATGTACCTTTCGGCCCCGCACGGTCACTTGGCGCAATTCAAAGTTGATCTCCACGTCCTTCAGGCTCAGTTGTTGAACTGCGGAATCCCCCGCATTTCTCCTTAGTACCGAGCGAATCCTGGCGAACAGTTCTGACGTGCTAAATGGCTTGGTGACGAAATCGTCAGCCCCAGCATCCAGAGCCAGGACTTTGTCCGCTTCGGAGTTACGAACTGTGAGCATGATGATTCCCACGCCTGAACTGGAGCGGATGGCCCGGCAGACTTCCGTCCCCTTAATGTCCGGCATATTGATGTCTAGAAGGATGAGGTCGTACTTTTCCTCCCGTAATCTCTCCAGGGCCTCTTGCCCGCCACGCGCGTCGTCCACCTCGTAGCCGTTTGCCACCAGGGTCGTTCTCAGCACGCGCCGAATCTGGGCTTGATCGTCCACCACCAGGATCCTGCCCTTGGACGCCCTTCCCTGTACGAAGGCACGCCGCCCCAATGCACTCTCCTCCCCACCTCTAGGCATGGAACCCTCCCAATTCGCACTGTCATGAGCTTGGACTCGAAAGATTCTCGCTAGGCTGCCGTAACAATGACCGGATCATCTGACCGCCCGCTTCCTCCTTCTCGCCTAAGCCTGCAAGACCACGCGTAAGTAATGCGTAAGAAGGGCGTAATGAATATGGGAAAAAAGCGTAGGGTTTAAGTGAATTGCAGGACTCCTCCCCGCCAGAACTGCACCCCCAGCCGTTCTCACCGCCAAATCCGAGTCATTCAGCAAATCCTTATAAACTCTTCCCGTCTTTTTCACGAATGATTTTGTAGGGTGGTCTTGTAAGCGAGAGCCCGGACATGAAATTCCCGGGTAGCAGAACTTAGAGATTGCTCCAGGAGGAGTTTCCCATGTTGACAAAAGGCTTCCAGCAAAATCTTAGGAACACATTGTTTGCCGCGGTTTTGTTCGCGTGGCTGCCCTTAGGCAATAGTTCCGCTTATGCCGCGCCGCAGTCCATTTCCAATGACAAAGAACTTGGCGTAGCGCTCAAAAACGCCAAGTCATCGGGCGATCACCGGCGTATCGCCACGTACTATGAAGAGAAGGCGCAAAAACTGCTGCAAAAGGAAAAGGAAGAGCAAGATCTGGCGGACTACTTCGCCACGCATCCCAGCATGTACGGCAAGATCTATCCAACTCCTTACCAGAATCACAAGGGCCTTGCGGACTATTATCACCGCGCCGCGGACATCGCATCGCAGAAGGCCAAAGAGCACAGGCAAACCGCAGAATCGCTCTCGCCCGCTTCTCATGGACAGGGGGGTGACCCTGGCCGGAATGATCGGCCGTCGACAGATGATGTTGCGGGTCCACAGATCTCAAGAGAAATGAAGCCGGCATGTGGGACACTTGAAGCCCACGGCGGCTGTAACTTCGCGGAGCTAGGCTAGCGGCAAGCTGAAGGTGAAGACAGAACCCTGTCCCGGGCGGCTGACGACACCTATCGTTCCACCATGTGCTTCGACAATGGCACGGGCGATTGGCAAACCCATGCCGGTGCCATTGACCCGGAATCGTTGATCCTTGCCGCGATAAAATTTCTCGAAAATCAGCGCGCCTTCCGTTTCGTCAATTCCCGGCCCGTAGTCTGCCACACTCAGGAACAGAAATGCGTCCCTTTCTTCGCTGCTTAAAGTGATCGGTTGTCCCGGTGAAGAATACAGGTCCGCATTGCTGATCAGGTGACCGAGCACCGTCCTTGCCAGTGGTAAATCCACAAGGACGCGCGATTCCTTATCACGCACCTCAATTTGTATGGGTCGCCCGCGAAAAACGCTCTTACACTCGGCTAAGGCCGTTGAGATCAATTCGCCGATCGAATGGGGCGCCGGAGCAAGCCTGATCTCGCCGGATTCCAAACTTGCCATTTCGGCTGCTTTGTCGACTAGCTGGTCGATTCGGTCACACTCCTCATCGATGATGAGCAGCAGGTCTTTCTGTTGCTCTCGGTCGAATTCCAGGTCTGCCAGCAATCCTGTCACGGATGCCTTGATACAGGTCAGCGGAGTCCGGAAGTCGTGCGTGATGGCGTCCATTACAACCGATCTTAAGTGTCCGCCTTCTCGCACGGCTTCCATCTTTGCGATATGCTCAATCGCTCCTGCCCGCTCAATGCTGACGGCGAGCAAACTTCCAAGAGCGTCAATAGTTTCCTTGGATAGCGCGCGGCCGGAAATGCCCAGGCTCCCGATCACATTTTTCCCCGAGCGCAAAGTTACGAAGCAAGCCTCCCGCCCTGGATCGAGTTCCACTGCGTCGCCTCCCGCACCGATTCTTAGCAGGCCATCGTCCAGTTGCCCGATGTCGCTGCCCGCGCGATAGAACGCCTGCTTGCTGGAAATGAATAGCGCCGCTTCGCGGACGCCGAACGATTCCACGATGCCCTGGGGAATTGCAGTGCACAACTCAGCCGGACTTTCCGCGTGCAGCAGGCGCTGGCTGAGGTCATACAGACGCTCCACTTCCTGACGCCTGCGGTCAGCCTCCCGCGCCTGTTTCCGGGCGCGCGCGGAAAGATGGCTGCCAATCATGGACGTAATCAGGAAGGAAGAGAGAGCTATCCAGTCATGTGGATCGGCGATATTCAATGAGCCAACGGGAGGAAGAAAAAAGTAGTCGAACGCTAAAGTCGCACCCACCGACATTGTGGCTGAAACTCCGAATCCCCACAGCGTGGAGGCGCTGAGAATGGCAATCAGGAACGTGAATCCGGCCGTGGTTGCGTTCGCACCGGCCCAACGCTGGTCAAACAGCGTGATCAGGGAAATGATGGCAAGGCCAAGACCATATCGACCGGAAAGCCTAAGGACATGCCATGGTGCTGCTGGGTGCGCGGAAGTTCGCCCACTTCTCTGATGATTCTCCAGGAAAGGGAAGCGGCGCCATCGACGGAATCCGAGAAAGGCCACAGAGCTGGGACTTGCGTAACTCGAAGCCATGATCTGTCCTCCCCTTGCCTTTTCTCCCCATTCAAAACACGCGGTCTAACCGTCCACTATTGATACCGAGCACCCGCTAATAGATCAAGTTTAATGAATTCATTAGATGTATCAATAGAACAGGACCACCAGTGCGAGCGTTGTTTTGTGTTGCCGGTAGGAGCTTTTATGCGCTCTGCAAGGCGCGATTCACCATGGCCTGCGCTTCTTCCACGATTTCGTTCAAGTGCGCTTGGCTTATGAAACTCTCCGCGTAAATCTTGTAGATGTTTTCCGTCCCCGA
>DATERF010000091.1:0-9886 GCA_035271845.1 Candidatus Acidiferrum sp.
TACCGCAGTATCGTCAGCGACCAGGACAATGGCAGGAAGCACCCGAGCACCGGGCTGAGATAGAGAATCAAGCTGTACCTTGCCGGAAAATTGACCAGCGCATAGCTTGCTGCATACCCGCTGAAATACAAGCCTAGCGACAGGATAATCTGCACCAGCCGGGTGCGTGTTTCGCGCAGCTTCAGCACCGCACCCCACAAAATGTACGTCAGCACCAGGCCCACAAAATAGAGGTTTTGCGAGAGCTCATAGGCAAAATTGGTTGAAAGGCGATCCGCTGACTGTGCTACCACCGCGTAAGAGAATCCCGCCGTTCCCAGCAGCAGGAACACAGCTCCCCATTTCAGGTACTCGCCAGCGCGAAGTTCACCGAGCACATGCGAATAAAGGCTGATCAACGCTACAAACAGAGCCACCGTGAGCAAAGCATCGCTGTAATAGTAAAAATACATGTACTCGTCGGACCGCACCCCGTAGTTCCACAGAATGAAGAATCGCCCGATGCTCACTGTGGTGGAGAGCAGAAGATAGAGATTCAGGAAAAAATACCGAAGGAAGGAATTCCGCGCGAGTGAACACACCACAAACATCAGCTCAAAGGCTGTTCCCAAGAACCATATGATCAGGCCAGTTGGGCCAGGCATAAACTCCTATCGGCCCGGCCCATTTCCCTCTACTTGCTTAGAAATGCCAAATAACCTGGATAGAGTTAGTTGGGCTGTGCCGTTTTCTGCTTCGTCGGATACCTCGGCTCTGGTACAGGTGCCGGGCCGTTCGCCATCATTGTGCTCCCCGCCACCTTAGCGGAGAGGACCGTCTTGATGCCCATTGCTCCCACCAGTATGCCCATGGCGAGAACAAGTGCGCCCAATTTACGTGACATTGTGCCTCCGTGGTACTTGGACTTACGGAGACACTCTATCCCTTAGTGGAACAGTGTCAAGTAGGGCACACCACGCCTATGTTATATAAGCGTTACGGGCAAGCGGACTCACCCTTTCGCCATTTGTTCGTCTGGCGCCAGGATAGACCCCTTCCCGCTTCGCGCACTTTACCGGCGCACCCCGTCGAACCGCAACGGTACCTAAGTTCCAGACGCACTGGTACTCTAGTACTATCAGGATGAGCACGGTTTTGTCCGTTCGTACAGAGGATCCATTCGGTTCTCTCGCATTTTTGCAAAACTCTCACACGCTTGACACTCCACGCGATTACTTCGTAGCATGAAGAATTGCTCCGCGCCGGCGTAGCTCAGTGGTAGAGCGAGGGTCTCATAATCCCTAGGCCGTGGGTTCGATTCCCCCCGCCGGCACCAGTTCGTGCAGATTCCCGGGAATGATTGACAATCGAATAGCGCCTTTGCCGGCAGAATCAACCTGTGCCTAACCTCGCCGCGCCCCCGTATGGCATTCCGGACCTGGTTCTTGTGAACCCCGCTGCGGGCGGAGGGTTGGCTCAAGATGTTCTCCCGTCGCTCAAAGACTTTGCCGGCCGCCGCGGCTGGCTGGTCGAGTTTCGTTCCACGCAAAGCCCTGCGAACCTCGCTGCAGAAGCGTGCAGAGGGGCAGCGGAGGGACACAAACGGATCTTTGTGCTCGGCGGCGATGGAACTTTCCAGGTACTTTTAAACGCGCTTGCAGGGGCTCCGGATGTCGTTTTGGGCGTGATTCCGGCCGGCGGTGGAAATGACCTGGCCGCCGCCATCGGTCTGCCGCGCGACCCTCTCCTTGCTGCCGACCTTCTTCTGGATGGCCAGCCCGCCTTTCTTGATGCCGCTCTGGCTCGCACTGCCGACGGTAAGGAGAGGCTCTACACCGGCGGGGGCGGAGTGGGGTTGGATGCCGAAGCCGCCCGTTACGCTGGCGGTGTCTATCGCAATTTTCGCGGCCGCCCGCGCTATCTTCTTTCCGCGGTGCGTGCCCTGATGGGCTTCCATTCCCTTCGTCTGCGCGCGTTCATCGGAACCGATCGGCAAGTGGAGATCAACGCCGATGCGCTTCTTCTGGGCGTGCTCAATACACCCAGTTACGGCGCGGGTCTGCGTCTCGCCCCTGATGCGCAGACGGACGATGGGAAACTCGACCTGGTGTTGCTGGAGGATCTGAGCTTTCTGGAAGTCCTCGCGCTAATCCCGTCTCTGGCTCGTCGCGGTGAACTGCGAACCGCGCGCGTCCAGCGTTTTCGCGTGGACCGTGTGCGTATAGAGACCGACAGGCCGTGTTCATTTCACGGAGATGGCGAAATCCTGGGAAATACTCCTGTGGAGGTCACCGTCGTACCCAGCGCGGTGCGTATACTCTGCCCGCGCAATCCCCGTTCAGCTCGCTAATTTGTGCCCGTGGCTGCCGCTGGCGCGCGGGGATCTGTCGGCACCTGGTGTTTTTTCTTGGAGTGCCGCCGGATGAACGCATTGAGGTCCGGCGTAAACTCTTTCAGTTGGTTCCAGCCGATGTTGTACGCCTGGTTGACCGCCCATCCTTGGAACAGTCCGTCCAAATCACGATCCTGTTTGGCGTAGTACGACAACGAGATGCCCGCCTGCCCCAATTGCCCGAACACCTGTGAAGCATTGAACGTGGTCTTGCCCGAATCCGTGCGCGCGATAAGCACACGCGATGCCGCATAGGCGATGCGAGTCAATGCAGAGCCTCGCCCCCGCCGAAAATAACGCGGATCCTGGTGCAGCATATTGGGCAGTAACCCGTATATCAGAAAGCTCCCCGTGAACTGATCGCCTTCCTGCGCCAGGTATCGTTCGCCGAATGCTCCCCAGCCTTGTCCGTAGTGCGGAATCCCATCTGCCGCCTGTGAAATTCCTGCCTGTATGATGTTGCCGAAGTGCGCGCTCTCATCCCAGAACTGATGCCACGCGATGTTGTACTTCTGGGCCGGCGTGAGAGGTCCTTTGCTTTCCGGTTGGTCGTTGGTCGTCATGAAATTAGGGATGATCCAGAAGATTCGCTTGGGCACTTCATCCTTGGCTTCGCGGTCTTTCTTGTCAGTTTGAGTGGCGGTTTGGGAGGCTGTCGGCGACCCCGTACCTTGCTGGGATACCTGAATTTTGGGCTCGGGACTGTCCGGCTTTTCTTGCCCGAACAGAGACACCCCCGGTAGGGCCAACGCACACAGGGTTGCCCCGAGGAAAAAATGTACTCTGCAGTAGACCATCGTCCTCCATGCCTTTGGTCCTCAAAGACTCGCTCAAACTGGTAAATCGTGGGAAGAACTCAGTTTTCTCGACCTGCCTCACAATCCCTAGTTAGCACTGGCCAATTGCCCGAACGACGAAGCCTGGAGACCCTAACTCTTCTTCCGGTCAACCTTGAGATTGAGCGTGATTTCCTTGCGGCTGTCAAACGACGACACCGTCTTGACCTGGGATTTATCCCCTTCAAGTTCCGCATGCACCTCGTAATCCGCGTTGGGATCCAGCCCGCTGAACCGGTAGTTGCCATCCGAATCCGCAAAGCTGCTGCGTACTGCGTTGGTCCGCAGGTTTTTCAGGAACACGACGATGTTGGGAAGAGGCGTTTCCGATTTGTCGGTGACGATCCCGCGCACCGTCCGCAATGGCGACTCTTTCTTGGAGTCCTGCGCGCTGGCGATCCAAGCGAATACGAGCAGAACCACCCAGATGTAGGCGATCTTGCGGTGTGCCTTCATTTCTTGTCTCCCGCCTTTCCCGGCGTCGCTGGTTCCAGCCGGAACGATAGCCGCTGCTGAATAGCGCCGGCGTCCGCTTTCACCGTCTGCGACTGCCCCTTGAAGTTTCTGGCCTGCACCTGCACTTCGTATTCGTTACCTTCCGGTACCCTCACGGCGAACTCCCCGCGGGAATTCGTGTACGTCTCCCACCGGAATTTCTTCTCGCTGGTCTGCCGAATGCGAACCTTGACATCCGGAAACGAAAGCCCCTTTTCATTAAAGACCGTGCCCGTGATCAAGTAAACAGGAAGGGGCTTCTTCCTGCCCTTTGAAGATGAACTTGCGCGTGAAGCTTCCGGCGGGGTCGCCGGGAGTTGCGAGGGTGACGCAGCCGGTGCGTTGTCTGTCGGCTGTTGACCCACAGCAGGGTGTGCCACACTCAGGAGAAGTCCCAAGTAGAAGAAGGCCGGTTTTCGCATGGGAGACACTTTGCCACGCAATGGGGTCACTTTTTATTAGACGATGCTCAGAGGGCTCCAGGATGCCTGCCGCTCCCGAGGAAGCCGCTACTCATCCTCATCATCATCCTCTTCGTCATCTTCTTCGTCATCCGGCAGGTCTCCATTTTCGCCAGACTCGTCCTCGTCCTTTTCGATGTCCTCCTCATCCTCCTCGTCTTCATCGTCCAGATCGTCGGAGATGGGATTCAGCGCGACCGGGTGGGTCTGCGACACTTCCAGCTCGCACTCGCACTCCGGGCAGCTCAGGATTTCTCCCTCTTCTACTTCGTCTTCGTCCACATCAATTTCTGCGCTACATTCTGGGCAGCGGAGCACGTCTCCATCCTCCGTGTTGATTTTCTTCCGGCGATGCCGCGAGCGCGGCTTTCGCCATCCGGCGTATTATATACCCCAGCGGAAGAAGTCAATCCCATGACTCTTTCGCTGCTTTTCAGTGTAACCCAACACTGCGGATGAAAGAAAAGTCTGCCTTGGCACGTGAATATCCAGAACGCCCCGTCGTTGGTGTCGGTGGCGTTGTCATCGAGAACGGGCGCGCGCTCCTGATCCGCCGCGGCAGCGAGCCGCTCCGCGGACACTGGTCCATCCCCGGTGGAACCCTTGAACTTGGTGAGTCGTTACAGGAAGGTGTCGCACGCGAGTTACTGGAGGAGACCAACTTGCAGGTGCGCGTACTGGATATGATCGAGGCCTTTGATCGCATCTACACCGATCAAGAGGATGGAGGCGGAGGCTCGCCGGATCGCCCGCGCTTTCATTACGTGATCATTGATTATCTATGTGAGCGTGTCGCCGGCGAAGCCCGCGCGGCAAGCGATGTTACCGATCTCATCTACGCCGGGGAAGACGAACTGCCTTGGTATCAGCTCACGGAAACAGCCACGCGCGTCCTCCTCAAAGCCTTTGCGATGGATCGCGAACGCCGCAAACTGCGCTGAGTCTCACGAGGTCTCAATCAGTCTAGCAGCCGTTCATTTGGACAGCTTCAGAATGTCAATGTTTCCGTTGGCATTAGTGAGCGAGAGCGTGCAACCGCCATTGCCAATCTTCCCGTTCATGGAATCGCCGCTCAGCGCGCCGCTCGTTGTGATAGGGAGTTCGCTGTTGATCCGCCCGAACGACGTGCGCGCGTTCAAGTTGTAGCCAGCGCTTTCCGGCAGCCGCACCTGGATGGGGGAGAAGGAAGTCTTGACGGTAATGTTCTTGCACGTTGAGGACTGGCGCGCCGCAGAAAGCACGACTGCGCCATTCTGGCTGTCCACGATCATGTTCCCTCCGATATCATCCAGCGTAACGGGACCGAAGCTTGTTTTTGCGGTGGTGTCTCCGCTGACGGAATTTGCCGATACCGGGCCGTTGGAATTCTCCACCGTGAGCGCTCCACTGACACGTTGAACGGTCACCCCGCCAAAACTGTTCTTTGCAAAAGTATCGCCGCCAATATCGCTCAGCGATATCCGTCCGTTTCCGGTGATGGCTCTGACACCCTTGCGCACGCCGGTAGCCTCGATGGCGCCGAACGAGGTATTCAGTTTCGCGTGACCCTTTATCTCCTTCACGTTGATCTCTCCATTGGAATCTTCCACTTCGATCGAGCCGCCCACCTGCTCCAGCGAGACCTCGCCGAACGTCGTTTTCACGTAGACATCCTCTCCGGCCGGTCCGCCCTTCACTTTTCCGTTGGACGATGTGCATTTCACATGCCCGGTCACGTTGGCAAATGTAATCGACCCGAAACTTCCGTTCAGCGTTGCTGAGCCGCTCACCGTATCTGCGTCGATGGCGCCGTTGTTGTTATTCACGGTCAGATCGCCATGGATGTTGCGGGCATTCACGCTCCCAAAGGAGTTGCTCACTGTTGAAGCTCCCGCATCGCTGATTTCCACAGCACCATTCCCGCCGGAAACGCTGACCGCACTTTCAACCTTGCTTACGGTTATGGCTGCAAAGCGGTCTTTCACGTCCACCGTTCCCTTTACCGTTGAGACGGTGACCGCCCCATTGTTATTGACGACAGTCAGGTTGCCGTCTGCGCCATTCGCTTCCACCTCACCGAAGGAGTTGGTGAGTTTTGCCGCGCCGCTATCGCGAAGTTCCAGCTTGCCATGGCCGTTTTCGATATCGGCCCAACCACGAACGCTGCGGACTTCGACGTTGCCGAAATTATTGCGAAGCCAGAGCTTTGCGTCGTTCGGAACCGCGATGTCGTAATCTACGGAGTAAGAAGGGCCCTTTCCCACCCGGATGTACCAGGCATGCTGATCCGGATACGCCGTGCGCACCTTGATGCCTTCCGCGTCTTGAGACACTTCGATCTTGATTTGATCCGCGTTATGTTCGGCTTCCGCCCGCGTTGTTGCCTGGACACGGATGGTCGCTGAAATTTTTACTTCATGGCTGTTCTCACCGTGGATGTGAATTTCGCCAAACTTGTGTTCCATCGCGAACGTCTGGTTCGCGCCAAGCGTCAGCGTCTTCTCAAAACTCCGCGTGGCCGTGTCCTGGGCGGCATTGCTCGCGTACGCAGGGATTGCCAGCAGGGCCAAAGCCAGCGCGAAAACGCCAATGCTTTTTTCAAGAACTGAAATGAGGGTGGGCTTCATCGTTTCGTCTCCAACACATCCTGCAACGTCACCTTTTTTTCCTGATACATCGCCAGGAGTTGGTATCGCAAATGGGCATTCGAGGGATTCTGCCCTGCCTGCAAACGCAACTCATCAATGGCGCTGTCCAGCATGATCAGTTTCTCGTTGTAGCTGGCCATCAGCGGCGAAGTCGGCGTCTCGAGTTGAGGTTTGGCCTGGGAAGCCAGCTTGTCGATGGCTTGCATGTAGTCGCGCTCCGTGCGTTCGACTTCCGCCAGCGTGCGATCCTTCAGCAACGGGCTGTTTGGGTCGCCCTTGCCCGGGCCGGGTTGCAGATACAGATATCCAACCGTAATGGCCATCAGCAAGATCAGGGTACCGGCCATCGCCGTCTGCCACACCATCGGGACGCTCCGCCAGAACGAGAGCCGCTCCAACCACGACGTGCGAATTACCGATGATTTCGCGTGCTGCACAAGAGCCGCTGCAATCCGGGGCCACAACGCTGGGCTTTCCTGGTAATCCCGCAATTTTTCTGCCGCTGCGCTCAGGGTCTTCCACGCGCGCACCTCTTCCGCACAC
This sequence comes from Candidatus Acidiferrum sp., assembly GCA_035271845.1. Classification (GTDB taxonomy): domain Bacteria; phylum Acidobacteriota; class Terriglobia; order Acidiferrales; family UBA7541; genus Acidiferrum. The sequence goes on from DATERF010000091.1 coordinate 7,334, forward strand.
GCGGCACACGACGCGGCATGAAACTCCAGCCCGGCCCACTCCTCGGCGCTGCCATCCAGAAAAATCCGTTCGCGATCTTTACAGGTGATCTGCATTACGCTCCTCCCGCTTGACTGCTCCGGGGAGCCTCCAACACTTGCCGCAAGTTTTTCTTTGCCTGAAACAACGTGTTCTTCGAAGCCGTTTCCGAGATCTCCAGCATTTCCGCGATCTCCGCGTGGCGGAACCCTTCCACTTCATACAAAAGGAAAACGTCGCGTTGGTGTTGCGTAAGCTGCGCGATGGCGCGTTCCAGGGCCAGCTTCAGTGAAGGGTGCCCTCCCGGCGCGCGCGGTTCCGCCGGCATGGCTCCTTCTTCTCTTTCTTCTGGCACGATTTCCTTCCGGCGCGTCCGGCTGCGCCTCAGGTCATGGCAGGTGTTCACCAGAATGCGAAATGTCCAGGTGACAAACGACGCGTGTCCGCGGAAGCTGGCGATGCTTCGCTGCACTTTCAGGAAAGTTTCTTGCACGGCGTCTTCGGCGTCGCTCTTTGTGCCCAGCAGGTTTCGTGCGAAGTTCTTCATCCGCCCGCCCTGTAACCGGTAGAGACGCTCATAGGCGTGCAAATCGCCGGCCTGGCATGCCGCAGCCAGCGCCATGTCCTCCGGATTACCTGCTGCAGGATTGGCTTGCGATCCCCGTTCGGAAGGTTCCACTCGAGATATCCCTTCGCGTGCCACTGTGGAGATTCTATGCTCCCACGGCAGCGTAACGCCCACGGATCCCATTACTTTCTCCTGCGTTATAGACGACGCAGAAGGGGGTTTCGTCGGAATTGAAATTCCAGGCCCGGTGTTTTCAGTAAGATACTTGTAATGAATGGATTACGAGGACTTTGGTGTGGTAGGAACGGTCATCGAGTCCAAACTGAAGATGATCTTCTTGTGCAGTGGGCTGTTTTCATGCCCCCAGAGCAGTACGTCTTCCCCATCCGCGGCACTTACGTGTAGCTGAAATCTGGAGGCGTCGGCCGGCACTTCAAACACGAAATAGGAACTGTACGCCTCGCCGGGGCGCAGGGGCGTGCGCAGAGGGGTCGACGTCAGGCCCAGAGCTGCGAGCACCTTGTCTTCGCGCGCGGATCGTTCATAGGAATGTCCCAATCCATCGAACAGAAGGATTTTCCGTTCGTTGGGGGTCAGAGGCCCATCACCGCGGCGTGCCGAAATCGTTGCGGGATCGAACCACGTCTTCACCTGAATCACCACGAGCTTGCCATTCCCCGCCAACTGCCGCATCTCCGGACCCGCACTCGCAATGTTCCTGACCTCGCCAGCCGAATAAGCCAGATGGCAATCGATCTCGCAGAAATATTTCCACGCACCCACAGGCAACACCACTTCCCGGCTCAGCAGCGAAAGCCCCAGCAGAATCCAGCCGTAGCAGACAAGCAGAGCAAGCCCGCTCATCCATCCCAGTTGCAGAATGACGCGGGATTTCCGGATCAACCCGGCAACCAGCAACAAAACACTGACGGCCAGCAGAAACCCAGTTCCCAAGAATGCAAGTACTACGATTGGTGCAAACTCCGGCATGTACGCAGGCATAGTGTCTCTCCTCCCATGAATCGCGCTAGATCGCGCACTCGTGGGGCAGGCCCCCCCGCGTCCGTTCTCGCCGCTCGAATTCCTGAACCGCATTCCGCAAGTCCACCGGCACAAAGTCCGGCCAGTGCTTCGGCAAGAAAACAAATTCCGCGAAGGCGCACTCCCAAAGCAGAAAATCCGAAAGCCGTTGTTCTCCGCCCGTGCGGATCAGCAGGTCCACTTCGGTCGAGCCGCCACGTTGCACTTCGGCCAGTAGATTGCCGAAGGCCTCGCTGGAAAGGTTGGTTACTTTGTAAAACTTGCTTGCCGCTTGATAGATCGTTTGTCGCGCCGAATAGTCGATCGCCAATCGCAGATGCAGCGCCTTGCCCTTCGCGGTCAGCGCTTCGGCATCGGCAATCGCTTCTCGCAAGCCCGGGGGCAAGCGATCGCGCCGCCCGATGATGCTCAGGCGAACCCCTTCTTCGAGGCAGTGAGAAGTCTCCTCATGGAGGTATTCCTGCAGTATCCCAAGAATGGCGTCCACTTCAGCGGGCGGACGCTGCCAGTTCGCGGAGGAAAGCGCGAACAACGTTAGTGTGTGAATGCCCAGGTGCGGCGCGCACCGGATAACGCGCCGCGCCGCTTCTGCCCCCTCACGGTGACCGTCCGAGCGTGGCAGACCTCGCGCGGTGGCCCAGCGGCCGTTGCCATCACAAATGATCGCGACATGCATCTTGAATGCCATATCCGCCGACACCGCGCGGGTGCGGTTCGCAATCGTGCTTTCCATGAGCATGCTGCTTCCTCCGCCGCCAACTCTTGCAATGTACTTTGTAATGCAAAGTAGAACGACAAATTTTTTAGCCCTCGCGCGTCGCCCGGATCAGCGCTTCCATGTGATTCAGGTAGCGCTCCAGCGCCCGCCGACCCCCGGCGGCCAGCCGGTATTCCGTTTTGGGCAGCCGCCCGTCAAACGATTTCGT
>DATERF010000092.1:0-5469 GCA_035271845.1 Candidatus Acidiferrum sp.
CTTCATCTATCAATTCCCCAATCAAAAGGGCCGTTTTCAGCGCCTCACCAATGGCTGGGGTCTCAACGGCATCCTCACGGCCCAGTCAGGAATGCCTTTCCACATGATTCTCGAGGCCGACGATTTCGATGGTTCGGGAACAGACTTTCCGAAACCAGACGTGATTGGCCCGCTCCAATACAATTACAGCGATCCTAGCCATTTCCTCAATTTGAGTTCTTTCGCGGTCCCTTGCACTCCCATCGTGATCCCGGCCACTCCAACTACTCCAGCTCATCCAGGATTCGATGGCACTGCAGGCACCTGCCAGCCGGGCACACGCCACTTTGGCAATGAGGTCAGGAACTCGCTCGTCGGTCCTCCCTTCCGTCAGTTGGATTTCTCCATCTACAAAAACACAAATATTACGGAGCGCCTGAAGCTGGAACTTCGCTTTGAGTTTTACAACCTCTTCAACCATCCCAATTTTTCCAATCCACTTTGGCCGAACTTCGGTTCCGATCCGTCGTACTTCGGGGTAACCCCCAGCTGCAGTGGCTGTACCTGGTATTCGTCCAACGGCCATCTCTCCGGCTATCTGCCCATAACCACTACCGCAGACGTAGGTCCCGGCTATCCGTTCCTCGGTGGTGGAGGACCGCGTAGCATCCAGATCGCGGCGAAGTTCAGCTTCTAGTCGGCAACAAAACATTCCTTTTCCCACGGCCCCCGGCCAGCCACCGGGGCCGTGGCTTTTTCGAGAAGTGCCACTTTCTTCTTTTCGGACGAAGCCGTCGTCCGCGCGTGCCTTCCCTCGCAGATAACACTCTTATTTTGTGTTAGTTACGTATTTCAGCCGGAGGGCGGCGATATCCTTCCTCCACGTCCTTCTTCCCTGGAATTGCATTCCACAACCGACCTAAAATTGCAACTTGTGATAGTTTTGTGACTTCCACTGCGTATTAGGTTATGGAACCTCTGAAACCAGGGCGAATGAGCGCGCCGGGAAAAACGGAACCCACGGATTTGGTCGTTCGGGCTCGGACCGGGGACGCCGAAGCTTGGGGCGACTTATACCGGGAATTTGCCCCGGCGATCTTTCGTTTTTGCCGGCGCGCCATGCCCACGCACGAAGATGCGGAAGACGCGACCATGGAGATTTTCATGAAGTTGCGTGACAAGCTGAGCCAGTTCGACCACACACGATCGTTCTCCGCCTGGCTCTATAAAGTCTCCGCCAATCATTGCTGGGACATGCTGCGCCGCCGCAAAGGGCGCCAGAACAAGGAAACCGAGGATGTTGACAACGTTCCCCTGGAGCATCCCGATCCCAACCAGTTGGAGCGCTTGATCGAAGAGCGCAGCAACGAAGAGGTGCGCAAGGCCCTGGGCAAACTCGGCGTGCGCGCCCGCATGGCCCTCGTCATGCGTTATTACTCGGATATGTCCTACGACGAAATTGCAGACGCCCTGGGCGTGCGGCGGGCGTTTGTGGGAGTAGTTTTGCTGCGCGCCAGACACGAACTCCGGCAGGTGCTGGGTGAAAACAGCGCCCTTGCCGCAGGAGGAACACGTTGAGCGAGACTGAGATGACCTCGAACAAGCATTTGGATGAAATGACGCTGCTCCTCTACGTCGAGCGCCAGCTCGACCGGGAGCGCGCGCAGGAAGTGTCCCTGCACACGCAGACCTGCACGCGCTGCCTGACGCTCCTGCGCGCGCTGGACCGCGAATCGCGCCTGTTGACCCGCGCCATGCTGGAACAGGACGAACCGCTTCCGGCGCGCCTGGCGGAGTTTCGCCTGGCCGTGAAGCGATCCATGCAATGGATCTGGGGCCTGGTGTTTGGTCTCGCGGTACTCGGTGTCTACACCCTCTACGCGGGTTATATCGAGCCTTGGGAAAAGCAGTTGGAGCAGGCTGGCTTTGGCAGCACAAATCTTCTCAGCTTACTGGTCTTTCAGGGGGCATTTTGGAAAGGATGGCAATCCATGTTCACGCTGTTTGAGGTTCTCGCTCTCGCTGTTCTGGCAGGTTCTGTCGCGTTTGCCTTCCGAAAATACATCCGGAGGGGATCCGCGCTGGCGATGGTGTTTGCCAGTTTGGGCTTGCTGCTCGCGACGACGCCGCCGGCGTCCGCCACCGAATTTCGCAAGGGCGATTCCGTGAGTGTCGCCAAGGACGAAAACATTAAGGGCGACATCTTCCTCACCGGCAATCACGTTCGCGTGGATGGCACCGTGGATGGCGACGTTTTCGCCTTCAGCCAGCAACTGGACGTTGCAGGGCACATCACGGGGGATGTCATTTGCTTTGCACATACCACGCGGATTAGTGGCCAGGTCGACGGGAACATTCGTGCCTTCACGAATAACATCACCATCAGTGGAGACATCGGGCGAAACGTTTTGTCCTTTAACGAAGTGCTGAATCTCGACCCGAATGGCAAGGTCGGCCGTAGCTTAACGGTATTCGGGCAAACGCTGACCATTGACGGAAAAATTGGAAGAGACTTCCTTGGTTTTTTCGATCAAGCCACGCTCTCCGGAAACATCGGTGGTTCCCTGCAGGGCAAAGGGAATTCGCTGACGATCGGTTCTACCGCCGAGATTGACGGAAAAACCGAATTTGAGGGAGCCAAGCCTCCCACCGTTTCGGCCGGAGCCAAGCTGGCTTCGCCCCCGCAATTCACCAAGCACGAGCCGCACGCCGATCACGACCGCGGCGTAGGCTACTACATCTGGCGGCTGATCTGGACGGCCGCGTTTGTGCTGCTCGGCTTGGTCATTTATGGATTGTTTCCGCGGTTCGCTGCCGACACCGTGGAAGCCGGCGAACACTATGGAGCAGCGTTCGGACTGGGTGTCCTGGTCACATTTGGATTGCCCATCGCTGCCATCATCGCGTGCGTCACGATTGTCGGACTCCTGCTGGGGGTCTCCACGTTGTTCCTTTACGTGATCGTGCTCCTGTGCACGGGTATCGTGGTTGGCACCATCGTTGGCCAGTGGCTGCTGGGCCGCACCAACGACTTCTGGCCGCTGGTGGCACGCATGGCCCTGGGCGTGCTCCTGGTGCGCATCGTGACGAGCATTCCTTTCGTCGGAGGCTGGGCAACCTTGGTGGTCATTCTATGGGGCATGGGCGCTATCTCGCTGGCGGTTTACCGCCGGTTGCAGCCTGTGGTCGCGCCGAATATTCCGTCTATGCCAACCGCGCCGCTCAGTAACCCGCTTCCGCCGAATACCACTGTCGGCGGCATGTGATCCCTCGGTAAGGGCAAAATCTCAGGAAAGAAAACGGGCCCCGGAACTTCCGGGGCCCGTAGCCTTTTGCGGAGGCGGGAGTTGATGCTCTATTGACGAACTTTGGCGACAGCATAGCTGGAGTTACTGGGTGGACCAACATACAGCGCGCGAATGCCGGCTGCCTCGGCGTTACTGACGGTACTGCCTGCCGTAAGTAGATCGTAGTTGGTGACACCGGAGGTTTCATAGGTGAACGAGGCGACCGAGATTCCGAGATAGGGATCGGACGGAAGAAACTGGAAGTTCGGACCAGGCGAACCTGGCAGACCTGAGAGCCGGGAGAAGCGCAACACTAAGGAATCCACGTTTACGGCTGCAGGAGTATTGCCGCTGGCTGCCGTGAAGGCCGTTGGGTGCACGGTTACGACCTGACCCGGATAGAGCACAGTGGTATCCGAGCCGCCAGTGAAGTTGCTTGAGTTTGCTGCCAGAGTCAGATTCTTTTGATCAATTGCGAAGGTACTTCCGTTTGGAAGATTCAGATTCACAGTGACCTGATCGCCAAGATGGAGATTGGAGCCGAACACGCTGCCGCTTGTTGCGGACCCGAAGTTCGTAACGACGAGATGGAATTGTGATTTATTCGTGGGGGCGTAGCCGATGACGCCCTCGATCCAGTCGTCCGAGGAAGGATCCAGGAGGTCGAAGAGTAAGAGGGTGAATGTGCCGTTGGCATTGAGTATGGCGTCGACGTCTGCCACCTCATTGACCTTGGCGCAACTGATAGTACCGCTCGGGCAGGTTTGTGTGGAGAAAGGAGTCGTGCCAGATACGACGTTGGCAGTGATCGTTCCGGCGGTGGCGGACTGGATCGTGATGCTGGAAGCGCCTACTGCGGTAACCAGGCCCGTAAAGTCTTCGACGTAATCCAGTTGTCCGGCCGCCAGATTCGCGGCTAGCGGCAACTGTTCGGAAGCCCCCACGTTCGCCAGGGCAAAGTTGATACTCGTAATCGCAGTCCCTGCCGTATTCAGTACCAGTGCATTGGCCATGGACACTCTAAAGCGCACGCCGATGCCCGCCGAAGTCGGGACCAACGCAGGGGCATAAGTGAAGGTCAGGCTGGTGGGCGTTCCCGTCACCGTCTGGATGGTGCCAGCCGTGCAACCGGCGACCCCGCTCGTGGAAGGGCAATAGACGACCTCAGGAGTGAAGTAGAGTTGGATTTTGTTGTAGGAGTCCGAGGGGACGTCGTAAGTTCCGAGGTAGGCAGAGTCGCTGAGCAGTTTGTTGAGGTCGACGATCAGGCTGGTTGGTGTGAGGTTCGTGAGTTTTCCTGTTGTCTCCGACGTGAGAGATATCTCGGAAACGTTTGCGGTAAAAGAAAGCAGGGATAGGCTTCCCGGCACCGAGGATGGCACCGCACTTAGTGTGAAACTGACTGGGAAAGATCCACCGCCGCCACCGCCGCAATTCACCGTGCAGGGGCCCTTCAAGCCGCTGCAGGAAGTTAGAGCGAAAATCGCTGAAACTCCAAGGATAAGAAGTGCACGCTTTGAGTTCATGCAAACACCCCACATCAACAGTAAACGCCGCATCGGGAGGGCGAGATGGCTGGGGAGTCCCCGGACAGAATTTTAGCGTCTGGGGGTATCCTAGGCGGTTTCCGAATTTCCCGTAGTGCCCAACTGCTAACGGGGTCTGTAGGACTTACTTTAGAGACTGGGGCCCAGCAGAAGAAGTGCGTGCGCCCCAGAACAGCATGACCTTTTATGCGTTGCGCGGATTTGCGTCAAGTCTCGCGCCGGCGCCACGAGAACGGCCGCGCGGGATGTGCTATCGTTACAAATTCAGGCCGTGATTCCCCGGGCTTGGGCAGGCTCTCTGGCTAAACGCACATCCAAATCGGATCTCCAGCAGGCCAACAAAAAACGCAATGAAGCGGTTGCCGAGCGCGTCTATGTACCGCTCGAAGAAGAAGCGCGCGCGCACGACGTCGAAGGCCATCCGGTCTCGAAACGCGGTGAAGTCACTCATCCACCAGCGGACAGTGATTCAGCAGCTCCTTCCGCACAGCAACAGGAACACGGCGCACAACCCACCATGGCGGCGATCTTCGGTCCCGGCGGCTTCCTCGAAAAAAGCATGATCGGCGGCTACGAACACCGCCCTGGCCAACTGCAAATGGCGGAAGCGGTGCATGATGCCTTCGAGAAGCACCACCACGCCATCCTGGAAGCAG
>DATERF010000093.1:0-28954 GCA_035271845.1 Candidatus Acidiferrum sp.
TCGAAGAGCCAAATTCCAATGCGGGCATAGGCGGAGCGAGACTGCGGAAAAAGACGCGGCAATCTCGAACGAAGGACTGGGAAACGGATCGCACATAGAAGACAAACGGATGAGTGAGCGCGTGCCAAGCACGTTGGACGGAAACCGCTGCATTGCGGGCGAACGCGGCCACGTTCGGACGAGATCGATGTCTGCGCCAATACTTCGGAGATTGCACAGGAGCAGGGGGAGGAACAACCGGAAGTGGATGCTCTTCGGCGGCCGCCTGAGAACCCTTGTGGACCGCAGCAACCGGGTCTTTAAAGATGCCAAAGTCAATCTGCGCCAACCATCCGGGCGCGAAACGCTGGCTGGCTACTGGTGGCCGTGTGTTTTTTTCGGCTGGGGGAAACACGGCGCAACGCACAGAGCGAGCAACGGAGGCACATTGATCGGTGAAGGCGAGCCAAGAGCGACGCAAGGATGCGACAGAATTACGCGCGAATACAGCCACCGGCCAACGCGATCGATGCTTGCGCCAGTATCCATACGTACGCTGGGCTGAAGGCGGGACCGGCTGGGGCACGGTCTTTGGAAGGTCCTCGGTAGCAGAGTCCGTGGGAACAACTACCGGATCCTCCTTGACGGGGGGTTGGATCGCGACAGACTGCGGTGGCTCCATTTCGTCGACCGGCGGAAATGGTGCGAGGTGTGTATAGTGCGGTTGTGGTTCCAAGTCGCTGACGGCCAGGGGATCAGAGAGCAGGTCAAAGTCCATCGCAATGCGACGGATCATCTCCGGGGAGATCTCGCGTTGCTGCTCGGAGTAGGCGGAGATAAGGGCCTGCTCACAGAGGAGATTGACGACGCGTGGGATGCCCCGGGAAGATTCATAAATGTCTTGTACGACCTGTTCGGGAAAGAGTGAGGAGCCCGTGCAGCCCGCAGTGGCCAGACGACTGGAAATATAGGCAGCGGTCTCTTTGTGAGAGAGAACTGGGAGGCGGGAATGTACCATGATGCGCTGACGCAACTGGCGAAGTGCGGGTAAACGCAGCCTCTCTTCCAACTCGGGCTGGCCTGACAGGACAATTTGCATGAGCTTGCCCCGAGGAGTCTCCAGATTCAACAACAGGCGAATTTCATCCAGAGTCTGCAAAGGAAGAGCCTGAGCCTCATCAAGGATAACCACCGGCAGATCCTGTGCGGCATGGCGCTGCAGAAGCCAAGTGTGCAGAGCACTGACAAGGTCGCTCTTGGATTTGGACTGACACGGCACGCCGAAATCGCTGAGGATGAATTTTAATAGCCCGATCGGTTCCAGATGCGCGTGGAAAATGAAGGCAGTCGAGCGTTTGCGCCTGTGCAGCCAGTCCAGGATGCGGTTCAGAAGACTCGTTTTGCCGGTGCCGGCCTCGCCGGTGAGGACCAGAAAGCCCTGTCGGTTCTCAATACCAAACATGAGCCGGGCCAAAGCTGCTTCATGCGCAGGGGTGGTGTAGTAGAAACGAGGATCGGGGGAAACATGGAAGGGATCCTCCCGCAGGCCCATGAAGTTGAAGAATTGTTCATACATCACATTCTTCCCCTATCGACCCGGGACAATGGCTGGAATTGTAGGAAGAGAAAGGGTTAAGGGCAATCAGAAAAGTAATGCAGCTAGTAACGAAATGGGCGAAAAAAGGTAACGGTACCGGGCAGTACTGGAACCTCACCGAAGCGGTTCTGGCGGCAGGCGATTTGGATGGCGATGGATGGGCCGATGTCGTTGCAGCGCGATCTAGTGCTTTGTGAAGCGAGTAGTGAAGATTCACGTGCTGGACGGAAATGGCGGTGGACCGATACACTGGATAGTTTATGTTGCGCTTCTATACTGCGGGTGAGTCGCACGGGCAGGCGCTGTTGGCGTTTGTATCGGGATTGCCGGCGGGATTGCCGATTGACGTTGATGCAATTAATCATGAGTTGCACCGGCGGCAGTTGGGGCACGGTCGCGGTGGACGGCAGAAAATTGAGAAGGATCGGGCAGAGATTTTTGCGGGAGTGCGGCACGGGCAGACGATCGGTGCGCCGGTTGCGTTGAGAATTGAGAATCGCGACTGGGCGAACTGGGAAAAGATTTTGCCGGTAGAAGCATCGGATGCGCCGGAGGCGGCTTCGAAAAAGCTGGTAGCGCCGCGGCCCGGGCACGCGGATCTGGCAGGTTCGCAAAAATTGAATTTTCATGACGCGCGGTATGTCCTGGAGAGGGCTTCAGCGCGAGAGACGGCTGCGCGGGTGGCGGCGGGCAGTTTCGCACGGCAATTGCTCGGACAATTCGGAGTACAGATCGCCAGTCACACTATTCAGGTGGGACATGTGCGGCTGGAGCGAACCGCGCGATGGGAAGAGGTCAGCAGGATTTGCGGAGATTTGGAATCGCCGCTACGCTGCGTTGATGCGCAGGTAGAGGAAAAGATGAAAGCGGAAGTGGACGCGGCGCTGAAAGCGGGCGACACCGTCGGCGGCGTGTTCGAGATTGTGGCGCATGGAGTGCCGGTGGGTTTGGGCTCACACGCGCAATGGGACGAAAAGCTTGACGGAAAGCTGGCGCAGGCGCTAATGAGCGTGCAGGCAGTGAAGGCGGTGGAGATCGGGTCGGGGATTCTCGCGGCCGGGTCGTATGGAAGCGAAGTGCAGGACGAGATTTCCTACGACAAGAAGGCGCGGAAGTTTCAGCGAGGCAGCAACCGTGCCGGTGGATTGGAAGGCGGCATCACGAACGGCGAGGACGTGGTGATTCGTGGGTTTCTGAAGCCGATTTCGACGCTCAGAAAACCGTTGCAAACTGCCGATATGGTTACCAAGGAGCCGGTGCAGGCGGCCTATGAGCGTTCGGACTGGTGCGTGGTGCCTGCCGGTGGTGTTGCAGGAGAGGCTATGGTGGCACTTGTGCTAACGGATGCTTTTCTGCAAAAATTTGGAGGAGATTCGCTGGGCGAGATGCGGCGGAATTTCGAAAGCTATGGCCGACAAATCAACGAGTTCTGAACCCACGACCGCCGTGAAGACGACAGAGACGGCGGAAGCGCCGCCGCGCAAGATCTATCCCATTGTGAAGTATGGCGACCCAGTGCTGGAGAAACCAGCTGCAACGGTCAAGAAGTTTGACGCGGAGCTGGAGGAACTGGCCGAGGACATGTTTTCTTCCATGTACGCGGCGCAAGGCGTGGGCTTGGCGGCTCCTCAAGTGGGAAAAAGCATCCGGCTGACAGTGGTCGACGTATCGAACGGGAAAAATCCGGAAGCAAAAATTGTGCTGGTCAACCCGGAGATCATTCACGCGGAAGGCGAAGTGCGCGAAGAAGAGGGCTGCCTGTCGGTTCCGGGATTCCGCGGATATGTGGTGCGGCCACAGTTTGTGACCGTGAGAGCGCAGAATCTGAAAGGCGAGCCGTTTGAGATTCGCGGCGAGAACCTCTTGGCGCGCGCGTTCTGCCACGAAATCGATCACCTGGCTGGGGTGCTTTTCCTGCAACATTTGAGCATGCTGAAGCGCGACCTGATCAAGAGAAAGATCAAGAAGCTGCGGAAAGAAGGCGAGTGGTAAGTTTTGCGAGTGCGTGGGCGGTGGCACCGTGAGCCGCCTTCGGACGGTGTTTTGCGGTACTCCTCAGTTTGCGGTTCCTTCGTTGAAGAAACTTCTCTCCTTGCCTGAATTTGCAGTTCTTGGTGTGTTTACGCAACCGGATCGACCCAGGGGCCGGGGGAACGAGGTGTCATTCTCACCGGTGAAGGAAGTAGCACTCGCCGCAGGGATTCCCATTTATCAGCCCGACAAAGTGCGCGCGCCAGAGATTGAAGAGCAACTACGAGCGCTGGCGCCCGACGTGGTAGTGATCATTGCCTATGGGCAGATCATTCCGGGGAGGCTGCTGCCCCTTGCGCGCTTCGGCTGGATCAATCTTCACGCTTCCCTGCTGCCAAAATATCGCGGGGCTGCACCGATCGCGTGGGCCATCGCGAACGGCGAATCTGTGACTGGCAACACGACCATGCGCATTGATGCCGGAATGGATACCGGGGAGATGCTGCTACAACAGGAATTGGTGATTGGGCCCGATGAAACCGCGCCAGAGCTTGCGGAACGGCTGGCAGAGGCTGGTGCTGGGCTGATAATTGAGACTCTGCGAGGCCTGGAGTCTGGAAAGCTGACTTCGCGCCCGCAGGATCCTTCTGCTGCGAGCTATGCGCCCATTTTGAAGCGGGAGGATGGGCGAATCGACTGGGGAAGGCCCGCGCAGGAAATCTATAACCGCATGCGGGGATTCACGCCTTGGCCCGGGGCCTATACACGGTTTCGCGGACAGACATGCCACGTTTGGGGCAAGCCAGAGCGGACCGCCTCAGAGGGCGGTCCCTACAAGGAAGGCAGGCCGGTATGTGAGGAAGTGTCTGCCGACTCGCCCGGCACCCTGGTATTGCGGCACGGTAAATTGCGGGTGGCGTGCGGAGCAGCAACCGTTATGGAGCTTGCGCACGTCAAACTAGAAGGGCGAAAAAGGATTTCCGCGACCGAATTCGCCAACGGCGCGCATTTAAAGGTTGGCGAACGATTCGGGTGAGCCGATTTGCACAACACCATTTGCTCGGGCATACTCGCGAATTGAGACATTTTCACTCCACGCACCGTGGTTCAGGGAGCCAAAACCAAATGAAACGCAAGCAAGCAGGGCGAACCAACGCGGGAGTTTCTTTGTACGTTCGGTCGCACCTGCGGCCACTGGCTTCTGTGCTGCTGGCGGTACAACTCAGCAGCTTTCCTATGGTGGCATCTCCCGCTAAAGCGGATCGGCCTGCCTCCGGGGCAGTTCCGGACCTGGTGCTGACGACAATGAAGGCGGAATTGAACCGGGCGAAGACCGATCTGGCAAAGAGCGATCCCGCGCCGTATTTTTTGAGCTACACGGTGTATGACCAGGATCAGATCGTGATCGCCGCGTCGTATGGCGGGATCCTGTCCAATTCGACCACGCGGCGACGTTCGGCGGACGTAACTATGCGAGTGGGGAGTCCTCAACTGGACAATACGCATGGGCAGAGCCGCGCGAGCGGCATGACGTCCGGATCGCTGCCGCTCAACGACGATCCCGACGCGGAAGCGCGGGTGCTGTGGGAACTCACCGATCGCGCCTATCGACGGGCGGCTCCGGCTTACCTGAACGTGAAAACCAACACGGCGGTTCAGGCGGAAGAAGAGGACAAATCTCCGGATTTTTCGAAGGACGCGCCGCAGGTGCATTCGGACGCGAAACGGAAGGATCCGCCATTCGATCGAAGCGCGTGGGAAAGCGAAGTGCGGCGGCTTTCTGGCGCCTTTCGTAATTATGCGGATGTGTACTACTCCACGGTTTTGCTGCAGGTCTCGTCTTCGAACTCTCGGACGGTGACCAGCGAAGGCACGGAGTTGGCCATGCCAAGCGCCACGGTCCGACTGGTGATGGAAGCACAAACGCGCGCAGACGACGGAATGGATCTGCTGCGCGTGGAGACATTTCAGGCGCCTACAGCAAGCGGATTGCCACCAGAAAAAGAATTGATGGGCAAGATCGAGAAGATGGCTGCGGATTTAAAAGCTCTTCGCAATGCGCCTGTCGCCGAACCGTATGATGGCCCGGCGTTACTCAGCGGCCGGGCGGCGGCGGTGTTCTTCCATGAAGTGCTGGGGCACCGGATGGAAGGTCATCGGCAACGCGATGAAGAAGAGGGGCAAACGTTCACGAAGAAGGTGGGACAACAGGTGCTGCCGAGCTTCCTCAGTGTCGTGGATGACCCGACGACCAAGGAAATTGAGGGAGTCAAGCTGGCGGGAACGTATACGTACGATAACGAAGGCGTGCCGGCGCAGCGCGTGGAAGTGATCGAAAACGGGGTGCTGAAGAACTTCCTGATGTCGCGGATGCCGATCAAGAATTTTGAACAATCGAATGGACACGGGCGCAACCAGCCGGGATCGATGCCCACGGGGAGACAAGGGAACCTGATTGTTTCGTCGAGCCAGAAGGTGCCGGAAGCGGAGATGCGGCAGAAGTTGATTGATGAAGTGAAGAAGGAAGGCAAGCCCTATGGCCTGTATTTTGACGATATCCAGGGCGGGTTCACGTTGACCACACGCTCCTTGCCCCAAGCATTCCAGGTTTTGCCCGTCATTGTTTATAAGGTGTACCCGGACGGAAGGCCCGATGAATTGGTGCGCGGCGTGGACATTGTCGGCACACCGCTTGCGGCGCTAACGCGAATCATTACCACCGGCGACAAACAGCACGTGTTCAACGGAGTGTGCGGCGCGGAGAGCGGAAGCGTCCCGGTCTCCGCGGTGGCGCCGGCCATGCTATTCAGTGAAATGGAAGTACAGAAGCGCGCGCATGGCCACGAGCGTCCGCCCATTTTACCGGCGCCGGGATTGGAAACCGCGGCGTCGGCTAAGAACATCGAGGTGAAGCCGTGAGCTGTTCCATGACTTTTGCTCGTTCGATTCTGGCTGGGCTGCTGCTGATCGGAAGCGGGGGAGCGATACGATCCGACGCAAGGTCCGATCAACCATCGGATGCCAGCACCAACATGGCTGCCGCGCAAGAAGCGGCCAAAGGCGATTTGTTGCTGGAGGCATTGCTGACGGAACTAGACCGCTCGAAGAGCCAATTGAAGATGGACCAGGTGCAGGCACCCTACTACATCGAGTACCGCGTGAGCGACGTGGATGACTTCAGCGCGGAGGCGGCTTTCGGTGCCGTGAGGGAGAGCGATCGATCTCGCCTGCGTGTACTGCGTGTTGTGGTAAGGATTGGCGATTACAAGCAGGACAGCTTCTACGGGCAAGGGACGGGATCTGCTTCGATTCTTCCTCTAGACAACGATCCGATCGCGCTGCGGAGGCAGATCTGGCTGCTGACGGATGAGGCTTACAAGAACGCCGCCGATGCGTATGCGGAGAAGCTGTCGGCATTGAAGCAGTTCACACCGGACCCAAACCCGATTGACGATTTCGCTCGCGCACCTGTGGTCACTACCGTAGGGGAAACGGTGGCCCTAACGGTTGACCAGAGCGGATGGGACAAGACTCTGCAGGACGTGACGAATCTCTACCGGCAGTACCCGGGAATACAGTCTGTTGACGCGTCAGCACGGTTTACCGCGGTCAATGAATATCTTGTGAATTCCGAGGGCACGATTGTGCGGCAGGGCCGAACCACCGCGACAGTGACACTTTCCGGCTCCACGCAAGCGGCCGACGGGATGCGGCTGGGGCGAAGTCCCTTCTGGACAGAACAGCGGCCCGAGGAACTGCCCACGCGTGAAGAACTGCTGAAAGAATCAAAGAAGATGCTCGATTCTCTGCAGGCGTTAGAGCAAGCACCCATCGTGGACGAATCGTACCGTGGGCCAGTGCTCTTCGCGCCGGATGCCGCGGACGACATCATGGCCGGGCTGATTGGCGCCAATGTATTGGGAAGGAAGCCACAGCCGGGCAAACCAAATCGGACAACGGGGGCATTTGGGACGAGCTTCAAAACCCGCGTGCTGCCCAAGTTCGTTTCGGCGATTGACGACCCAACGATGAAAAAATTCGAAGGGAAAGACCTTTTAGGAAGTTATGAAGTGGACAGCGAGGGGGTAAAAGCCCAGCCTGTTACGCTGGTAGACAATGGAATGCTGGTGAACTATCTGGTGAGTCGCCAGCCGCTGAGAGATTTCCCAGTTTCGAACGGGCACGGAAGAGCCACACCCGGAGGCGTGCCGATCCCCAGCTTGGGCGTACTGCTATTCAAAAGCTCCGAGCCGGAATCACCCAAGGAATTGAACGAGAAGTTGAGGCACATGGCTTCGGAGGCGGGGCAGGCTTATGGCTACCGCGTGGAGACTTTGGGACCCGGCAATTCACCCCGGCTGCTCTATCGAGTGTATGTGAAGGATGGACACGAGGAATTGGTGCGTGGTGCGATCTTCAACGAACTGGACGTACGTGCTTTGCGCAATGACCTATTGGCAATGGGCGACGATCCTCTGGTGAGCAATCGCATGAGCGGGCTGCCGCAGACCATCATTTGCCCTTCGCTGCTGTTTGATGAATTGGAAGTAAAGCGGGCGGACACATCGAAGGAAAAACTGCCTGAGTATCCGGCGCCAGAACTGAAGTGAAAGTACGGCTCGCGAAATGCGAACCAAGCAACCAGAAAGGGATTGACCCGCAGAGGCGGGCGTTTGAAAGTAAAGAGTATGACGCTACGAGAAAGGGTGGAGTGGGCGAGCCGATTCGCCTTTTTGGTATTCATACTCGCTTCCGCAGCTTTTTTGAGCGCGATTACCGCGATGCGGATCGCTATCCACGGTCGAGAAACGACCATGCCGAACCTGGTGGGCAAGGACGTGGGCGAAGCGACCAAGGCGCTGCGGTCCAAGGGATTGGTGTTGCGCGTAGCCGACCGTGTTTACAGCGATGTGCCCCTCAATCAAGTGGTACGGCAAACGCCGCCGCCCGGAATGCTGATGAAAGTGTCGCAGCAAGCCCATGTGGTGCTGAGCCTGGGGCAACGCGAATTACAGATACCGCCGCTGGAAGGAAACTCGTTGCGAGTATCACGAATTGAATTGTTGAGGGGCGGATTGCAAGTTGGCGAGGTGTCTTCCGTGAGCTTGCCCGACTTTGCCACCGATTTGGTACTGCAACAGAACCCCAAGCCAGGCCATGGAGCTGCCACGCCTCGAGTGGACATGCTAGTTTCCACGGGGCCAAAAGAGCCAGCGTACGTGATGCCCTACTTCCTGGGGCTGAACGAACTTGACGTACAGCATAGGCTGGATCAAGCCAACTTACACCGTAAGATCAACTACGTCGCGGCACCGCAATGGCCGCATGGCACGGTGATTGACCAGTCTCCGTTGGCCGGGACGCGCATTGGCGCCAACACGGAAGTAGACCTGACGATAGCCAACTGAGCCTCTCCCCGCCCAGGTCACAAATCAAGGGAACCTGGGACGCATGAGGTTCGTTCCAATCAGTGATAGGTTGGGTGGAGGTGCGTCGAATGCGAGTGCTCCCGGTTGTCCTGCTCACGACTTCCCTACTGGTGCCCACGACTCCGGCGCAAAAACCAATCAAGGTCGACGTGAACCTGGTGAACGTGGCATTCACGGCTCGCGACGCGAAGGGTGCGCTGATCGACAACCTAACAAGGGATGATGTGGAACTGTTCGAGGACGCGGTGCCACAGAGGATCGAATTCTTCGCGAAAAGCACCGACTTGCCCTTGCAGCTAGCGCTGATCATGGACGTAAGTGGTAGCCAGGAACATTTCGAGAAGAAACATGAGAAGGATCTGGAGGTTTTTCTGAAGGAAGTGCTTGGGGCAAAGGACCGGGCGTTTATGGTGTGCTTTGGAAACCACCTGCGGCTTGTGAGTGACTATGCAAATTCGCCGGATGCGATTCTCGCTGGCTTCCGGGAGTTTGATAAAGGCAAGAAACATTTTCCCGAGATTGGACCGCAGGAAGAGCGGGAGCTTGGCACTGCGTTCTACGACGCGATTTATTACAGCGTGACCGAAAAGCTTGTTCAATCCGGGGGACGGCAAGCGATATTGATGTTCAGCGACGGCGAGGACAATTCGAGCTCGCACAATATGATGGAGGCGATAGAGGCGGCGCAGGCAGCCAACGTGATCGTATACGCCATTCGTTACACCGAGACGAACAAGCACGGCGAGCTGAACGCTCGAAACAAGTATGGCATCAGCGTGATGGATCGCATCGCCAAGGAAACCGGTGGCGCACATATTGATGCCGAGCATACCGATCCACACACGTACTTCCGGCAAATCGCCGAGGAACTACGCACTTCCTACGAACTGGCCTACTATCCGACGAATAAAACTCGCGATGGAACCTTCCGGAAAATCGGGATCAGGTCGAGGGACGAAGCGATAAAAATTCGCGCGAAGACAGGGTATTTCGCACCGTAGGCGAAGAGGGTTGTTGCTGTTGGGCACCGGACGCACTCTGAGTTAAACTCCTTCCCATCATGGGGGTGCGCCTCCCCTCGTTTGGCAATTGGTTCCAGGAAACGACTCGCATGTTTTCGCTGATCACCAGCTTGTTGCGTCCGTACCGCGGGAGCCTGGCGGCAATTCTGGCTGCCATGCTAGTGCAAACGGCGATGAGCGTCGCCGCGCCATGGCCGCTCAAGGTTGTTCTGGACAACGTGGTCGGAGTGCACCATCTGCCTCCGCGCGCGGCTGCGTTTTTGCAACCGTTCCTCAGTGAAGGCAACAAGATGAGCATTGCCGCGGTCGCAGCGATTGCCACGGTGCTAATTGCGCTACTCGGTGCAATCGCGTCATACCTCGGAAACTATTACACGACGAGCGTCGGCCAATGGGTAGCCAATGACCTGCGGATGCGCACGTACCATCATTTGCAGCAACTGTCGTTGCGCTATTACAACGAGCACGATACTGGAACACTGTTAAGCACGATTACCGCGGATGTGCAGACCATCCAGGCGTTCGCGTCGTCTTCCACGCTGGGGATACTGGTTGACCTGTTCACGATCGTGGGAATGCTAGGCATCATGTTCTGGTTGAATTGGGATTTTACGCTGATGATTGTCGCGTTGACGCCCATCATGCTGTTGCTGATCTCCCGATTCAAAAAGGCGATCAAGAACGCAACAAAGGAGGTCCGCAAGCAGCAAAGCAGAATCGTCTCTGTTGTCACGCAGGATTTGCAGTCGATGCGCGTGATCAAGGCTTTCGGGCGGCAAGACCTGGAGCAGGAGGAACTGAGCGAAGTCAGTAAGGCCACGGTGGAAGCGGCGCTGCGCGCGAGAAAGGTCAAAGCGCTGTTGTCGCCGCTTGTGACGGTGACGGTGTCCTTGTGCACGGCGTTCGTACTTTGGAGAAGTTCGGCACTGATCCTGGCTGGAGCGATGACTGCGGGATCTTTAACGGTGTTTCTCTACTACCTCACTAATTTCTTCAAACCAGTGCAGGACCTGGCGAAGATGACGAATTCTATCGCGCAAACGGCTGTGGGTGTGGACCGCATCCGGGCCATCTTGGACGCGGACGATATGATTCCGCAAAAGCCAGACGCGCAGAATCCGCCACCACTTCGGGGAAATATCACTTTCCAACGCGTTGGATTCAGGTATTCCACGGAGGCGGCAGTTCTGCAAGATGTCAGCTTTGAGATTAAGGCTGGGCAGATGGTGGGAATCGTCGGACCGACCGGCAGCGGAAAGTCCACCGTGGTGAGCCTGATACCGCGATTTTACGATCCCACTTCCGGAACAATCACCATCGACGGTGCCGATATTCGCGGCTTCAAGCTGGAAGGACTGCGGAATCAGGTAGGTTATGTCCTGCAAGAGACGGTTTTGTTCCGCGGAACCGTGGCGGAGAACATCGCCTACGGCAGAAGTGGGGCCACACGGGAAGAAGTGGTGGCGGCCGCGAAACTTGCCAATGCGGACGAGTTTATAGTGAAAATGCCTCATGGGTACGACACCATGGTGGGCGATCGCGGAGATACGTTGTCGGGCGGACAACGCCAGCGGATCGGCATTGCGCGCGCCATCATTCGAAACAATCCCATCCTGATCCTGGACGAACCGACGGCTGCGCTGGACACAGAATCCGAACAACTGGTGATCGAAGCGCTGGAGCGATTGATGAAGGGGCGCACGGTGATAACCATTGCGCACCGTCTGAGCACCATCCGCGATGCTGACAACATATTGGTACTGAAAGACGGCGTGGTCCTCGAGCAAGGAACGCACGAGGAGTTGCTGGCGCGCGGTGGAACATACGCGGAACTGTATCGTGTACAATTCGAAAAAGAACCGGTGCGCCAAGGTGGTCAGGCAGCCCCGTAGTACCAGAAACTCAAGAACAGAGGGATTCCTCGTTCCGCGGACCGCGTTCGGAATGACGGCGTTCTTTGTTGGAAGAAGGGAGTGTACGTGACGCATAGCTTGATTGTACTTCCTGACGATACAGCGAAGCCTCTGCTGAGCGCGATTGCCGGGGCGCGAAAATCGTTGCGCGTAAAGATGTTTCTCTTCTCGGATCCTTCCCTCATGAAGGAGTTGATCGCGGCTCGGAAGCGGGGTGTGGACGTTCGCGTCATGCTGAACCCGGCGAGGCGCAGCGGGGAAGCCGACAACAAGGTTACGAAGAAAAAGCTGGAAGCGGCAGATATTGAGGTGCTGGACAGCAATCCCGCGTTCGACGTGACGCATGAAAAGTCCATGGTAGTGGACGATAAAACCGCGCTCGTTAAGTCGCTCAACTGGGTGACGAAGAATTTGACGGAGACGCGGGACTACGCGGTGGTGACGTCCCGGGTGAAAGAGGTCCGAGAAATCATCGAGTGCTTTGAGGCCGACTGGAAACGAAAGCCATTTGAGGCGTGCACTGACAGGGAAATGATCTGGTGCAAGGGTAACGGGCGCGATCGTATCTCCGAGTTTATCGATGAAGCGAAGCATACCCTGTTTGTGCAGAACGAACGATATCAGGATGCCGTGATTATCGAGCGCCTGGTGCGCGCGCACGAACGCGGCGTCAAAATACACGTGATGGCGCGTCCACCGCACAAGCTAAAGAAAGAGAAACTGACGGAAGGCGTTGGCGGGTTGCGGATCCTGGATGATGTGGGAGTGAAAGTTCACAAACTGAAGCATCTGAAGTTGCACGCCAAAATGCTGTTGGCGGACCATTCTCGGGCCATCGTTGGATCCATCAACCTGACGCCGGGAAGCTTCGATAGCCGGAGAGAACTGGCCATCGAGGTATTTGCAGCGAATGTCGTGCATCGCTTGGCCCGTGTCGCCCACCACGATTGGAAGCACTCGCATCCACTGGATTTGACGGACGCAGGACTGCTGGCGGAATTGGAAGAGCACCATATGGACGGATCGAACGAACTGGCGTTGTATCCGCAGAAAACAAAGAAGAAGTGAGCCCGACTCGGGACCAACTATTAGGAAGATCTCGAAGGCTTTTTGAGTTTGCGGATGTGGGGCGCAGCAGTACCGCGCCCCTGCGCAGATGAAAACGGGGGCAGCGCTAGCGCAGGTAGCCCCAGTTGTGAAGCTTGTCGGAGTCTTCCCCCCATCGGTCGCCGATGTCGGTGCGATAGTACATGTTGGGAATCAGAATATTTTTGATACGGGAATAAGCCTGGGCTTGGGCTTGTTTCATGGTTTGGCCAAGACCCACGACGATCAGGACAACGCCGGAGGTGCCGGCGACCAACCACTGCTGATTGACGATTTTCACATCTTCGATGTGGATACCTTCGGTGACGGGCCGCTTGAAAACAATCGCGGCGTTTTTGCTGAAGGATTCGAAGGTAGCTTCATCGTCGAAAGGAAAGGGCGGCACGACGATGCGCACGCCAACCTGAAAGCCGCTGCGCGTACGCCATTTCGGCTCGAGGCCGTGGGCTAATTCCCAAAATAGCTCACTGATCGGCGTGAGGATGCCTTCCTGCTGGATGCTGATTGTGGGATAGCCAAAGCGCGAGGTGAACTCCAGCGGATAAATTCCGTTGTTATTCACGATGCAGTTCACATCGATGTAGCCGACGTAGCCTTCTTCCGCAAGTTTGGGCTCCATTTTGAGCAGAGTGCGGTTGAAGAGTGCGTTCGGCTCACTCCAGAACATGGCGGTGCCCATTTCACCGGTGGGCGGGCCGACCTCGCCAGGAAAGAGCTTTTTGTGTTCGAAGTTGATGTTGATGGGAGTAATGAACTTTTTCCCGTTGAAGAAACCCCCGACGGCTACCTCGACACCATTCACGCGCCGCTGCAACTGAAAGACTTTGATTTCGTCGGCAAACGCGCGCTTATAGGCTTCCAGCATGCCGATCACGTCGTTGCCGTCTTCTTCTTCGCCGACAAAGAGACGGCGTTTGACGTTTTGCGCTTCGCCACTGGGCTTGATCACATAACGGTCAGGATTTTTCTTGACGAATTCGATAGCTGGATCGAAAGAGTCGAAATCCTGGTAAGGGATGATGGTCACGCCGGCTTTCTTCAGCTCTTCCTGGCCGAAGGAGCGGTCATCTTCAAGGTTGTCGGCATAAGTGGTGCCACCAATAACCGGTTTCCCGGCGGCGCGAAGTGCTTGGGCTTTAGTGCCTTGCCCCAAGGTGTCATCGAAGACGACAATGTCGGCCCATTTGACATCCTTTTCATAATCGCTGGATTTAGGCACAAAGCCGTCGGCGATGTCTCGTTCTTTTTCGGCTTCGACGTAGTAACGAACTTCATGACCTTCTTTAACGACCTGCCAGGCAATATCGCCGATCAAGCTGGAGAGTGAAACAAAAAGAAATTTTCGTTTGTCCATTAGTGGGCCTTCCCGCTCTGGAGCGAAAGGCATGTAGGCATTGTAGTTACAGATGCGCCTGTTTGGTATGACAAAACGTTAACAAAATGCCGAGGGGGGTTGGGTGCCGGATCAGGCGGAGAAAGCAGAGAAAACCGCAAGGCTGGGTCGAGGCATCCCAGAAAACAGAGGGCCCGTACGAAGGGGCAAGTTTTGGGGTACCTGTGCGAAAGTTCAGGTTATACTGAGAAAGGTCCAAGCCAGTTAGGGGATTCCCAGTCCAGCCGCAAAGCTCCGGCCGGGGACCAGCAGCTCAAAAGAGAGGTGAAGATTGCGGCGATTAGCGCTTCTTCTCATGTGTGCGCTCACGCTGGTAACCGCCAGCCAGTGCACCGCCCAGATTTTGCATAAGAAGAAACCGGTTGATAAGTCCACGGATACGAGCAATACCGTCGAACCCGACAAGCAGTTGTACGACAAGGCCATGAACGATATCAAACATGGCCGGCACGAAGTCGGGCGTTTAGGTTTGCAAACCCTGATCAATACGTATCCAGACAGCGAGTACTTGGCTAAAGCGAAGTTGGCGATCGCGGACTCTTATTTCAAAGAAGGCGGCAGCAGCAACATTACCCTGGCCATCAACGGCTATAAGGATTTCATCGTGTTCTTCCCGTTCCTGCCCGAGGCCGCTTATGCGCAGATGCAGGTGGCCATGTGCAACTACAATGAGATGGCCAAGGCAGACAGGGATACGACGCACACGAAAGCAGCGGAAGAAGAGTTCCAGACATTCTTGCTGAAATACCCCAAGGACCCGCTGGCGCCACAGGCAGAACAACGGTTGCGTGAAGTACAAGAAGTGCTGGCTGAAGGCCAATTCCGCATTGCGTATTATTACTATGTCAAAGGGGATCGACGTGCCGCTGCGGGACGCCTTGTTCCCCTGGTCCGGCGTTACCCGCTCTACAGTAAATCCGACTCCGCGTTGTGGATGCTCGGTGACATTTTCGAGAAGAGCGAACGCAAAGACTTGGCGGGAAACTACTACGCACAGATTGTGAAGAATTATCCCCTGTCGAGCCACGACGGACCAGCCAAGCAGAAGCTGAAGGATTTTGGGATGCCGATTCCTCAACCTGACCCGAAGGCCCTCGAGTGGATGACCGCGGAACAGAACACGCCACGTCCAAAGGAAAACCTTGTCCACAAGGGCATCGGAATGCTGCACAACACCCCAGATGTGCATACGGCCGCAGCTCATGGCTTGCCGAATCTAGAGCCTGAAAGCGATGAAGGCGGCATGGACGTATTGAAGGGCGGAAACCGCTCCAATCTGGGCACAACGAGCGGCACTGGCGCGGTCATCGAGGTCGTCAAGCCGGGCGAGCCGGCTCCCGCAGGGGCGCCGAGTGGCGCTGCCAGCGAGGATGTGAACTCCAGCACCAGTGGAGAGGCCGCGGGAGGAACTGCGGGAGCGGCCGGCACGGATGCCAACGCTGCGGGCGCTGACGCTGCTGCAGCCGGCAGCACGAGCCAGGATAGTGCCGCAACTGGGGACAGCTCCAAGGCAGATAACACGCAACCAGCTTCGGCAAGTTCGAGCGAAGGGCAGAGCCAAACTCAGAAGGAATCCAGTAGCAAGAAAAAGGGCATCAAGAAAATACTGCCCTGGTAGCGGGCAGGACATTCCCTACCGGTGCTGGTTCGTTTTCCACTCCGCAAGCAGCTGAAGGTTAGTCACAAACAGCGGCGTAAAGCCGCTGCTACACGTGTAGCGGCCGAGGTTAGGCTGCGGAAGGTCGCACCCCTTGTCCTTTAGGACAGGGTAATGAAATGGAACAAACCATGTCTACTTCCGACACATTGCGAAAGCAGTCTAATTGACGCCCTCGGAACCTAGTGGTCCAATTGGGTTTGAATCTAGGTGAGGGTAGCGTTCGCTGCCCGGAGGAACGTTCGGTGGCCAAGATACTGGTTGCGGACGACAACAGCAACATCCAGAAAATGGTGGGGCTAGCCCTAAAAGATCAGGGAATTGACGTGGTTGCCGTCGGCAATGGCGAAGCGGCGGTGAGGAAGATTTCGGATATAAAGCCGGATTTGGTTTTAGCAGATGTGTTCATGCCGGTGCGGAATGGTTATGAAGTTTGCAAATATGTGAAGGAAGATCCGGCCCTTGCGCATATTCCGGTGATTTTGCTGGTGGGCGCATTTGACCCCCTCGATGAGCAGGAAGCGCAGCGCGTTGGCGCCGATGGAGTTCTCAAGAAGCCTTTTGTTCCCCCTGATCCCTTGATTTCCATGGTGAAGTCCGCGCTGATCCGCGCGGGTGTTCCGCTTGGCCCAGCAGCGCCAGTAGAGAAGGCGCCCGAGGCCCCGAAGCGGTCTACCGCCGATATTCTGAGTCCCGGAATAAATACGAAGCTGGCGGCGCTTTCGCCGGAAAAACTACCAGAAGCGATGCCGGAGCCGCTGGAGGAATTCTCCACCTCCGCTCCTCATCTGAAGATTGCGGCGGGCACCGAACCACTGGCGTTCGGAAGCTTACTCGACACATCAGATGCAGAGGATCTGGCGGTCACCGCGAAGCCGATGATCAACCTGTCGGAGAAATGGGACGAAGAATCCGACGAGGTCGAAGAAGAAAAAGAGGAAGCACAGGAAGCGCCGCAGGGTGGTTGGCGTCCGGGTGGATTGGACGAGGAACTGGAACGTGCAGCCGCGCCGTCTCAGACGGCACCCGATTGGCGCGAGCAGGCATTCCATGGAAATTCCCCGGCGAAGAGTTTCACCTCAAGCTGGGCTTCTTCGATTGAGCAGCCGGAACTCGCGGAAGCGGCGGAATCGCGGTCGGTTGCGGTCGCAACGGTAGAGACCAAACCGGCGGAAAGCCCAGTTCCCTTCTCTGGCGATGCGTGGGCCGCGGCAATGGCTGCGGGAGTCGAGGAAAAACTTGGAGAAATCAAAGAAGTCGCTCCGGCGGTGAGCGAGGTCGAACTAGCACAAGAAAGTCACGGGCAACCGGGGGTGCAGAGTTCCGAAGAAGCGGCGCCGGTGCAAGATTCGGCGGCGGTCCAGGCGGCGCCCGAAGTTGAACATACACATTCCGAGCAACCAGCCGAGCCCGCCAATTGGGCTGCGGTTCCGGAGACGGCATGGGAAATGGAAGCGAAGAAGGCTTCCTTGCTGGCTTCGACGTGGGACGCACCCAAGACATATTCTGTCGATGACACGCAGGAAATTCCGGCATACGTGGCGGAAACACCCGCAGAGCATGTCGAAACCGCAACAGAAGCGCCCGTGGAAACTTCACACTATTCAGCGGAACCGGTGGTGGCCGCGGAATCACAAGAGGACGTCGAGAACCCAGCGAGCGAGCTTCCAGCTAGCCCAGCGTTAGACGCGGTGGAGGGTGCCGAGCCGAAGAGTTGGGAAAACGCGTGGGAAGCTCCCGTCGCTAGCGCTGCAGAGACAGCCGCCGAGGAAGCAGTTCACACAGAAGCTCCAAAGGTCGAGGAGCAGCTGGCGGCAACCGTCACGGAGTCCGTCGCAGTGGCGCAGCCGGCAGAGCCCGACATGGACGAAATCGTCGCCAGAGTTTTGGGGAAAATGAACCCCGAAGTGTTGCAGAAAGTCACCCGCGAAATCCTCAGGCCGGTGATTGAAGCCATCGTGCGCGACGAGATTGCTTCCAAGAAACGGTAATTCCCCCAATTTTAGTTTTGCGACCTTTATTCATTGGGCTGCGTCTGCGGGGGTGGTGGGCCGTTGTTTGAACGGTTGGAGTTTGGTTTGCGGCCTAGCGCAATTAGCCGCTCCCCATTGGGGCCGTACTCATCTCCATCGAGATTCCCGTACAGCCTGACCGCAACGAATCCTAGTTGCTCCTCCGATCGCGCAACTACTCCTTTTTTGCAAGCGCGAAGCTGCATCTGCCTGGACCGCAGCAGAAATCGAGGACTGACTTTCCGGCGGGTCTGAGGAGTGCCAGTGCCTTGGTGATTTGCTCGTCGGCATCGGCGATGCGCTTCTCCGGAAACATGAACGGATCAAGCTTCACGCCAGAACGAGTCGTCATCGAACCACTCTTTTTTGCGCTTCGCGGTTTTCACGGCCTGGCGATTGTTAGTTGGAGACTGACAAACTGGGTTGCCGCCCATGCCGCCCGCCCAATTGACGCACTGAACTGGCTGCCCGTATATTCAAAGATTCCCCGTGTGCAACGGGTCCGCTTTGTGCACATTGGGGTCTTCGAGGCGTTGCCGTTCGGACCGTCCAGGACAAAAAACGAGGATGAAATGGCCCGAGAAATAGCCAAAGCGTACGATCCAAAACAAATTGAACAGCGCTGGGCCGAATTTTGGGTCAAGGCGGGACTGTTTAAGGCCGATGTAAACGCCCCCGGGCCGGTATTCTCGATCGTGATCCCGCCGCCCAACGTGACGGGCATGCTGCATATCGGACACATGCTGGACCACACGGAAATTGACGTGTTGACGCGGTGGCACCGGATGCGCGGGTACAACACATTGTATTTGCCGGGGACTGACCATGCGGGGATCTCCACGCAGCGAGTGGTAGTGCGCCAGTTATCGCACCAAGGGATCCATTATCGGGACTTGGGACGCGAAGAGTTCATCAAGCGCGTGTGGCAGTGGAAAGAGGAGAGCGGCGGGACGATTCAGCGGCAGATGAAGCAGATTGGGGAGTCGTGTGACTGGTCGCGGGAAAAGTTCACGCTGTCGCCGGAATTGTCGCGGGTTGTGCGAGAAGTTTTCGTGCGGCTGTATGAAGAGGGTTTGGTCTACCGGGACAAGCGAATGGTGAATTGGTGTCCCGGGTGCCGAACGGTATTGAGCGACCTGGAAGTGGTCCATGAAGAGAAGCAGGGCCACCTGTGGTACATCCGTTACCCCGTAGCTGGATCAAAGGAGTTCCTGATTGTAGCCACGACCCGGCCGGAGACGATGCTGGGCGATACCGCAGTGGCGGTGCACCCAGAAGACGAGCGCTATAAGCACTTGATTGGGAAGAACGCTATTTTGCCACTGATGAATCGGGAAATTCCCATTATTGGTGATGAAATGGTGGACCGCGAGTTTGGTACTGGCGCGGTGAAAATTACTCCCGCGCACGATCCGAACGACTTTGAAGCCGGCAAGCGGCATAACCTGGCGCTGATTGACGTCATGACTGAAGACGCGCATATGAATGAGAACGCCGGGGCGTACGCGGGGCTGGAGCGATTCGCGGCGCGAAAGAAGATTGTGGAAGACCTGCAGGCACAGGGCCTGCTGGAGAAGATCACCGATCACACGAACGCCATCGGGCATTGCGAACGCAGCCGTACGATTGTAGAGCCCCGTGTATCCACGCAATGGTTTTGTTCGATGAAGCCGCTGGCAGAGCCGGCAATTGCCGCAGTGGAGCGCGGGGACATTCAGATCATCCCGGAGAATCGCCGCGAAGAGTATTTCAATTGGATGAGAAATATCCGCGACTGGACGCTGTCGCGGCAACTGTGGTGGGGGCATCGGATTCCGGCGTGGTATTGCCAGAAGTGCGGACAGATTATAGTTTCGCGAGAAGATCCGACGACGTGCTTGAAGTGCGGGTCGGCAGAGCTGCAACAGGATCCGGACGTGTTGGATACGTGGTTCAGTTCCGGGCTGTGGCCGTTCTCGACGCTAGGATGGCCAGAGAATACGCCCGACTTCCAGAAGTATTATCCAACCAGCTTGCTGATTACCGGCTACGACATCCTGTTCTTTTGGGTGGCGCGGATGATCATGATGGGACTGCACTTCACGGGCAAAGTGCCGTTCCGCGTGGTGTACCTGCACTCGCTGGTGCGCACTTCGAGTGGCGAAAAAATGTCCAAGTCGAAAGGAACGGGACTCGACCCTATCGCCCTGAATGAAGAGTATGGAACGGACGCGATGCGGTTTTGTCTGGCGTCAATGGCTGCGCCGGGAACGGACATTGTGCTCACCGACGATCGCCTGGGCGGCGCGAAAGCTTTTGCAAACAAAATCTGGAATGCAGCGCGGTTCCTGTTCGTGAATCTGGAGAAATTCGAGCAGAGAGGTTCCTCGCTGGAAGAATTGGCCAATCCCGCCATTCGCGAGAGGGCACCTCACGCCTTTCAGAGGCAAGTGCCGTTGGTGGACCGCTGGTTGTTTGCGCGGTTGGCCGACACCGTGAAGACTGTGGATGACGCGTTAGCGAACTACCGGTTTCATGAGGCGGCGCAAAGCGTTTATCAGTTTTTCTGGGGCGATTTTTGCGACTGGTATATCGAATGGGTGAAGCCGGATCTGCAAAATGCCGACCGCGCGCGTGCCACGGTGGCATGGAAAAATCTATTCGCGGGATTCGATGCGGCACTGCGGCTTTTGCATCCGTTTATGCCATTTCTGACGGAGGAACTGTGGCACCAGCTGCCCCAGCGGACCGGGGCGAATTCGATTGCCCTGGAGGCGTATCCGTCGGCGCAACAATCCTGGGTGGATGTATCGGCTATTAAGGAATATGGACTCGTTCAGGAAATTGTGCAGACCTTGCGGACGATTCGCGCGGATATGAAGCTGGATCCGAAGAAGAAAGTGGCGGCGGAGTTTTTCAGTGGTGATGCGTGGGCCCGCAGAGTGATCGAAGCGAATAAGGATGGCATTTTGCGTTTGGCGGTCTTGTCGGAGCTTGTGGTCGCTGCCGAGAAGCTGCCCCAAGGTGGCGGGGGGACACGTTCGACCGCGGACTTTGATGTGCGGATTCCCTATGCGGCCGACACCATTGATGTGCACGTCGAACGAACCCGGTTGAAGAAAGAGATAGAAAGCTTACAGAAGGCCATTACGTCGAAGGAAGGACAGTTGGGGAACGAGACGTTCCGTAGCCGGGCGCCGGAGAAAATCATCAAGCAGATGGAAGAAGCGCTGAACGGGCAGCGGATTGAAATGCACAAACTGTCGGAACGATTGAAACAACTGGGAGAAGGCTGAGGGAAATCCTCATGAGCGGGGCCGGCCTAGGATCGAATGATCGTGCGGACATGGGGTGCAGCATGCAGCTCCCCTACGGGATTCCATAAGTGGATTGGAACTCTAAGTACATTCGCGGATTGATTGCCGCGGCCTTGGCGGAGGACGTCGGGACTGGGGACGTGAGTGTAGCCGCTACCATTACTGCGGACGCTCGCGGGCGAGCGCATATTTTAGCGAAACAGGACTTGGTTTGCGCGGGCTTGCCGCTTGTGGAGCGCGTTTTTCTCGCGCTCGATCCCGAGATGAATTTCGAGAGGCGAGCCGCGGAGGGACACTCGGTTCAGAAAGATAGTGATGTTCTGCGGCTGAGTGGCAAGGCTTCCGCAATTCTGAGCGGTGAACGGACAGCGCTGAATTTTCTGGCGCGGCTGAGCGGGATTGCCACGATAACACACGAATTTGTGGAACGGATTGCAGGAACGAGCGCCAAAATCCGCGACACGCGGAAAACGACGCCCGGAATGCGGTTGCTGGAGAAGTATGCGGTAACCATAGGCGGAGGAACGAACCACCGGATCGGGCTGTTTGATGCAATTTTGCTGAAGGAAAACCATATTACCCTGGCAGGTGGCGTGAAGGCGGCGCTGGACAAAGCACATAGTTTTGCGTCACTGCGGATGGACCAACGCACCATGACGGCGTACGAAGCAGTCGGAGGGATGCCGCTCGAAACCGAAGCAAATTCCCTGCCGATTCAAATTGAGGTACGTAACGAGAGCGAATTACGCGAAGCTCTTTCGGCTGGTGCGGAGTCCGTCTTGCTGGACAACATGAGTCCCGATGAGGCGCGGCACTGCGTACGGCTCATCCGCAAGGTTCGGCCTGACTGCATCGTGGAAATTTCGGGTGGGGTCACCTTGGCCAACGTGCGGGCCTACGCGGAAACCGGCGCGGACTACTTGTCCTCCGGAGCACTGACGCATTCCGCCCCGCATGCGGACTTCAGCCTACTTGTCGATATGCTGCAGGGAAAGTAAGCTAGGACCGGCAGAATCACAGGACCAGGGCCGAATGCCCCAAACAGCTTCGTTACCAGGAACAACCGATCGAAGGCTGGCAGCGCTTCTCACATTGCTGTCCGAGAATGCTACGATTGTGATCAGCGGTGCGCGAATTGCGCGCGAGACGGGAATGTCTCGTTCGACGGTATGGCGTTGGGTCGAAGAACTGCGGAAATTGGGCGTGCAGGTGAAGGGGCAGCGCAGCACCGGATATTTCCTGGAAAAAGTGCCTGATGTTTTGACGCCGGATCTTTTGCGCAAGCGTTTGAAGGGCAATTTGTTCGGCAAACGCGTTTTTCATTTCTTCAAGACGGATTCCACCAATCGCGTGGCGATGGAACTGGGTTACGCGGGCGAACCGGAAGGAACCGTGGTGATGGCAGAGGCGCAAACGGCGGGCCGGGGCCGTTCCGGGCGGAACTGGCATTCGGAGAAGGGCGCGGGTTTGTACTTCACGGTGTTGCTGAGGCCGAAACTGTCGCCGGCGCAGGCACCATTGCTCACGATGCTCGCGGGAGTATCCGCCCACGCGGCGATCGCGGCGCAGACCGGACTGGTTACGGAATTGAAGTGGCCGAACGACCTGATGCTGAATGGCAAGAAACTTGGGGGAATCCTGACGGAGATGCACGCGGAGCCGAACCTCGTTCGGTTCGTGATTGTCGGCATCGGCATCAACGTGAACCAGGAGAAATTTCCCGCGGAACTGTCTGCGATTGCCACATCGATTCGGAAGGAATCGGGGCGGATGAGTTACCGCCTGGAATTGATGGCGCGTTTGCTGACGCAATTCGAGAACGACTACAATCGGTTCCTGCGTGAAGGCCCTGGATTCGTCGTGCAGCGCTTCGAAAGCGTGACCTCGTTCGCCAAAGGACGCCGGGTGCGCGTGGATACAGGCACGGAAAGCTATGCAGGAACGACGGCGGGGCTTAGCCCGGAAGGCCTTCTGCTGGTGGCCAGAGATAGCGGTCCGCTGGTAACCGTAATCGCCGGGGATGTAACCGAGGTTCGCTGAACAATGCTGCTGACGATCGATGTGGGCAACACCAACACGGTGCTGGGCGTATTCCGGGAAGAGGAACTGATCGCCAACTGGAGGCTGACCACCGCGCGCACGCAGACGGTAGACGAATACGGTGTGCTGAC
Source organism: Candidatus Acidiferrum sp. (assembly GCA_035271845.1). Taxonomy (GTDB): domain Bacteria; phylum Acidobacteriota; class Terriglobia; order Acidiferrales; family UBA7541; genus Acidiferrum. The sequence goes on from DATERF010000093.1 coordinate 23,548, forward strand.
GCGCAACCTGTTCTCGTTAGCTGGCTTGAACAAGGAAATGATCAGCGGCGTGATCATCAGCTCTGTGGTGCCGCCGCTGAACTGGACGCTGGCTGAAATGTCGCGGCTGTACCTGGGCAAGAAAGCCCTTTTCGTCGAGATGGGAGTGAAAACGGGCATGTCCGTGCATGTGGACAATCCGATGGAAGTGGGCGCGGACCGCATCGTGAATGGGGTGGCGGCATTCCACCAATTTGGGGGCCCGTGCGTGGTGGTGGACTTCGGTACGGCTATTACATTTGATGTGATTTCCGCAAAATGTGAATTCCTGGGAGGAGTGATTGCGCCGGGGATTGGCATTGCGTCGGAGGCGCTGTTTTCGCGTACGGCTCGGCTGCCAAGGGTGGAGATTAAGGATCCGGGCAAGGTCATCGGTACAAACACAGTGACAAATATCCAGGCGGGGCTGTACTACGGCGCGGTGGATATGGTGGATGGGATCTTGGCGCGAATTAAAGAGGAGATGAAAGCTGAGCCCGCAATAGTGGCTACCGGCGGCCAAGCGCGATTAGTGTCGCGCGGTTCGAAGCATATCCAGCATGTCGACGAATTTCTGACGCTGACAGGGTTGCGCTACATCTGGGCAAAGAATCAAACGGTTGACGGACATCACGAACTGCCCAAAGCCGCCCCGCCGAGGCCCGAACTCTCAAAACTGAAGAAAGCGCCCCGTTGACCTGGGGGTGGTCCCCACGTGCTCTCGACATGGATAACTGGAATTACTTTAACTATTTTACGGAAATCGAGGAGCACTTCTGGAAGAAGCGTGGAGCGCATCTTCTGGTTTCTCCACTGGATTGGGCCATCATGGAGACTTGGCAGAAGGCAGGCGTGCCCCTGGAGGCGGCGCTAAAAGGAATCGACCGGGCATTTGAAAGCTACCAAAGATCACGGCGCGGCGCGGGCAAGCCGTTAAAGAGCCTGGCCTACTGCACAGACGCGGTCCTGGACGCGGCTCAGGATCAGCAGGAGGCTGCTGCGGGAGCACAGCCAGCGGCGAGGGCCGAGGCGAAGGAACCGTTTGCGAGGCCGGAATTGCGAGTTTACCTGCAGCGCAACGCGGAAATGTTGCGGAAGGCCGCTGACCGCATAGAAAACGCGGAGGCGAGCCTGGGGGCATTTCTACGGGAAATTGCGGGAAAAGTGGCTGCCTCCGAGACGCTGTTGGAGGCACCGGGAATTCTGGACCTGGAAGACCTGGAACGGCGACTGACGATTCTGGACGAAAAGATTCATGCGGCACTACTAACGCATGCTCCTGAGCAGTTGATGCTGAAGATCCGGCGCGAAGTGGATTCGCAACTGGCCAGCTATCGGCGCAAAATGAAAGCGGAACAGTTGGCTCTGGTAGAGAAGCAATACTCGCAAAAGCGTTTGCTTGACGAATATCAACTGCCGCGATTGAGCCTTTATTACTTTTATTGAGCGGTACAAACGACAGGATTGAACAATTATGGCTGATGAGTTACAGTTATCAATTGAGAAGCTTATTTACGGCGGTGAAGGATTGGCGCACGCTGAAGGCAATACCATATTTGTGCCGTTTGTGCTTCCCGGAGAGCAGGTGCGAGCTTCCGTTCGGGTGCGCAAAAAGAAGCTGATCCACGCGAATCTGATGCACGTGGAGCAGCCGTCGCCTTCTCGTATCTCTCCTAGTTGCCCGCACTTTGGCGTTTGCGGTGGTTGCCATTACCAACACATCGAGATCGCGGAACAGGTGCGACTAAAGACAGAGATTTTGCGGGAAACGCTGTCGCGACTGGGTGGCGTGCAATGGGAGGGTGCGATCCAGGAGCACACGGCGCAACCTTACGAATATCGCAATCGGGCGCAGTGGGCGTTTCGCGATGCGATGCCACGTGCGTTCGGCTATTTCCTGCCCGAGAGTGCTCATATCCTGCCCATCGATCAATGCCCGGTGCTTTCGCCAAGGCTCGCGGAAACGTTTGGGCAATTGCAGGATTTGGCGCGGGCTAATTCCCTTCCCCCCGGAATCTTGGAAATTGAGGCATTTGCGGACGGCGCAGATGAAAGGATCGCCCTCAACGTGGCATTCGAGCGATTCGTGGAACCGCCAAAGGCGTTGTGCGGCAAGTTCAAGGCAGCACTGCCTGCTCTGGAAAGCCTGTTAATGCTGGATCAGAGTAAGAACAGGTTCGAACTGGACGGCCCGGGCTACTTGATCCAGAAGGCTGGCGGATTCAGCTTTCGCGTGAACCATCTCTCGTTTTTCCAAGTGAACCGTTTCCTGGTAGAGGACCTGTTACAGACGATCGCCGGTGGCGCGAAGGGCGGCTACGCGTTGGACCTATACGCGGGAGTGGGATTTTTCACCTTGCCGCTGACAAAGGCATTCTCCAAGGTCGTCAGTGTGGATGCAAACCTTTCCGCGACGCGCGACCTCCGCCAGAACGCCGAAACCGCCGGGGCTTCCGTGATTTCGGAGAACGAACATACCGAGGAGTTCCTGAAGAAGGAGCAAGAAAAGCCGGATTTCGTCGTTCTTGATCCTCCGCGCGCGGGCCTTGGTGCGGACACCGCTGCCCGGCTTGCCAACCTGGGGGCTCAGGACATTGCCTATCTATCGTGCGACCCTGCCACGTTGGCGCGCGATCTGGCAGTTCTGACAGCCTCGGAACGCAAGCCGGAGTCCGGAGTATCTGCAGAACATAAGTATGAGATTGCCGAAGTGCATCTGTTTGACTTGTTTCCGCAGACTTTCCATATCGAAACGCTGGTGAGGTTGCGAAGAGTGTCATGAAACTTCCGGCTGTTGCAATAGCCGCTGCGTTTGCTGGCGGCATATGGCTCGGCCTGTGGCGCATTTCTTCTTCTCAAGCAGCACATAGTCTTTTCCTCGCACTGCTGTTCGCGACTGTGGTTGGTCTCTTGCTTCTCAGCTTGGGTTTGGCTTGGCGTAATTTCGTTTGGTCTTCCGCAATTGTTTCTCTGATCGTTTGGGCTGGGTTAGGCGCTCTTGGCGCGTGCGTGGCCGAGCAGCCGCTCCCAGCCGAGCACATCCTGGCGCGTTTTTCCTCTCATCAAATTCCACAGAGAACTCCGCTTCGCTGGCACGGCGTCTTGCGAGGCGAACCTTCGCGACTGCCTTGGGGCTATGGGCTAGAGATGAGCCTAGAAGGCGTGGAAACGGCCGAAGGCTATGTGCCGGTGAGCGGTGGGATGCGCGTGGGCTTTACTCCAAGAGAAAATGACGCTGGTCTGCCGGAGCTACACGCAGGAGACCAAATTTCTCTGTTGAGCGAAGCGCGGCTTCCGCTCGTCTACAAAGACGAAGGGGCATTCGACCGGCGCGAGTTTCTCGCCCGACAAGACATCCACGTACTAACGACTCTTCGGGCGAGCACGCTTCTTGAGAGGATTGGCGGGAAGCCGCCCACGCTGAAAACGCGTATTGCGACGCTGCGTGGCCGGCTGCGCGACCGCGTGGACAGCATGTTTCCTCAGTCGCAGCAAACCGCCGGAATCTTGAGAGCAATGCTTTTGGGCGACCGCAGCTTCGTAGATCGTGAGGAATCCGTCGATTTCCAGAAAACCGGCGTATTCCATGTTCTGGTTGTGGCGGGACTGCACGTCGGAGCCCTAGCGTACTTTTTGTTCTGGCTGGCGCGGAAACTCCGCCTGCCACAAACTGTGAAAACATTGTTTGTGCTCACCGCACTGTTTGCGTATGTGGCGGTTGTCGAACAACGTGCGCCGGTGTTGCGTGCGGCGTTGATGGCGGCGGTGGTGATCCTGGGATCTTACTTTTACCGGCGGCTGGACTTGCTGAATTCCGCGGGGCTGGCGGCCCTGGCGCTGTTGATTGCCGATCCCAAGTTTGTGACCGACACTGGTTTTTTGCTTTCTTTTTTAGCGATTGGCGCGATTGCAGGCCTGGCGCTGCCGCTGATACAGCGATCCGTGCAACCGTTTCTGTGTGCTCTGGAGAATTGGCGAGACGTCACGCGAGACGCGGGCCATGTGCCAGCGCTGGTGCAGTTCCGTCTCGATTTTCGCGATGCGCTCTATACGCTGACATCGCGCCTGAACGACCGTTCCGCAAAGTGGGCACAGGACCTCGGCGCGCAGACGGCCCATGCGGGCTTTCGGGTTGCCGAACTTTTCGTCCTTTCGTTCGTTTTGCAACTAGGCATGTTGCCGTTGATGGCGCGCGACTTTCATCGCGTTTCACTTTTAGGACCAGTCGCCAACTTATTCGCCGTGCCTCTTACCGGAGTGATCGTGCCGTTAGGATTCTTCAGTCTCGGGATTGCTAGCATATTCCCGCGGCTTGCTGTTCTGATCGCTCATCCGCTTGTGTGGCTGGTGTTCGCGCAACAGCGAATTGTGTCTTTCCTCGCTGCAGTTCCCCGCGGCAGTTACCGGATTCCTGCTCCCCCGGCGTGGGTGACAGCGAGCTTCCTCCTGATCGCTCTCGTTATGGCCATCCGGCTGCGGCGGGGGCAAGCAGTGCGGCGCTGGGAATGGAGCGTGCTGTCTTTGCTGCTGATTTTGCTAGCCGCAATGATCGCCCTTCATCCGTTTCGTCCGACAATTACTGCCAATGATTTGGAGGTCGCCGTGTTGGACGTCGCGCAGGGCGATTCCATTCTGGTGGTATCGCCGAAGGGCAGCACACTTTTGATCGATGGTGGCGGAGCCTTCGAAGGCTTCCGAGGACGCGAAGAACATCTGGGGCCTGATCCGGGGGAAGAGGCGGTATCCGCGTACCTGTGGTCGCGTGGCTTTCAGAAATTAGATGCGGTTGCCTTAACCCATGCACACCAAGACCACATCGGAGGACTAACCGCAGTATTGCAGAATTTCCACGTTTCCCGGCTGCTGCTGGGACGTGAGACTGCGGCGCCAGCATTCGCGAAACTGAAGGAGCTCGCAGCAAGTCTTCACATTTCGGTGGAGCATGAGCGACGCGCACAAAGCTTTTTATGGGACGGCGTTCGCATCAACATTCTTTGGCCGGAAATTGCGCCTGAGGAGGTCGCTCTTCAGGCAAAGAACAATGATTCGCTGGTGGCTCGGCTGCAATATGGCGACCGCACCATCCTCTTACCTGGCGACGCTGAGAAACAGGTTGAGTATCAGATGCTGAGTGAGAATGAGCCAGCTTTTCTCCACGCCGACGTGTTGAAGGTCGGCCATCATGGCAGCAAGAATTCGACCACACCGGAGTTCCTCAGCGCCGTGTCTCCTCAGATTTCGATCATCTCAGCGGGAGAGGAAAACCCGTACGGCCATCCAAGTCCTGAGCTTCTCGAGAGGCTGAGGGAAAGTGGCACTCGGATATTCAGGACGGACCAGGATGGGGCTGTAAAAATCTTGACGGATGGTCATACTTTGGAAGTGAGTT
>DATERF010000094.1:0-90709 GCA_035271845.1 Candidatus Acidiferrum sp.
CTCGCCCGCCAAATCCTGCTCTGCCTGCAGCGTCTCCCGAACCGCCTTCAGAATGTCTTCCTGCTCGGCCAATCGGCCGGAACCGGTCATCCCGCACGCCAAATGGCCTTCGCTCGGCTCAACAATGCGCACTCCGCGCGCCCGCAGCGTCGCCACGTTCTCCTGCGTGGCCGCATGCTGCCACATGTTGACGTTCATCGCCGGTGCCACCACGACCGGCGAGGCAACCGCCAGGTACAACGTGCTCAGGAAGTCGTCGGCAACCCCGCGGGCAAACTTCGCCAGACTATCCGCCGTCGCCGGAGCCACCAGCAGCAAATCCGTGCGCTGCGCAACAGCGATATGATCGATGGCGGAATCGAGACTACCCTCGCCGCCCGGTTGATTCGAAAACAAATCGGTGATGACCCGCTGTCCACTGAGCGCGGCAAACGTGAGAGGCGTGATGAACTCACGCGCCGCCCGGGTCATGACTACTTGGATGGAGTGTCCCTCGTCCTGAAGGCGGCGGACCAATTCTGCGGATTTGTACGCCGCAATGCCGCCAGTGACGCCGAGGGTGATGCGCATAGCTGCCTGCCCGGCGCGTTACTTGCGCCGCTTGGCTTCCTTTTCCTCTTCGGTCGCCGGCACCTCGGAAAAGTCGTATTCAATCAGCCCATGGGTGACCTCTTCGCACGCGATCCTTGTCGCCTTCTGGGTGCGCGTGTTGTCCACCATGGGTGGCGCCCCCGCCATGATCTGACGCGCGCGTCGCGCGGCCAGCACGACGTAAGCAAACTGGCTCTCGGGAGCTTTGGTTTGCACGGTCATGAGTATCTTACCCTCCAAACGATGCCAGGACTTGTCTTACGCGATCGCGGCGACGTGCGCTCGAGCATCGCAGAGCCATCACAATGGCCTGCGCTTCTTTTCCCGCACGGTCCACATCATCGTTTACAACACAAAAATCGTAAAACTTCTCGCTCGCCACGATCTCGTCGTGTGCTTTTGCAAGCCGCCGCGTGATTTCTTCGTCGGCGTCCTGCCCGCGGCTGCGCAGCCGCCGTTCCACTTCTTCGCGCGAGGGTGGCAGTATAAAGATCGCCACCGATTCCGGCAACTTCTGCTTCACCTGCTGGGCACCTTGTACGTCGATCTCCAGCACCAGATCCTTGCCGCTGCGGCGCGATTCCTCCAGCCATTTTTTCGGCGTGCCGTAGGAATATTTGCCGAACACCTGCGCATATTCCAGAAAATCACCACGCTTGACCATGGCGTCGAATTCCGCCTCGGTGACGAAATCATAACATTTTCCACTGGCTTCGGTCGCCCGGCGCACCCTGGTAGTACACGACACCGAAGGCATGGTTCCCGGCAGCTCCAAAATTTTCTGCACCAGCGTGCTTTTGCCGGACCCCGATGGCCCGGAGACAATCAAGATCAGCGGCGCGATTCCAGTCTCGTCGCTCATTCGATGTTCTGGACCTGTTCGCGCAATTTTTCGATCTCCGCCTTGATTTCCAGAGCCAAACCCGTGATGGTCAGCGCCTCACTCTCGACTCCCGGCGTTTTCGACAGCATGGTGTTGGCTTCCCGGTGCATTTCCTGCAACAGAAAATCCAGCTTCTTCCCTAGTTCCCCCGCGCCATCCAGTAATTTCGTAAACTGTTGGAGGTGGCTGCGCAGGCGGTCTAATTCTTCACTGATATCGCTGCGTTCTGCAAGCAGCGCAGCCTCCTGGGCCAGCCGCGAAGGCTCAATGATGCTCCCGTTCAGCAATTCCTTCAGCCGCGCTTCCAGCCTCCGCGAAAACGCCGGCCGCAGGCGGCTGACCAATTCGCGCACCTGTTCGGCCTCATCTCCGATCTTCGTTACGCGCGCGCGCAATTCTTCGGTCAAGTGCCGCCCTTCGTTGCGGCGCATCTCGTCCATTTTCCCCAGCGCTTCCAGGAGATACGCTTCCAGCACCTTGCCCAATTCTTCCTGGGCTTCCTCGGTTTCCGGCAGCGCGGTCGCCAACCCGGTGATCACACCCGGCAACCGCAGCAGCGCCACGGTGTCCAGTTCAGCCTTCCCGCCCGCCTGTTTGCGCAATTCTTCCGCCGCGTTTACATACGCTTTCAGCAGTTCGCGGTTGACGTGCACCGGTGCCGCTTCACTCGGCTCCATGCTGACGTGAACATCCACGTGACCGCGGTGAATTCGCCCGCGCACCACCTGCCGCAACCGGTGTTCGTACGGCTCCAAGGATTCTGGGATGCGCAGCTTCACGTCGAGAAACCGGTGGTTCACGCTTTTCACGCTCACGCGAACCGTCCATCCGTGGAACTCTCCGCGCACCATCGCGTACCCGGTCATCGACCGGCATTCGGCCGGGCTTACTGTGCTTACGCCTGCTTCGCTGGAACTTTTCGCGCTCATCCGTTTTCTCTGGGCCTCGCTCGGTTTGGATACGGCGCATCCACTGGGGTTAAAACTTCGTCATCGGCGAATTGCAGGTCGTGCAACCGCGCGTAGCTTCCGCCCTCGGCCAGCAACGTAGCGTGCGTGCCGCTTTCCCGGATGCGTCCGTCTTCCAATACAAGAATTTTATCGGCTTTCCGCACTGTACCCAAACGGTGGGCGATCACAAACACCGTCCGGCCGACCATCAGATTGCTGAGCGCCTTCTGGACGTATTGCTCCGATTCCGAATCGAGTTCCGAGGTCGCCTCATCGAGAATCAGAATTGGGGAATTTTTCAGGATCGCTCGTGCTATGGCAATGCGCTGCCGCTGCCCTCCGCTCAGTCGGGTGCCGCGCTCACCGATCAACGTATCGTAGCCGTGAGGCAGCTCCATGATGAAATCGTGCGCCAGCGCCGCCTGCGCTGCTTCCACCACACTTTGCTTGGGCACTTCGCCCATGCCGTAGCAGATGTTGTTCATCACCGTGTCATGGAACAGAATGTTTTCCTGCGTCACCATGGCGATCTGGTTGCGCAGCGAGCGCAGCGTCATTTCGCGGACATCCGTTCCATCGATCTTGATGCTTCCCGCAGTCACCTCATAAAACCGCGGAATCAGATTCACCAGCGTGGTCTTCCCTGCTCCGCTGGAGCCCACCAGCGCGATCACTTCGCCTTTCACCGCAGTGAAGTTCACATGCTCCAAGACGGGCGTGCTGCCGGGCTCGTAAGCGAACGACAGGTCCTTGAACGCAATTTCCCGCGAAAGACCCGCCAGAATCTTGCCGCCCGGCTGATCGAGCACTTCTTCTTCGCCATCCAGATACGCGAACACTTGCACACTGGCCCCCTGCGCCGCCTGGAATTGCTGGTACACATATCCCATGCGCTTCACCGGCATATAAGCGTTGAACATCGCGTATAGAAAGGCGAAGAATTGCGGTTCGCTGATCTCTTTGTGCTGAATCTGGCCGCGGGCATAGAGCAACAACAAGGGAATGACGATTCCGCCCAACAGATCCATCAGTGGCGAAGTAATGACCGCGGCTCGCACCCAGCGCATGCTCTCGCGCAACAGCCGCCGCGCCACTTCCCGGAATTTGCGCACTTCGAAATCTTCCATCCCGAAGGCCTTCACGATGCGGTTGCCGCTAACGGTCTCTTCCAGGATCTGGCTCAAATCGCCCAGCCGCGACTGGCTCTGGCCCACCGACAGCCGGATCTTCCTGCCGAATTTGTTAACCGGCAACACCACCAGAGGCAGCAGCACCGTGGTGAAAATCGTGAGTTTCCAGTTCAGCATCAGCATCACGCTGACCAACGCGATGAAGGTAAAACCTTTCTGGAACAGGTCGGCCAGATATTCGCTCAATGCCAGGCGCGTTTTGTCCACATCGTTGATCGCCGTGGAAATGATGCGTCCCGTCTGATTCTTCTGGAAGAAACTCATCGGTTGGCGAATGATTTTGGCGTAGAGGGCGTTGCGCAGATCGCGGATCGCGGCGTGACCCGCATATTGAATCTGCGTGACTCCCAGATACTCCGCAATCGCTTTGATCGCGTACAACGAAAAGAGTGTCAGGGCAAAAATGGTCGCGACGTTGTGGATTCCCCGCGGGAAGAACCAGTTCAGGTAAACGGTGTAGCCGCTCCACGGCAGCTTCACCAGCGGCAATTCTGTCGCCACCTTGGTGGGGTCGAGAACATACTCCACTGCCGGCACGATCATCAGCGCGACCAGTCCTTCCGCCGCCGCCACGAACGCCACCAGCAACACCCCCAGCGACAGCCGGAAGCTGTAGGGCTTCACGTAGCCAAAGAGCCGCTTCAGTTGTGGTGAAATCAGTCGGCCCACTCCCTGATCCTCAAGTTCCTCTCCTCCCCTGCTCTTAGTACGCTATTCGCCCGTGCTACACCCTGTCAAATCCCCGGCGTCCCTGCTTCGGCACATTGCCGGACGTGCAGGATGGACAACCTTACGGAATGCGGAAACAAATCAGGTTTGCGGATTCTCCCAGGATGCGCGGAGTCTTCCCCGGAATCTGAGGCAGCAACTTCTGGTAAGTCTGCTTGTCGACAATCACGGTTGCCCTTTCCGTTCGCCGCAGCGTTGCTGCCAGGTCATCCACGTTGGCTGGGAGTTGCGCGTAGCGGTTGCTGTACCAGATGAATTGGAACAGGTAATCCTCGCGCCCGTCCTCGTAGGTATAGATAATGACGCGCTGGTCCGGCGCGCTATTTGCTTCAGCAATGGGAGCCAGTTTGAGGATATCGTCCGCACGCGCCTTCGGTGGGAGCAACAAAGACAAACAAATTGCCAGGCAGCCGACACCACAAGCCACATTGAAGAAAAGCTTTCGGCGTCCAGCCGGAAGCCAACGATCCAGCGCGATTGCCGAGAGAATAGAAAACGCGGGGAACACGGACATGATGTACCGCGGATACCGCGTCTCCGCCAAGCTGAAGGGCACGAAAACGAGAAGCACCCAAACGATCAACAATATCGCGGTCTGATCCTTTTCTCGGAGGGCAGCTCGGACTTCCATCACCAAGCCCGCCACGAGAAATGGCAACCAGGGCCAATAATATTTCAGGAGCGCCAGCGGATAGTTAAAGATCGTGATCCAGCCCGTGGATTTGCCTTCCCCCCGAAACTTGCCGCTGAGGAACTCCAGATGCGAAGTCAGAAAGGCGCCACCGTGCTGGCGGTATTGCCAAACGTACCACATCGAAAAAAGGGCCAGAGCGAGGGCGACGCCGCAAATCAGCCAGGGCGACCACAACAGTTTGTAGCGCTTAGTCAGGACCAAGTGCGCCACCATAATTCCGAGCGCGAGGAAACCCACCACCGAGCGGGTGAGCAAGGCCAATCCCAACGGCAAGCCCATTAACGTCAGATACGCGCTATTCTTCAGGCCCTTTACATAAAAGAAGATCGCCAACGTGAAGAAAAACGTGAATGGCACATCCGTCATGGCGTGCGTGGCGTTCTTCAGGAAAAATTGCGTGGAAGCAAGGACCAGCATGGCAAACAGCGAAAGCCACGTGTCCCCGGTCAGCTCCAAGGTCAAAAAGTACATCAGCAGAATCGTGGCAAAGCCAAGTACAACTGTCGGCAACTTCGCGGCCGCGTCATTGATCCCGAATAACTTGAAGGAGCAGGCTTGCAGCCAGAGGTACATCGGCGGGATCTGCAGGATAATTTCGCCGTTCAGGCGCACGTTTCCCCAATCCCCCGTGCGTACCATTTCCTTGGATTCATGCGCGAAAAACGAATCGTCGTAACCCGCCAGGCCGGGGCGGTGGAGCGAGGGAAACAGCAGGAGCGCCGACAGTAGGGCCAGCACCAGAAAACGTGTGGTTTGGTTCGGCGACGATTGTGTGCTGATTCGCTGTCGCACTGGCCTGGACGCAGCGTCCGCGTTGCTCATTCTCTCTGGAGACCTCTATTCCACGCAGCATGACAATACGAGTTTCAGCGTGCTGCAACGCAATTACTGTGTAGTTCGGAGTGTGCTGCACCTCTTGACTGATCGAAATTGCTACTTGCTGATATCCCGGTGCACCACGCGCGTTGCAAAGCCCTTCTTGCCCAGCGCATTTTTCATCCACTCTGCCATCATTACCGATCGATGCTTTCCGCCGGTGCATCCAAACGCAATCGTAAGATAGCTTTTGCCCTCTTCAATGTAGTGGGGAATCAAGTACGTCAGCAATCCCTGCATGCGCCGCAGAAATTCTCCCGTTTGCGGAAACGACTGGATATATCGCCTTACCCGGACGTCCTTGCCGGTATAGCGCCGCAACTTGGGCACAAAATGCGGATTGGGGAGAAACCGCACGTCGAACATCAGGTCGGCATCGGCCGGCACGCCAAATTTGTAGCCGAAACTCACTAAGGACACCAGCAAGGGCCGCTTGCTTTCCAGCTTGAATCGCTCATTGATGAAGTTCCGCAACTCGTGCACATTGAATTGCGTCGTGTCAATCACTACATCCGCCAGTTTGCGAATGGGCTCCATTAGAATCTCTTCATGATGCAGGCTTTCCCGCACGGAATAATCTTTTCCCAGCGGATGCGGCCGGCGGGTCTCGCTGTACCGCCGCAGCAAGGCATCTTCCTGCGCTTCGATGTACACCAGGATGATGGGATGGTCGCGCCGCAGATGTCTGAGCAGGCCCGGCAGTTTTGCGAGTTGCAGACCTTCGCGCGCATCGACCAGCAGCGCGGCCTTTTGCAGGTCTCCTTCGCCTCCGGCATGCAGTTCGGCAAAGATCGGGATCAATTCCACCGGCAGGTTGTCCACGCAGTAGTAGCCCATGTCCTCAAACGCCTTGAGGACCGTGCTTTTCCCCGATCCGGATAGTCCGGTGAGGATGACAAGTTGTCGGCCTGGATTTCGCGGTGTGCGTGAATGGCGATCTGAGCGCTTCACGGATTTTGAGGACTCAACTCTTGACCCGGCGTTGGTGGGTGCTCGGGATTCTCATATCTTCCCGGTACTTTGCCACGGTCCGGCGCGTGACGTGGATGCCATTTTCTTCCAGTTTCTTGGCAATTTGTTCGTCGGTGAGCGGCTTGGCGGTATCTTCTTCGTCGATCATTTTCTTCACCAGCCGCTTCAACGTCTGCAACGACATCCCGCCGCCTTCCGGCCCATTCACTGCCTCGCTGAAGAACGAGCGCAGTTCAATGACTCCCTGAGGAGTGTGCGCATATTTGCTGGCAACGGCGCGGCTCACGGTCGAAGGATGCACGCCTACCTCTTCCGCAACTTCCTTGATCATCATTGGCTTCAGCGCGTCCGGGCCTTGATCCAGAAATTCACCCTGCCGCGCGATGATGGATTGGCAGACCCGCAGAATCGTGTGTTTTCTCTGCTCGATATTCTTCATCAACTGGATCGCGGCGGTGAAGCGTTCCTTCACGTAGTTCCGCACATCCTTGTCCGCGGCATCCCTTACCAACAGCCGGCGATACGTGGGACTCAACCGCAATTGCGGCATGTCGTCCTCGTTCAGAAACACCTGCCACTGGTCATCCACCTTACGGAAATACACATCCGGCTCGACCAAACGCGGCTCGGTCTTGTTGTAGCGCAAGCCAGGACGGGGATCGAGCTTCTTGATTGAATCGATCGCGTGTTTCACGATGTCCATCGGCCGGTTCAACGCGCGGGCAATTTCCTTGATCTGGTTGGCCTGCACCTGTTTCAGGTGATCGGACACGATTTGCTGTGCCAGCGTGTTCTGGGGATCGAAAGCCTTCAACTGCAGCAGCAGGCATTCCCGCAGATCGCGCGCGCCCACGCCGATAGGATCGAAGTCCTGCACTACGGCGATGGCGTCTTCCAGATCGTCCTGCGTATATTTTCCGTCTTGCGATAATTCTTCGGTGGAAGCCGTCAGGTACCCGTTTTCATCCAGGTTGCCAATGATGTTCTCGGCGATTTCTTTCACGGCGTCCGAACAAATCGTTACGCTCAACTGCCATGCGAGATGGTCGGTGAGCCCCGCGGGCGACGACAAGAACTTTTCGAACGAAGGCCGCTCGGAAATTTCGCGTTCCTGCGATTGCCCGCCATCTCCCCCGGTATCCAGGTACTGATTGAAAAAGGAACCGACGTCGAATTCGTCGAACGGGTTGGCTTCCTTTTTCTCGGGAACTTTTTCCGTCTCCGCCTTCAAAAATGTTTCGTCGCTGTAGTTGTCGGTCGCGGTGGGTTCTTCGCTGAGTTCTTCCAGGACGGGATTGGCGATCATCTCCTGGTTGATCATCTCGCGCAGTTCCAGCCGGTTCAGCGCCAGCACGCTGACCATCTGCACCAGCCCCGGCGTCAGAATCTGCTTCTGCGTTACACGGAGGTTAAGTTTGAGTCCTTGCCAGGCCATTGCTTGCTTTCCCAGGTCCTAGAATAGCCCTAATTCAACCGAAAGTTATCCCCCAGATAGACTCTTCGCACTTCCGGGTCGTTGCTCAAATCCTGAGGCGTGCCCTTCTTCATGATCTTCCCATGATTCACGATGTATGCACGATCTGTTACGCTCAGAGTTTCCCTGACGTTATGGTCGGTGATCAATACACCGATTCCTGAGCGGCTCAATTCGCGGATCAAATCCTGTAAGTCCTTCACCGTCAATGGGTCGATCCCAGAGAACGGCTCGTCCAGCAGGATAAACGATGGCTGCAGAGTCAGCGACCGCGCAATCTCCAGCCTTCTGCGCTCGCCGCCTGAGAGCATGTACGCCTTGCTATGCCGCACCATCTCCAAACCCATCTGCGCCAACAGTTCTTCCAGCCGGTCGCGTTGTTGCTCCGGCGTAAGCGGCAGAGTCTCCAGGACCGCCAGCAAATTTTCTTCGCTGGTCAGCTGCCGAAAGACCGATGGCTCCTGTGGGAGGTAACTGATGCCGCTGCGCGCTCGTAAATACATCGGCAAATCCGTGATTTCTTCGCCGTTCAAGACCACTCGCCCGGAGTCCGGGCGCGCCAATCCCACAATCATGTAAAACGTGGTGGTCTTGCCGGCCCCGTTCGGGCCTAGCAGTCCTACAACTTCGCCTTGGCCAATTTCCAGTTCGACGTTATCGACTACTTTGCGTCCCCGGTAGGACTTACTGAGATCGACGCCTTGGAGTGTGGGCATTCCTTTTCACGCGGGACAGCGGGGCGGTCCCTTTTATCTCTGGACGCGGTGCTTGGTCAGCGTGCGCGTTCCATTTCCCGAATCCACGATGATCGTATCATCCGCAATATTGAAGGTCAATTCACGTCCCGTAGTTTTGCCTTCTTCGGCGTCATAAAGTGTCGGCGTTCCACCACTCAGGACAAATTTATCGTCGTCCGCCGTGTACACTCCCTGCTCCGCGGTCCCGCGCCGGTCGCCCTGTTGCACCTCCACCCCACCGGTTCCTACCGCCCGGCTGATCTTGGAGGTGCCTTCGCTTGCATTCGTGGCTTGCCCGTCGCGGGTGAAGTACAAATCCAGCACCGGACCGCGCATGCGCTCGCTATCCGATTGCACCACCACGTTCTTTTCCAGGTGCGCGCGATTCTCCGCATCCCAATACGTCAGCGTCCCCGACGAGATGTGCCAGATTACGGAGTCCTTTGTCTTCTTGGCGTCATTCCCCTGTTTCGGGAACACCGCGCGCACATTCCCATTCGCGTTCAGCACGCGTTTATCCCTCAGGAGTTCGATCGCATCCGCCTCCATTACCGAGGGCCCTTGCCACAATCTTGCATGTCCGGTGTACAGCGCGCGTCCGGTCTTGGAATTTCCAACCATGTGCTCTGCACTCACATTGGACGGCACGGGGCTTAGCTGGATACTGTCTTTTTTTGTCCCCAGGTCCGTGGAGCGCACCTTGCCTTCGGCTTCGATTTCTCCTGTGTCCTGATGGAAGGTGATCCTTGCGGCTCGCGTCTCGCTGTTTTCGTCACGCACTATGGCTTGTCCTGTGAGCAGCGTCGTCTGAGCGCCTCGAGCGAAGACTGCCTGTTGCGCGTCCGCGCTGCGGTCGCCCTCCTTCATGTGCACATTGCCGCGCAACGTCATCTGCGTCCATGCGCCTCCGGTATCGAGTTGCGCATCACCGTTGGCCGCGGTGGCGGTTTGCGTTGGACGGTCCTTCAGTTCGCGCTGAGTCTCCACATTCCCCATGGCCAGCAGGTCTTTGGCCTTCCCGGGCGCTCCAAAATCCACTGCCAACTTATCCGCACCCAATTTGGATTGCGACGTTGCCGTATCGTTCCATTCCATGGTTCCGTGATCCAAAGTTTCCGCATGCTGCACCGGGTTGGGCTCCCCCGGCTTTCCTCCCGCAAAACTCATTTGCAAGGCAGTCGTCACCAGCTTCCTTCCCGTTCCTGTCTTGGGGTCGCGCTGGTTGACGTGGACATTCCCGCGCAGCGTCAGCAACTTCGCCTGGTTGACCCGCGGCCACATCTCGACAGTTCCACTGTCCGCTTGCACCTCTCCGTTTTCCGATTTCCCGTGCACATTGCCTTCCGCGTTGATCGTCCGCACCCAACCCTCGGGCGCCAATTCGGCCTTCATCAAGTCCGCCTGCAGCGTGCCCGCGCCGGTGGCACCCTTCCCGCCGTGCGCCACGACTTCTGGTGTTTGATTCAACCGCCCCGGCTCAGCCAGCAATGTCTGCGGGCGGTTTTGTTCGTCCAGCACAACCGTTAACTGGCCCGCACTGAGCTCTTGTGTGGGCGTCGTTGCGGTGGTGGGCCCGGCCAAGACAACTTTGCCCGACTGCTTGCCCATTTCCAGGCTTGTTCCCCGCAGCACCACATCCGACGGGGGCGCATTCTGTTTCTTGCCCACTGCCAGCGGCCCTGTCTCGCGCAGCGTTACGCGCACATTCTTTTCGAGCCGCAACACGCCGTCTTCCGAAAAGTACGTCGCCCCAACGCCTTCCCCGTCACCATCGGGCAGGGTGAACTTCACCGGCTGCGAAGTCTCTACCTTGCCGGATTCGCGGTTGAACGTCACCGCGCTGGTTTCCACGTGAATCAGGTTCGGATTGCCGGCGCTATTGCCTTGCGCGCGCGCCGCGTCGGCAGCGCTCTGCAAATCGATCTGCACGTCACCGCTGCATTCGATCCCGCCATTGGTTTTCGCGTAGCGGCAACTGTGCGTGTGGATTACGTCGTGGCGGTCTCCGAGCTTGCCGAACACTGTGACCTTCACATCTTCGAGCAGGCTGATGTCCACGCCCTTCAGGTCCGTGGACTTCGACGCCTGCACCGTAAAGACCGTGCGATCGCCTTCGTTCTTGGACACCTTCAGGCCAATCGATTGCCGTTCCTGATTCTCTGCCAGCGGCGGCGGGGCTTTCTTCCGCTCCACGTGCGCCACCCATTGCCGGTGCAGGTAGATCCCGCCGGTGATCGACGCCAGCAACAAAGCAGTCAGCGCCGACCAGCGCGCATAACGAGCGGCTTCGCTTCGTTTCATATTTTTAAGTTAATCAGAATTTTCAGGAGGTGTACACCGGCTGAGGTTGCGGAGCTGCCAGGAGGGATTCCTCACCTCGCAGACTGCGTCCGGAATGACGGAAGATTCGTGGCACGACGGAAGTCGTGCCCCCGACAAGAAGCTCAACCCGCGGCTTCACCGGCGGCTTCCGCGGCGGTCTGAGCCGGCAGAATGCCCACGTTCGCGGCGGCCACATTGTCGCGATTCGTATTCTTCACCAGATACATGGCCTCGTCCGCGAGATGCAGCAATCCTTCTTTCGTCTTCGAATCCGCGGGGTACGCCGCCAAACCCACGCTTGGCGTAATCTGAATATTTAATCCCTCGGCCTTCAGCCACACCGATTCACGAATCAGCTTATGCAAGCGCCGCGCCACGTTAATGGCGTTCTCCTTCGACGTCTGCGGCAACAAAATCACAAATTCATCTCCGCCATAGCGAAACGCAAAATCGATCAGCCGGCAATTGGTCTTCAGCGCTTCGCCCATTTCGGCCAGCAGCCGCGAGCCGACCAGGTGCCCGTGGGTATCATTCACCTGTTTGAAATGGTCCAGGTCGATGAAAACAATCGAAAATTCGTAGTTGTAGCGCTGCGAGCGGTAGATTTCCGTGTCCAGAATAAAACCCATGTGCCGCGCGTTGTACAGCGAAGTGCAATCGTCCTTGATCGTCAACTCGTGAATGCGCTTCACGTGCCGGGCATTCTCCAGGGCAATGGCCGCAAAGTCCGAAAGGGCTTCCAGCAGCTTCAAGTCCCGAGGATCGAATCCTTCCACACCGACGCAATTGATCAGCTCAATCACGCCCAGGCACGTGTCGCGAAACTTCACTGGCACGGCCACAATCGACCGCGTCTCCATCTTGGTCTTTTCGTCCACCTTGCCGAAGAAGCGCGTGTCTTTGGTGGTATCCGGCACGATCACCACTTCGCCGTGCTGCGCCACCCAACCCGCAATCCCCTGGCCCAGCTTGATGCGCACATCTTTCAGAGCCTGCGAAGCCTTCCCTACCGCCAACTCGAAATACAGTTCCTGCTTGGCTTCGTCCAGCAGCAGCAGCGACCAGTTGTCTGGCCGCAAAAATTCGTCGATCTTTTCCATGATCGTTCGCAGCACCTGATCGAGCTGCAGCGACGAAGTCAGCGCCTTCCCCAATTCCTGGAAGACCGCCACTTCCCCTGCTTCGCGTCGTTCCACGGGTGCGCCTACATTTCGCCGGCGTTCCACCGTTGGGAACTGCTTGATCTCGTCAAGGCTCACGAAACATTCTCCGGTTGATTGGAACTGTCAAAGGTCTTCCCCTGAACTGAACGTGCCGCCTTTGCGCGCACACACGCACCCTTGCCAGACCCGGCCAGTATAGGCGCCTGGGAAAATGCGGCGCAACCTGGACGTGGTACAGGCGTAACCTTTTCGCCATCGGCAGGGTCCCCCGAACGCCCGGTGAGAAACACCTGGTGCGCCGCGCCTTGACCGAAAACGAGGTGCAGTCTAGTATCACTAACCTATGGCCGGGTCGGATTCCCTCATCGGGCAGAGCATTACGCATTACAAGGTCACACGGAAGCTGGGCAGCGGCGGCATGGGTGTGGTGTATGAAGCCGAGGATTCGCGACTCGGGCGCCGCGTTGCCGTCAAATTCCTTCCGGAAGCCATGGCGCAAGACTCCCAGTTGATCGAGCGTTTTCAACGAGAAGCGCGTGCGGCTTCGGCGCTGAATCATCCAAACATCTGCACCATCCACGCGATCGAACAACACGATGGCCAGCACTTTTTGGTCATGGAACTGCTCGAGGGGCAGACCCTGGGTCAACTCATGACCAAGCAGCCGTTTCCGATGGAGAAATTGTTGCCCATGGCCATCCAGATTGCCGACGCCCTGGAATCGGCCCACGCCAAAGGAATTGTCCACCGCGACATCAAGCCCGCGAATCTTTTTTTGACCGATCGCGGCCAGGTGAAGGTGCTGGATTTTGGCCTGGCAAAGATTGAGGCCGCAGAATTGCCCGAGGCCGGCTCCTCCCCCTCACGAATGGACACGATGGTTGGCGCCGGATTGACTTCGCCCGGTTCCACGATGGGCACGGTTTCTTATATGTCGCCGGAACAGGCGCGCGGACAACTTGTCGATGCCCGTACCGACCTCTTCTCGCTGGGTACCGTGCTGTATCAGTTGGCCAGCGGCATGCTCCCTTTCCGCGGAGATACTTCCGCGATGGTGTTCGACGCCATCCTGAATCGCGATCCGGTCCCTGTTGCGGAAGTGAACCCGGCAGTGCCGCCGGATTTTGGACGCCTTCTCGCCAAACTGCTGGAGAAAGATCGCACTCTGCGTTGTCAGTCCGCCACCGAGCTAAAGACCGATCTCAATCGCTTGAAACGCGACCTGGAATCCGGCAGCAAACGCACTGCAGAGCTGACGGAGACGAAAACCGGTTTGGTCAAGCCGAGCACCAAATCCGTGGCCGTGCTCTATTTCGAAAACTTAAGTGGCGTGCGAGAAGACGAATATCTTCGCGACGGAATTACCGAGGACATCATCACCGAACTGTCCAAAATCCGCGGGCTCAATACCTATTCGCGGCCCACTGTGCTGGCCTTCCGAGATAAACAAGTGACCCCCGGGCAGATTGGACAACAATTGAAGGCCGCTTATGTTTTGACCGGCAGTTTGCGACGCTCTGGGAACCGCCTGCGCATCACCACGCAACTCGTGGATACCACCACGGATTTTCCGCTGTGGAGCGAGCGCTACGACCGCGAGATGAAAGATGTTTTTGAAGTGCAGGATGAAATTGCGCGTAAGATCGCGGAAGCGCTTCGCGTTACGCTTTCCCCGCAAGAACTGGAAGCGTTGGCGGTCAAGCCTACCGAGAATCTGCAGGCATATGATTTGTATCTACGCGGCAAACGCTACGCCCGGCGTCAGACGCGCCAGGACCTGGAATTCGCGCTACAGATGTTTGAAAACGCCGTGACCATGGACCCGAGCTTTGCGCTGGCCTACGCCGCCTGCGCCGGTGCGTGCGCCATGTTTTTTTGCAACTTCAGCCGCGATCCGATTTGGGTGGAGCGCGCGCGCAACGCCTCCGGGCGAGCTGTAGCGCTTCGCTGGGACTTGCCGGAAGTGCAGGTGAGCCAAGCCTGGGTTCTCTACGCCACCGACCTGCACGCTGAGGCCGTGCGCATGACGCAAAAGGCCATCGAACGCAAAAGAGATTGCGAAGGGGCCTACTACCTGCTCTGCCGCGCCCTTTTTTCCGCGGGACGGTATCAAGAAGTCGCCGACATATTCGAAACGGCACTGGAGGCCAGCGGCGAAGACTACAACGTCTACGTCCCGGTCATGAACGCGCTCGGCGCTCTGGGCAAAGAAGAAATTCGCCGCAACGTTTTGTTACGTTGCGTCGCCGCGCTGGAAAACCATTTAAAGCAAGTGCCCGAGGATGCTCGCGCGCGCATCCTGATTGGCGGCCATTACGCGGAACTGAACCGATTCGAAGATGCCATGCGCGAAACCGATCTGGCCATGACCCTGCGCGCTAACGAAGCTTCGATCCTCTACAACGCCGCGTGCAACTATTGTTTGCTCAAGACCAAGGCCCAAGCCATGGAAGCTCTGCGCAAAGCTTGGGAAGCTGGCTTTAAGGATTCCATCTGGGCGCGACGTGACCCCGATCTTACTCTCCTCCGCGACGATCCCGAGTTCGACCGCCTCTATCCCGCCGCACCCAACGCCAACTAGTGCCCCTGTGGCACCCGCTACTCGTGTTAGAGTTAGATTGTCCCTGAAGGCTCGTGCACGGTGACCGCTGTTTTTGCCGTCGCCATCCGCAAAGACCCAGCCCCCATGACGGAACTACCGCAGAACATTCTGCAGTGCATCGGCAACACCTCATTATTGCCGCTGCGCAAGATCGTCCCCGAAAATGGCGCCCGCATCCTCCTCAAACTCGAAAGCGAAAATCCGACAGGGAGCATGAAGGACCGCATGGCGCTGGCCATGATCGAAGCAGCAGAGGCCGACGCTCGTCTCCTCGCGCATGGTTCCGTCGTCGAATACACCGGCGGCAGCACCGGCGTGTCCCTCGCGCTCGTTTGCGCGGTCAAAGGCTATCCCCTGCACATCGTCACTTCCGATGCCTTCTCCCGCGAGAAACTCGAGCACATGAAAAGGCTAGGCGCCGCGCTTCAAATCATCGCCAGCGAAGGCGGCGGCATGACGGAGAAACTCACTCGCGACATGATCGCAGCCGCCGGCGTCATCGCCGCAAACACCAGCGCGTTCTGGACAGATCAGATGAATAACAAGGACCAGTTTGCCGCGTATCACGAATTGGCCGAGGAAATTTGGACGCAGACCGGCGGGAAGATCGATGGCTTTGTGCAGAGCGTGGGCACCGCCGCTTCCCTTCGCGGCACCGGCGAAGCGTTGCGCCGCCACAAGCGGCAGATCAAGCTCGTCGCCGTCGAGCCCGCTGAATCCCCAGTGCTTTCCGGCGGCAAGCCAGGCGCGCACAAAATGGACGGCATCGGCGCCGGCTTCGTGGTGCCCCTCTGGCACAAGGACATCGCCGACCACATTGAACAAGTCTCCACCGAAGACGCCACAGCCATGACCAACCGCCTAGCGCGTGAGGAAGGCGTCTTCGCCGGCACCTCGACCGGCGCTAACGTAATCGCTGCCCTGCGGCTAGCCGAACAACTTCCACCGAAAGCCACCATCGTCACAATAATGTGCGACACCGGCATGAAATACCTGAGCAAACATTAGGCGTGCGCTTACTGGGCCGCCTTACCCTTGAGTTCCACCAGCACGGCGTTCATTGGCTGGTCGGACACATTTTCCGGCAGGTGCGTCCCCGCGGGAGTGAACCTCGCCTCTCCCGCTTTCCCGGTTTCTTCGACAGTTTTCCCATCCGGGGTGTGGAACACCACGTGGACGTCAGTCAGATAGATCACCACCGCGTCCGGATGCCCATGCATCACCGATTTTTCGTGTGGCCCATAGTGAACCCGCAGCACCCGCACCTCGGCATTTTCGGATTCCACTTTGTAATGTTTCGGATCAACCTTCACAGGATCCTGCCCCATTGCTACTGCTCCCGTCAGACACACGAATGCCACTGCAAGTAGGACTCGTTGCATCGTTAGTTTTCTCCCTTTTGTTTCGCAGAATGGGCCCGGACAATGAACGCCACCGTACTCTCCGCCACGTGCCCTGTCAACAAATTCGTTAGGTCCGCAATCTCGTTGCGTAGTTAAGGTGCGCGGGTGAAGATGATCTCAGGCTGCCCATGAAGTCCCGGCACAACGCCGCCCTCCGCTGGTCATCTAATAACGAGGAGGAGTTAGCATGTCCATCACCCTTCCGATTCTTGCAGCGGTCGTGCTTGGCCTGATGTGTGGAAGTGAGCTGAACGTTGCGGTGTTTTTACATCCTGTCCTCAACCGCCAATCTCTGGAAGCACATATAGCCCTGCGCTCA
Organism: Candidatus Acidiferrum sp.; assembly: GCA_035271845.1. Taxonomy (GTDB): domain Bacteria; phylum Acidobacteriota; class Terriglobia; order Acidiferrales; family UBA7541; genus Acidiferrum. The sequence continues at coordinate 16,906 of DATERF010000094.1, forward strand.
ACGTTCGCGACGTTGTTGGGTCGCGTGATGCCGTTTTGGATGGCTGGCTCGACGCTGCTGAATCTTCTGCTTCTGTTCCCTCTCGTACATTTGAGCCATCTGGCGTGGCGTTTGGCTGCAATCGCCTTTGCCCTTCAGGCATTTGCCGTTCTGTTTTCGCTCGTCGGCCCGGTCCCGATCAACAACCGCATTTCCCAATGGACGGCTAGATCACTTCCCGACGACTGGAGGATCCAGGAGCATCGCTGGGATCTTTACCATTGGTTCAGAACGGGCGAACTAATTGTCGCGTTTGCCATCCTTGTTCTCAGCATTGCTCTTCGTTGAGCCGCGACCGCACTCCCCTCTCAAGCTGTTGACACCGGCACTCCCCGGGCGTACACCCTTACCTAGACCCATCCCCTCTGGCATTCCACGGAGGTCCCCATGCCCCGCTATGAGTTTTATTGTGATGATTGCAAGAAGCCGTTCGAAGTCATTCTGAGCCTTGCCGAACACGAGAAGGGCAAGATCAAATGCCCTCACTGCGGCAAGGAACACGTCCACCAGGAGGCTGCCGCCTTCTTCGTGACTACCTCGAAGAAAAGCTGAACGCAGGGTTCCCATCCTCGTGTTTCGAGGGTTTTCCCTGCGCCCGAAGCGGTGCGTGTTGGTGTTTTCTCCCAATCTGTCGACGCTGTGCTCGTCCTGAAGATAGCCGGTGCCCCACGATCCTCGCGACCCGTAATCCAATTCTCCGTGCCCTCTGTGGACCTGTTTGTACTCTGTGGTGAAAAAACAGCGGCCCACGCCTCCACCGATCCGTCGCGCAACAATGGCGGGCTCCTCGTGTTGATTGCAAACAGCCGCCCGAATTTATTACATTGGCGGAGCTTCCATGGCACTGCCATCCCACGCCGCCCTTGCCGAGATTCGCGACACCCTGCTCGAAACCTACGCGAGCAACGACGCCATGAACCAGCTGATCCTGTCGCAGCTCGACCCTCGCGCGTGGCGCGCCCCGCTGCCGGGCCAAAAAGGCAAGGGCCGAACCATCGCGGCCATCTTCGCGCACCTGCACAACACCCGTCTGAAGTGGTTGAAGCTATCCGCGCCGCATCTGAAGCGTCCGCCACGCCTCGATCCCCACCGCTGCACCATGAAGCAGGTTGCTTCCGCGCATCGGAAAAGCGCGGAGCAGTGCCTGCGCATGTTGTCCGATGCTCTCTCCACCGCGCCGAATCGTCGCGTTGCCAAGTTTTCTCGTGACGGTTGGGCGTCCACTTGGCCCGCCGGTGGGACCATGTTCGCGTACATGTTCGCGCACGAGGCGCATCATCGCGGGCAGATTTTGATGCTGGCGCACCAATTCGGCTACAACGCGCACAAAGCCATGTACGGCATCTGGCAATGGGAGAAGCTCTGGAAACAGGCTGGGCTTAGCACCCGCCCGCGCTGAGGGGAACGCGTCGTCCCGGCAATTGGGAGCGACATTTCGGTGGCGTTAATCCTTCGACCACGGTGGCACCACCCCGGTCATCCTCGCGTACGCCACCAACTGCCCCATATGCTCGTTGGCGTGAACGATGATGCGCAGGTACACCCCTTCCACCGTCGCATCCCGGTCCATCAAGCGGACTTTCCGCTGCAAATCGTCCGGCTTCTCCGCCAGGTGCGCCTGCTTCACCGCCTCCAGCGAGCGCTTTAGCCAGCCAATCACTTCCGCTTTCTGCGTCACTGTTTTGCTCATCCCATCTTTCAAATCCGCCGGCATCTTCGGCCCTGTCGCGCTCAACAAATAAAAGTTCGCCATGGCAATGTGCATGTACACTTCGCTGGTCGAGCGCACTCCCGGCGCCGGGCGCCACGCGAATTTCTCTTGCGGCGTGGCTTCCGCCAGCGAGATCAATTGTTGCGACACATGCGTCCATTCCCCGTCGTACCCTTCGAGAATGCCTTCCGGCAATTTGTTCTGCGCCCACAATGGCGCACTCATCAGCAACAACACCAGACACGCCTTCGCCCCTATCGTTTTCATCGCAACGCTCCTCATTCCGCCACTCGCTGCTCTTCCGCGCCACCGCGCCGCCGCAAAGTATAAGTCTCTTCCCCGCGCCAGTTGTGAAGTCACAACGTTGAAGGTGTCCTTACGAGGACAGCCGTGGGGTACAATCTGGCCGCCTACGCCATTAGCTGTAGAAGCTGGCGGCAAGCTTTAAGAGATAATGGTATAAACATAGGGCTGGGAGAATTTATGCCATCCTCCAAAACCATTGATCGGCGTGATGTGCCTCGTTATGGCGTCAAGGAAGCTGCTCGATGCTTAGGGATGTCCGTTGCTACTTTGGATTCTTGGGTGAATGGAAGGAAGTATCCGACGTCTACGGGCCCAAAATTCTTCAAGCCGCTTGTGGAAATAGCCTTTCCCGGACAGTTGTCCTTTTTCAACCTCGTGGAGGCGCACATCCTACTCTCCACCCGCAAGAAGCATTTGGTAGATATGCCCGCAATTCGAAGGGCCATTGATTACGTGCGAAAAACTTATCCATCGGCCCATCCTCTGCTCAGTGAGAGTTTTCTGACAGATGGTAAGGATCTGTTCGTCAAAAAGATTCAGCGGTCGGGAGAAGAACAGACGATTAATGTATCGAGTTGGGGACAGCTTGGCCTTGGCCCGATACTCGATTTTTATCTTCGCCGAATAGAGCGCGACGAAAAAGGCTGGCCCATTAAGCTCTTCCCAATCAGGATGAACTGGCCAGGGGATCTCAACAGCGATCCTCCTCGAGTTGTCGTCATAGATCCAGCGGTCTCCTCGGGCAGGCCGGTCGTTAACGGAACCGGGGTGATGGCCGAAGTAATCGTTGGTCGCTTCAACACAGGAGAAGGGGTCGAAAGCATAGCGGACGACTACGGTCTGGAAGTGTCTCAAATCGAAGAGGTAATTCGTTACGCCCCAGCAGCCTGACATCTTCATCTTCTTTCTTGATCGGAACTTGGGAAGCAAACAATTGGCCGAGGCGTTAAGGAAAGAAGGGCTAGCCGTTCGGGTTCACGACGACTATTTCAAACCCGATGAAGCGGATGAAGTATGGTTGGCCTCTTGCGGCCAAAGGTCCTGGATTGCTATCACGCCAGATAGACGTATTCTCAAAGACCCGGTGAGCATGAAAGCAATAGGGGCAAACAACGGATGCTTCCTATTCCTGCCCCAAAAACAACAAGAACCCCGCCGTGTGGGCATCGATCTTGTTCGCGAATTGGGCCCATGTTAAGTCACTTTTGAATTCCCGAATTCCCCCGTTCGTCGCCAATCTGTCTCCCAACGGCGTTTGGAATATCCGAGAATTGAACAAACACGGCAGAGACAAGAAGAAAAGAAAAGCTAGAAACCAAAAACACTGAGGGCGAATCCCCTCTCTACCCCAGCGATCCGAGGCGCAGGGTCCACGGGATGATGTGCTTGACGTGCAGCAGCTCCATGCTGGTCCAGGGATCGGCGGAGAGGCGGGCGTGGATCTCGTGGGCATCCCTGGCGCGGACAATGAGCAGCACGTCCGAGGTGCCTTCCAGTGGACCGCCGAGCACCACAAAGCCCTCCGCGTGCAGCCCGTCCATGAACTTCGCGTGAGCGCTCCAGTCTTCCTGCTCCTCCAGCGACACCGCATGATTCCACCGCGGCCCGCGCGTGCGCGTCACCGCAAACAGTTTCGCCATTGCCCACCTCCTCCATGCTCCTTCCGGTGCAGTTCCCAGCTCAATCCTTCCATGGACTTACTTCTTTTAGTCGCGAGATACAAGGTGCGAGGATGGCGAGTGGCGGTGTTGGGAGTGTGGCCAGGATGCGGAGTCCTCAGCGGCTGAAGCCGATTTTTTGCGGACTCGTAATGTCGGAGCTGAGAGCTCCTAAAGAATAGAACGGCCGCGTGCTCCATCCTTAGCGCGAGGCTGCGACTCCCCAAACGGGCAAACCCCAAGAGCCATTTCGGAATCCGCGTCCCTTGCACAAGAACTGTTACACTGATTCCTTGCGGACAGAAGGCATGGCCAGGGGAAATTTCGGAGAACGGCTGAAGCGCGAGCGGGAACTGCGCGAAGTGACCTTGCAGGAAATCACTTCGGCGACTCGTATTGGTCCCCGTTTTCTGGAAGCGCTGGAAAATGAAGACTGGGAAAAGCTTCCCGGCGGCGTCTTCAATCGAGGTTTCGTGCGCTCCATCGCGCGGTATCTCGGCTTGGACGAGGAGGCGTTGCTGGGCGAATACGACCTGGCGCATGCCGCGCAAGTCGCGCCTGCCCCGGAACACCCCGAAGAGCGCATCCCTGCGCCGTCCAAGTGGATACCCGCAGCGCTGGTTCTTGGCGCGCTTCTGTTGCTCGCCGGAATTGTTTTTGGATGTATCTATGCGTGGAGGTACTTCGCCGCCCGCCGCGCGGTGCAACAAGTTCCCGCGTCCAGCGAGCCTGCACCCAGCCCACCCGCCGCCGTGCCGATGGTGCTGACATCCTCGGAAGTGCCCACCGGCACGCCAAATGTTCCGGTAACACCGGCTACAGGACCGATGGACTTGCTGGTGTCCGTCAGCGCCGCCACACATTTGCTGGTTGTGGCCGATGGCCATGTGGCGTTCTACGACGAAGTGCACGCGGGAGAAAATCGCCGTTTCACCGCTAACCAGGAATTTGAAGTGACCGTGGCGGACTCCGCGGCGGTGTTGCTGGAATTGAACGGCCAGGCCATGCCTCCCCTTGGCGTGCCGGGATCGTCCGGTACAATTAAGTTGAGTCATGCAGACTTGAGGCAAGCCCGTGGTGGAAACTCTCAGCGTTGAAGTTCTGGAAGATTTGCGGCATGGCCGCGCGCCACGTGAACGGAAACTTGCGGTATGCGGCGCGGGCGGGGCGCACATTCCCCCGGCGGAACGCGTGGAAATTCTCGCGGTATTAAGCCACGATCAGGACGAATTGGTCGCCAATCATGCCGGGGAAGCGCTGCTGTCCGCCGCGCCGGAACATTTTGTGCAAGCTTTGAAACGCGAACAGGCTTTGCCGGCTCTGTTTGCCTATGCGGGAAAAAACCTGGGCAAGCACGCGGGCGTGATTGAAGCCATGCTGGGCAACCGCAACTGTGCGGGTGAGCACCTGGTGCCGCTGGCGCCTCTGCTGACTGCCGCGCAGGTGCAATTCCTGATGGAAGAACTGGATCGCGTGTCCGCCTCGCGCGCGCTGGCTACCACGCTGGAACACTCTTCGCATCTCACCGCGGATCAGAAAAATACCTTACGCGAATTGGCCAGCACCGAAGTGTCCGAAGACTTGAAGCATCTGGTGGATGCCGCCGCGGATGCGGAACCCGATCCGCAGAAACGGCAAACGCTGCTGCAACAGATCAGCAAAATGACCGTGGCGCAGCGCGTGCAGTTCGCCATGAAGGGCGGCTCGGAGGCGCGGCGCACGCTGATCCGCGACTCGAACAAGGTTGTGCAACGCTCCGTGCTGCAATCACCACGGCTGACCGATCAGGAAGTGGAAGCGTTCGCCTCCATGGCCAACCTGACCGACGAAATTCTGCGGCTGATCGCCGGCAACCGCGTGTTCCGCAAGAATTACGTGGTGGTGCGCAACCTGATGAACAATCCCAAGACCCCTCTGGATGTCACCCTGCACATGCTGCCGATGCTGAATCCCGTGGACTTGAAACGGCTTTCGATGAACAAAAATGTGCCGGAAACCTTGCGCAGCACCGCCGCCAAGTTGATGCGCACCCGCAAGGAATTGAACCAAAAATAGCCCGTCCGCCGCGCACCGGGCTGCATATTGCGCTTCGCGCGCCAAGTGGACTATAGTCCTGCGTAAGTCCTGAAAGCTCCGCCCTGCTGTTGCCTAAAGCTGCTAATTTTCGCCCACATTTTTCCGCAGCTTATCGGCATCTCTCCGCATGCGTTTAGGGAAATTTGTCCCGTTGCAATGAGCCTACGAGAAAGGGGCTTCTACTATGTTCAGTCTAATATGGACCGCATTGATCGGCCTGATCATCGGCGCGGTGGCCAAGTTCCTTATGCCCGGAAAGGATCCCGGCGGATGGATTGTCACGATGTTACTGGGGCTGGCGGGTTCGTTCATCGCCGGATACCTGGGGCGCATGTTGGGTTGGTATAAGGAGGGGCAATCGGCGGGATTTATTATGTCGGTGGTTGGCGCGATCCTGCTTTTGTATCTGTACCGCCTGTTTGTTGCCAAGAAGACTGCGTAAAGTTTTGTAATGCCGGAGGAATCTGCGTGAAACTTCTTTCTGTGGTGTTGTTCTTTGGCTTGATGGCTTCTTTTCTTTCTTCGTGCGCGTCTTCCAATAAAACCACGGCGAATCCGCCGAAGACTGCTGCCGCCACGCAGGTTTCTCTTCCCGGCACAGAGTGGATGCTGACCGATCTTGCGGGAACTCCAGCACTGCCTGGCGGGAAAGCCACGCTGGCATTTCCAGAGGCGGGGCGCGTAGCGGGAAATGGTTCGTGCAACAGATTCACCGGCAGCGTGGTGATCAGCGGTGACACGCTGAAGATGGGGCCGCTGGCTTCCACGCGCATGGCCTGCGTCGACAATGATGTCAGCAAACAGGAAGACGCCTACTTCAAGGCCCTGAACGCAGCGACACGCTACGCGTATCAGGATCCCTATCTTCTGATTTATGCAGAAGGGTTTGACAAGCCGCTGCGCTTCACGCGCGCCGCGTCCTCTCATCCTTAGCCATCGGCGGTACAATTGCTGCGGTTACTGCGGACGGAGGATCTCATCATGAGTTCACGCCGGTTGCTTTTTGTGCTTTCGTTGTTTGCTTGCTTCGTTTTTGTTTTCGCGCTGCTTCCTCTTGAGCTTACGCGCGCACAGACCTCCACGGATCCGTGGACGGCGGCGCAAACGGTTCAGGCCGCTGATTTCGCGAAGGAGTTGGCTGGCGGCAAGTCCACGGCCACCGTGCTGTTCGTTGGCTTTCAGCGGCTATATACCGCCGGTCACATTAAGGGAGCGCAGTACCACGGCAGCGGTGGCAACGCCGAAGGACTGGCGGAAATCAAAAAGTGGGCGGGTTCACTTCCGCGTTCGACGAATGTGGTGATTTATTGTGGATGTTGCCCGATGGAACGCTGCCCCAATGTTCGTCCGGCGTTTAGCGCCCTGCATGAGCTGGGCTTTACAAACGTGCGCATATTGATTCTGCCCACAAGTTTCGCGGTGGACTGGGCGGAGAAGGGCTTCCCCTACGATAAAGGACAGCCGCTAGCTTCATCGAAGTAACGGTCATTCCTGAATCGTGCGTCCCGGTGGAGCTTTACAGACACCATCAGATTGATTAGGCTGGACAGTATGTGGAATGTGGACGAACGCTTTGAAAAGAAGCAGATGGACAGCCTCGCCGCTCTTGGTTTTTCCGTTGGCAGCACGCGGGGCGTTGTGCGCGTTGAAAAATACGGCTGCGGCGCCGAATTCCGCCAGAATCCCGACGGCCGCTTCCAGATGACCATCCTTCCCACCATCATGATGAAGGGCCAGTTCACCCGGCTGTGGGATGCCGGCTATCAGAAATTCCTGTTGACGGACGACGGCACGAAACTACCTGCGCTGGCCTCGCAGCTTGCCAACTTGCGCAAGTTCAACGAAGAGTTGCGAACCGCCTTGGGCGTCCCCACGTTCTACAACGAAGCTCTCGGCTCGGTCAGTGCTCTCAGCGTCTACGATCGCGTCAAGGGCCGTACTGGAGACGTCCCCGATAAGACCGTCGGCGCCCACGAACCTTCCAGCGGACACTAGTCCCGCAAATCTCAGCCCCATTTATTTTTGCACCGTTCCTGCGCGCTCTCGGGCTTCTTCCAACTGCCGCCGAAATTGCCGCGAATCGATTCGGTGTTTGGCAGCCTTACGCGCACCGACAAAAATCACCGGAATGTCCCGGCCGTAAAGCCCGGCAAGTTCTGGGTCTTCGTCGATATTCACTTCCCGTAGTGTGCCACCAAATTCTTTCAGAAGTGGCTCCATCACAGCCTTGGCGTCTTCGCACAGATGGCACCCTGGACGCGTGTACAGCGTCACTTCCAGCGGATGCGCCGAAGCCAACCGTCCATCTTCCGCGTGGCTGCTCATGGTTTGGGATTTGAATACTTCTGAAACGGCCCGGCATGCGGATAGAACGTGTGTGCCCGGTAGAGTTCGGCAATCTGTTTCAAATGCCCGAGATCGTGGTTGGCAAGCTCATGCAGCATCTGGGAAAGAGTAACCGTGCCAAGCTCGGCGTGTTGTCCCGCGCGCCCCGCCGCCGCGGCAGGAACGGAATGCAGATAAAAAACAAACGCACGGCGCAGCGGAACAAATTCTTCCATGTGCTGACGGGCCGATTTCTTCTGTCCTTCGACCGGTCCTTCATGCTTCGCCAGCGTCGGCGAATCCTCCAACACGATGCGGCGCGCGCGCTGCTCGTACAACTTCTCGATCATCGCCATATGGCCCAATACTTCCGTAATGGACCAGCGGTCGGCCGCAGGTTTCCACTCCAGCACTTCCACAGGGAGATCGCGCAGCAAAAGCTCCAGAAGCCCCGGCGTCTTTTCCAGCATCGAGATAGGCGCCTGGATGGGAGCAGGAGAAAGGGGTTGCATCACGGGCCTCCCGAGGGCACGCTGATTGTAAGTCATGTTGGGTTAGACGCAAATGGGTGGAACTGAGTTACTCGTCGGGAGGATCAATGGGAAGAGTCGTCGCATTGATGGATGATCTGTTTTTTCAAATGAAAGTCGCTGAAACCGCTAAGCATCTTGGCGTGGAATTTAAAGTTGCGGCCAGCGGAGACGTCCTCGCCACTATGCTCGAGCCCCCCACCAAACTCGTCATCGTCGACCTGAATGCCAAGAGTGAGCCTGTGGCAACCATTGCCCGCCTTCGCGCAACTCAAACACAGTTGCCGATCGTTTCGTTTTTGTCGCACGTGCAGGTGGACCTTGCTGCACAGGCGAAAGCCGCGGGTTCCACCGAAGTTCTGCCGCGCTCCGCGTTCACCCAGAATCTCGCCAGGATTCTGGCGGCCGCCAAGGATTGAGAGGAAATGTTGAGAATTGTGAAACTGTCGCGCATGTGTATGTGCGGATTTGCCTTTTTACCCTTGCTTTTGGCACCAAATTACACGCGCGCGGCTCAAGCTCCTCAAAACAATGATCCCGCTACGGTTCTCCGCGACATCTTGATGGTTTCCTGCTCCCAGGATTCCCATCACTTCGCGGCTTTTCTGACGGCGCGAAATGCCGCTGCTTTTGCCGCCATGACCTCCACCGCTCAGACGACGCTTCTGAAGCGATTCGTCTTGTTGGACGAGGCCGGAAAACCGCGTTCGCAAAATGATGCTTCTGGAAATCTCATCGTTCTGTGTGCCACACCCGCCGTGACCACCCAGTTGCAGATCGGTAAGGCGGAAATCCGCGACAACGTCGCCTACTTGCCGCTCGTTGTCAAAGACGCCACAGACACGACGGATGCTAACGCTCGCCGCGTGGTCATGGGCCTGGTCCGCGAAAATAATCAGTGGAAACTTCTCTCCTTGGGTCTGCTCTTGCTCGATCTTCCCACGCTTGCCGAGGAATGGGATCGCGCCGAGATTCAGAATAATGAGAAGTCCGCGGTCGCTTCCCTTAAGGAACTCGCCGCTGCCATTGAGAAATATCGCGTCACGTATACCCACCTTCCGCAAACCCTCGCCGATCTTGGCCCTCCCGACAAAGGCGCTCCCAAGAACGATCACGCTGGACTTGTGAGCCCCGATCTCGCTTCCGGCCGCAGGGATGGCTACTCCTTCCGTTACGTCATCGTCGGGGCCAACGACGTGGGCGCCCCGGCCATCTATGAGCTCGCCGCGATTCCCGTGGAGTACGGCCGCACGGGTACCCATTCGTTCTTTCGCGATGGCACCGGTGTTCTCCATTCGGGGGACCACCAAGGCGCCGTGGGCACGCTGATGGACCCAAAAGTCGAATCGCAATAGCTCGCATTTGCCATGAGGCAATAGGAATCGACGATCCGTTGCGGCCCACTCTCCACGGCGTGAAAATGGACTGGGATCATCCGGCCTTCCGTGGAAGGCGCATTCGCGCCTATTAGGTTAGGGCTTTAACTCTGAGGCGTCACACCGCCCGTTGCAAAAAATCGCCCTACGCCAACCATCGAATTTGAGACTAACTCAACTTGAGATAACATCTCCCACGACACCATGCCATCCACTTTTCTCCGTTATTTTCTTCTTCCCCTCAGCGTCCTGCTGGCGTTGGCATCCCCATGTCGAGCTCAGGAAGTCGAGTCCATTTCTGGACCTCTGCCGGTGTTCGAATTTCACAGCGGCTTCTGGGTCAATCTCCACCACTTCCTGTATCACGAAGCCCGCGCGCGCCTGGCAGCCAAAGACTCGCACGATGCGTCTCCCAAAACTACGCCTCCTTCGCTCAAGCAAACACCCGGCTCGACCGTTTCCCTTACCCCCTCAGAGCAGAAAACCTGGAATGACGCCATCTCCTACTACGTCAACAATTTTGCCGGCAAAGACCTGCTCATCAACATCGACCTCGTCCTGTTAAAGAACCAGATTGAAGACTTTGAGGATTGCGACGAGTTAACCGGCAGAAAAAAACCGCGCTGTGACGCGGGGCTCCCTGGTGCAACAGGTCCAATCCTCGATGCCGTCGCTCCCATCTACCGCGCCCACTGGTGGGCCGATCAAGATCGCGCCAATCGCCGCTGGGTCATCAGAGTGGCGCCACTCGTTCGCGAACAGGGTGTCGGGCTCTCCGAGCGCCTCGCCGACATCTACCAAACTCACTGGCCCAAAGAAAAAATCCGCGTTGACGTTTGTGCTTATGCCAACTCCGCCGGAGCGTATACCACTCTCGACCCACTCCGCGTCACTATTGCCAGCACCGATCCCCGCAACCAAGGCCCGGAATCTTTAGAAGTCCTTTTTCACGAAGCGTCCCACGGTATCGCCGCTCCTGTCGAAGCTGCCATCAGCCGCGAGTGCAAGCAACGCGACAAGCCCATTCCCCGCAACCTCTGGCACGCCCTCATTATTTACACCACCGGGGAAGTCCTCCGCCCCGTCTTCAAAGACTCCTACGTGGACAAAGGCGCCGGTGATGCCCCGCCGCAGCCGCCTAAGGCCAATATCGTTCCCTACGCCCTTGCAGAAATCCTTTCCCAACGGGGCTGGGAGCAATATCACCTGCTTCTCTTCCTCTACTGGCAACCCTACCTTGATGGCAAAGTCAGCTTCGAAGACGCTATCGCTCACCTCGTCTCCGCCGCCTGATGCCTTGCCCTGACGGCGGGTGAGTTTGTGCTTTATCCGGCAGCGAAACAGTTCTTTGCTTGAAGTCCTGTGGTACTCCCTTACAAAGTTGGATGCATTGAAGTGAAAACATTCCCAAATGAAACCAAATTCCGCGCACCATCTAGAAGGGGACGCTCCGGCTTAACTATTACGGAGAGCCGCATGAAGCGATTTAGAGTTGCTCTACTCACTTTCGTTTGTGTCCTGTGCGGGGCAGCAGTCGGCTTGGCCCAGCACGCGACCGTAGCTGTGGACTGGAAAGCTGAGTTGGCGAAGGCCAAAGCCGGTATCGAGAAAAACCCCAAGTCGTCGTTCTGGCACAACCAAGCGGGCGTGGCCTATAACGCACTAGGCGACTTCGAGAATGCTGTGAAAGAAATAAAATTAGCCACTACGCTGGACCCTTCAGATCCAATCAGCTATTACACGCTCTATGCTGTCTACAAGAGAAAAGCAATGCACGCGGAGCAGCGTCAAGTGCTGCTCGATGCTCTAGAAAGAGACCCTAACAATCCTCTGGGGTGTTTTGAATTTGCCTATATCCTCGAAGAGGAGAAGTATTGGGCAGACTCTCTTCGGGAGTATCAGTTGGCTAAGCGCCTGGCCGAGGGCGTAAAAGGGCCTGTTTACTTAGACCCCAGAGGCAATGCGTACGGTGTCGACATGGTCCGTAAGGAAGTGGACGAAGCAATAGGCAGAGTTACCAAGCTGAACCAGTCCGCTCAGCACTAAACGCGAAGCCCCGCTTTATCGTCGTCTGACCGGATACTGCATCCTTCTCCTCTGCCTCCCACCGTTTGTCCGCCGCGCCTCTCTATGCTAGTCTTTGGGCTGCAACAGTAAGTCCCGGCCGCAAGTTCCGTCAGTTCCTTCGTCGCTCGACCTCTCCCCTTTTCGTCCCAGAGCGTCGTACGAAGGTTGAATCGTCTCCGTTTCTACAACGGCCCGGGTAAAGGATTGGTTACGCCCATGGGTGCAAGACAAGTGGCTTCCCAAACCGAAAAACAGCCCCGGGAAATCAAGCTTGCCCACTCTCCCGACTCCGATGACGCCTTCATGTTCTATGCTTTGGCCACCCATAAACTTCCCACCCCCGGCTACAAGTACACACACACCCTGGCCGATATCCAGTCGCTCAACGAAGCCGCACTCCAGGAAACCTACGATGTCACGGCGGTAAGCTTCGCCGCCTATCCCACTTTGCGCGACAAGTATGTGCTGCTCGATTGCGGCGCCAGTTTCGGTGAAGGCTACGGCCCCATCGTCGTCTCCACTCTTTCCTTGAAGCCTCAGGACCTCAAAGGCAAGCGCATTGGCGTACCGGGCCTGAAAACCAGCGCCTATCTCACCCTGAAGCTCTATGAACCCGATTTTGAAGCGGTCGTAATGCCTTTCGACAAAATCATGGAAGCAGTCCGCAATAATGTCGTCGAGGCCGGCCTCCTGATCCACGAGGGCCAACTTTTTTTCCCCCAACTGGGACTGCACCGCGTCATCGACCTTGGCATCTGGTGGCAAGAATCAACTTCCCTGCCTCTCCCGCTCGGCGGTAATGCGGTACGCCGCGCCCTTGGCCCAGAAATTGGCCGCCAAGTCGCAAAGACTATCAGGGATAGCGTTGCCTATGGCCTCGAGCATCGCGAAGAAGCACTAAACTACGCCATGCAATTTGCCCGCGAGATGGACAGCGAACTCGCCGACAAGTTTGTGGGCATGTACGTCAACAAGTGGACTCTGGGCTATGGCGAAAAGGGCAAAAAAGCCGTCCGCGAACTCATCCAACGCGGCACCGCTGCAGGCCTGCTCCCCGGTCCTCCCGAAATCGAATTCCTCGCCGAATAATTCGGAGTGCGGCACCCCTGCTGCCGCTTTCACGATCTCAGCAGCGCCAAAACCGATCCCTCCACCAGCTCACTCATCAATTGTCCTCCGGAGAAGCGCAACGAAGGACTCAACGTATCAATCAGCACAAACTCAGCACGAAAGAATCGCCTTCCTTCTACTTCTTCCCCACGGTCGGCGTGAAATACAAATCCTGATAATCGAAACTGAAATCCGCCAGCGGAGATACCGCCACCATCGTGAAATGGTCCACCGAGCCATCGGGTCTCAGCGTGAACGTCACGAACGCATCTTCCACCGTGCGATCCCGCCAGTGCGCCTTGAACGTGTCGTACTGCCAGTGCTGCAGATCCGCCAACCCCTTCTCCGTCCTCTCGAAATTCAGCACCAGACCAGCATTCTCCGCCCGGATGGTCACTTTGCCATACCAAGGATCCGAATAATCTCCAGCGTATTTCTCCAACGCCAGCGATGGCTTGGACTCCGCTGCGCGCGCCTGCGCCGCCTTGCTCATCGTTTCGTCCGCATCTTTTTGCCCTTTGTCCTCCAACGTTTTGAACGCAGCGATATAATCCTGCTTCGATCCGCCAAGATACGCGTCCAGGACGTGATACAGCACCGATTCGAAGGCAAAATCCTCTTCCGCATTCGTCAGGATCACCACCCCTAGATTCTCTTCCGGCACCAGCATCACCCTTGTCACGTATCCTGCTACTCCCCCCGAATGGCTCACCAGTTTTCTTCCTTTGTAGTCCCGCAAAGCCCAGCCCATTCCGTATCCCGAAAAATGCGCCTGCAGGTTCTTCAATTCCTCCGGAGCCGGCCGAACCGGTACGATCATCTGCTGCGCCCACATGTCCTGCGAAGCCTTCTCGCTAAAAACGCGCGTCTCGGTACCAGGAATTTTTCCGCGGTTTAGCTGCAGCAGCACCCATTTCGACATATCCGTCACCGAAGAATTGATCGACCCCGCTGGCCCGGCATTATCCAGGTTTTCGATCGGGATCGCCTGCAGCTTCCCTTCTACTTTCGAATGCGGCGCTGCCCAATTGTCTCCCTCGTGGAACACCGACGCGCTCGTATTGGTGTTCTTCATCCCCAGCGGCAAGAAAATCTTTTCGCGCAAGTATTCATCCCAACTCTTGCCGCTCACCTCCGCAACCACCTGCCCGGCCGTGACAAACATCAAATTGTTGTACGCATACGCCGTGCGGAAGCTGGTCGCCGGCTTCAGAAAGCGCAGCCGGTACACCACCTCATCTCTTGTGAACGTGGTGTGCGGCCAGAACATCAAATCCCCCTCGCCCAACCCCAGCCCGCTGCGATGACACAGCAAATCACGAATCCGCATCTCCTTCGAAACATACGGGTCATACATCTCGAAGCCCTTCAGCCGTTCGTACACCGGGTCGTCCCACGAAATCTTTCCCTCGTCCACCAGTGTCGCCAGCGCCGCCGCGGTAAAGGCCTTCGTGTTCGACCCAATCCCAAACAGAGTATTTTCGTCGACCGGCGTCGCTTCCCCTAGTTTCCGCACCCCATATCCCTTCAGCAGCACCACCTTGCCGTCCTTCACGATGGCCACTGCCATCCCCGGCACCTCAAACGTCTTCATCGACCGCGCCACATACTCGTCCAAATCCGCCGGCGGTCCTTGCTGCGCCCACAGCGGAGCAACCATCACCACAAAAGCAATTACAATGACAATCTGGCGAACGCGACGGGATATCATTCTTGTCAGCTCCTGAACTTCATTTTGTGCAAAGAATACAACAAACCCGGCGCACTGCCCTGTGCCCGCGTCTTGACGCTTCGATTTGAATCACATACTGTTTTTCCAGGCCATGCGATGCAAAATTCTTCTTGGGCTCTGTGCACTTTTCGTTTTCCCGGCTCTCCCTTTTCGTGCAGAAGCTCAAGCGGCCAACGAATTTCACGATCGGCCCGACATTCCCAAAGAATGGCCCAGCGAGCCCGTCCGCAGTGCCCACGGCATGGTCGCCACCGATGAATCCCTGGCCTCTCAAGCCGGGGTAGAAATCCTCAAGCGTGGTGGCAATGCCGTCGATGCCGCTGTAGCCACTGCTTTTGCTCTCGCCGTTGTCGAACCTGCCGCAGGCAACATTGGCGGAGGCGGCTTCATGCTCGTCCGCCTTGCCAACGGCAAAACCAATTTTTTTGACTATCGTGAAATGGGTCCCGGCAAGGCCACCCGGGAGATGTACATCAACCCCGATGGCAAACTCGACAAGGAAGCTTCCGTCATTGGTTATCGGTCGGTCGCAGTCCCCGGAACCGTCGCTGGCCTGGCACTCGCTCTCAAAACTCATGGCACCATGACACTCGCCGATGTCCTGCAGCCCGCCATTCGCTACGCCGAACAAGGCATTCCCGTCACCGAGAAGCTCGCCCGCGAGTTCCGCGAAGAGCGGCCCAACCTCCAGCGCTTCTCGATGAGCAGCCACGTTTTCCTCAATGACGGCAAGATGTATCAGGTGGGAGTTACGCTTCGCCAGCCTGAGCTGGCTGCAACGTTAAAACGCATTGCCAAAAATGGTCCGGAGGAATTTTACAAAGGCGAAACCGCGCAAATCCTCGCCCGAGACATGGCTTCTTTTGGCGGACTCATCACCCTCGACGACCTCGCCCACTATCAACCGAGGATTCGCGAAGTCCTCCAAGCCAATTACACGATCAACGGCCAACACTGGGAGGTTCTTTCCTCACCTCCTCCCAGTTCCGGTGGCGTGGCCGTGATCGAAGCCCTCAACATGCTCCAGGACGTGCCGCTAAAAGGTTGGGACGATCCGCAAAGCGTTCATATGGTCGCGGAAGTCATGCGGCGCACGTTTGCCGACCGCGCCGGCTATCTCGCCGACCCCGATTTCTCCAGCGTCCCCGTCGCCGGCCTCACCAGCCCTTGCTATGCAAAGGACTTGCTCAGCACGATCGATCCCGTGCGCGCGAGCCCCAGCTCAGAAGTCCACCCCGGCAATCCCCATATTTGTAGCTCCGGCGTCAGCGCCAGCGTTGCCGCAAACACCATCATTAGTCTCGGCGAAGGCCCGCACACCACCCATTTCTCGGTCGTCGATGCCGCCGGCAACGCTGTCGCGAGCACTTTCACCCTGAATAACGGCTACGGCTCCCATGTCACCTCGTCCGCCGGTTTCCTGCTCAACGACGAAATGGACGATTTCACCACCCAACCGGGTGTCCCCAACGCTCTCTTCGGCTTAATCCAATCCGAAGGCAACGCCATCGGCCCCGGCAAGCGTCCCCTCAGTTCCATGACGCCCACCATCGTTCTTCGCGACGGCCAGCTTAGCTTTGTCACCGGCTCTCCCGGAGGCCCGACGATCGTTTCCGTCACGCTTCTCTCGGTCATAAACTGGATGCGCCTCGGCATGGACGCGCAGTCTGCCATTAACGCCCCCCGCTTCCATCACCAGTGGCTCCCCGACACGCTCGTCATGGAAAAACTCTTCTCCTCCGAAATGGAAGACCAGATGAAATCCCGCGGGTACGAAGTAAAGCGCCGCGGCCACATTGGGCTGGTCAACGCCATCGGCATCGACCCCAAAACGAGCGAGCGTTGTGGCGCCGCCGACCCCCGCGATAACGGCTCCGCCATCGGCTACTAGACGCTCTGTAGCTTTTCCCCACCTCAGCCCGGGCAGGTCCATTCCGGGCCCCCGAATCCAAATCCACTGTTAACTGATCCTCCCACAACACATTGTCCTTTTTCGCCAAGGAACCTCCCAAACGCTAAACTCATACCTTATGCAAAGGATCCTCTCCACCTACCTTTTCGTCTCTAAAAAGCTCAGTCGCGAACTTCTCGCCCAGATCCATGGTGCCGACTTCCAAGCCGTCGAAATCTTCGCCAACCGCAGCCACTTCGACTACGCCACAAAAGACGAGGTGCGCTCCATCGCCCAAGCTCTCGCAGACAATCAGTTGAAGCTGGTTTCCCTCCACGCCCCCACCAGCCGCGATGTGAACGTAAACCGTGAAGGCGGCAGTCCCCTTTCCGTGGCTGAAGTCGAGCGTGTCCGCCGCATTGAAGCCATGGATGAATTGAAACGGGTCATTGACGTTGCCGAAGATCTGCCCTTTTCGCGCTTGATCCTGCATATGGGCGGTTCCCGCGAAACCGCCGACCCTCGCAAGCGCGATGCCGCTTTCAGCTCCCTGGAGCATCTCGTCCTTCACGCCAAACACGTCGGTGTCACCATCTGCGTCGAAAACACCACCAGCGAAATGGGCGCCCCCGCCTACCTGCGCTCGTTCGTCGACGAAACCCGACTCACCGGCCTACGCGTCAATTTCGATGTCGGTCACGCCAACCTCGCCGAAGGTCCCGAAGAGGAGCGCATCCACGCTAGCTTCGAACCGCTGAAAGACTTAATCGCCAGCGCTCACATTCACGATAATCACGGCGAAAAGGACGAGCACCTTCCGCCCTATGACGGCACCATCGCGTGGCCGACGGCCATGGCTCTCCTCAAGACCACATCCGTTGGCGCTACTCTTCCCCTTACCCTCGAACTCAAAGAAAAAACCGGCCCCGAAGCTACCAGCCTCTCGGACCAACTCGCGGCCGCCGCCAAATCCCTCGATCGCGTTGAAGAAAACTGGAACGCTACTCAATAACTCCCTCGTAGCACACACTTCTTGGCACCGCTGCTCTCAACAATATTGACCATTTTTCTGACTATGGGCTATAATATGGTCAATATGCTCAGAGGTGATTGCCATGGTTGAAATCCCGATCTCCGAATTCAAGGCAAAATGCCTGGCGTTGCTCGAAGAAGTGCGCCGCACTCGCAAACCCATTCGCATTACCCGCCACGGCAAGCCCGTGGCTGAAGTAATTCCGCCTACGGCTGTTGTGGACCGTCGTTCGATGTTCGGTTCCATGAAGGACTCCATCACCATCACCGGCGACATCATTTCTCCGGCTAGTGATGAAGACGAATGGGAGGCATTGCGCGATTGAAGTTGCTCCTGGATACGCATATCTGGCTCTGGTTTCGAGGCGATACCACACGCCTGGGGAGGCACGCCTCGGCGGCATTGAAAGATGCCGGCAACGAGCTTTGGCTTTCACCTATCAGCACGTGGGAAGCTCTCGCGTTGCATAACAAGGGGAGGGTTCAACTTCACGGGAACCTGATCGAATGGGTCGCGTCAGCGACCATGGGAATCAAGGAAGCGGTATTGACTCACGAAATTGTTGCTTTTTCCCAGGAACTACCTCTGCACAAAGATCCTGCCGACCGCCTGATTGCAGCCACTGCGAAAGTTCTAGACTTGACCCTAGTCACAGCCGACGACCGCTTATTGGAACTAGCGATCATCAAAACTCTGGCGAATCGTTAGTCTCCTCGCTGATTGGTTGCTTCTTCGTAGGGCTTCCATTCTTTGTTAAACTATTGGATTGGTGCGGCGCCAAAGAAAATCACTATGACCTTAATCACGATTGAAAACGCTGGCAAATACGACGGACAGGAAGTCACGATCCGCGGCTGGCTCTACAACATTCGCGAATCTGGCAAGCTCGTCTTCCCCATCTTTCGCGATGGCTCTGGCATTATCCAGGGTGTTTGCTCGCTGAAGGAAAATCCCGAAGCCTTCGCAGCTCTCAAAGGCCTCACCCAGGAATCCAGTGTCATCGTCACCGGCAAAATCCGCGCCGAGCAGCGCGCCCCCGGCGGCTACGAAATTGGCGTTACCAAAATCCAGATCGTCCAGAAAGTTTCCGAAGACACCCCCTTCCCCATCCAACTCAAGGAACATGGCGTCGACTTCCTCCTCGACCAGCGGCACCTATGGATTCGCACTCCGCGCCAGGCCGCCATTCTTCGCATTCGCGCCGAAGCCATTCGTTCCGCCCGCGATTTCATGGATTCGCAGGGTTACACCCTCACCGACGCTCCCATGTTCACACCCGCCGCGTGCGAAGGCACCTCCACGCTCTTCGAAGTGAACTACATCGACGACCAGAAGGCCTACCTCACGCAAAGCGGCCAGCTTTACATCGAAGCCACGGCCATGGCCCTCGGCAAGGTCTACACATTCGGCCCCACCTTTCGCGCCGAAAAATCCAAGACCCGCCGCCATCTCACCGAGTTTTGGATGCTTGAGCCGGAAGCCGCCTACGCCGAACTGCCCGACATGATGGACTTAGGCGAAGGCCTTGTGAGCGCGATGGTTCAAGGCGTGGTGAAAAACAAATCCCGTGAGCTGGAAACTCTCAAGCGCGACGTCAAGAAGCTCGAAAACATCAAGCCACCCTTTCCCCGCATCACTTATGAAGAAGCCATCGGCGTCCTCCAGAAAAATGGCAACCCCGCCAAATTCGGCGACGACTTCGGCGGCGACGAGGAAACCATCATTTCCAGCAACTTCGATCGCCCTGTAATGGTCCACCACTATCCAACGGCGATAAAAGCCTTCTACATGCAGCCCGACGCCGCGCGTCCGGATTTGGCACTCTCTTTCGACATGCTCGCCCCGGAAGGCTATGGCGAAATCATCGGCGGCAGCCAGCGTATCCACGACTACGACCTTCTCGTTAAACGCTTGAAGGAAAACAACTTGCCAGTAGAGTCTTTCCAGTGGTACCTGGACCTGCGCCGCTACGGCAGCGTTCCGCACGCTGGTTTCGGACTGGGCCTGGAGCGCACCGTCGCCTGGATTTGTGGCACCGAGCACATTCGCGAGGTCATCCCCTTCCCCCGCATGATTTATCGCGTGTATCCTTAATGCGGGTAGCTTCGCCGCCATCCGGTCAGTTCCTTCAGATTTTGTGGCTTCAGAATAGGGAGTCTGTAGTCAGTAGGCGGAGTTTATAGTTGAGGATGCGAGTTTAGCTCCTGACTACCAACTCCTGACGGATCAACCATGCCTCAGAAAATTCGTATCATCGGCGTACCCATGGATCTCGGCGCCAGCCGTCGCGGCGTAGACATGGGTCCCTCTGCAGTCCGCGTCGCGGGCCTTCAGGCTCGCATCAAGCACCTGGGCCATCACGTCGAAGACATCGGCAACATTTCCGTGAAACAGCCCGAAGAAATGTCGTATGGGGAGAAGCGCGCCAAATACATTGGCGAAATCACCGACGCCTGCAAAGACCTGGGCATCGCCGTTCAGAAATCCTTGGACGACGGCTATCTTCCGCTCGTTCTCGGCGGAGATCATTCCATCGCCGCCGGTTCCATCAGCGGCGTCGCGGCTCACTTTCGCAAAGAGAAAAAAACGATCGGCTGCATCTGGCTGGACGCCCACAGCGACATGAATACGCCAGACACCTCACCTTCGGGCAATGTCCACGGCATGCCGCTCTCCGCCGTTATGGGCTACGGCACGGAAGAGCTGCACGACCTCTTCGGTTTCAAACCAAAAATCGAGCCGCAAAATGTAGTGTTAGTCGGTGTACGCGATCTCGACGCCCACGAAAAGAAATTCATCAAGAAACTCGGAGTCAAGGCCTTCACCATGCGTGAAATCGATGAGCGCGGCATGCGCGAAGTCATGTCCGACGCCCTCAAGTACGCCATGGACGATACCGACGGCATCGCGGTAAGCCTGGACATGGATTTCGTCGATCCCAGCGATGCCCCCGGAGTCGGCACCCCCGTCCGCGGCGGCGCCACCTATCGTGAAGCCCACCTCGCCATGGAAATGATCGCCGACAGCGAATCCATGGTCTCCATGGAAATTGTCGAAATTAATCCGGTCATCGACGAACACAATCGCACCGCGCTCCTGGCAGTAGAGTTAGCCCTCTCCGGCCTGGGCAAAAAGATCCTGTAGCGCAGCGCGACTCCGCGAGTCTCGGAGCTTTTTGGAGTGTGGCGGCAGCCCCGTCTTAACGATCTGACCAGCACACGAATCGGATTAAGCTCCCTGCCCATAATAAAAAGCGTGATCCTGAACGCCGTCTGCGCGTGACGGAACCCAACTTGCCATCACCGCAATCCGCAGTTTTGCGAACCAACGAGACAGATGTACTATGTCGCTGATTTCCGAACCACGCAGAGCTTGTTCCCAGGAGACACGCATGTCTCGTCGATTCCTAACTAGTTCGCTGCTGCTCGCCACACTCCCCTTTCTGACTTTGCCTGCGGGCACATCCGCGGCGGAATCGTTGCGTTACGAACTTGGTTTCGAACGTCCCAGCACCCATTTGATGAACGTCACAATCCGCGCCAGCGGCCTCAAAGGACCTGCCGTGGAGTTCGCCATGCCCGACTGGGCGCCGGGCTCGTACGGCATTCAAGACTATGCCGACAACATCCAGCACTTCCGGGCTCGCAGTGCGGACGGAAAAGAACTGCGTTGGCGCAAGGCGGATAGCCAGACGTGGCGCATCGAACTGGCTGGCGCGAACGCTGTCATTGTCTCCTACCAGGTTTTTGGCGATACTCTGCGCAACAATCAGGCACAGTACAACGAACGTCACGCTTTCATCGGTGGACCTTCCGTATGGATGTACCTGGTGGGAGGCAAGCAACGCCCAATCGAGCTTTCCATCGCGGTTCCTGCAGGCTGGAAAGTCGCCACGGGCATGGAGCGAACCAGCGATCACACATTTCGCGCCGCGGATTACGATTGGTTCGCTGATGCTCCGGTGGAGATCTCAGACTTCGCGCAAAAGGACTTTCAGGTCCTCGGCAGCACCTACCACGTCATTGTTCACGACACCCTGGGCCGCAAGGATTTCGCGAAATTCACGCAAGACTTACAGAAGTTCGTGGAGATCATCGTGCCCATCTTTCAACCGGTGACCGGCACAGATCAAGCTGCGCCCTTCAAGGAATATTGGTTCCTCTTTCATATTTGGCCCGGAACCGGTGGTGGCCTCGAGCATCTGAATTCAACCCAGATCAATTTCTCAAAGGATTGGGATTCCACCGATCCGGTTCCAGGCCGAGGCAATCAATACGACGTGAAGCTATACGTTTCAGCGCATGAGTTTTTTCACGCCTGGAACGTAAAACGCCTGCGCCCTCGCCCGCTCGGCCCATTTGACTACTCCCGAATGGTGCACACCCCGTCATTGTGGATTTCCGAAGGCCTCACCAGTTATTACGGGTCGCTCGCGTTGGAACGCGCCGGTTTGCTGACTCCTCAGCAGTATCTGGACGGAATCGCCGACCTCATCACCAAATTCGAACAGGAACCCGGCCGGCAGGAACGCACTATCGAAGACACCAGCTGGGACACCTGGTTTTTCCGCGGCGACAATATCGTGCAAAACAACCTGGCGAATACACTCTATTCTTACTACGACGGTGGCCAGATCATGGGTCATATTCTCGACTTCGCCATCCGCCAGCAGACCAACAACCAAAAATCCCTCGACGACTGGATGCGCCTGCTTTACTCGCGCTATGCCCTGCCGAAGCCCGGCTTTGAGCCGGATGACGCGGTGAAGGCCGCATCGGAAGTGGCTGGGTCAGACCTCAGCGCAATCTTCAGTCAATACATCGGCGGCAAGGAACCTATCCCTTACGAAAAGTATTTCGCTTACGCAGGAATCGCTGTCGAAAAGAAACTCGAGTCCGATAAGGTATGGATTGGCGTCGCCACGGATAAGAGTGACGACGGTCGCGCCAAAATCAAAAATGTAATACCGGGCAGCCCTGCGGAAGCAGCAGGACTTGACCGCGATGACGTCGTTATTGCTGTCGACCTCCATGTCGTCAATGCTGACACTTTTCCCCGCGCCGTTTCCGACCACAAGCCGGGCGATACCATTCGCGTCACGCTGATTCGCCTGGGGGAGCTAAAGGAAATTCCGGTAACCGTGGCGGCGAATCCATATCCCACGTACAAACTAAAACCTATGGAACACCCCACGGAACAGCAAAAGGCCATTTACAACAGTTGGATGGCGATCAAATAGACACAGGAAACTCACCACGAGAAAAGCTTCATGCACAAGCAGAACCATCTCTCTTATTCATTCGGCCTGGAAGACGGAGGGGTTGTTCCATTACTGGCTTCTGGCTCTGCGGGCGCTTTCGCCTCTTTTGGCGAGCCAATTCGCTCTTTCTCGTCGACTGAAAACAACATGTAATTATCGAAGCTGTGGCGCCGGTGGACCCGCGCCCCTCTCCAATCGAAATAGACTTCGGCACTTCGCGGCAGCCACAAGTTCACATTTTCCTCACGGAAGTTCACCGCGGCATATTCAATCGCAGCATGCTCGGCAACCAGCCGGATCTCTGGCACCGGCCGCAATAAATCGGTCTCCAATCTTACAATCTGATGATTGTCCACTGAAATCCACGCCCGGCCCCGCAACGCTACTGGATACGACGAGCCAAGTGCTCCCACTCGAAAACCACGATTGGCGATAGGCTTGTCCGGCCGCTGGCGAAAATGGACCTGCCAGGCCAGACCGCCGTTCCATCGCGAAAGTCCTTCGCACATCATGTCATAGTTTCCCGCGTAGAAGGGATGAAAAATCATCACCAGCGCGGGAAGACCATTGGTGATGACGCCATCCGGAAATTCGGCTGTTTTGCCACCGCTGCTTCGGTATTCGTACACGCCCAGGTGTCCGGCCCGCACCTCTTCAATGGAAACGACGTAGCTGAACTTCCGGGTTTCTGGCGCGGAGGCCACGCCCCACTTGTTGATGGTTTCGTCCACCAGCGACTCTGTCGCCGTAAACCGGTCGACGTCGTGAACCAGCGCCACCAATTGCTCCCCGGCTTTCTGCACAATCTCGTCCAACGAACATACGGCACCGGATTCGACGGGCGGCACTTTTTCGTCGACGTCCGGCGGCAACCAGTTCGATGGGATCGGCAGCGCCGTCGCCGCCGCGTTGACTTTGTTCAATTCTCCGGTCACCGCCGCATGTTCACCCGTCGGAGCACTTTCTGGATGTTTCCATTGTTCCAGTTGCTTCGCCGCAACAGCGTCCGACGGATTTCCTTTCAGGTACTCCTGCATGATATGGATGGCGCGTTCTTTATCGCCGGCTTCGGCCAGAATCCCGGCCAAAAATGGCTGAAGTGGCGCCGCTCTCTCGCGGCCCAATTCCGTTGCGCGTTCGGCGTGCTTGATCGCATCATCCCGATGGCCCTGCATGTAATCAGCCTCTGCCAATAACGCGTACGCTCGCCACGACGACGGTTCCGCTTCTATCGCCCGGTTAAGATAACTCATCGCTTCCGACGGCTTCTTTTCGTGGAGCAATTCCTGGCTCATTTCGAGCAGCGCGCTCAAGTGTTTGGGATTGATGGCGAGCGCATTATTCCAATGCGTCTGGGCTTCCGCCGGATCGTTCACCTGCGACGCGTACACGCCGAGTAGGTATTCCACCTCGGCACTGTTGGGCGCCTCTCGTTGCGCCGCTTCCAGATGAGTCCGCGCATTATTCGGCTTCTTTGTGCGCAGCGCTTCCAACGCTTTTCCCATTTCTCTTTGCGCCTTTGGACTCAACGCGCTGATCCCTCGGTCGGCGGTTGCGTCTTCCACATCCGCGATGGGCTGCAGTTCCAGGTCGACGGTCGCGAGTTTGCTTCCCGTCATTAAATCGATTCGTTTTTCAGCTCGCTGGTATCCCGGTGCCATCACCAGCACGCGGAGCTCGGTTCTGGGCACCTGGTTAAACCGGGCTCGCCCATTTTTCAGCGAAGTTTGATCATAAAGTTGCCCGTTTACGGTAATCAGCTGGACCATCACTTGACCTGGGAGCGGCTTGCCATCCGCTCCCTTCACCGTTACTTCCACATCGGGAGAAGCGTAGGAACTCGTGAGACCTGCTGGTAGCCCTTGCCCCCGCAAACTTCCAGCCACCAGCAGACCGCATGCGGTCATCACCACGGGCAGGATAGACTGCAGGCGCATTTTCAACTCCTCCGAGGGTATCCGAGACCCGGCTGCCGTGACGCAATTATACGGCTTCTCCCAGGTCGCAACTAACGTCCCCGGGGCTGCGCCGAAACATCGCGGAACATTGTGATAGCCTTGCCTCACCGGCTGAATTCAGACTGGCGCACCCATACTGGGACACGGGACTCTTTATGGCAATCCTCTATCACTATCTTTTCCCCGCCATGTGGATCAGTTATGTGGCTTATTGGTCGGCGATGTCGGGAGATGTGAAGGGCACCGAGCGCCTCGAGCCGCTCTCGTCCCGCCTCACGCGCCTTGTTCTCCTGGCATGCGCGGTGGCGCTTCTTTGCCTTCCCGGCGTTCTTCTTCCCTTGCTCAACCGGCGTTTCCTCCCGGATAGTATCGCGTGCTTCTGGAGCGGCGCGGCAATTACCGCGGGTGGTCTATGCTTCTCCGTCTGGGCACGTCGGCACCTCGGGAAAAACTGGAGCCAAGCGGTCACCCTGAAGGAAGGCCACGAACTCATTACAACTGGCCCGTACTCCCTGGTTCGCCACCCTATCTATACCGGGCTTCTGCTGGGATTCCTGGGTTCCGCCGTGGCTCGTGGCGAATGGCGCGGACTGCTGGCGGTCGCCCTCGTTTTCGTGGCCCTGTGGCGCAAACTGAGGCTCGAAGAGAAATGGATGCGCGCCCAGTTTGGCCAGCCATATGAAGACTACTCGCGACACGTGGCGGCTTTGGTGCCCTATATCATTTGAGTCTGCTGAACAAAGCGTTTAGTCCCGCTCCCGCCAGCCTTCGCCTTCCGTCTTCGCCGGTGTGCCTTCGTCGGCGCTATTCGCCGCGTCCCAATCGTTGCGGGTGATCGGCTGGATCGCCGGCAATTTCTTCTTCGCCAGTTCTTTGTTGATGGGAGGAAGTTCCTTCGTCATCAACGCATCGAATTCCGCCTCGACGTCGCCGAGTTCCTTCTTCAGCGAATCGAATCGCGCCACTTGATAATCCGCGGGACGCCCTTCATAAAACGTCACGTCCCCGTACAACTGCGTGGTCTTCTCGCGAATGCGTTCCTCGCCAGTGATCGCTCCTCCCTCTTTGGTAGCGACGATCTGTCGTCGGATGGCATCCACCTTCTGCGACAGGTCCTGCAACTGCTTTCCCAGCGCGGGATCTTTTGCAACATGGCTGGCACGCTCCTGCAGAGCCGTGCGCACGCCGTTGATCCGGTCGACGTCGTAGCTCATATCTCCCAGCAAATTGTAAACTCGCATCGACGCGTCGAACTGCGCCTTGCGATCTTCCAGCGTATATTTCGCCCGTGGATCCAGGCCTACAACAATGTTCTCCGTATAAGTCTCACTGCCGCGGGTCAATTTCACTGTGTAGGTCCCCGGAATAACTCTCGGCCCTTCCGAAGCTTCAAAAGCCGCCGTCGCCGCGGGAGGCACGTGCGGCGCTTTCAATGACATGCGCCAGACCACGCGGCTAATGCCGCGACGGTTGTTCGAAGGCAATGTGTCAATCAATTTGCCTTCGGAGTCGAATACTTCCAGCTTCATCCTGCCAAAAATGTGCCGCTTTGCCTGGTAGTAGGTAATCCATGCGCCGTTCGGTGGATTCGGCCCGCGAAACGTCGCGCTGCCTTCTACCCACCCGCCATACGCGCTGATCCGTTGCTGCGCGGGGCGACCTGGCAAGAACGCCGCGTCCTTTCCGATGACCTCGGGCGTCAAATGACGCAGCGGCGTGATGTCGTCGATGATCCATATACCTCGGCCGTGCGTGGCCACGATCACGTCGGACTCTCGCGGCTGCACCACCACGTCGCGAACGGCCACGTTTGGGAAATCGTGCCCTTTATACTGGGCCCAGTGCTTGCCTCCATCCAGGGACACCCACAAGCCAAACTCCGTCCCCAGAAACAACAGGTTGGAAGACATGGTATCTTCCTTGACTACGTGGGCGTAACCACGCACGCCGCTGTCTGCTGCAATAATTGGCGTCCACGTCTTTCCGTAGTCTGTGGTCTTGAAGGCATAGGGATTCATGTCGCCAAACGTGTGGCGGTCGAACACTGCATACGCCGTGGCCGGATCATAAAGACTGGCTTCCACCCACGATACCCACGAGGCTTTCGGAAGGTTCGGCACATTGCCGACGACGTTGCTCCAGGTTTTTCCGCCGTCACGAGTGAGCTGCACATTGCCATCATCCGTCCCCACCCAAATCGTGCTTCCATCCTTCGGCGATTCGCTGATGGAATAGATCGTCGTGTGCATTTCAGCGGACGAATTATCCACCGTGACGCCTCCCGATTCTTCCTGCTTCTGTTTCTCAGGGTCATTGGTGGTCAAGTCCGGGGAAATGCGGTCCCACGTTTGGCCGTGATCGCGCGAACGAAATAGATATTGCGCGCCGATATAAATCGTGCCCTTTTCATTCGGGCTCATGTGAATAGGCGTATTCCAGTTGAAACGGAGTTTCCCTTCACCATAGTTCGGCTCAGGCTTGATGGACCGTTTTTCCAGCGTGGCCCGATTGACGCGTGCAATATCGCCACCCTGGGCTTCCGCATATGCAAAGTTGCGGTCGCCAGAATCGGAGAAAGTCCAGAAGCCATCACCGCCATAAAGATTTTCCCAGCGATTGTTCGTGATTCCACTGGGATACTGGGAGTCGCCAACCCAGGAACTGTTGTCCTGCAAGCCGCCATATACCTCGTAAGGATCGGCCACATCCGCGCTGACGTGATAGAACTGCGAAATCGGCAGGTTTTCGGCCTTCCACCACGTGTTCGCCCCGTCGTAGGAATACCACACTCCTCCATCGTCCCCGGCAATCAGATGATCGGTATTGTCCGGATCGATCCAGATGTCATGAAAATCCCCATGAGCGCCATTGGAGACGCCGCTGAAACTTTTTCCTCCGTCATCACTCATGATTAATCCGAAATCTGGTTTGAAGACCTTGTTTTCGTTCTTTGGGTCAACAATCAGATTCGCGAAATAAAAAGGGCGCCAGACCATTTGGTTGCTGCGGTCCCGCTCCTGCCAGGTCTTCCCGCCATCCTCGGAACGGAACAGCGCGCTGCGCGTCGATTCAATCAACACGTAGATCGCATTGGAATTGGAAGGAGCGATGGTTACCGCCAGCCGTCCCCAAGGTTTGGCGGGAAGACCGGCCGCAGTTTTATCGTCCAGTTCGCTCCATGTAGCGCCACCGTCGGCCGTCCGGTAGAACGCACTGCCGCTCGCCGCGGCAGAATTTTCGCCGCCGGAACGAAATGTCCAGCCTTTGCGACGGAAGTCCCACATTCCGGCAAATAGAACTTTAGGATCCTTTGGATCCATCGAAATGGTGGAACAGCCCGTCGAGAGATTTGCGCCCTTCAGGATCAGTTTCCACGTTTTCCCGCCGTCGGTGGTTTTGTACAACCCGCGCTCATCGCTGTCGCTCCACAGTTTTCCGGGAACGCAGGCGTAGACGATGTTGCTGTCTTTGGGATCGATGAGAATTTTGGAAATGCGTTCCGAGTTTTTCAGCCCCAGGTTCGTCCAGTTTTCTCCGCCATCCGTGGAGCGATAAATTCCGTCGCCGATGGAGACGCTGTTCCGCGTCCACGCTTCTCCTGTTCCCACCCAAATGGTCTTCGGAGACTGCGGATCGATCGCGATGGCGCCGATCGATTGCACCGGTTGTTTGTCGAACATCGGCTTGTACGTCGTGCCACCGTTCACCGATTTCCACACTCCGCCACTGGCTGCTCCGATGTACACCGTAAGCCGGCCGTTCTCTTTCACGGCAGCCACCGCAGACACGCGCCCGCTCATCGTAGCGGAGCCGATGTTACGCGCGCCCAGTCCAGAGATGGAATCCGAATCGAATTTGAACTCCTGGGCACGCAGACAGGGAGCAACGAAGAACATTCCCGCCAGCAGAATACCTGTGTATCGAACGATCGCAGTGTTTGACATTTCTCGTTCCTCTGTATTCACCCAGAATTGGGCTTCGGTCCTTGCGTACAAGTGGAGATTCTTCTCGCTGACATTCACTTTGCAGGGGCAGTTGCTTTTGCGTCCGTCTTTGTGACCGGCAAAGCAAATCGCGAATCGTCCAGCGGGACATTGGGCTCCATCTTCACGACCGTGAATCGGGCCCAACTGTCCGTGCCCGTCTCCGCGGTCTCAACCGAAAATGGGAAATAAACGCCATCAACTTGCTCGTAATCGCCCAGCAGGGTGTCGTTATATTGCACGGCGCCCCGCACGTTCGACTGAGTCTCAAACTTTATTTCGAGGTACGAATCCGCGTCGAGGTAGTAATAACGCACATCCCCATTCTTCAATGTCAGCTTGATCTTGTAGCAATCGGTCCCTTCCACCGAGTCGTGTCCAACCAGTTCGGCGGTGTGCCCTTTCTGTTTGTAATCGACCAGTGGGCCCTCCAAGTCCGCGTCCAGGATCAGCGACTTGCTATCGTCTTGAGACATCATCTCCGGGTCTTTGCGGCCACCAAACGGATTAATTTGCCACGCGGATCGGCCGTCATAGGCCTGAACTTGCGCCATCCCCTGAAGGATGACTTCTTCGCGGACTTTGTCGTCCCGCTTGTTCTCCTGCACGTAGGTTGCGCGAAAGCGGTCTTGTGAGAACTTGGCGGTCACCCGCATGGTCTTTATGGCTCGTAATTTCTCCAGCCCGCCACGCGCTTGCACATTTTTCGCGATGATCTCGTCGACAGTCTGCGCCTGCAAGCCCAGCGGCAACAGGGCAATCGTGGCGAACGCAATCCAGAGAATTCGCTTCATGGGGTAAAGCTCCTTCCCACCTTGGAATCCGTCTGCCGCAAGAAGGTCAGCGGCAGAGTTTGGCGGCTACCGAGAGTCCGAATAGAGTGGGATACCAAATGGGTCTTTAGGCACGTTAGGCGCCTCTTTGTTAGCAAACTCCGGCTCAAATTCCAAGTAGTTTTCCTCAATGTATTGCTGAAGAAAATGTGACGCTGCCAAGAACCATTGTTCCTTCGGAAACTTGTTTTAGACTCGTTGGCCTGCCGCCCGCTTTTTGCTTTATAACTGGGAGCGTATCATTTCACATCGGCCCCAGTCCGACAGGAAACGCTTGTGACTCCAGATAAGAAGAAGTTATTGCGAGTGGGAGTGCTTTTTGGAGGCCGGTCCGGCGAGCATGAAGTCTCGCTGGTGTCCGCTGCCTCCGTTATCCGTGGTTTGGATCCCGATAAATACGAAGCGGTCCCCATCGGTATTACTAAGGACGGCCATTGGCTGCTTGGCCAGGGCGCGGCAAAAATGCTGCCGGAGGTATTAAAGGGTGGTCGCCGTGTGATGCTGACCGCCGATCCCACGGAAGCCGCTTTGATGCCTCTCGATCGCGGCGCAGGTGCGCAACGTCTCGACGTAATCTTCCCCGTCTTGCATGGAACCTTTGGGGAGGACGGCACGATTCAAGGCATGCTGGATCTGGCTGGTTTGCCCTACGTGGGCGCCGGCGTTCTCGGCTCCGCGATTGGGATGGATAAGGACGTGGCCAAACGCCTTTGCGCCGCCGCAGGCATCCCTGTGGTGCCTTGGGTCACCGTTTATCGCTGGGACTGGGAAAAGAAACCGGGAGCGGTCAAAGCGCAAATCGAAGAAAAGTTTCCTTATCCGGTTTTTGTCAAGCCCGCCACACTAGGCTCTTCCGTTGGGATGAGCAAGGTGCACGTTGCCGAAGAGCTGGGGCCAGCGCTGGACCTTGCCTGCCAATTCGGCATGAAGATTCTGGTGGAGAAGGCCATGAGCGCCCGGGAGATCGAAGTCTCTGTGCTGGGCAATCACGACCCCAAAGCATCGATCCCGGGAGAAATCGTTCCGCATCGAGAATTCTATGACTACACCGCGAAATACTTGGAGGAGGGGACGCAGTTGCTGATTCCGGCAGAATTAAAACCGGCACAGGTAGAGAAGATTCAGTCTCTTGCTGTTGAAGCGTTCCGAACCCTCGAGTTGGCGGGAATGGCCCGCGTAGATTTCTTCCTGGAGAAAAAGGGCGGCAAGCTCTTCCTGAATGAGGTCAATACCATCCCAGGTTTCACCTCCATCAGCATGTATCCGAAATTGTGGGAAGCCAGCGGAATTTCGTTCCGGGAATTGATCGATAAGTTGATTGAACTGGCGTTTGAGCTGCACGCTGAAAAAGCGCGTACAAAATACGCCATTGAACTGCCAGACGGCTCAGGTGGCGCCCTTTCTAACTGAGGGCGCTCTACAGTACTCTCTCCCGTGGTAAGCTCCCATTCGGGAAACTTTTTCTGAAACCGGGGCGTCCAATCTAAGAGAAGGTTTGCGAGGCGGCATCTCTCCTGATAGAGTTTTTCTGCCGGCAGCTCCCAGGAGATTGCCGGCAAATCCTATGGCTTTGCCAAAAACCCCGATGTCATTGCTGGAACCGGTTCCAGAAAAATCACACAAATCGCAAGTGATGGCGTTTACGATTGGCGCGGTGGTCCTGGTCCTGGCCATCGTGTCGTACTTTACATTCCGTTATTACCCCGAGAAGAAAGCGGCAGCGCAATTCTTCGATGCGCTGGTTGTCGGGGACACAGACAGAGCTTACGAGTTGTGGAAACCCACGTCGAGTTATCGGAAGGACGACTTTCTGGCGGATTGGGGACCTTCCGGGTATTACGGCCCAGTGAAGAGCTACAAAATTATGGGAGCGAAAGCTCCGGACAAAAGCAATTCCATCGCGGTCAACGTGGCGCTGAGCCCGTATTCGCCCCTGCCAAGCTCTTCCGATGCGGAGAAAAGCGCCAAAACAAGAGTGGTCACGCTGTGGGTTTCGCCCACAGACAAGTCGTTAAGTTTCCCGCCATAACAAGACGCGCGACAAGATTCCCCTGAATTATGTGTGGAGTTCGTCCAGCGCAGCCGCAAGCTCCGCAGGGCTGACGCATGCTGTCCCCAGCTTACCGACAACCACGCCCGCCGCGGTGTTCGCCAGATAGGCCGCCTCCGGCAACGTCGCCCCTGCCGCAATCGCCAGAGAGAGCACGCTAAGCACGGTATCTCCCGCTCCAGTCTTGTCAAAAACCTGCCTTCCGCTGGATTCCGGTTCGATACCCGGCTGGCCAACGCGCGCGTAGGTAACTTCGAAACTCGTAGCAGGAATACTCAAATAGCGCGGCGAGGTCTCCTCGAAGATGCTCATGCCTTTCTCGGCACGCGTGACTACCACAGCCGCGCTGCCGAACCGGGCAAGCAATGCACGACCTGCCTCTTCCACAGATTCTTCGTCGCTTAGGAAACGCGTAACGTAGAAGCCTGCTTCCTTCGTGTTGCACACAATGGCACGCGCTCCCCGATAGGCGAACAGTTGGGAAGTCTTGGGTTTCACGAACACGGGAACTTTAAACTTGCGGCAGGCATTCAGTACGCGCTCGGCAAAGGCATCGGTAATCAGGCCCTTGTCGTAATCGGACAAGACCAAAGCATCGACTTTTTTGAGCGAAGTCACCAGCGGCCGAAATAATTTCTCTTCCGATTCCGGCGAGAGCATGTCCCGCCGTTCATGGTCGATGCGTACAATTTGCTGGTGGCGTGCGATGACCCGCGTCTTAACAGTGGTAATTCGCTGCGGGTCGGCCAGCACAGCTCGTTCGCCGATCTTGGCTCGACGCAGACACGCGCGGAGCGCCGATCCGGCTTCGTCGTCACCCACCCTGTTCGCCCCGAGGATCCGGCCTCCGATAACGCCAAAGGCTTGCACCTGAGCGCCGAGTGCAACCAGGTTTGCCGCAACATTCCCGGCACCACCCAGGCAATCCGTCTGGGACACAAAATCTACCACCGGCACTGCGGCTTCCGGTGATAAGCGATCCGCTTCCCCCCAGAGGTAGCGATCCAACATCAGGTCCCCAAGCACGGCTACACGAACTCTGCGAAATCCCGGCAGGAGGCGCTTCAGGCGAGGAATAGCGCGAGCCAACTCTGTTTTCATGGGAAGATGCTCAGCTCAGTCGTTCGCAATTGTGGCTTCCTCAGGCAGCATGACGGGAATGTCATCCCGAATCGGATAGATCCTTTTGCAAGCATCGCACTTTAGCCCCGAACCATTTGCGACCAGGTGTATGGGGCCCTTACAGACTGGGCACACGAGGATTGCCAGAAGCTCCTTCGAAATCGACATAGCATGCTCCTAAATCTCAACAAAGACTTTAGCAGACTGTAACTCGCAACGGCCAGCCGGGCTCTTCCCTCCTCCGTAGGAAACCTGAACGAATTAACAAGCCCTGCTATTCAGTTGTTTAATACAAGGTGGCGTGCTCAGGCAATGATAGCGCGGGCCGCGTTATACTCGCGATTAGCCTTCTGGCGCACACTCCGCCACAATCTCGCTTGTATGCGCCGGCGATCCTTAATTTGAGGTGTTACCGCATGAAGAAGCTTGCTGTGCTGATATTCGCCGCTTACGGCTTCTTGTTCGCTCCCTGCAA
Organism: Candidatus Acidiferrum sp.; assembly: GCA_035271845.1. Classification (GTDB taxonomy): domain Bacteria; phylum Acidobacteriota; class Terriglobia; order Acidiferrales; family UBA7541; genus Acidiferrum. The sequence continues at coordinate 50,441 of DATERF010000094.1, forward strand.
CTTCGCCCAGACCGCCAGTGAGTTGAAGGAATTGGCGAAAGAGAATGAAGTAAGGCACGATGAGTTAATCAATCTGGAACAGGAAACCGCCCGGGCGATACAATGGAACAACGGAACACTTTTCCGCCGCGTCTATGGGGACGATTTCATCGGGGTTCTGCCCACAGGACAGATCAAGGACAAAGCCGGCTGGATTGCCTCGATTGAGAATTCCAATATAAAGTACACTTCGTTTGTGACTTCAGATATTCGAGTCCGTATGTTTCAAGATACGGCGGTGGTCACTTGCCTGTGGAGCGCACGCGGGACCCGGGACGGACAGACCTTCGCCAGGCAACTGCGTGTGACCCACGTCTATGTGTACGGCAATAGAGGTTGGCAGGCGATTGCCAGCCAGGAAACACTTCTGCCCGGTTAAATCCATATATACTTACAACTCGGATGCAAGATCAGCGCGTGACATGCGCGAGCAGCAATCCGTTGTACCGCTGACACTATGACTCCCTGAGGTTCTTAATGAAGAACAAACTTTTGTGTGTTTCCTTGTTGAGCTGTCTGATGGTGGCATCGGCCCATGGCCAAACGACTGCTGCCCAAGCAACCCAGGAACCTATCCTGCCATACACTCCAAGCCTCGATCTCGCCTCCATGGACAAGACTGCCGACCCATGCGTGAATTTTTACCAATACTCCTGTGGCGGGTGGAAGAAGAACAATCCGATACCGCCGGACCAAACCTCCTGGTCGGTGTACGGAAAGCTCTACCAGGACAACCTTCTTTTTTTGAAGGGCATTTTGGAGCAAGCCTCCGAAAACACCGGAACGCGTGATGCGGTCACCCAGCAGATTGGCGATTTTTACGCCGCGTGCATCGATGAAAACGCCGTGGAGAAGCGAGGCATGGCGCCCGTCCATGGTGACTTAGAGGCGATTGCGAATCTTAAATCGACGAAGGACATCGCGCCGCTTGTGGCGAGGCTACAACAAGCTTATGGCCGTTCGGTACTGTTCGCGGCCGGCTCCACGCAAGACCCGGACGATTCCGAGCACGTCATCGCCGAAGTCGATCAGGGCGGATTAGGTCTGCCGGATCGCGACTATTACACCAAAGAGGATGCGAAATCCAAGGAGACGCGGGCTCGCTACCTCCTGCATGTCCAAAAGGTCTTCGAATTGACGGGGGAAAGCGCGGACGCCGCGAAGAGAGACGCCGATACCGTGATGCGGCTTGAGATGAAACTCGCCAAAGCTTCCATGACTCGGGTGGACCGACGCGACCCTTACAAGGTGAAACACAAAATGAAACTCCCGGAATTCGAGGAACTGGCGCCGAACTTCGACTGGAAAACGTACTACGCGACCGCGAATTATCCTCAGTTCGAAATCCTGAATGTGGCCACGCCCGACTTTTTCAAGGAAGTCAACTCCAGCTTGTCGAAGGAACCGCTCGACAATTGGAAGACCTACCTGCGCTTTCATGTGATGGATTCCGCTTCTCCTTATCTCTCCTCTCCCTTCGTGGACGAGAATTTCGCGTTCTACCGTCAGTACCTGCGAGGCGCGAAAGAGCAACAACCTCGGTGGAAGCGCTGCGTCAGCTATACCGACCGGGATCTCGGTGAGGCTCTCGGTCAGGTGTACGTGGCCAAAGTATTTTCACCCGAGTTGAAGCAAAGCACTGTAGACATGGTGCGCCGCATTGAAGACGCAATGGGCGTGCGAATCCAGCAACTGGATTGGATGAGCCCGGAAACGAAGGAGCAGGCGCTTCGCAAGCTCCACGCCATACGCAACAAAATTGGTTATCCCGACAAGTGGAGAGACTACAGCAGCATCAAAATAACGCGCGATGATTTTGCCGGCAATATGGCCCGCGCTTCGGAGTTTGAACATCATCGCGACTTCAACAAGATTGGCAAACCCGTCGATCACGGCGAATGGGATATGAGCCCGCCAACCGTGAATGCCTACTACAACGATCAGATGAATGACATTAATTTTCCGGCTGGAGTTTTGCAGCCGCCTCTGTACGACGCAAAAATGGATGCCGCGCCCAATTACGGCAATACCGGTGGCACTATCGGCCACGAATTGACACATGGGTTCGACGATCAGGGCAGTCAGTACGATGCCGAGGGGAACCTGAAGAATTGGTGGACCAAGGCTGACCGCGAGAAGTTCGATGCCCGAACCAAATGTGTCCAGGACCAATACGGAAAGTATATCGTCGTGGACGACATTCACATCAACAGCAAGCTCACGCTGGGCGAAGATGTGGCGGATTTAGGCGGCGAGCTTCTGGCATACATGGCCTGGCAGGATGCAACAAAGGGACAATCGCTACAACCGCGTGACGAGCTGACCCCTGAACAGCGCTTCTTCGTGGGCTTTGCCCAATGGGCTTGCGAGAATACCCGTCCCGAAGAATTGCGCGTGCGAGCGGCCACCGATCCTCACTCTCCGGGCGAGTACCGCATCAATGGCGTGGTTGTGAATATGCCGGAGTTCGCCAAGGCTTTTTCCTGCAAGCCCGGGCAGCCAATGACGAAACCTGTCGAAAAGGTCTGCAAGGTCTGGTAGCCACTAAGAAAACGACGTTTAATGCTCGGAGGGAACAGCAGCGGAGAGCGGGATGCACGCCTCGATGCACGTGCCACCGCCTGGGCGCGAGTGAATGAATAACTCCCCGCCCAAGCTATGCAGGCGTTCCTGCATGCTCAGGAGCCCCAGCCCTTGAGCGAAATCCGCGGCATCGGGATTGAATCCTTCGCCCTGGTCAGAAACACGAAGCCTCATCGAGCCGGAGATTTCATCCAATTGAACGAGTGCGCGCCGTGTCCCACTGTGCTTCTGCACGTTGCGGACTGCTTCCTGAGCTACCCGGAAAAGGCACATGGCCGCATCCTGGGGTGGTTTCTGGTTTGTACCGGCGTCCACGAATACAATCTCCATGGCGTTGCGCGCCGCGAAATCCCTGCAAAAGTTGGCCAGCGCAGAGGCCAATCCTAATAATTCCACCTGCGAGGGGTGCAGGCGCCTTGAAACGTTGTGCACGTCCGACGTGATTTCGCCGGCCGCTTTCACCAGCACTTCCAGTTGCTGCGTAAGTGAGGATTTGAGCTTCATGGAAGCTTGCTTCAACTGCTCCAGATCGATGCTGAGCAAGGCAAGACGCTGACCAGCGTCGTCATGGAGATCGCGAGCGATCCGGGCCCGTTCCTCTTCCTGAGCACGCGCCAGCCGGTTGCGCAAGGCCACCAGCTTTTCTTCCGACCTTCTGCGTTCGCTAATGTCCTGATAGATGGCGAACGCGCCGACGAAGGACTTCCCGGAAAACACTTTAACGCCGTGGAGTTCGACGTCCAGGAGTGATCCGTCTTTTCGCTGGCGTCGCGCTGTCGTATGCACCACGCCGCCATCGAGCACGGCATGGGAAAGCTGGGCGGCTTCCTCTTTGTTGTGAGGAGCAATCACGTCGTCAAGATTTTTCCCCTGTATTTCGGCCTGGGTGTACTGAAACATCTGCTCAAACGCGGGATTGCAAAAACGCACAAGCTGATTCTCGTCTTTGATGACAATGCCCAGAGGCACATTCGAAATCAGCGCGTCCATGTACATGGCGTGCTCTTGCAGTTCCTGTTCCGCGCGCCTGGCTGCGGTGACGTCCAGCGCCGAAGCCAGCAGAGCTGCTTTGCCGTTGAATTCCGTCAGCGCACCGGAAAAATCAAGCCAGCGTTTCTCCCCGCTCTTGGTGATAATCGTCAACTGGCACCGCGAAGGTACGGGTTCGCCCGTCAGCCTTGCCTCAACTCGCGCAAAACCCTCAGCGCGACATTCAGGGTCGACCAGGTCCCAAGGATTCATGGAGAACAGTTCTTCTCGCGAGTAGCCGCTAATCCGTTCAAATTCCCTGTTGAAATAGACGAAGCGATTATCCTGAAGCAGCCAAATGGCGGAAGTCACCGTCTCGGCCACCAGGCGGAATTTGCCTTCACTTTCCCGCAAGGCCAACTCGATCTGCAAACGCTCGGTAATGTCTTCTCCAGCTACGAGGGCGCACGGTTCACCATCGATGTCGATCACCTCAACCGAATAGAGCGCATGCACGATCCTTCCAGACTTGGTGCGCAGCCGCACCTTGCGGCCTTCGACTTTTTTGCGTTTCAGCGAGTCCGCCATGATCGCGGCCAAATCCGCGCTGTCCACCCACATTCCGATTTCCAACAGGGTCTTACCCAGTACCTCTTCCCTGCTGTAGCCGCTTTGCCGCTCGAAGCTGGCATTCACATCGATGAAGCGGCCGTCGCGCAGTGACGTGATGGTCATGGCATGCGGGCTGGCGCGGAACGCCGTCGCAAATTTCGCTTCGGAGTGGCGCAGCGCTTGTTCCGCGCGGTATCGATCCGTCACATCGTGGGCCATACCTCGGATGACTGGTTCAGGGACACCTTCGCTGCGTAGCGTCGAGGTGTAATCCCAGACGCGCTCTTCGCCGCTGCGCGTCTTCACCACCATCAGCCCGGTGGCATGCCCGGTCTCCAGCACACGCTGCAGAAAGTGCGCGTACAACCGGCTATACTTCGGCGACAACAAATCCTGAATGTTCATCTTCAAGATCTCGTCCACCGTGTAGCCGAGACGCCGGCAGGGGGCCTCGTTAATGGTCAGGATTTGGCCATCCAACCGGTGTGTTCCCAGCAAGTCTTCACTATGTTCAACCAGATCTCGATAGCGGCTCTCGCTTTCTCGCAAATCCTCCATCGCACGCTTTTGCTCCGTCAGGTCCAGAAAGCTCACCAGGTAGAGGTTATTCGCCAACGAAAGATGAAATTCAATTTCACGGAACCAGCCATTTTTGCATCGCACGCGGGCTTCCATGGCCAGCTTCTCGCTACTACCCGCATTCGCCTTGTTGATCAGCTCCTGCCACTGCGCTTGCACCAATTTCCGGTATTGGGGATCGGGATAAGCCAGCGGCCACCAGTCCTCAACCGCGCGAATCTCATCCGCCGTGTATCCGAACAAATTTGTAAATTCCTCGTTTGCTAATTGAACGGACTCCAGCGGGCCGCCGGAGACTACCATGGCGACAGGGCAGCTCTGGATGATCTGGCGGCTGAATTCTTCGCTGCGGCGAAGCTCCTCTTCGATACGCTGGCGATTCTGAATTTCACACTGCAATGCCGCATTGTCCTCCACTAGTCCCAGCCGCTGCCTTTCGCTGACTTCCAGCTTCGAGGCTGTCTGCTGATAGCGTTCGACCAGCAAGAGAATCATTCCCACACATATGCCGCACGTATCGACGAGGTCTTGGAACAGCAGACCGGAACGGCCGATGTGTTCCCAATTCGCTAAGCTATGCAACAGTCCGGGAAATTGCACATGCCAATAAGAGCTGAGCATCTCACTGAAGCTGAAGAAATACAGAAGCTGGTCAACGGAGTAAGCAAGGCAGAATATGCTCGTAATCGCTGCGGCGTGGGAGCGACTCTTCTGGAATTCCCGCCAAAATACCGCGCAGCAGAAAAGCAGGGCACAGGCTAGCGCCAGAGTACGCGAGACATTGCGCACCGCAAAGCTGACCAGCGGAAGCTCCCGCAACCAGAAGCTCAATGCAAAACAAATCAAGGCACAGGCGATGGCGAGCGCCGCCCCTCCCCAAAACAGTGCGCGCGAGGGCTTTCTTTGTGTCCGCCAGCTTAACCCGCCAAAAACCAGCAGCACGGGTTGTAAATATCCGGAGAAAACCAGGACCAAAACCAGAGTTGCCTTCTGCACCGTCCACGCAGGGCCGAGGCGCAAAGAAATCGTAGCGGCCGCGAGGTAAACCGCGAACGCAGTCCAAGCCCAAGCCCACCAGCGAAAAAACTCAAACCGTTGTAGCCGCGTATACAGCGCCCACAGCAGCATTACGAGACAGACGGTCAGTAACAGTTGTGTGGTGGTAGACAGGTAGAGCGCTTCCGTGCCGGTCAACATAGCAGCGGAGTCCGGAAACTCCTAATTTCCCTTCTTTCAGATGTGGCGGCCTGATTTCCCTGAATTTTGAGATTTTACACTATTCGTGCCATTCCGTCCCGACGCTGCCACAACGGCCACGGCGATCAGCAAGGCCACAATTGGGTCGCATGGATGACGGTGACGAAGCGTGGTATGGGCAATATAGAAAGTTATGGGAAAGACGATCGGGAAAGCGGCGACTGGGACGAAATAGACACGTTTTCGAAGGTAAAGGCGCATAAGCCCCAGAATCAGGCCCAAAAGTGCGATCCCGTTCCAAGCGATTAGAAAGCGTGCCAGTAGGGATTTTGTGTGCACAAAGTCTTCCCAGGGCGATTCGGTTCCCAGCCACGTAGCAATAATCCTCCTGCCAAACAGTCGTAGGTAAAGGGTTGGATGCGAACGCACAAAGCTCACGGCACTTTGCATTTTTTCGTGCAGAAATTCATTTTCGCCCAGTTGTGCATAGAGATGAGTCTGTTCGTAGCGTGTAATGCGGTTCACTTCGCGGGAATGCGCGTCAAAGATTTCATTATTGCCTGACCAAAATTCAAAAGGAAAATTGGAGCGGAGCGGAATGAAGCGATGAAATTGCACGTAGTTCCGAGCGGTCCACGGCAGGCACATCAGAACAACCACGGCAAGAGTCACTAGTCCCAGACGCACCTGCAAAATGCGGTTTCTACGATGCTGGTAAAGAAGCCAGCCAAGCAGGAATGGCAAAAGAGCCCCCAGCGCCGGATTCGTGAGCAGAGACACACCCCAAAGAAGTCCATAGAGCGCAAAATTGCGCTGTCGCGAAGAGTCCTTTAGTTCCAGCGTGCTCCACAACAATGCGGCGGCAAGCAGAGCAGACAGTGAAGTGTCCCAGATCCATTCGAAGGGGAGAATTACGCCACTGGGGAAGATGGCCCAGATCCAGCCCGCAAGGGCCGCGGTTGGTAGCCCTGCGATACGTCTTCCGGCGCAAAACAAGGGGAATGTCGCGAGAGAAGAAAAGACACAATTCAAGAAGACTGCAGCATCGAAGGAACGCAGCGTGAATGTTCCAAAAAGTTTGAAAATGCCCGCGACCAGCAGGGGATACACAGGCGCCAGCCATGCAGTAGGACCTGTAGCCTGGCGAAATAAGCAACAAAATCCCTGTCCTTGCGCAAGTGCCCCGGCGACGTTTCCCACTTCGTTTTGAAACGGCACCGCTGCAAGCACTTCCGCGGGGATCAGGCGCGCCATATACGCGAAGTACGCTGTGCGAAAGATCAATGCCACGAGCGCAATGAACCACGCGGAGGTTGCCAAACGAATCGCTCTTTCACGCATAGAAGAAAGAGCATACAGCGAACTCATTCGCCACGCGAAAAACCGCGCTTCAACCTTTGCCTGACCGCTGGAAGTCCGGAACCTGTAACGCCGGGTGTTGCCCAGTGCTATCGTATAGGTCAAGAGAAGGTGCCCAAGTTCTGTCGAGCTTGAGGCAACCTCCAGAAAGGAAATAAGACATGGTTAGGAGCACGAGTTGGATTTGCTGTGGTCTGCTGGCAATCGCGCTGATCGTCGCGGGTTGCGGCGGTGCACAGAAAGAAGCCACTCAAGCAGCCATTAATGCCGCCCAGTCTGCCCTCACCGCGGCTCAGGCCGAAGCGGGGAAATATGTTCCGGATCAATTGCAAGCAGCTCAAGCGACCCTTCAAAGCGCAAAGGATGCGCTCGCCAAAGGTGACTACCAGGCGGCGTTGAGCGCCGCACAGGATGCGGCGAACAAGGCGAAAGATCTTGCAGTGGCTGCCGCAGCGAAGAAAGACGAGTGGACCAAGACCTGGACCGAGATGAGTGCCTCGATGCCCAAGTCTCTCGATGAAGTGAAGTCCAAGCTGGACGCCTATTCCCACGGCGCACACATGCCGGCCGGCATGGATAAGTCCAAATTGGCGGATGCAAAAACTCAGTACGAGCAATTGAAACAAAGTTGGGCGGACGCGTCAGCATCGGCAGCACAAGGAAATTTGGGCGCGGCGATGAGCAAAGTGCCGGGCATCAAGGATTTGCTCGCGCATCTGAAGGAGACGCTGGGAATCAAATCTTAAGTTTCCGATTGCCGATCAGCAAAGGGCGCCGAGTTTTGGCGCCTTTTTTTGAACTATTAAAATATTGGTCAGAAGCACTCCAAACGCCACATCAATCGCGCTGAGAACGTGGTTTTGGTCGTCAACTCCGGACGCCACAGCGCCAGAATCTGTGAGCCCTGATAAACCCGCTCGAATCCGCCTTCCGATTCTGACACCGTATCAATCGGAGCAACCCAGAACTCGTCGCTTCCCGGCGCATGAAGCGTAAGCCTCAGACGCTGCCATCCGTCTTCCATGCGGAGAAGTGGGCCGGGCAGTGCCCCGGCAAATCGCAAATTCTGCCGACCGCTAGCAGTTTCGAAGAAGCGGTCTGCCTCTGCCGGAGCAAGAAGATTGATGACGGATTCCACGCCAAACCGCAGCGGTGCTCTCAGTGGCGCAGAAAGCGTAAAGGACACATCGCAACTGACCTCGCACCCCTGTGGTGCAGGGCCAAATAGAAAATGTTTTGTGATAGCCAGGCGCGGCGGATTTGCAAGGTCCACCGCGAACTCTGGAAGCGTCCGCTCAAGCACCAGGTCGGCGTAATTGGCGGAAGAGTGGCGGATCTCGAAATCTCCAGCGGCCGGCCCGGCCAATTCGTTCAACTGCAGTGTCTCGTAATCCCCAACGGTTCGCGCAGGATCAAAAAAGAGCAGTCGGAACGAATGCCGCGCAAAGCGGTCATAGCGCAGGAACTGCTCCAGGTTGGCCTCTTTTACCCGCACCTGATCATGTATCGAGACTGCGCCGCTGGAACTCTGTCCCGCTGAGGCAGCTTCACGAAGCCGTGAGTGATACGCTTCCGGCCGCCGTTGCATGGAATTGATGAGCGTCGCGGAGCAAGGCCGGAAGTCGAACGCGGCGATGGTGGCGCCGTCGCAAGGTTTCAGCAGCGCCTGATATTCGGGAGCGCTAAACAGAACCTCGGAATCTCCATCCGCGTCATAATCCAGGAACTCGACCCGCGGAAGCGATCCGCCCGGTGTCAGTTGATCCACTAGCGTTTCCGCGCGCACCAGATTGCGCCAAACTTCCGTGCGCAAATGCGGCGCGTACAAACCGCCAAACACGCCATGCCAGTAAGCATCATTTCCTTGCCCGCGGAGGAGTTGATCGCGTGCTTCTTGTACCTGCGCCGTGTGCTCGGGACTGGAACGGCGCGCAGGCACCGCGGCGACGCAGGCGGAGACTCGCAACATCTTCTTGTGCAGCAGATTGGATTCCGGGTATTTCCGAAAGAAGCCTCGCCAGCCACTGCCGCGCAGAAATGCTAGCACATCGGGCCTGCCGGAGTATTCCTTGTGCAATCCATAGAACCGTATGCGCGTGTCAGTGGGCAAGACCCACTCCATCATTTCCTCGTACGAGGCGGTGGGCAGGTCCGCCCGGCCCAGTGGTACATGCGATGCGATACATTCGCTGGGCGTGACGGTTTTCAGCCATTCACCATTTTCCTCCAGCGCCGCGAAAAACTGCGCCAGCCAGCCGTCTGCGTAACAATGCTTGAAAGTGCCGGGCCACACACCGAATTTTTCCATGTCATCGCCGAACGCTGCGACTCCACCGGGATGCAATTGAGCAGCGTCCCTAAAATAGGCGATGGATTCCTCAACTTTACGAAAGGGGATGAGATAGCGGAGTTCCTTCAGCCCTGGAAACAGCCAAACTGACTTGCCGCAATCTTCCGCTATATACGGCCCAAATAATTCCTGCGGTTCGAATCCAGCGGCCAGAAACGGCAAATCATCCACCAGCGTGTAAGCTACATTCGCGCCGGCCAGCGTCGAAGGCAATTGCGGTTCCCAAACCCGTTCGGCGAGCCAAGCCCCGGTCGGACGCTTTCCAAAATGTTTCTCGATGTAATCCGCCAGGCGGGTAATTTGCTCGTGACGGTCCGCTTCCGGAATGGAAATCAGGATGGGCTCATAGAAACCGCCGCCAATCAGTTCCACCTGTCCGGACGCTACCAGCGCGCGTAGTCTCTCAATATACTCGGGATGGTTTTTCTCGATCCACAGCAGTAGCGGGCCCGAGTAGTGCAGCGCCAGCCGAATCTTCGGGTGCTTCTCAATCAAGCAAAGAAATGCGTCATACGAATGCGCATAGCATTCTTCCAAAACATGTTGGAAATTGCCGGAAGGCTGGTGGGCGTGGATGATCAAAACAACGTCTAGCGAGGGCATTCGGCTCACGTTCCATGATACCGCGAGAGGCTTGATTGCGTGCCGTGTTACGTGTCGCGCCAGCAAATAAAAGTCTATTTTAACTTGGTGCGGGCCAGCAGCCAGTCCCCGATCATCTTCAGGGCCTCGGGGGAAAACGTCTCATCGATGGCCGCGTACTCGGTGGGAGAGCCGCTATAGGCGTGCTGGAACAGATGATTCAGCTCCGGCAGTTGCCGGATCTCCGCTTGGCTGTTTCCGCCATCTTCAAAAGCTTTTTGAATCATCGGCAGATTGATCTTCGGAGGCACTTGAAGATCCTTTTCGCCATACAACGCCAGCACTGGGCATTTTGTTTTTTTCAGGTCAGGCAACGGGTCATACGACAAAAAGAAGCGGAACCACGGCGAAGTCATCATGTGCAATTGCGCTTCCAGTGCTGCAGAAGGCAAAGCCGCGTCCAAACCGCTTTCCTTCACCAGTGTCTTGAGCGTCTCTGTCACTTTCGCAGAGTCCTGTTCTTTCTCCACCAGTTCGTAAGCTTGCTTGTCGAAATTCAGACTGGCCAGCACCTGCGCGTCGTTCAAGCCGCCGGCACGAGCGATCAGATCGGACTGGTTGAGCAGTGTGTCTTCTCCCTTAGTAGCGGGCGCGGCTAGAAGAACAATCCACGGCAGATCGTGGAGGCTTGCAGCGAGGGTAGGCGCGATCATGGCGCCTTCGCTGTGTCCGATCAGGCCAATTTTGCCGGGGTCAATTTCCTTGTAGGACTTCAGGAAGGTTATCGCGCATGCCGCATCACCTGCCAAATCCAGTGTTGTCGCCGTTTCTAGCGATCCGCTGGACTGGCCCACACCGCGTTTATCGTAGCGCAGAACCGCAATTCCCTTTCGCGTCAGGTAATCCGAAAGCACCAGAAAAGGCTTGTGGTTCGCAATAGCTCCATCCCGATCTTCCGGCCCAGAGCCAGCGATGAGCACCACAGCGGCGAAAGGTCCGGGCCCCTTCGGAAGTGTGAGCGTGCCAGCGAGGTTCACCCCTGCCGGGGCGTTGGAAAACGTGATCGGTTCTTCGCGATAGGGATATGGCTTCAAAGGATTCTGCGGACGGCGCAGTTCCAGCGGTTGGTCGGAACGTTTGAAATCCAGCTTCTCTTTGATTTCACTCTGCGACCATTCCCCAGCGATTTTATTTTTGGTGGCGTCCAGCACCCCGTCATATGTGCTGGCCAAAGCAGGAATCTCGAAGTGGAAAGCGGTTTCCTTCAGCGACACTTTGACCGTCGGAAGGCCACTCACAAACTGGTCCAGACTATCCATTGCGGCGATCAGCTCGCCATTCGAATCGTGCGATACATGCAATTGGAACCGCAATCGCAAGCCGTGGGATTCCAACGCGCCCTGCCACAGTCCCTCCACCGGAAATTTCGCGTCCTCCGGCTTGTGCGACCCGGGTTCGCGGTGGAACACCAGCGGCAACGATGCGCTTCCCTGGATCCAATCACCATTGATGGTCTTCTGGTCCGGTGAAACCTTGCCCTCGTAAGTAACACCCACGGAACGAACTTCGAACTTCAGCGTACCGGAATTCAGCGTTACCGAATTCGCTTCAATCGCGAAGACCGCCTGATCCAGGCTATCTAGCGTGGCATGCAACGCGCCAACAGAGGTTCTCGAGAGGTGCAGCACGATATGAAGCTGGCCCTCACCTGCCTGCAATGTACCCGTGTATGTGCCCTCCAGCGACGCAGGCGCTTGGGCCAGCGCAGAAATCGACGCCGGGAACAGCACCAGCGCCGCAATCGCAAGCACACGCAATCTGAAATAGCTCAAGAGCAGCTCCCTATTTGATCGAAACGAACCTTAGGCGGTTGGATGAGCATGGCCCAAAAATGGCAGCCTGAGACAGGAATGGCGCCGCGAGGAGATCGTGGCGCCACTCGAAGAATCGCGCGCAGCGTACGGCGTGCCGGGACTTACTTCTTTTCGTACCACTCGGCGTTGATGGCTGTGAATTTCTGCCACTTTTCCGGCAGGTCTTCCAGGGCAAAGATGGCGGTCACCGGACAGACTGGGACGCAGGCGCCGCAGTCGATACATTCCACGGGGCTGATATAAAGCATAGTTTCCGTCGCGTAAGCGGCTTCATCCTTCCGCGGATGGATGCAGTCCACAGGGCACACATCAACACAGGCAGTGTCCTTGGTGTTGATGCAGGGTTCGGCAATCACGTAAGCCATTCAAAATCTCCTTTAGATGACAGCGAACCAGGAGTGAACAGCCGCATCTAACTGCCAAAGTTAGAAAGCACGGCACTGCCAGGTCGCGAGTACGTAGATTCATTTTACGTGGGACGCGGTAGATTCTCAACCCGCATAGACGCGTTAGAATAAGGGAGTGAGGAACCGTATGAAACGGAAGATCATCTTCGTCGGGCTGCTTCTGGCAGCAGGTGTGGCGTTGGCCGTAGCGCAGACCGCTCCACACAAGGACCCACCCCTGATAGACGCGCAGGGCTATCAGAAACTACTGGAGCAACATAAAGGGCAGCCACTCCTGGTGACCTTCTGGGCCACGTGGTGCGAGCCTTGTCGCGACGAATATCCCATGCTGAACGATTTCGCCAAGCAATATTCCCCGCAGGGACTGAAGGTCGTGGGCGTCAACCTGGACCAGGATGGGGACCTTATCCTCATGCGCCGATTCCTCACGCGCTATAAACCCGTGTTTCCTAACTACCGCAAGACCAAGGGAGACGAATCCGGCTTTATCAATGCGGTTATGCCCGGGTGGAACGGTGCCCTGCCCGCCTCCTTTTTCTACTCCAAGGATGGCACGCAGATTGGCCACTTGGTGGGCGAAAGCGACCATGACACGTATGACGCTGCCATCCGCATGCTCCTTTCCAAATAAAGTGGTTTCCGTTTTCCTCGCTCAAGCAGCACCACCAAATTGTTCATAGGAGGCGTTCATGTTGGACCTGAAAGGAAACAAGATCACCTATTACGGGCACAGCACGTTCAGCCTGACTACTCCCACTGGTCAGGTTGCGATCATCGATCCGTGGGTTATGACCAACCCGCGGTGCCCAGAATCGCTGAAAAAAGTGGGCCGCCTGGATGCGATTTTTGTGACTCATGGCCACACCGACCACACGGGCGATTTGTTGGCCCTGGCCAAACAACATAAGCCAAAAGTGGTGGCTACCTTCGAAACGTATCTATGGTTTGAATCAAAAGGCACGGGAGCAGAAGCTTTGCCTGGAAACAAGGGTGGTTCGCAAAAAGTCGGCGACTTCGAAATCACCATGACCCACGCGTTCCACTCCAATTCCATTGAGGATAATGGCCACCGAATTTATGGCGGTGAGCCAGGTGGTTACATCGTGAAGCTGCCCGGCGGCGTCAGCATCTATCATGCGGGAGACACCGCCGTATTCGGTGATATGAAACTTATCGGCGAAATGTATAAGCCGGACTTGGCCTGCCTCCCAATCGGCGATGTCTTCACCATGGGACCGCGTGAAGCCGCCATGGCCATCCGCCTTCTGGGCGTCAAGCACGTTATACCCATGCACTACGCAACCTTTCCGATGCTGACAGGGACGCCCGAAGCGCTGCGGGAGCAAGCGAAGGATATCGCCGGACTCCAGATTCACGCGCTGGAGCCGGGACAGACATTGGGATAAATGGGAACCGTCGTCGGTCTATGACCGGAGAAAATTGCGCGCGAAGAAACCCAGGTTCGCCGGACGCTCGGCCAGACGCCGCATGAAATACGGAAACCACTCCTGCCCGTAGGGCACGTAAATCCGAACGCGGTATCCGTCGCTCACCAGCCGTCGCTGCAGGTCGGTACGCACACCATACAACATCTGGAATTCAAAATCGTCTTTTGAGATTTTCTTTTCCGCCGCACAGCGGATCGTTTCTGCGATCATGGCCGGATCGTGCGTCGCGATCGCGTGGTAAAAGCCGCTTGGCAGCAGCAAACGCATCAGCTTCACGTAATTGGCGTCTACGTCCCGCTTGCGGGGAAACGCCACTTCCGCAGATTCCTTGTAGGCGCCCTTGCAAAGCCGGATGCGGCAGCCGTAGGACAGCAAATCATGGATGTCGCTTTCACTGCGATAGAGGTACGCCTGAATCACGGCGCCCACACAAGGCGTCTGCGCGCGCACACGTTTGACCAGCTCCACGGTGCGCTGCGTGTAAATGGAACCTTCCATGTCGATGCGCAGGAAATTGTCATACGCAGCAGCGCGCTCTGCGATTGACAGCACCAGGCCTTCGCAGAACTCCACGGAGATGTCCAGTCCCAACTGCGTAAGCTTGCAGGAAACATTGGCCTTCAGCTTTTCCTGCGCGATGCGATCATAAATAGCAAGATACGTGTCTCGCACGTTTTGCGCATCGGCGGGCGTGGCGACGTTTTCGCCCAGGCAGTCTAAGCTCACCATCATGCCCGCGTCATTACATTGGCGAGCTGCCTGGATACCTTCATCCAGACGTTCTCCAGCGACGAAGCGGTGCGACATCCGGCGCGTTGTACCGTTGGTCGTGACCCAGTGGGCGAAGCCTTTACTTTCGGAAAGTTTCAGAAGCGTCGAACGCAGCATGTACAAGTCAATTATGCCCGGAGTTACTGGAACAGGCTAGTGGCTGTCTAGTCCTTGTGCTGTTCGAGGAACTTTTCCGCGTCCAGCGCCGCCATGCAGCCCGAACCAGCCGCGGTGACGGCTTGACGATAACGGTGATCTTGCACATCTCCCGCGATGAAAACTCCCGGAACATTGGTGAGGCTGCCGTGACGGGGAATCAAATAGCCGTTCTCGTCCATTTCCAGTTTCCCGCGAAAAATTATGCTGTTGGGATCGTGGCCGATGGCCACAAAGATCCCATCGACAGTCAATTCCTTCGTTTCCGGGGTTCCTACCTGCTTCAGCCGCACGCCAGTGACAAGTCCTTCTGGCGCCAGAATTTCTTCGACCACGTAGGGCGTCAGGAATTCCACCTTGGGGTTGGCCTTCGCTCGGTCAATCATGATCTTCGACGCGCGAAACTCATCTCGCCGGTGAATTAAGTACACTTTGCTGGCGTGGCGGGAGAGAAATGTGGCTTCCTCCATCGCGGAATCGCCCCCACCCACAACCGCGATAGGCTTTGTGCGAAAGAAATAGCCATCGCAGGTCGCACACGTGGACACGCCCCTGCCAATCAACTCCCTCTCACCCTTCAGACCAAGCAACCGCGCGGAAGCGCCTGCGGCTACAATAAGCGCCCGCGTTTCGTACACTTCTTTTCCTGCGATAACTTTGAATGGCCGCTCTCTTAAATCCACTTCCGTCACGGTTCCAGCCTTGAATTCCGCGCCGAATCGCATGGCTTGCTTGCGCATGTTCTCAATCAACTCCGGCCCCATGATACCATCCGGAAATCCGGGGAAGTTTTCAACGTGAGTCGTCAAGGAGAGTTGCCCGCCGGGTTCGTGACCTTCCAATACCAGTGGCGCCAGGTCCCCACGAGCCGCATAGATCGCCGCGGTCAGACCGGCACACCCACTTCCGATAATCGTCACGTTATACATGCAGATTTGCTCCACGCATTAGATTCACAAGCAAGACCTGGGGGTACAGGGCGAACGATCATTGTAGCATTCCTCTGAAAAGATGCCCCTGTAGCATAGGAATTCATGAGTAATCTTGACAAACCTGTTCATCCCGCGTGGACTGCCTCGCATGTTCTATCGTCTTCCGCGCGAACGCTGAACCCGCCAATTTGGCAATGCACGACTCGCATCAACAGGTGGACACCAGTCACTCATCTGTTTAAGCTGCTAACTCGTTCCATTCTTGGTCAGGAGCTATCCATGGATCCGCGCTATCCCGTAGGCAAGTTCCAAATGCTTGATGATGTTTCGCCCGCAAAGCGCAGCGAAGCGATTCGCGAAATTGCTGTCGCCCCGCAAAAAATACGGTCAGCCGTGAATGGTCTGAATGACGCGCAACTGGACACGCCTTACCGAGAAGGTGGCTGGACCCTGAGGCAGGTGGTTCATCATGTAGCCGACAGCCACATGAATGCCTACATTCGTTGGCGTTTGGCGCTCACGGAGACCGAGCCGACCATTAAGCCGTACGAGGAAGGCGCCTGGGCCAAACTCGAGGACGCCGCACACGCGCCCGTGGAGGTTTCACTCAAGCTTCTCGAACCGTTGCATGAGCGCTGGGTCAGTTTATTGCGCTCGATAAAAGACGACGAATTTGCCCGCACTTTCCGCCATCCTGAGCATGGCGTCCGCACGCTGGACTGGATGTTGTTCCTCTATGCCTGGCACGGGAATCATCACACTGGACATATCACCGAACTGCGTAAGCAGCGTGGATGGTAATCGCCGCGCCAGCCAGGTAGCCGAACCTTGGGCCCTCGTGTAGGATGAAACAAGCTCATTTAAGGAGAGCACATGACGCGACCGGCTGGTACTTACGCTATTTTCGAAACCTCCCTCGGCAACATCGTTATCAAACTTCTCGACAAGGAAGCTCCTAAGACCGTCGAGAACTTTATCGGCCTTGCCGAAGGCACCAAGGAATTTGTCAATCCTCTGACCGGTAAAAAGGAAAAGCGTAATTACTATGACGGTCTGACCTTCCACCGTGTGATCCCGCAATTCATGATCCAGGGCGGATGTCCCCGCGGGGACGGCCGCGGCGGACCCGGCTACTCCTTCGCGGATGAATTCCACCCATCCCTAAAGCATTCCAAAGCTGGAAAGCTTTCCATGGCCAATTCCGGACCCAACACCAATGGCAGCCAATTTTTCATCACCGTCGCCCCTACGCCTCACCTCGACAATCGCCACACCATTTTTGGCGAGGTGGTCGAAGGCCAGGACGTAGCCGACAAAATTTCGAACACGCCGCGGGACAGCATGGACAAGCCACGAACGCCGGTGACCATGAAACTTCGCATCGAACGGGTCGCGTAACTTTCAGGACCACCATGCTCTCGCCTGCGCGGCTGACCCAACTCACGGTCGAGCTCATCTTCGTGCTCCTCGGCGCTCTGGTCATTTGGCTGGGTCTTCATGGACAAATTAATTTCAATCCTCGCAGCGTTCTCTGGTTGGCGGTAAGCATTGGGGCCATCGCCTGGGGCGCGCTGGCCTTGGCCAAACCTGGTGAGTGGTGGGCACGTTGGCAGAAGTGGAACCGTGGCGGCTCCATGATTCTGCTTGGGCTGCTCATGCTGGCGATTGGACGCGTTCCGTTTGGGCAAGTGGGAAGATTCCTCGCCCTCTGCGGCCTGGTCTTGATCCTTCGCGGCGTGCTTGGCTCGCTTCTAATTCTGAAGCGGCGGTGAGTGACTTCCTATATAATCCGGCTAATCTCAAACCTCCTGCCCAGTTGGTCCGCCCAAGGCTGGACGTGAACCACATACGCAGCAAGCGAGGAGAATACTAGTGTTCAAAGAATTTAAAGAATTTGCAATGCGAGGGAGTGTACTGGACCTCGCGGTGGGCGTGATCATTGGCGCCGCCTTCGGCAAGGTGGTTTCGTCGCTCGTCGATGACGTGCTTATGCCGCCACTTGGACGCATCATCGGCAAGGTGGATTTCTCAAACCTGTTCATCAATTTGGGCGAAACGCATTACGACACTCTGGTCGCTGCCAAGGCCGCCGGTGCTCCGACTCTGAACTACGGCAACTTTCTGAATACCATCATCAACTTCCTGATCGTGGCCTTTGCGATTTTCTTGCTGGTGCGCGCGGTCAACAAGTGGTTGCCAAAACCGCCCCCGCCCGTAACCACCAAAGACTGCCCGCAGTGCGCCATGCCCATTCCGGTCAGCGCCAAAAAGTGCGGACACTGCACCAGCGCGGTCTAGGCGCCCCTCCGTTTGCACTTATTTCTTGAGGGGAGCCGGCGCTGCGCGCCCTTTTCTATTCAGGGTGCTATTGGTTTGGCGTCAAAACGTAGTGCCGTCATTCAGACCGAAGTCTGCGAAGCGAGGAATCCCTCTTTTCTTACCTTTCATTAATGAGGGATTTGTTGCACTTAAAATGGCGGCCAGCCGGCTTTGGCAATCTCAGGTGTTTTCCGGCTTCTTCTTCTGATTCGCCTCCACGTGTGCGCGGAGGCGCGCTGCCAGCGCTTCTTCCTGGCCTTCATCCAGTTCTTTTTGTACTTCCTCGAGCGCGAAGTGAACCACATCGTGGTGATGCAACTCCAGCGGGGCAATCGACTCGTTGAAGCGCAGCCATAACCGGTGGATCAGGTTGACTTCATTCGCGGTCAGGTTCGGCGCATGCGGCCCCAGCACCTTATAAACCTTATCTCCATTTTGCAGATGAATTTCCAGGTTGAACTGCGGCTTGGGATCTCCCAGCTTTTCCCATGCGTCGCCGATATGGCGTGCTTGTTCCTCTGTCGGCTCTTTAGGGGAATGCCCCAGCACAATGGTGCTGGATTGCAACGCCGTTGCAGCGCGTAGGATGCCGTCCCATAGATCGCTGGCAGCCACGATCGCCAGCCGGATGCTTTTGCCCCGTTTTTCTGCCATGGACAATGCTTGAGTAAATAATTGCTGTTCGATGCTGCCGAAGAGTTGCTCCGCGTCCAGGTCGTATTCAGCAGAGGCGGAACGTCGCAACAATCGAACGTGCAACACCACCACATCCCGCCGGCCCGGCTTCACCCGATCCAGCACGCTCCCCAGATGGTAGAGAGCGTGGATGTTGCTGACCGGCACGAGAATGTTTCCCGGACGCGCCCCCACGGCCTCTGGGGTAAGTTCGCCTTCCATCGCCAGGTGGAATTGGTCCATTTCTTGATGCTGCGCGGCGGTCTGACCATGACGGGTAATCTTTTCGGAGATCGTGAACACGATGAAGAGTCCGACCGAGAAAATTCCCCCGGCAATGGTCGCCTCTTTTTTGGTGAACAGGTTGATCACTGCAATGCCGAAAAGCGTCAAGGTAATCAGACCCAGGCCGAGTGGAATCTCCACGCCGAAAATATGGAAGTTCAGCGGCACGCGATATTCCCGATCGCCCGGGTGCGTGTAACGCAGCACCAGCACCGCCATGCCCTTCATCGCAAAGCTCCAAATGACCCCGAAGGCATAAAGGTTTGCCAGGAAGGTGACATCCCCACGGCTGATAATGATGGTGGTGATCTGCAAAGCCGCAATGATGTTGATGATGCGGTAAGAGGTGCCAAACCGCCGGTGGGGCTGCCGGAACCAACTCGACAGCACTCCGTCTTCCGAAACTCGATTGAGCACGCCGTTGGAGCCCACAATCGCCGTATTCACGGCCCCGGCCAAAATCATCGTGCCCACCACGACCACAAACCCATGGAAGACGAGCCGCAAGATGAACGGCCCTTCCAGGTTCATGGCCAGTCCGCCGATCAGGTTCTCCAGGAAGTTCTGCCGCTGCACGTCGGGAATAATCATTACCGCGAAGAAAGACACCAACGAGGTGAACACCAGGCTGTAAATGAAAATGACCAGCCCGGTTTTCTTGAGGTTGGGCAGCTTCGGGTGCTCAATTTCGCGGTACACCTGCGCCAGCGACTCTTCTCCGCTCATGGCCAGCACCGAATGCCCTAGCCCGACGAAGATGGCGATCAAGCCGGCAAAGTGCGCGAAGTGCACGCCATAAAGCCAGCCCATCGCATTGGGTCCGAGCTTCAGGTTACGGGGGTGTGGAAAGGGCGGTAATGCGGGGTGACGCAGATAAACGGTATAGATGCACCAGCCAATCAGAATTACGACCATCACCGTCGTAATCTGCATGATGCGCATGGCCTTCTGGCTGGATTCGTGAACTCCCTTGATGTTGTACCACCAGAAATAGAGAGTGCACAGAATCGCGAAGCACGCGGCGCCGAAGTCCGGCGAAATGTGCAGACCGATGTGAATGTAGTCGCTGGTCTCGTTGAACAGTCCAACGATATATTGCCCGGCCGACACGCCGCTGATCGGGCCGGTCAGAATGTAGTCGAACATCAGGGCGGAAACGCTGAATTTGGCCAGCGTACTGCCCATCGCTTCTTTGACCACCCGGTACACGCCGCCGCGCACGAACATGCTGCAGCTTTCGACGTAAATCGCGCGTACCGCATAGGAAAACAGCATGATCCCCAGGATGAACCAGGGCGCCGCCTTGCCGATGTAGCCTTCCGCCTCGCCGCCCGCATAATAAGCGGAGGAAGCCAGGTCATTCAGGACGATGGCTGCGGCACGCCAGAAGGAAATGAAGCTCAGCAGCGCGGTAGTCGCGACGAGAACGCGTGGAATTCCGTTCCCTTGGCTGCCCGGGGCAGCCGGGTTTTGGGGAGAGCTGCTCATTGATGGGTATTTCGACCTGCAGGAACCAATGCTCCCACTTTTCCCACAGCAAGTCCAGTTAGCGCCTGAATTCAGGCGATTTCCATTACTCAAGAAACCTCCCCGAGCACAGCACACTCGTCATTCGAGCGGAGTCTGCGAAGTAAGGAAACTCTCTGGCCTGGTTTTTTTGTAATCCCTAGGAAACAGACGAAGTGGATGTGTCCCGAAACGCCTTGGCGCACTCTTCGCACGGGCACAACGTGCGCAAGTAGTCGTAGCTGAAGATCCCGGTGGAATGGCCGTCATTGAAGCTGATTTGTATCGCGTAGTTCCCTACTTGCGTGGCTGCTTGCGCCCGGGGTTTCGGCTTATACATCGGCAAAAGAGGAGAAGCGGGAAGATTCATCGCCGCGAGAGACTCTTTCTTGCCCCGCTCATCGTTACACGTCGCGCACGGACAGTGCTCCCGCAAGAACGCGAAATCAAAATGGCTGGAGTGGCCGTCGGCCCACGTAATGTCCACACCCGTACCTGTTTTGACGTGGACCTTTACTTCTTTCGGCTTTTTTCGCTGATCAATAGGTGTCGGCATGGTGAGACCGTCTCAGTGATATGTCCTTAGATAAGAGTCCTGACACACAGTTTACTGCTAGCATCTCCATCCGAAAATCACACCGTCATTCCGAACGGAACCTGCGTAGTGAGGAAACCCCATATCTGCCTTACTCAGCATCTCGCCAGCGGCAATCAGTGCTTGTTTTCCTCGTGGTTGCAGCAATCTCCCGGCGGAATCGGGTTTCCATGCGGGCACGTTTTTGGATGCCCCAGGAAGCTGCAGATCCGCTCGTCGAGTTCCGGGCTGATGATGTGTTCGAATTTGCAAGCCTGCGTGTGCGCCTCGTGCTCATCGATTCTAAACGTATCCTTGAACAACCGTTCCGCCAGCCGATGACGACGCACCACGTCGCGCGCGCGGCTCTTCCCGCGATCGGTCAGCATGACCTCATGATCTTCCTGCACGCAGACAAGCCGCAAATCCTCCATGCGCGCCAGCGTGCGCACCGGATCCACCCCGCCGGGTGTGCGAATATGTTCCAGATCGGCTCGGTTTCCTTCTTCACCGCAAACCCAGATCTGCTCCAGCAAATGGTCGAAGTGAATACCATCGTCCATGGAAATGCGCTGATCGATGGCCAAGTGTCCGTGAGCCAACTCAATCTTACGATCCGCCTGCTGCGCAATTTCGGGATCGTGCGTGACCATCAGGATCGTGTGGCCCGCGCTGTGCAGTTCGCGGAACAGGCCAATCACAATTTCTTCGTTGGCCTCGTCCAGGTTGCCCGTAGGCTCATCGGCCAGAATCATCTTCGGCTGATTGATCAACGCGCGCGCAATCGCCACACGCTGCTGCTCTCCGCCCGAAAGCTGTGACGGCAGGTGCGTCAGCCGGTGGCCCAATCCCACGCGCTTCAACGCTTCCGCGGCCTGACCTTCGTCAGTCACGCTGTGAAAATACTGCGCCAGCATCACGTTTTCGAGCGCGTTCAGATACGGCACCAGGTGAAACTGCTGAAACACGAATCCGACTTTCTCCGCTCTGTAACGTACCAGATCGTTCTCACTCAGATCCGCCAGGTCCACTCCGTCCACCACCACGTGTCCCGACGTAAGCGTGTCCAACCCACCCAGAATATTGATCAGCGTGGTCTTGCCGGAACCAGAGGGTCCCATCAACGCCACCCATTCGCCCGCCTGAATTTGCAGCGAAATGCCATTCAACGCGCGCAATGTGCCGTAATCCTTCACCAACGAATCGATTTTGACCTGGGCCGTCACTCTTCACCTCGAAATACCGAAGCCGGCCGAATGGTAGCCAGCCGCCGCAACGGAAACGCACTCGCAATGGAAACGAGCACCGTCAGGGTTACAGAAACAGGATACACAATCCACCGCGGTTGAGCCGCCACACCAAACACCGCTTTTCCCAGCCAGATCGAAGTTAGAATCCCGACGAACGACCCAATCAACCCTCCGCCAATTCCCAACAGAATAGCCTCGGTCAGAAACAGTCGCACCACGCGCTGGATTGATCCGCCAATAGCTTTCATTAAGCCAACATCATTCTTCCGCTCGACAGCCACGTTGCTCATCCCCGCCATCACGCACAACGACGTGAGAAAAAGCACCAGCAGAACCGTCGCGGACAGCAGCCCACTGATGCGGTTATAAATGCGCCCTTCCGCCTCGGCAAACTGCTTGATGCCACTCACGTTCGCGCTCGGCAAGCGCTGGCTCAGCGAAACAATGAACGATTTCACGGAATCGGGAGTCGCCGTCACGCTCAGTTGCATCAGGCTGAGCCGTCCATCAAGATCGGCTAGCCCCTGCGCCGTCTTCAACTTGGTGAAGATTTGCGTGTCCTCTGCACCACCAGTGGCCACCACCGCAAACACTTTGCACGACGCTATCCTTCCCTGATTGCGCAGTTGCAGCGAATCCCCTGCATGCACCCTAAATTGCGCAGCAGCTTTCGCTCCAATTTCGCACGCGTCCGGATCATTTTCGAGATTCGCGATGTATTCCGAGCGTCGTCCCGGGCGAATTTGGGTTAGCCCTTGCCCCTCAGTACCGGCGATCACCGCCGGCTCAAAATGAATCGCATCCGCTTTCGCCACTTCCCCGATCACATAGAGGAATCCAACAGCGGGAATCGGCTTGCCTTCATATTGGGTGGGAACTTGTGACAGCAATCCTTCATCGAGAGTCGCGCCGCCCGAGATTTCGTTGTTGGCCTGTCGCGGCGCGACGATGACGTTCGCTCCTAGCGCGCGGAATTCCGTAGTTAGCCGCTTTTTCGCATCGATCTGCAGATTCAGCAACGCGCTGGTAACCGCCGCACCCGCGCCCAGCGCCAGCAAAATCACGAACAGTCGCCCGTAATTTGTTGTGAGCAACCTGCGTTCAATCCGCCAGAACATGGAATAAGTGCCCATCATTCGCCTCGCAGGATGGGCGCGGGATCGTAGCGCGACGCCTGGCGTAAGGGGAAAGCGCTCCCCAGAAGTGTGATCAGCGCCGCAAGCGCCAGAATGATCAGCAGCACAAACAATTTCGGCTCGGGCGCGAATCCAAAAATCCTTTCACCCAGCGCCCGCGCCAACACAATTCCCACGGCATACCCGATCCCGCCTCCAACAAACGCAAGCAGTAATTGTTCCGCGGCCAACAGCACGCCCACCAATCCCGAATTCGCCCCAAGCGCCTTCATCAGCCCAATTTCCGTGCGCCGCTCGATTACCGAAGCCGCCGCGGAAGCTCCCACCGCCAGTGCTGCAGCCAGCAGCGCGGCGAACGTAACCAGCCATAGCAACGTGCGCACACGCGTCAGCACGTTGCCTTCGCCTTCGGCTACGCGCCGGATCACGCGTACATCCGTGCCCTTCAATTCTTCGCTGATCTGCAACGCGATCGCCGAAATATACGGCGTGCAATACCACGTATCGAACTCCGCCGGCGTCATTGATTTCGGATCTTTGCGCGCAAATGCATCCTCCGGCTTGGTCAAAGCGCTCACATACAGCCGCCGATACTGTCCTGGTTTGCCGGCCAAAGTTTGCGCAATCGCCAGCGAAACAACCACCGCGTCGTCTTCCGGTCCGCCGGTCGAAAGCACCCCCACCACCTTCAGCGCACGCCACCCCGAAGAATCACTCGCCTGAACATTGAGTGTGTCCCCAATTTTCACGCCAGAATTCTTCGAGAACCCTGTCCCTACCAAGCATTCCTCCGAGCCTTCCCCAAACCAATTCCCGTCTACATGCCACCAGGGATTTGTCTTCTGAATCCCCGTGACGTAAGAAGTGCCATCTGGAATGGGGACCGAATGCTCCGACCAGGTACCGATGAGCGTCGCGTTTCCCACCGTTCCCGGACTCGACCAATTCTTCGAAGCCGGCGACCATGCCTGCACCGGCACTTCCAGAATCGGCGCAAACGCCATAATGTTGAAGCGCCAAAAAATCGTCTTCAATTTTCCCAGGTCCGCTTCCGGCAAATATGTCCCCGCATTCGCCGGCCGATAATCCACGCCCCCAATTTCCAGTGGCAACGAATCCGCCTGTGGCGTCACCAGCAAGTTCGCGCCCAGGCTGCGAAATTCCTCCGCCAGTCTGTCCCCCACATCCAGCGACACGCTCAACGCCGCCGTGGCCACAGCCATGCCCATGGCCAAAGCAGCCATGCTGAGTATTTTCCGCCGGGGGCGTCGCGTAAAGGAATCGGCTACAAGTCGCAGGAACATTTTCCGAGGTGTGAAACGAATCTCGCTCCTATCGCGGGATTTCTTCCGCTGCCTTTGTTACGGAGGACACGTCGATCACGATATCGTCTGCCTCCACTTTGGAAGGGAAACCGATGGGATTGCATCCACCCTTCTGCCCAATCGACGGGATATAAATAGCCGAAGCGCAGTGCCGGCAGATCACGTTTTGCCCTTCTTGCCGGTAACCCTCCGCACCACAAATCAGGCAGGCATCCAGCGCCGTTCCGTAGCCATTGGGCTTCTTGATCACCATGAAGCGAATGGATTGCCCACCGGCAATCAGCGTGAACAAATGCAGGTTCCCGTCCTGCACCTCAGCCACAGGAATTCGCACAACATTGTCGACAGCCTGCACCGGGCGGGCTTGCGGCGGTGCGGCATTCACCTTGGCATAAATAAAATCCGCAGTCAGTGCCAGGATGACGCTGAGGCTCGCAACCGCCGCAGCCATCATCCAGCGACGCTGCCTCCGATTCTTCGCGTCCACCAACCGGCGCTCCGCGTCATTCATTGCCGCGAGGGGTGGCTTCGCCAGCGACGCGTTCTGCCATTCGCGAAAGATCATCACGATTACGGCGCCAAACACAAAAATGAAAAAGAACAGTTCGTTCCGGACGATCGGCCCCAGAACGGCCATCTCCGCTTTGCTCGAGGGAATCCAGCGCGCCTCACTCAGTTCGTGCAGACCGGTCACCGCCAACTGGATCGCCACCAGAATCAGAATCGAGCTGGTCACCGCAAAAAACCGGTGCAATGGCACTTTCAACGTGCCCTTAAAGAAAAACAATCCTACCGCTACCGCCGCGGCAATTCCCGCCACTGTTCCAATCCACGTCTGCAATCCCTCTGTAGACATTTCCACGGCGCGCAACACCAGCGCCAGTTCCGCGCCTTCGCGCAGCACCATCAGAAAAACAAACAGGCCAATGCCCCATCCCGCCGCGGAGCCTCCGCGCCCCGCATACTTCTCCACTTTTTCCTCGATTTCTTTCTTCAGGTGTTTGGCGACGCTGTTCATCCAGAAAATCATGGTTACCACGAAAAACGCGGCCACCAGGTACATCAATCCTTCAAAGCCATCCTCACTGATATTGAATCGTTCCAGGGCGATGGCCACCGCAAGGCTCAGCGCCACCGCGGCCGCTACTCCTCCCCAAACGTAGCGGGACAAATGCGTCCGCCCAGTGCGAGCGAGATACACGAGTACAATACCGACGACGAGCGAGGCTTCGACGCCCTCGCGGAGGGCAATTAAAAAGGCGGAAAGCACGGGGACTCCAGTTGAAAGTGATTTGCAACTACAATCCCAGTCTACCCTCTCCCCTTCCTCCTCGTCAAGGACTCCCGACACCCTCCTTCTTTTTCCCAGCCACTGTAGAATAGGGACTTGCGTCTAACCCTTTCTATGTATCGTAGCCTTTATCGACCGCTGCTGGCCCTGTTGCTCTCCTGGCTACTGGCGTGCCCTCCCTTGCCTGCCCAAGGGCGCCAAACCGTCTCTGGCAGTGATGATCCGCATGCCCTGGTAAAGCCAGATCCAAAACGTGCCAAGAAGCTCGTAGAACTGGGAACGGGAGAAGAGGAAGCCGGCTCCTACGCAGACGCCTTGGCAGCATATGACGAGGCCGCGCGGTACGCCCCGTTTGACGTCACCATCGTCAGCAAAGCAGCTTCGCTTCGTTCCAAACTGGTGCGCGCTTACGTGGACAAAGCCGAACTATTGGCAGTGGAATCTAAATTTCTGGAAGCCACCGAACAACTCGCCGCCGCCCTCCAAATTGATCCCACCAATGAAACACTGCTCGAGCGCTTAAGGCAGATGAACGCCATGCGCGCGGAAACCAAAGACGCGCCGCAGGAGGAACCTCCGGAAGGATTGCCTCAACTCACTCCAAGCAAGGAAAAGAAGAATTTCCGCCTCCAGACGAATCTGCAGAGCGCCTACGAACAGGTGGCGGCGGCCTACGGCCTGAGAGTCTCGTTTGATCCCGACCTGCCTTCTCGCAACGTCAAATTGCGCCTCGAGGATGTGGACTTCGATACAGTCATGAAAGTTCTAACCGCGGAGACCGGAACGTTTTGGCAGCCATTAAACTCGAAGATGATTTTCGTCGCCGCAGACACCGCGGAAAAGCGCAAAGCCTTTGATACGGTCATCGAGCAAACGTTTGTGCTCCCGGATTCCAGCACTCCCACGGAAATAACCGAGGTTGTGCGTGCCGTTCGCGATTTAACCGGAGCTCAGCGCGTCCAACAATCTCTCAACGCCCACAGCTTGACTCTTCGTGACACTGTGCCTCGCGTTCGCCTCGCTGGAGCAATCATCAAGGACCTGGAGCAGGCCCATGGCGAGGTCCTTCTCGATATCGAGTTTCTCGAAGTCGATCGTAATAATGCCGTCCAGCTGGGAATCACGCCGCCCTCCCGTGTGACTGTTTACTACCTCGATCCGCCTCTTTTGGCTCAGTTGCGCGCCGCCTCCACCTTATCCGCGGCGCTGGCCCTCCTCTCCTCCGTTTTCGGTAATTCCTCGCCCACCTCTCTTCCCAACGTCATCGGGTTCGGAGGCGGGAAAAGTACCTTTTTGCTTACCCTTCCGACTGTTTCCGCGCAATTTTCTCAAGCTCTTTCCTTGGTCCACAGCGGCAGGCAGGTTTTGATGAGAGCGGAAGAAGGTAAAGCCGCCACGTTTTTTGCCGGGGAACGATATCCGGTGACGTTGTCATTGCTCTCCGCAAGCTTGGGCAGTGCCACGCCCTCAGCCAACGTCGGCGGGACAAGCACGAGCCTTCCCTTTCAGCAATTCACGGTTGGAGTTGGTCCTGTATCGATGGCCAACGCGGATTTTCGCAATATGGGTGTCCAGGACCTCGCGGTCGTCAACCAGGCGGACGACACCATTTCCATCCTGCTGAATCAGGGTGCAGGTGCCGCCACTCAATTCGTTCAGGCCAACGGTTCGCCGATTGCCTTGAACGCCAGTTCGACAAAATCCCCCGTCGTAAGTCCGGCCGTGCCACTCACTGTCACCAGTGCTACGTTGCAATCTATCGCGATATCTGCGGCCGCAGCTTCGGTTGCGCCCAAAGGCACGGTGCAATTTACGGCCATTGGAACCTTCAGCGATGGCACCAAACAGGACATCTCTTCGAATGTTACTTGGTCTTCGAGCAATTCCGCCGTCGCCACGATCGGCTCGCAATCGGGTGTGGCATTGGGCCAGGGGTCGGGTTCAACGCAGATCAGCGCCACGCTTGGCAGCGTCGTCAGTCCTGCCGTGGCGTTGGCGGGAACCTCGGCAACACTCCGATCGATCGCCATTACACCACTTAGCGCGTCCATCGCCAAAGGCGGTACTCTGCAATACCGTGCCACGGGAAGTTTCAGCGATGGTAGCCAGCAAAACATCTCCACCAGCGCAACATGGATTACCTCCAACTTCAACGTAGCCACCATCGGCACCGCGTCTGGAGCCGCACGCGGGATCGCCACGGGTTCGGCGCAAATTCAAGCCACACTGGACGGCGTGACCAGTCCCAGCGCGACGTTGACCGTTACTGCGGCAACCTTGCAATCGATTGCCGTAACTCCGCCAAGCGCCACCATCGCTGCGGGCACTTCTCAACGCTTTACGGCTACGGGAACCTACAGCGACGGCAGCACGCAGGACATCACTACCACATCGGTGTGGGCTTCCTCGAACAACGCGGATGCCACCATTCAGGGAGGTTCCGGTGTGGCCACCGGAATCGCTGTAGGCACTGCCTCCATCACCGCTACGCAAGGCGGGGTCGGTACCCCCGTGTCTATAGCCGCCGGATCGCTGAACTCCATCAACAACGGCTATCCTGACTTGGCGGTGGCCTCGCAGACCACGAACACGGTGACCATCCTGCTCGGTAACGGCGACGGCACCTTTTACAATTTTCAGACGTACGTAACGGGAAATCGGCCGAGTGCCATCGCCTTGGGCAATTTCAATACCCTAAACAACGCCTATCCCGGTTTCGTCGTTACCAATTTTGCTGATAATAGCTTTTCCGTTTTTCTGGGCAACGGCAATGGCACCTTCTCCCAGGTAAGTGGCTCACCTTTTGCCCTGCCCCCCGGACAAACTGGCCCGATTGCTGTCACGGTGAACGATTTCAACCAGGATGGCATACCGGATCTGGCGATCCTCAATCAGACCTCCAACAATGTCACGATCTATCTGGGCAATGGCAACGGTACCTTTAAATTAGCTTTCAATGCTCCTTTAGCCACTGGCAATTTTCCGGTGGCGATTTCGTCCGGTACCTTGGGCGGGAGTACGGGACCCGCGCTTGCCATCGCCAATCAGAATGACAATTCCGTCACCGTGTATTTCTGTTCCGGCGCTCTTAGCAATGGCACTATCACGTTCACAGCCGCCTCACAATCCCCACTTTCGACAGGTTCCCCTCCAGGCGGTGTAACCATTGCCGATTTAGCGAACACATACTACGGCGGCATTGCAGTAACGGTTCCGTCTGCCGGTACCGTTCTGGGGTTCCCAGACGAGGGCAACGGGACGTTCTCTACCGCAATCAGCTCCCGCGCAGGAACCGATCCTGGCGCGATTATCGTCGGAGACTTTACCGGTCACACCTACCCGGATGTCGTCGTTACCAACAATCTTGCCGATGCCAATGGCTTAGTGACTCTGCTGGTCAGTCCAGCAAGTTACATTCCTGGTGCTGCCAATGGCGAAACTCCCTATCCGGGATCCGAATACGTGGATATCGGCCTCAAAGTCAAAGCCACGCCGTACATGCACGCGGACAACGAAGTCACCCTGCAAATGGAGTACGAGCTCAAGGCTTTGGCCGGCACCAATAACAACGGCATCCCCATCATTTCCAATGAAAGCTTCACCCAAACCATTCGCTTGAAGGAAGGGGAGACTTCCGTCGTGAGCGGTCTCCTGAATCGCCAAGATTCCAAATCGCTGACCGGAATACCCGGATTGGCGCGGATCCCCGGTGCCGGCTATCTGTTTGGTGCGCACAACGATTCCTTTACAGACGACGAGCTGCTTATCCTCATCACTCCTCGGAAGCTGCGCATCCCCTCTCATGAATCACGAAGCATTTACGCCGGCCGTGGCGACATGGGTGGACGAGGTTCAGTCGGCGCGGGTGCACCCCCAGTTCCTCCACCAACCGCACCCGGAGAGCCCCCACAAGAAACACCTCCAGCGCAGGCTCCCGCTCCCGCGCCTGGAACTCCCACCCCACCCCAGCTGCCAGCACCGCAGTTGCCGGCTCCGCCTCCAACCAACCCGGATAACCAGCCGCAGCCGAATGCGCCGCCGCCCAATCGGCCCGATCAGTGAAGACTTCGTTCACTGAAACGCGAAGCCATTCTCAGACTTCGGAAATGTCGCGCTAAACAGTCAATCGCCGTCCGGTGACGGATTCCAATATTGCCAGCGGTGACCGCTGAGGTTCGACGAGCGCCGACGGTGGCACAAGAAACGTCTGTTCCAGCGCATATCGTCCGGAAAGCACCGCATGGCTGACGCAATCCGTGAACACCATCCAGGAAGAGTTCGGCGGAAATTCCCAGCGGTTTTTTGGAGTGTTCTCCTGGAACTTGCCATCTTCCTTCATGGCGTTGTGACAACGCTGCATCAAGTCGTCGTAAGGCGACCTGTTTGTCTTGCGCAGATGCAGAATTCTTGCCAGGGTGTACACCCCCCGAAGCAGTGGATTGTTCAGCGCGGTAGTTAATCCTCCCGCTTTGACCATCCGCGCGCCAAACGCTTCAAACGTTTGTGACGTCAGCCACACGCGATTTTCCTTCGGATTGATGTTCGTGAAAAAACGCAGAATTCGCGCTCCATTTGTCGGCCGTGTCGGAAACGAATCGAAGTGCAGCAAATCGTTACGCGCGTGCAGTCTTGCCTGACGACCCTTTTCCTCAACGGGGCGAAAACTCGCGAACTCCAATTTCCATTTCTGTGCGTATGGCGCCAGAAAACTTCGCAAAAATTCCACGGAACGCCGCGAATACTCCTGCAGGACACGCCGCAACTCCTCCGCTTCCCACTCTTCACCGCGATCCAGCCCCGTGAGTTTATCTTCTAACGGCCGGTAGGCAATATTCTTGTGGTAGGCGGAACTGGATTGTTTGCCGCCCAGCAACAATTCGCGATCTTTTACGGGAATTTCGATTGGAGAACACGGCAAGAATACGATGTGTCCGGATTCCAACTGCTGACACACTTCCCGCGCCCGGCTCTCTGGCCAATTAGCACCCGCGAGCGATCCATCCACCGTCACCAAACGGCTCAGCCCGGGTCCATTGGTTATTCCTCGCGTTGAGGCGGCAGTCATCCTGAAGTCTCCCAGTTTCACAAGAGATGGATTCACACAGCAAGCTTCCAGTTTCATGAACCGCGGCTAAGGCAGTGGGTCGAATACTACCACGGGCTGGTACGTGCGCGGCACCACTGCTTCCGCAATCGCGATCAGTTTATTAGCTTGGCTGAACACGCGCAGTCGCGTCGCATGCACACCTCCGCTATCCAGTTCCGTGGTCGCCCCAGGTGGCAATTCTGATCGTCCCGGCTGCAACTGCGAGACCAGGACATTGAACTTTCCCCCATGGCGCACTTTCTTTTCCAGCACCGGCAAAACGTTCGTCTTTGGATAATCCGGCAAGAGGTTCTCCAAAGCGATTAGGCAGTTCTCGAATTTCCCTTCGCGTGCTATCTGCGCCAGTTCCTCTAGCTCGATGGCCCGATCCAGCGAAAACTCCCCGACCGCTGTGCGGCAAATCTCGCTCAAATGCGCACCACATCCCAGCTTCTGACCCATATCGTGAGCCAAGGATCGAATATATGTGCCGGAAGAACATTCGATCGAAAAACGTGCCACCGCACCTTCAATACCCGTCAGGCGATATTCGAACACTTCCACGCTGGCGGGTTTCAGTTCCACTGCCTGGTTCTTACGCGCGAGTTCGTACGCTGGCCGCCCATGTATTTTCTTCGCTGAAAAAATCGGTGGCATCTGCTCGAATCGCCCCACGGATTCCGCAGCTAATCGTTCCAGGAGTTCGCGTTCCAGTGTCGGCGACAGCTCCGGGCCTGCTGCTACGCCTTCGGAATCGTAGGTATTCGTCGCGTAACCGAAACGGAAGGCCGCGTTGTAGTGTTTACGCCGACCCGCGTAAAAGCGCACCAAGCGTGTTGCTTTTCCCAGAAGCAGCACCAGGACACCGGTCGCCAACGGATCAAGCGTGCCAAGATGACCAATCTGGCGAAATCCGGCCAAGTGCCGCACCGCATCGACAATGTCGTGAGAAGTCTTGCCTTGAGGTTTGTTGATTACCAGGGCGCCATCGAAGGGCGCGGGTTGGGGCTGTCGTGCCATCGCAAAACTATCCGTTTGTCGTGATCTCTGGAGCAAGGTCCCGCATATTAAGAATTGTCATCCCGAGCGAAGCGAGGAATCTGCTTTCCGGTAACCGCACCTCCGCCACGAGCCACGAGTCTTCAGGAGTTCGCTTCCGGCGGCGACGGTTTTTCCATCTTCATCTGCTTCAGAAGCTGTTCGATCCGTTCCACATGCTCCTGGGAAAGGTCTAAAGTAAAGTGCAAGTCCGGCAGCCGCCGCAACTGTAGCCGTTCGATCAGTTCATGACGGATATATCCAGAAGCGTGTTCCAGCGCCTTGATCGCGTCGGACTGCTCCTTCGCGTTTTCCGTCCTCACGCTGACGAACACCCGCGCGTGTTTCATGTCTGGTTGCACACGTACTGCGCTTACGCACACGTTGCCTTCCAGCCGGGGATCCTTCAACTCTCCGGCGAGCATGGCGTTGATCTCGTGAGCGATTTCCTCACCCACTCGTTCATGTCGATGGTGATCAGGGCTCATGACGGTGACGATCCTAACTAAAATCCTGGTTATCGGCCTCCGACTACAGGGTCCTCAGAGATATTCCACGTCGTGCGAAATCAGCAGCGGTCCTAGAATCTTGTCGGCTTCGGCCAGAACTTGTTGGAGAGATTCCTCCACATGTTGCTCCGCATTCGACAACGTTACCACGCCCACGATCGATCTCTGCCAGGTGTCCTGAAAATCCAGCTCCGCCACCGCTACATTGAAATTCCCGCGCAATCGGTCTTTCAGGCTCCGCAGCACTTGCCGCTTGTCCTTCAGCGAATGCGCTTCGGGCAGGTGCAATTCCAGGGTTAGCAATCCTACCGGCATGGTCATTCATCCTCAGGCGGCACGGCCGGGGCGTTGACACCTCTTCTTATTTTCGGGCGGGAACGGATCCTTGCGCGGCGGCTTCGGCCGCGGACAGTTTGACGACCTGGAAACACTCCAGAATGTCGCCGATTTTCACATCGTTGAAATTGGCGATTCCCAGGCCGCATTCGAATCCGGTGCGCACTTCACTCGCATCGTCCTTGAACCGCTTCAATGAATTCAGGCGGGAAGCGTAAATCACCGCGCCATCACGTAGCACGCGGACTTGCGCATCGCGCTTCATGATTCCATCCACCACGTAGCAGCCTGCTACTGTGCCCGCGCCTTTGACCCGGAAGGTGTTCCGCACCTCGGCCCGGCCCAGATACGTTTCCTGGACCACCGGCTCCAGCAGGCCTTCCATGGCCTTCTTAATCTCATCGGACACTTCGTAAATAATGTTATGCGTCCGAATATCCACATTTTCCTGCTGCGCCAAATCGGACGCTTTGCGGTCTGGACGCACTCCAAACGCGATAATGATGGCGCCGGATGCACTGGCCAGCAACACATCGTTTTCGTTGACGGCTCCTACGCCGGCACTGATAATTTTCAACTTCACCTGGTCGGTCGAAAGCTTCGGCAGCATTTCGCCCAAAACCTCCGCGGAACCCTGTACGTCGGCCTTGATGACCAGCGGCAGTTCTTTCACTTCGCCGGCCTTCAATTGTTCGTGCAACTGATCCAGCGTAATGCGGGCACCCGCGCTCGCTCGAAGAGCGGCGTCGCGCTGCTTGGACTGCCGGAATTCCACCACGTGCCGCGCTTTTGCCTCGTCCGTAACCTGGAAGTGATCACCCGCCTCGGGCACTCCCTGCAAACCGAGCACCTCCACAGGTGTCGAAGGCGGCGCGTCTTTCACTGGCCGGCCGCGGTCGTCAAACATCGCGCGCACCTTACCGAAAACGGATCCCGCAATGAAGAAGTCGCTCGCATTGAGCGTGCCGTTCTGCACCAGGATTGTGGCCACCGGGCCTCGCCCTTTGTCCACACGCGATTCCAGTACGGTACCGCTCGCTGGCGCATCCGGGTTGGCCTTCAACTCGCGAAGATCGGCTACCAGCAGAATAATCTCCAGCAGTTTGTCCAGATTCTTTTTCTGCTTTGCCGAAACCTCCACAAACTCGGTGTCGCCGCCCCATTCCGCCGGCATCAACCCCAAATCCGATAATTGCCTCTTCACGCGTTCTGGCTGGGCTTCTGGTTTGTCGATTTTGTTTATTGCCACGATGATCGGCACGCTCGCGGCCTTCGCGTGATCGATGGCTTCGCGCGTCTGCGGCATCACGCCATCATCCGCCGCCACCACCAAAACCACAATGTCCGTCACCTTGGCGCCGCGCGCACGCATCCGCGTGAACGCTTCGTGGCCCGGGGTGTCCACAAACACCACACTCCGGTCGCCCACTTGCACTTTGTACGCGCCGATATGCTGCGTGATGCCTCCGGCTTCGCCACCGGCCACATCCGCAGCCCGTATGCCGTCCAGCAAGCTGGTTTTTCCGTGGTCCACGTGGCCCATCACGGTTACCACGGGTGGACGAGGCTTCAGGTTTTCCCTGGTCTCTTCCTTCGCTACTTCCAGAACCATTTCCTCTTCGAACGAAACCACGCTCACCACGCCGTTGAACGATTGCGCCAGCTCCGTCGCCGTGTGTACGTCCAGCGCCTGATTGATGCTGGCGAACACTCCACGATCCAGCAAAGTCTTCAACAAATCCTTCGCGCGAATATCCAGCTTCTCCGCCAACTCGCGGATTGTAATTCCTTCCGTCAACGTCACTTCGCGCGGCGGACGCGGTTCTGGTGGAGCAAGCGCTACTGCTGCCGCTCCTCGGCCACCTGCACCGGGACGCTGCCGCGTGGGATGCAGCTTTCGCTCGCCTTCCATCTCGCGCTTGTCGACCATCGGCCGCTGGCGCTGTGTTGGGCGGCGCGTATACAGCGGTTTCCCGGGTTCTGCTTTCGGCGGCATTTTATCGGGAAGCGGCGGAAGCATCCCTGGACGTCCAGGTGTGCGAGGACCAGGACGCGAACCGGAAGGCACGGCTCCGGGTCTTTGACTCCAAGGACGGCTCGGTCCGCCTGGTCCGCCGGGACCTCCAGGACCACCTTGGCCTTGGCCTCCACTGGGACGCGGCGTATATGGCCGGCCCCCTTGTCCTGATTGGGGCCGCATCGGCTGTCCAGGTCGAGGACCGCTCGGACGTTCACTCCGTGGTTCCGTGCCGGGAATTGGCCCACGATTGCCTCCCGTGGGCATCGGGGGACGCGCTGGTGTTGCAGGCCGCGTCGCCGGATTCGCAGATCCCGCGGCAGGTCTTGCGCTTGCCGGTTGCGCCCCGGGCTGCGGCGGGCGAACTCTGGTCGGCACTCCCTGCGCAGGACGTGCGGCGATAGGCTGCCCTGGTGTAGGCGCAGGTCGTGGTGTCGCTGGCGGCGCCGGTCTCGGAGCTGCTGCCGGAGCACCCTGTGCGGGAACTACCGTAGGTTTCGGCGCCGTTGGCGGAACGGATGCAGGCGCTGCAGGTTTCGCAGCCGGCACAGGAACAGCCGGGGCAGCAGCGGCAGGCGCAATGGGCGTGGCGGGCTTCGGCGCAGCAGGTGCAGGTGCAACTGCTGCGGGAGCATGTGCTGTAGGAGCGGGAGTTGCCGCGGGCGCGGGTGGCCTTGCGGCCGCAGGCGGATGTGGCGCGGGCGCCGCAGCTGGCGGGTGTGCAATCGCGGGCTTCGCGGGTTCCGGCACCGCAACTTTGGCCGGGGCTTCTGGTTCCGCAGTGCCTTGCAGTTTGTGGCGAACCTTCTCCGCAACCTCTACTGGAATCGAGCTGGAATGCGTCTTTTTCTCGGTTACGCCGAACCCGGGCAATAAGTCAATTATCGCCTTAGCTTTGACTTCCAGCTCTCGGGCCAATTCATTAATGCGAACTTGGGATGAGTCACTCATGCTTCGTTAAGAACTTTTCTCTTCCTGCTGATTCTCCGGAGCTTTGTGCTCCGTCGATTCAGCTGCCGCCGAGTGATCCTCCGCGGTGGATTCCTCATTCGTTTCTTCCGCCGTATTTTCTGCCTCAGCCTGGGTCTCAGTCTCCGCTGCCGGCTCTGTGGTTTCTGTACCTGCTTCTGCGGTCTCAGCTTCGGGCTCCGCGGTTTCAGGGCTTGCTTCGGCAGTTTCTTCGGCAGTCTCTCCAGCTGCGTCCACCGCGCCTTCCGCTGGCGCCGCAGCTGCTTCTCCACCACTTTCATAGAAGTGGTTCACAGCCTGGTAGATTTTGTCGACCATCTTCTCGCCGATGCCCGGGATCTCCATCAATTGTTCCGGAGTCATGCCCGCCAGCTTTTCAAGCGAGGTGATGCCCGCCGCTTCGATCTTTTCGATGGTCTTTGGTCCCACGCCCGCCAGAACCGTCAGGGGCGTGGTCGGTGCGGTCAGAGCGGTCATCTGCTCTTCGATTTCGCGGCGCTTTTCTTCTTCGCTCTTGATGTCGATGTCCCAGCCGATCAGCTTGCTGGCCAACCGCACGTTCTGGCCCTTTTTGCCGATCGCCAGGGACAGTTGCGAATCTTCCACGATCACTTCCAGCTTCTTGTTCTCTGGGTCGGTGATCTGTACGCGCGTCACTTTCGCGGGGCTCAGCGCTTTTTGCGCGAATGCCACGGTTTCTTCGTTATAAGGAATAATGTCGATTTTTTCTCCGCGCAATTCGCGAATGATGGATTGCACGCGCATACCCTTCATGCCCACGCACGCGCCCACCGGGTCAACATCTTTGTCCCGGCTCGCTACGGCGACTTTTGTCCGCTCGCCGGCTTCGCGTGCTGCCGCGCGGATTTGCACCGTGCCGTCATAAATTTCCGGCACTTCCATTTCAAACAGCCGTTGCACCAGCGACGCATCGGCCCGCGACACAATCACTTGCGGACCCTTCGCCGCGCGGTCCACCGTCTTGATTACCACGCGCAAGCGTTCGCCAATGTTGTAGGTTTCCAGTTTGGATTGCTCCCGCTTCGGCAGACGCGCTTCCGTCCGTCCCATGTCCACGATCAAGTCCGGACCTTCGGCGCGCTTCACGATGGCGGTCACCAGTTCGCCCGCGCGCGTGTGGTACTCGTTGTAAATCGTATCGCGCTCCGCCTCGCGCACCTTCTGCAGGATTACCTGCTTCGCGGTTTGCGCCGCAATCCGGCCAAGAACATCGGTGGGCTTGGCGGTGCGAATCTCGCCGCCCAACTCCAGATTGGGATCCTTCTTCTTCGCATCCGCCACGCTGATTTCCCGCTTCGGGTCGGTGACTTCTTCCACCACCGTCAAGACCGAAAACACATCCACCTGCCCGGATTCCGAATTGAACTTTCCGCGCAAGTCCTCTTCGGACTTATAGAATTTGCGCGCCGCCACAACCATGGCGTCCTCGATGGCAGAAATCACCACTTCCGGTTCGATGTGCTTCTCCCGGCTCAGCATTTCAATTTGTTGGTAGAGCAGATTCGCCATTTTCTTCCAATCCTAAAATTCAATCGCCAGGTTCGCTTTACGGATCGTCTCCATGGGAATCTCCACGATCCGCGCTTCCTTGCCTTTTAACTCCATCCGGACTTTTCCGTCCGTAAACCCTTTCAGGCGCCCCTCAAAAAACTTAGCTTCTCCAATAGGCTCCATGGTCGAAATCTTTGCCAACCGCCCCACGAACCTCTGGAAATCGGAGGGCGTCTTCAAGGCCCGGTCCATTCCGGGGGAACTAATTTCCAGCACGTAGCCGGGGCCGGGCACCAGTTCTTCCACATCCAGAATCACGCTGAGCTGCTGGCTCACCCGTTCGCAGTCCGCGTGGCTGATTCGCGCGTAAGGGTTGGCAACTTCTTCCCCCTCAGTCGTTTCCGAGGATCCTGGTGGCGGAACCCGGTCGATGTACACCCGCAGGAATCGCTGTTTGCCGATCTTCCATTCGACATCCACGACTTCCAAGCCTTCCGAACGCGCTACCCGCTCGGCGGCTTCGCGGACCTTTTCCAGATTCACGCAAAGACTCCCCGGCCTAAGCCGGTCTGAAGCTCAGTCCATCCGGCGGCAACAAAAAAGTGGGCTTGCGCCCACTTCATGGTGCGACCCGTAACAGAGCGAAAATAGAGTATATTCCGGTAACCCCCTAAAAGCAAGACAAGGAGGCTTCCGGGCGCTGGCCCGCTGAGAGTCAGTCGAAAAAAGAGGCTCCGGCCTGGCCGGAGCCCCTTCCCACCCCACTCCTCAACCGCTGTCTTAGGGCTTGGTCGCGGGCGGCGTAGCTGGCTTGGTAGGCGCCGGCTTGGCAGCAGCAGGCGCTGCAGCTCCACCCTTCACGGGATAAGCCTGATCGTACAGCTTGATAATTTCCTGCGTGATGTCGATATTCGTCGACGCAAAAAGAATCGGCGAGTTTTGCGACGAAGAATCAAATACGGCCACAAGCCCGTTCTCGCGCGCATAGCGGTCCAGCACGTCCATCATTTTCCGCCCGATCTTGTCCACCACTTCACCCTGCGCCGCCTGGACATCCTCATTCAATTCATTGTTCTTGCGGTCCAGTTGTTGCGTCATCCGCTGGCCTTGCTGCGTCAATCGCACTTTTTCGTCGTCGCTCAGCGTGTTCGCTCCCGCGCTCAACCGGTTGCGCAAGTCATTGATCTGCTTGTTCATCGCTTCCAGTTCGTTCTGTCGC
This sequence comes from Candidatus Acidiferrum sp., assembly GCA_035271845.1. GTDB lineage: Bacteria > Acidobacteriota > Terriglobia > Acidiferrales > UBA7541 > Acidiferrum. The sequence goes on from DATERF010000094.1 coordinate 89,346, forward strand.
GGCGCAAACTGCGTCTGCAGCTCATTCGACGCCTGCTTCCCTTCCGCGGTGGTTACGATCGCCTGCCGCACATTGATCACTCCAATCTTGCCGGCCGCCGCGGAACCCGCAGCGGTCTGCGCTCGAACGGCTGTCGTGCCCAGCAGGCACGCCAAGCCCAGAACACCCACACGAATCATGTTTCTCGAATTCACTGTATTCTCCTTATTGATCTCCGGGCACGCCTTCCTCATCATCTTCGTTAAACGAAAGGTTACCCTGAACTGTTTTGCGTGGTCCGGTTGAACTCTCTTCGCGATTCCAGCTGAAACGAGGACAACCCTCTTGTCTCAAGACGATGCCCAATACTCCTCGGGCCCGCCCTCCCACACCCGCTTTGTAGCTGAATCACAAACAACTAAGTATAGCTGACTGCCCGATTTGCTCGCAATCGAGGCTGTTGCCGCCTCTTCCGGCAACCTGTCCCTGTTTCACGCAAACTTTTATTTCGGCACCGGCACGATCAGAACGCGGTCGTTATTCTGATCCGCAAGTATTGCCGTATTCGTGAATTTGTCGATCGCCACGGCGAACTGCGACTGGCTGCTGATCCCCAACGTTTCCCGCGTCGCAAACACCGGCGCATTCACCGTGTCGATCACCGAACTGGTGTTCGATGTCGAGTTCACGCTGAGCAATGAACCGGTCTGATAGTTGTAGCCCACAGAGAATGGGTTGACCCCCACGCGGATTAGGGAAGTGGTTCCACTGTCGGGGTTAAAGGAATAGATGGCGTTTTGTTGCGTCGAAGCCGCATAGAACAGCGCCGGAGTAACCGCTGGATCATACACAATGCCCGTCGGATTCGCGGTCAACGAATTGATGGAAGACGTGGTGATCTTCGCCGGAGGCACGGTCGACAGGCTGATCACATCCAGTCCGCCGGTGACACTCGTGGTGCCCGCGTTCTGTATGTTTGTGACCACCGCTACGGCTCGATTGGGATCGACGGCTATCGCGAATGGCGGCCCGCTCACGGCAATTGGTTGCACCGGGGGTACGCACGTACCGCTTGCGGTATTCGTACAACTCGATGCCGGCAGCAACAATGACGTCAAATCGATCGCGGAGAGACTGTTGCCACCGGTGTTCGCCACCAAGGCCAGCGCACGATCCTGATCGATGGCCACGCCCTCCGGAGACACACCCACACAGAGGTTGGTCGTTGACACCCCGCTCGTACAAGTGGCCGCCGTAAACGCCAACTGCTTCGCGGTAAATGGCGTGCCCCCATACTGCACGATGGACGCGGAACTATCTCCGTTGTTCGCCACGACCGCATATCCCAGTCGCGGAATCACGTCCACACCAATGGGATGGTTTCC
>DATERF010000095.1:0-54465 GCA_035271845.1 Candidatus Acidiferrum sp.
AAATCTCTAAGTCCTTTGTTTCCCCTTGATACGAAAATGGCGGGGGGTACCCCCGTCGATCTTCCGGCATTTTCCCGTACTGTACCGTACGGTCTCCCGGCTATCCCCCGCGCTTTCAATTGCTTGCACGCTCGTACAGCAAAAACAGGGGGAGAAGGGGGGTATGATTACTTCTTGGGTAACTAACCAAAGAATGTCGGCGCGCCGACATTCTCTCACCGATCACGTATTGCGCGAGAGACTTCGATGGCAGGATTCGGGAGCTGGCGGGTGGCTTGGGTTCCAGCTTTTGGAACCTGGGTCTTGGGGTTTCTTTCTCCCCATCCTGAGCCTGCTCAAACGTGATTGCTGCCGTTTTCCGGCATTTTGGCGACGAAGAGGCCGTAGACGAAATTTCCGGACGCGAAGCCGGCACGCATGGCATAGAAGGATTTCAGGTTGGTGACGAATTCGGCGCCCAGTTTTGCGGCCAGTGCCCAGAACTTCTTGTCTTTGATGATGTCCAGACCCAGGTCCCAGGATTTCGCGCAATTGCGCGTGAGATCTTGACGATGAACAACCTGCAGGCCGCTGGAAACCAGGAAGTCGCTGTAATCATTCATGCAGCGGAGTTCGACCATCATGCCTTTCTCGATGGGCGCGATGAATTTCTTTCTCGCTGCGGGCGAAAGATTTTCCTTCTGGAACCAGTCTGTGAGCGCGAAACAGCCGCCGGGCTTCAGGAACTTCACCGCCGACGCGAAGAATTTCCTCGGGTCGTGATAGTGAGAAATCGATTCGACCGACCAAAGCACGTCAAAGGGCTGGGCAAAGTGCATGTCCTCCGCGTCCATCAGCAAAAAAGCAGCGTCCAGGTTGGTCTTGGCCGCCGCTTCCTGGGCCATTTGCACTTGCACGGGAGAGATGGTGATGCCCGTGGTGCTGGCGGCGAACTTTTTTGCGAGATAGAGACTGGTGCCGCCAAAGCCGCAGCCGATGTCCAAAATCCGCGACCCCGTTTTTATGTCTGCGAGCTCCGCGAGATGATCGATGAGCTGATTCTGCGCGGTTTCCTTGGATTCATCGCCACGGATCCAGTAGCCGTGGTGGATGTGCTCGCCCCATAGAGCATTGTAATAAGGGCTGACGGCATCGTAGTGTTCAATAATCTTTCGCTTCTCGTTGACGCGAGGCACCGCAGACGTGGGTTGCATCAGGGTTTCTTGATGTGGGTTATTAGACAGACGCCTATTCTACCTCGACAGTGGGCATTGTCCAGTACCGGGCACAACGTTCGGCGCTGGAAGTTCGCGCTTCTTGCGTGTAGGATTCCTTTGCATAAGACAACGGACGGAGCCCGTCAAGGGGTATAACGACGACCATGCAACTGGCAGGCAAAATAAGTGTAGCCGATTTGAACCAGGTGCAAAAAGGCGCTCGATCCAAGACTTATTGGCCCACCTTCAGCCCTCGCGCCATAGCCAAACTCCTGGTTCGGTGTGTGTCCGTGCCCATCGCTTTGGCCAGCATTGCTGCCGCATCGCTCGAAGGCCTGCTCTCCTTCGCCTTCTATGGTATTGCCACCCTCCTCGGGAAGGTGCGCCCCTTGGGCGAGGCCTATCAGTATCTCTCCCGGGCTTACGACCGGTTCATCGACCGGCTTGGCCTTGAAGTTCTGCGGGACTCCCGAGACACCCCCGCGTTACGACTCATGGTCTCTCTCAGCCTTACCGCCCTCCCAATTTTCTTGATTCAACTGGCTTTAGGGAAACCTCGACTTCTTCTGGTGATCGCTTTCTATCTAGCCCTATGCGGCCCCAAGTTTCAGCGGTCGATCAGGATGTTCAGCACCAAACACATGGAGGCACACCGGCCCCAAGGGTATTTTTCGGACAAATACGATAAGGTCTTCGGCCGCTACGCCGAATTTTTTCTCGGATATTTGTATGGGGACCTTCCAGAACTGGGACGAACGGTTCACGTCCGCCTGCACCATAAAGAGAATGGCGGACCCGACGACACTGTCGCCACCAGTGGCTACGACCGAACCAGTCGCCTGCATTTCCTTTGGTATCTTTCGGACAACATTTGGACCACCCTGGGGCTTGTTCCCTACGCCTATTTTCGAGCGAGAGGCGATGTAAAGAACCAACACCGAATGTTTTGGGGAATGGCGCGGTACTTCGTTTACTTCACCGCCATCTTTCTCTACAGCTGGCGAATCGGAATCCTTTATGTACTAATCCCTCTTCTTACCATGAACTTCATCATGGCCATCACTTCCTGGGTCCAACATGCCTTCTGCGATTCGGAACATCCCGAAGACTATTTTATAAATACGGTGACCGTTGTGGATGAGGTGAACTTCATGAACGAAGGCTACCACCTCTGCCACCACCATCGATCTGGCCTGCACTGGACCGAGATGCCCGCCCATCTGGAGCGGCTTCGCGACAAGATGCGGGAATCTGGCTCCTTGGTCTTCCGGGACATGGATTTTATGGAGCTGTTCATCGAGTTGACGCTCTTGCGCAGAATGGATGTGCTTGCCGAAAAACTTGTGCCTTGGGAGCCCATGAGTCACGAACAGAGGTTAGCTTTACTGGCAAACAGAACGAAGCCAGCGGCGGCCCTTTCAGCTTGAGGCGCGAGCCGTAAGCGCTTGTGGCAGGACCCAGTCTTTCGCTTAAGCAGCCGGCAAAAGCTCTAGAACGGTAATAACTGCACCATCGATCTTATTTTCCATGGTTCTGTAGGGAAGAATTCGAAGTTGGTAATGCGTACCGCGAGCATCGGTTAATTTTCTTTCGACGGTACGGAAATTGGCCATTACCTGGACAACTGAAGCCTGAAAGTCAGGGATTTCTATCGCGGGGTTAATGTTCAAAAGAGGGCGGCCGACGTCGGTAGCGATGAGTCCGAGAAGTTTTTGCGCCTTGGGAGTAAAGCGGCGGATGGTCAAATCGCTTCCAATAATAACCACAGCGATCTCGATGCTTTCCAGCAGGTTCGTCAAATCATTATTGATTTGGTTGACTTCAAGATTGCGGCTCCGCAGTTCATCGTTGACCGTATTGAGTTCTTCGTTGGCCGACTGCAGTTCCTCTTTAGCGGTCTCTAGTTCTTCGTTGGTGCTTTGAAGTTCCTCGTTGCTGGAGAGGATTTCTTCATTGGCCGACTGCAGTTCCTCGTTGGTGGCTTCCTGGGTTTCGATGACAGCTTGGAGATATTCCTTGGTGGCGGCGAGTTCCTGTTCGAGCTTGAGGACTCTTTCGGAGTTCTCCGAGGCTTCTTTCCTGGAGGAGGATTGGGTGAGAGACGCGCGACGGGGTGGTGCTTCGGGAGGGGCGTCACGAAACACGATCATGAAATGTTTTTCGTTGAGATTGCCAATATTGAGAGGAACGACTTCAAAATCGACAAAGCGGATCCTGGATTTTGATTCCCCATTTTCGTATTTGAACTGGACATGTTGTTTGACAACCGTGGTGTTCTCTTTTTTCGCTTTCGCAATGGCGCTTCGCAGAGCAAGCAGAATGCCTTGGGGGGTCATCTTGAGGATGTTCAAACTCGCGCGGCCGGATCCCAATTTCAGATAGCGACTCACGTTCCCACGGGTATGAAGGATTTCGAGGTCGTCATTGATGAAGGCGGTTGCGGGAGCAAATTGGGTCAGCAGACGGCGATCGAATTCCTTCTGGGCTTCCAGATAGTTCCAATTGGCATCCGGTTGGCGGACAGGCAAGCGAAGCGCATCGGCATCATTACGATCGGCTTGGCGATTGAGAGAGAAAGTAACGACCTGACGGGCAGCGGTGGTCTTTTTGGTAAAAATCTTGAGTGCTCGATTTTCCATCGAGAAAAGATTGGCCACGAGCCCGGCGCCCTCCGAAGTCCCCAGCAGAAGAAATCCTTGGGGCCGAGCAGCGTAGTGGAACAAAGAAATCACTTTGTTTTGCAGAACAGGTTCGAGATAGATGAGGAGATTGCGGCAGGAAATCAAATCCATTTGGGAAAAAGGGGGATCATTCAGGAGGTTATGTTGGGCAAAGATGCAGATGTCGCGGATGGATTTGCTGATGCGATAGCCGCTTTCCACCTTGGTGAAGAAGGTGCGGAGTCGTTCCGGTGAAACATCCCCTTGAATGTTTTCGGGATAGATGCCGGTGCGCGCCCTGGTGATGCTGGCTTCACTGACGTCCGTTCCAAAGATTTGGATGGGGACTCGGGAAGATTTTTCGCCCAGGAATTCGAGCAAGGTGATGGCGAGAGAATAGGTTTCTTCCCCGGAAGCGCAACCGGGCGTCCAAAGTCGGATACTTTGTTCGGGTAAGCGATGCTTTAGGATTAGCGGAAAGACCTCGGCTTTCAGGGCCTCGAAGACCTTTGGAGTACGAAAGAAACTGGTCACGTTGATGAGCATGTCCTGGTACAGCGACTTGATTTCCGCCGAGTTGCTTTGCAGCAGGCGAACGTAATCCTGTAAACGGTCCAGTTTGTGGACCAACATGCGGCGCTGAATGCGACGAAGAATCGTGGTTTGGCGGTAATGGGTAAAATCGACGCTAGTACTGCGACGCAACAATTGAAAGATGGTCTCCAGATCGTTGCCAGCCACACCGGCCAGATGAGAAACACCGTCAGAATCATGCCGAGAGACGAACGGATGCCGGGCGATTCGTGACAACTCTCGAGCGATGGCTTTAGGGGGAAGGATGTAATCGACGCAACCGGCCGCAATCGCGCTGTGCGGCATGCCATCATACCGGGCGCTGAGTTCTTCTTGTGCGAAGGTAACACCGCCTTGGGCTTGAATTTCCGCCATTCCCAAGGTGCCATCGGAGCCCGAGCCAGAGAGGATTACACCGATGGAGCGGGTCCGCTTGGCCTCGGCAAGAGAACGCATGAAGTGGTCGACGGACATGTGCACGCCGCGAGAATCATCCCGAGGAGCGAGTCGCAGGGTACTTCCCGAGATGGACATGGTGGCATTGGGCGGAATGATGAAAATATGGTCTGGGGCAATCGGAAGCCCGTCGGTGACCTCCGTGACGGGCATTTTCGTTTGCTTGGCAATTAACTCCGTCAGAATGCTGTGGTGAGTCGGGTCAAGATGTTGAATATAGACAAAGGCCAGACCTGTGTCCCTTGGCAAGTTTGCGGCGAGTTCCGTGAATGCTTCAATGCCACCGGCGGAGGCTCCAATGGCGACCACGGAGAGATCATCGGACGGCACACTCGGGGTGTGATGACTCAAAGATGAGGCTATCTTAGATGTCTTGGATTTTTTCATTTTCATTTTTCAGCTGGGCGCCAGTGGTTGTGGCAAAACACGTTGAAACAACTTAAGCGAGCAAACGCTATCAACACGGGAAGAACCGACTTGATTCTACTCCTGTGCTGAAACGTGCGGATAACGTTTTCCGGTGCGTCTAGGGTGACACATGTAGGGGCTTCAGTGCCGTCCAGGTTCCAGAATTGTGGTTCCCGTACTGCTGCTCAGGCAGACTCGCGGTCCTGGTTTTCCGCAGGCACTGACGTATTGGTGGAGGCAAGAACCGCTCGGGAGGTTGAGCAAAAAACAAAATAGGCGCCCGGAGATTCCTTGGCGCGCTCCTTCATTCTTTCGCAAGCCGCTCCCAATCCCTCGACAGCTTCGAGCCATAGCGCGTCTCGATCAAGGGTACCGGAGAAGATGTCGTACTGCGGCACTTTCATGGCAACACCGGCTATTTCCTGACGCTCAGCGCGGAACAGGACGAAATATCTGAAAAGTGACGCGAAGCTGGCTTGCCGCTGAGTAAGAAGATTAGACCTTAGCGCCCCGGTTCGCAGATTGTCAAGACATTAAGGGTAGTTTGAGGCTTGTAAATACTGCATTCCCGACTTTATTTGGATTCGGTCAATCGCTGCTTTGCGGCGTCGGCCATGATTTTCTCGATTTCGTCGGGGGAACGGGGAAGGCGTTGGCTGAGGAGTTCGTAGCCGGTTTCGGTGACAAGGAGATCGTCTTCGATGCGCACACCAAGATTTTCTTCGGGAATGTAAATGCCGGGCTCAATGGTAAGGACGGTGCCGGGAGCAAAAGGCTTGCAGAGATCGCCGGGATCGTGGACATTAAGCCCGATAGGATGGCCGAGGCCGTGGATGAAATATTGACCTAGCGGTTTTCCGTTCTGATCTTTTCCGTGAGAATTGATGTAGTCGTAGGCGATTTTGTAGACACTTTTGTCGCCCTTGCGGCACATGTCCATGCCCGGTTTGAGCGCGTGAATAGCGGCTTCCTGGGCGCCGAGGACGATGTCATAGATTTCGCGCTGGCGAGGAGTGAATTTGCCATTGGCGGGAATGGTGCGGGTGATATCCGCGGCATAGCCGGAATACTGAGCAGCTACGTCCATCACGACGACGTCGCCGTCCTGGATTTTGCGCGAAAGTTTGTCGTAATGGAGGGCCGTGGAATTAGGTCCGGCGCCGACGATGGGGGCGTAGGCTTCACCCTCCGAGCCACCCATAGCGTGGACTTCCACCATTTTTGCGGCGATTTGGTACTCCCACAAGCCAGGCCGCATCATTTTGAAGGCTTGTAGTTGAGCATCGAGAGACAGATCGATGGCTTGGCGCAGGAGCGCTAATTCCGTGGGCGATTTGATCAAACGCAATTCGGCAAGGGCGGGACGGATGTCCTTAACGGTGACTTCTGGCGCGGCCTGCTTGAGCCAATCGACGGTTTCTTTTTCGTGGGGATAGCCGCCCAACTCTTTTTGATAAGGGAGGACGGTGTAGAAGGTGGAGTAGACGCGCGCGAGTTTTTCAACGGTGGCGCGGAGTTCAGGCATTGGCTTAACGAGTGAGAAGCCGGTTCGCAGTTCAATGCCGGGGTCGTTGGGGGACATGCGAAGGCCATTCCACTTTTCCTTGCGGGCATCTTTGGGAGGCAGGAAGAAGATTTCGCGTGCACCTGACCAGTCGTCGTTCTTGGATCTGTGTGCGTCGGAGGGCAGCAGAATTAGAGCAGCTTCTTCCTCATTGTGGCCGGTCAAGTAATAGAAATTTTCTTCCTGAGCGAAGATGTAGCTCTGCGCTTCCACTTCTTTGCCGGAATAGCCGAGCAGAATGATAGGTCCATCGATGTTGGCAGCAAGTTTGGCGCGGCGGGCAGCGTAAGCAGAGTTGGGCTCGCGTTCACGGCGCTGCTGGGCGACGGCCGGGATGGAAGTGCACGCTAAAAGAACGAGCACGGCGAGGAGCCAACAAGCGAGGGTGATGGATGGTGCTACGCGACGCCAAGACAGACCATTCTTCTTGCGACCACTCATGCAGTCACCTCTAGAGGCTCCCCCGTCCTGAGGAGTGAAAGAGCAATTGTAACGCAAGCGCAGAAGCCGCTGCCAGCGATGTACTCAACAAGTTGAGCGCACGTGATGAGTGATTCTGGCTTAGTAATGTGCGAGTTAATAGTGTGAAAGCAGGCGTCAAAGCAAAAATTGTGTGAGAACAGCAACCCGGGATTAGGATGGGAGAAATTGGCCACCCAGCCTTCCGGAGGACGTATGGAGAGGGAACGGCGCCGCACACCACGGTATATATTCATAGCCAGTGCGGAGTTGTATGAAGAACGCTCGGATGTGCGCGTGGCGTCGCGGGTGAGCGAACTGAGCCTGCATGGCTGCTATCTGGACATGATGAACCCCTTCCCGACGGGAACGCTGGTACTGCTGAAGATTTTCGCGGGCGACCTGACGTTTCAGTCCAAAGCAAAGATCATTTACGCCACGCCAAACGTGGGAGCAGGTGTGGCATTTCTGGACGTGGAGCCCAAGTACGAATACATGCTGACTCGTTGGTTGGACGAAGCGGCGAAAGGCTAAGCGAAACAGGATCTACCGGCAGTTCGAAACGAGCTATTTCAATTCCACCTCAACAATTTGGCCTTCCGTATTCCCTTCGTTGGTGAGGGAGTGGGTGACTTTCGCATCGATCCAGTGGAAGTCGCCAGCCTGAACTTCGTGCGAGGACGATTGACCGTCTGGCGCGGACATTTTCAGCGGCATTTTTGTGGCGGCGACAATGACATAGGGCCTCGTGTGCGTGTGCATGGGTGAAGTGGCGCCCGGCGCGAGAGTCCACTTATAGACTCGGGCGCTCGGATTTTCCATGGCAACCGGTCCTGCTTCGGAAGCAGACGGCTGCTGAGGCCGCTGCAGGATTTCAATATCCAGCACTTCAAAGGTGCCGGGGCCAAAATTGTGAACGCGGTGAATGGTTGGCGATGCACCGACCGCGGGAGCGGAGATATCGCCGGGTTTCGTGGGAGCGGCGGGACCTTCGGGCTCGTGCCAATTTTGCTGAGAGATGTTGGAATTCGAGAGCTCCACGGCGACGCGATCGTGGGCATGAATGTGGTAAAGCGTGCGCTGGCCTTCCGGAATGGTGACGTGCATGACGAGGACAAAGTCATTTTTGAGCGCGGTGGGGTGATGCGGCTCCTGGTCGACTGGGACCGGCTTCTCGGAAGATTCTTGCTCGGCCAGAAGAGAAATGGAGCAAAGCAGCAGCGCCAGAAGAAAAGGCAGTTTCATGGAGGACTCCCACGGGCAATTGGTGCCAGGCGTCATCATCCTATAACGCTCAGTCTGTTCAAGAGGAAAAACTTGACAGAACAACTCATGTCAGACAGGCCAACAAATTGCGCATGCCCAATAACGCAAAAATAAGAAACGAAAACCTCTGGCTATCCATCTATAGTTGTGAGGAACCAACAGGACCTTGGCGAGATTCCGGTGGACAGGAGGTTCAAGAACATGAACATTGTCGGGCGTGGCGCAAGCTTTGCCGGGATGCAACCACTGAAACAGTTTTTGGCCTTTCTGCTCTCGTTCACCCTGTTGTTTGCGACGGTGCCGCTGAGCGCGGCCGCGCAGGACGCCCAGGCGGCACCTCCAGCCCAGACACCGCAAGGACCGCCATACAATCCACAGACGCCGGAGCAACTGCAGCAGTTGGTAGCGCCGATTGCGCTGTATCCCGACTCGCTGGTGGCGCAGATCCTGGCGGCATCCACCTTTCCGGAGCAAGTCGTGGAAGCAGATCGCTGGGTGCAGGCGCATCCGGATTTAAAGGGCGATGCCCTGGCACGAGCGGTGGATCAAATGCAGTGGGACCCCAGCGTGAAGGCGCTGACGGCATTTCCATCGGTGCTGGGAAACATGGACAAGAATCTGTCCTGGACTTCAACGCTGGGGGACGCCTACTACAACCAGCAACAGGACGTGATGGATGCAGTGCAAGTGATGCGGTCGAAAGCGGAACAAGCGGGTAACCTGAAGACAACTCCGCAGCAAACCGTCACGACACAAGGGTCAACGATCATTATTCAACCGGCAGCACCGGATGTTGTGTATGTGCCCGCGTACAATCCCTGGGTAGTGTACGGGTATCCGGTCGTGGCGTGGCCGGGGTGGTATCCGTATCCTGGCATATGGTACGGCGGACCTTTCCTGTCTTTTGGAATAGGTTTTGGAGTCGGCTTTTTCGCGGGCTATGGATGGGGCTGGCACCATTGGGGCACCGACTGGCACGGCCATGCGGTCATTTACAACAACAACAGATACTACTCGCGGAGCACCACGTTTTATAACCGAAACGTGTACTACCGCGGTGGACATGGCGGAGTCGGCGCGCCGGGTCGCTCAGCAGGGTACAGACCTCCGGCAGGAACTGCTGGCGCACATGGCTATGCCGGCGGACGCGGCAATGTCTACAACCGTCCCGGGGCATCGCCTAAGCCGTTTGAAGGAGATACGCACGCGGCGCGGGGGTACAACGTACCCAATCAACCCCGGCCGCAGAGCAACGTCAAGTCCGGCGCATTCAGTGGATACGACCACGGAGGAGAGTCCAAGAGTTATTCGGCGAGGGGAAGCTCCAGTTTGGGAGCTTCCCATGGTGGCGGCGGTGGTGGAGGGTCTCACGGAGGAGGCGGTGGTGGCGGCGGGCACGGCGGCGGTGGACACCATTAAACTACGGGTTGTGAGGTTCAGTTCCTTAGAGAAGCAGGGATTGAAAGAAGGAGGGAAGCCGTATGCGGCGAGTGAAGTTAAATTACGGTAGTGCGAATATTTGGAAATTAGCCGCGATCACAGTGTTCGTTGCGGGTTTTTGTGCCACCGGCTCCCTGGGCCAACAGCAAGGCCAGAAGACGTTTTCGTCTCCTGAGGAAGCCTGCAAGGCACTGTATGCCGCGGCGCAAGGCAATGACGAAAAGGCGCTGCTGGAACTGTTCGGGCCGGACGGGAAGGAAATCGTAAACTCCGGAGATGCCGACGAGGATACGAGGTCGCGCGCGCATTTCGTGCAGAGATATGACGAGATGAACCGTTTGGTGAAAGAGCCCGACGGCACCGTGACTCTGTACATTGGAGAAAGGAATTGGCCGTACCCGATCCCGTTGGTGAACACAGGGAACGTGTGGTACTTCGACACGGACGCAGGCAAAAAGGAAATTTTATACCGGCGAATTGGTTGGAATGAAGCGTCAGCCATCCGGATTTGCCAGGAGTTGGCGGCGGCGCAGAAGGAATACTACTCAAAGCAAAACAACGAGTATGCGCAGAAGATTTTTAGCGACGCAGGGAAACATGACGGACTGTACTGGAAAGCGGGAGATGGCGAGCCGCAGAGTCCGATTGGACCGCTGGTCGCGTGGGCGGTTGCACAGGAGAATGCGGACAGCCGGGGGGGACCCCCGGTTCCGTATCGCGGTTACTATTTTCAGATCCTAACAAAGCAGGGGAAAAATGCTGCGGGCGGAGCTAAGAGCTACATCGTAGACGGGAAAATGACTCAGGGTTTCGCATTCGTGGCCTATCCCGCGGAATACCGCACATCGGGAGTGATGACATTCCTGGTGGGAGCCGATGGAGTTGTGTACGAAAAGGATCTAGGCAAGAAGACCGAAACCATCGCCCAGTCCATGAAAGAATATGATCCAAACAACCACTGGACAAAAGCGGAACAGGACGAGCAGCAAGCTGCCGAAGGGGAAACCACGAAGTAAGAATTTTGTGGCCGTGCTCCTAGCTGGTCAGGCCCGAGGGGGTAACACGCAGCGAAGGATCGCAAAGTAGTGGCAGGTGCTGCCGGCGAGAACAAACAGGTGCCAGACGACATGGCTGTAGGGAAGACGCTTCCAGATATAGAAAATGACGCCGGAGGAATAGAAGAGGCCACCCGCCAGGATCCAGAGCAGCGTGACGCCAGGAACGTGCGCCAGCACGGGCTTAGCGGCGATGACGACCAACCAGCCCATTGCCAGGTAAACCGCCGTGGACAAATACTCGAAATGATCGACAAACCAGAATTTGAAGAGAATCCCCGCGAAGGCCAGACCCCAAACCACACCGAATAGCGACCAACCCCAGGCGCCCCGTAGATTCAAAAGAAGGAACGGGGTGTAAGTGCCGGCGATAAGCAGGTAAATTGCCGAGTGATCGAAGATTTTCAGGACACGCTTCCGTCGGGGTGAAATCACGGCGTGATATAGCGTCGAGGCAGCGTAGAGACAAATCAACGTGGCACCGTAGATGGAACAAGCCACGATGTGACTGGCAGTGCCGTGAAGAATGACGAAAATGAGCAGCACGACGAAACCGGCAATGCTGAGCAGCAGGCCAACGCCATGGGTAATCGTGTTGGCGAGTTCTTCCAGAGTGAGACGCTCGCGAATCAAGCCGATTTCCTCTACATGAACATTGTTTCGTGCTGTGTCGGTTGACGCAAGTGGTTTGGTTGCGCAGCGGGTAATGAAAAAAGCATCATGGAAGCGGCAAATCTCAGCCGGATGTCGTGTGAACAAGCGTTCACATGCCCATTAACCGGGCAGTCAGGAATTGTTGGAAAGCTGACACTAGCCCAGTATACTTTGCAGGATTCCAGGTGAACGGCTCGATGCATCCCATTAATTTCCCCACATCTCTCCGCAAGGCGGCTTGGCTGGCGATTTCCCTCGTCGTGGTCGTCGCCGCGGCAAGCCAGCAGACCGCAGCACAGTCCGCCGAGCAAATTTCCGAAGTCAAAAAAGTAGCGGTAGATTGGCCAGACATCGGAAAAGGCTCGACGGCGGTACGCGACCGAGTGGAACAAAAACTGAAGTCCTCCGGCAAAATCCAAATTGTGAAAGACGCCGCTCAGGCGGATGCGGTGCTGCGTGGCGCTGCGGTGATGTGGACGACAGGATATATTTCAACCAGTCCTCGTTCCAAGGGCGCGGGATCCCCCACTTATCAGGGTTACGCTTCAGCGGAATTGATCGGGAAGGGGGGTAAGACGCTATGGTCTTACTTGGCTACGCCGCAGCGAGCAGGGTGGAAAAGTATTAGCGAAGATCTCAGCGAGCAGTTGGCGAGCGAACTCGCAGAAGCGGTCGCACACAAAGACGCTGGGGAGAAAGCAAGCGCAGCAGCGAATTCCAATGGCGCAGGGACAGACTCGGCTGTCGACGTGAGGCTGTTGGGAGCGGGAGCAACATTTCCTGCCCCGATTTACCAGAAGTGGTTTGAGAGCTTCCGGCAAACGCGGCCACAAGTTCACGTGCAGTACGAAGCCGTCGGTTCGGAAGAAGGAATTCGCCGGATTCGTGCGGGAGACGTGGATTTCGGAGCATCGGACGTGCCGCTGTCTGGAGAGCAACTCCAAAACGAAGCGAAGCTGCTGCAGTTTGCGACGGTCCTTGGCGCGGTGGTTCCGATTTATAACGTGAAGGGGGCGCCGGACGGATTAAACCTGACACCCGAAGTGCTAGCGGAAATATTTCTGGGGAAGATCAAGTCGTGGGATGCGGCGGAGATTCGGGCGATTAATAAGCATGTACGCCTGCCGGCAGAAAAAATTGTTGTGGTGCACCGTTCGGATGGGAGCGGCACGACCTACGCGTGGACAGAGTACTTGTCCAAGGTGAGCGAGGAGTGGAAGTCGCGTGTTGGGGTGGGCACGACGGTAACTTGGCCTGAAGGCATTGGTGCAGAACGGAACGACGGTGTGGCGGACACGGTAGCCAAAACAGCCAATTCGATTGGCTACGTGGAATTCATCTACGCCCTGCAGCACGAACTGAACTTTGGGGCCGTGCGCAATGCTTCAGGTGAGTATGTGAAGGCAGATCTGGACAGTGTAACCGCCGCAGGAAAAGCTGCTGGTTTGTCAGCGGGAAATGAATCGCTGAGACCGATCACGAACGCGAACGGAAAACACACCTACCCGATTGCCACATTCACGTGGGTAGTAATCCCTGCAGAGGGAAAAGATGCGAAGAAGCAGGGGGCGCTGCGGGAGTTGGTTCGGTGGATGCTGACGAGCGGCCAGAAGCAGTGTCAATCGCTCGGGTACGCGCCTCTGCCGGGGGATCTAGCTGCGCGGGAACTGCAGGCGCTCAACGCGGATAAATAGCTTTCGTAGAAGCAGGTTGCACTGACGATCAAGCGGATTATTGTTTGTACCGCTCCTTATAAAAGTCGATTTGTTGCTGCAGTTCTTCCTTCGACAACCCGGCCGCCCATTTGTGGTAGTCGGATTTCATGACGTCAGCCGTGACGCCGGGCATGAGTTGTTCTGCTTCGGGAATGAACTCAGTGTAGAAGGTTTTAGCTACCTCGAAGAAACCATGCCATTGGGTGTAGTCGGGTCCCATCATGGCTGTGCCCATGCGGGCGCGACGGCCTTGGTGATGCCACAACTCGTAGTATGTCCACTCGATTTTTTCGTCGAACGGAGTAGGGGTGAGTTTCTTGGCGGCATACAACTTATCCATGATGGATTTTGCGGGCTTGGCAAACTTTTCGTTGTACAGGTCGACCGTGCCTTCGTATTGCTTGTAGAAGTTGTCGACCCAGCCGGAGGCATGACAGTTGGAGCAGACATCTATCATGCTGAGCCGGCGATGTTCCCAATTCTCAAGTTTGGTAGAAATGACCGGGCGAAGAGTAATGCTGATGCGATCGCCGACGTCATGCGTGACCGGCTGATTGGGCGTGGCGGACATGTGGCAGGTGGCGCAGGTGGGAGCCGCGGAAGTAATCCTTGCCGACGATCCAGGATTTGGAATCGAGATTCATCTTGGCGAGATTGGCGCGGTACTGAATGCCATGCTTCGACTCGTTGTAGATTTCGATCTGAGGGTGATCGGGTCCGAGGTGGCATTTGCCACAGTTTTCGGGCATGCGGGCGGTGGCCGAGCTGAAGGAGTGACGGCCGTGACACGCGGCGCAACTGCCCTTGCTGCCGTCGGGATTGACGCGGCCAATGCCGCTGTTGGGCCAGGTGGCGGGATCGAATTTTCCTTCGCCGAGATATTTCACTTCGCTGCCGTGGCATTGGCGGCAGCCGTTATTTGCCGCAGGACCACCCTCGACAATTTCGCCGAGCATGTTGTCCAGTGAACCGATGAACTTGGCCGCTGCGGCGTGGTGGCTCTTCTCGAATTGCTTCACTTCGGCAGCGTGGCAGCGAGCGCAGTAATTCGGCGTGACAATCACGGCGATTTTATGACCGTAGTGATCGAAAGCAGCGGGATCGTTGTCGTTGGCTTTGTGGCAGGAGTAGCAGTCAACAGCGCTTTTTGCGTGCGCACTGGATTGCCACTGCTCGACGATGCCCGGCGTGGAATCTCGGTGACACTCCAGGCAGGCCTTGCCTTCGGCGGAGATTTGTTGGCCGCCGGCGAGAGCTAAGGGAGGGAGGAAGATCGCAAGGAGAGAGGAGAGGACACGAAGATTCATATGGTCTCCTGGTTTGGACGGAAGTAATGGCGAGAGCGCGCCGATTGGAAGATTGTATACCCAGACCTAGGGGGCGTGGGCCATTGCTCGAGCGGTTAGAAGCCCGGGGCTCCGGTGGAGGCGGGCCGCATTTCCGGCGCGTTTACGCCGAAGCGGAGATGGGCAAACCAGGATTGGCTAAGGGACATGAAACCGGTGTAGAGGTAGCCCCAAACGAAGAGGAATAGAAACGGCACGGTGGCATAGTTTTCGTTGAGGATGGCGTAAAGGACAGCAAGCGCGAAATAGATTCCAAGCGCAATTTCGCAGTAGGGCATCCAGCCGGATTTGTTTCTATATTTTTTCGCGGCAAAGGTCCCGGATTTTCCTTCGATCCTATATTTGGGAGTGCGCGCGAATTCAGACGGCTTGCCGAATATAGCTTCGAGGACACCTTGGGCATTACGCACACTCAAACCGATTCCGGTCGCCATCACAAAGGGCATGTAGAAGAAAGTATTCAGCCATGTTTTGGGCCGTAGTTCCTTCTGTGCCGCGAGATAAAAACTGGATATGGAGCAAGTGGAAGCGAGAAAGAGCGGGAGATCGATGACCAGCATCTGGAACCAACCCTGATAGAAGCGAACAATCATGGCAGGCAGCAGCATGGTGGAGAGCAGCACCATCAGCGGATAAGAAATATTAGCGGTGAGATGGAAAAAAGCTTCGGATTTAACGTGCCAGGGAACATCAGACCGAAAGACTTTGGGCAGAATTTTTTTTGCGGTCTGCATCAGCCCCTTGGCCCAGCGGGCTTGTTGCGCTTTGAAACCATTCATGTCCACGGGCAACTCAGAGGGACATTCGATTTCAGGAAGGTACAGGAATTTCCAGCCTTTGAGCTGGGCGCGATAGGAAAGGTCGGTGTCTTCGGTGAGGGTGTCGTGTTCCCAACCACCGGCGGCATCGATGGCGGCGCGGCGCCACACACCGGCGGTGCCGTTAAAGTTGAAGAAGGAGCCACGACGTGAACGGCCGCCATGCTCGATGACGAAGTGGCCGTCGAGAAGAATGGTTTCGACGCGCGTGAGCAACGAATAATCACCGTTGAGATAGGTCCAGCGAGTCTGCACCATCCCGACGTTGGCGCCGCCGTCGGGATTGAGGAAATGAGGGATGGTGCGTCGAAGGAAATCGGCGGGCGGAAGAAAATCCGCGTCGAAGATGGCGACGAACTTACCTTGGGCAGTCTTTAACCCGTTTTCCAGCGCGCCGGCCTTGTAGCCTTCGCGATTGGTGCGATGAATGTAGGCGATAGGTAAGCCGTTCGCAGCGTGGCGTTCGACGCAGGAGCGAGCGACGTCGCGGGTTTCGTCGGTAGAATCGTCGAGCACCTGGATGTCCAGGAGTTCGCGAGGATAATCGAATTGCGAGACAGCGTCGACGAGGCGCTCAATCACATAGCGTTCGTTGAAGATGGGAAGCTGTATGGTAACCTTTGGCCAGTTCGTGACCGGCGGGGGCGTGGCGGGAACATTTTTGCGGTAGACGAAGTAGTCGTAGAGGAGCTTGTAGCGATGCATGCCGTAGGCCGCGAGGATGAACAGAACGAGGAAGTACGGAATCATCATCGCCAGGTCGAACGCGTTGGCGTGATAGACACCGCTGAAAGTTTTATCCGTGAGCTTATGCCAGTAGTGGCTGAGCGCGTTCTGCTGGGCGGCGAGCAGGAATGAAGCCAGAGTCAGCAAGTGTTCTCCGAATGCCTTCCGAAAATAACCGAAACCGGTGGAGCAAGGTTTGGCTGCTTGGCGCAGGAGTCGCGCTGGAAGCGATGTTCCTACGGATGCACAGCCTTTATTACCTGAAAAACCACGCGATCGGCTTTATCGAGCTGGGGTTGGCCGCTGGCGTAGTTTACCTGTTGGCGTTGTATGGGTTCACTCGAACGCAGGCCACACGCACAACTACTATTCTACTGATTTTTGCGGCGATTGCATTCCGCGCGACGCTGTGGTCGATGGAGCCCACGCTGTCTGATGATTTGCAGCGATACCGGTGGGAAGCGAAGGTGCAGGAACAGGGCTGGAATCCGTATGCAATTGCGCCGAATGATCCACGGCTGGCGGGATTGCACGACAAATATTACGAGATCATGCCGGGACGGGAGATTCCGGCGATCTATCCGCCGGCTACGGAACTGTTGTTTCGCGCGACTTGGAAATTCTTTCCGGGGCCGGCGGCGTTCAAGGTGCCATTTGCGGCTGCGGACGTAATGGTGCTGTTGTTGCTGGCCTGGATGTTTCGCAAGGCAAAGGACCGGGATTTCCGGGTGGCCATTTACGCGTGGAATCCGCTGGTGATTGTGGAGTTTGCGGGCAGCGGGCACAACGATGTGCTGGCATTGCTCGGAATCGTGGGTGGACTGGCGCTCGTGAAGAAATGGCCGGCGATTGCCAGTGTGCCGATCGCGCTGGGAGCGATGGCCAAAGTGTTTCCGGCCGTGCTTCTGCCCGTATGGATTCGGCGGGCGGGGTGGCCGAGGGAAAAAGCGGGATGGTGGGCAGCGGCGTTGGCGGGACTGACAGGGATCGCGCTGTTGGCGCCCTACTGGCATGCACTGGGCATGTTGCGCACGAACCTTGCGTACTACGAAGTGACCTGGAAGAACTATCACGCAAGTTTGTATTCGGTGATCGACTGGCTCACCGGAGGAAAAACGAAAATCCCAGCGCTTGTGGGTATCGCGGCGAGTTGGGGATTGGCTTTTTGGCTGGCATGGAAAAAGGTAGAGCCTGCCCGGGTGGCATATCTGCTGATTGGAACAATTCTGGCGTTCGGACCGAATGGCTATTCGTGGTACTTCACGTGGATTGTGCCGCTGCTGTGCTTTTATCCGAATCCCGCGTGGCTGATGCTGACAGTGCTGCAGTTTCTGTCTTACAACGTTTTAATTGGGTACGGCATTCTAGGAGTTTTTAAGTTTGATCCACTGATGCAGTGGCTGGTTTACGCGCCGTTTTACGGGATGCTTTTGGGAACCTGGTGGTTCGCGCGAAGAGACCCAGAAAAGCTAAACGAATTCCACGGTGGTGAAACCGAGGCTGCGTAGAAGCGCGGAAAGAGTTGACCTGGCGTTATCATCGGCGGTTCTAAGGATGTTGCCCTGGAGGGCGGCTTCCTGAAGTTGTCTTTCGGCTTCCTGGCGAACTTCGCTCTCGAGATTGGGATCTGGAGACGAGAACAAACCCGTATCGCGGGAATAAACGCGGGTTTTGGAGTTGTCCAGACGAGTGACCAAAATCTGAGATTTCGGTATTCGAAGCGAGATGCTTTTGCCTTGAATGGAAACGTCTTGAGGCTGCAATTGACTCAAGTCCACGCCAGCGATGATGTCCCCGTGGACAACCAGCAGCAGACGATCGCTCACGAGGAATTTGGGCAGGTAGGGACTATCATGTTCGCCCGAGATAATTTTGTCCATGGTGAAGCTGACAGTTTCAAGACGTTGAAGCTGTTGAATCTGCCGGACGACCGTGGGTTGGTCAATACGAAAGAGCGTGCCGTTTGCGCCCGGGCGAAGAAGACGGAGAAAGCTCGCGCCAGCGATGAGCCAGAGCATGAGACCGACTGCCAGCACGGTAACGAGAATGCCGACGATAAGCCCTTTGCCCCAGGAGGATGAGGAGCGCGGTATGCCTTCAGAAGCGTTAATGGTATTCATGTTGATCAGACGCGAAATACTAGAGTAAGGAAAAAAGATGACGATGTCATGTGGAGGACACGCCTGAGGTAAACCGGAATCGGGTGGAGCAGGATGGACGCAGCGAGCAACATAGATAATCGGTCGAGACGGCTATGGGAGATTGCGAAGGAATTCCTTCGTCTGGGTTTTGTCGCGTTCGGCGGGCCGCCGGTACACTTCGCCATGATGGAAGAGCGGTTCGTTCGCAAGCGCCAGTGGCTGAGCCGCGAGCGATTTCTGGACATGATCGGTGCGGTGAATTTGCTGCCGGGGCCGAGTTCGACGGAGTTGACGATTTATTTAGGGGAAATGCGCGGAGGATTCGCGGGACTGCTGGTAGCAGGAGCGTGCTTCATTTTACCGGCGGCGGTGATGGTTGCCGGACTGGCTTGGACCTATGAGAAATACGGGAAATTGCCGCAGGTAGAAGGATTGTTGTTTGGAATCAAGCCGGTTGTAGTGGCACTGATTGCTCCAGCGTTATGGAATTTGGGAAGGACGGCGCTGAAAAATGTGGGATTGGCGGTGCTCGCGGTTGCCGCAGTCCTATTGGCGGTGCTGGGCGTGAACGTGATTACGCTGCTGATCAGCGCCGGGATTTTGTGGATGTTGTTGCGCGAAACTGGCAGGCTGACGAAAGCGAATTCCGCCAAAGCAGCGACCTTCGGGTTATTTTCCATGAGCACCGGTGTCTCTGTGGGATTGCTGCCAGTGTTTCTTTATTTTCTCAAGATTGGAGCAGTCGTTTTCGGCAGCGGGTTCGTGTTGCTGGCGGTGCTGCGCGGGGATTTGGTAGTGCGGTTGCACTGGTTGACGGATGCGCAGTTGCTGGACGCGGTTGCCGTGAGTCAGGCGACGCCGGGGCCGTTCTTCACCGTGGCAACATTCATTGGCTATTTGCTCGGAGGATGGAAAGGTGCGGCTCTGGCGACCGTCGGGATGTTTTTGCCTGCATTCGCATTCGTCGCGGCAACGGCGAAGTATTTGCCAAGGCTCAGGAAATCACCGCTAGCCGGAGCGTTTTTGGACGGAGTGAACGCGGCGGCTGTGGCGTTGATGGCCACGGTGGGATGGCAGTTTGCGCGGGCGGCGGTGGTGAATGTGCCGGCGATAGTGCTGCTGCTGGCGAGTTTATTCTTGGTTTTTCGGTATAAGGTGAATTCCGCGTGGCTTGTGCTCGGCGGAGCGATCGCGGGAGTGCTGCTTCAGGTCCTGGGCAGGATCTAGATTTTGGGCAAAGAGTTTATGCTTGATTCTCCAGATTAGGGAACCAAGACGATTTTACCGAATGTACCTGGCGCCATGATCTCTTGATGCGCGAGCGGAGCATCTTTCAGGGGAAATTCCTTGTCAACAATGGGACGCAAGGTGCCATTCTCGAGGCCAGCGGCGATGGCCGCGTGAATTTCAGCATTTTCTGACTCGGTGGCGGCCCAAAGTGTGAAGCCGCAAACCGAAGCACGGCGGCTCATCAGTTCTCGCGGATTAATGGTAATTTCGCCGCGATTCCCGATGACCACGACACGGCCACGCGGGGCGAGAAGCTTAAGGTCGGTAGCAAGGTTGACGTTAGCAATCATTTCGAGGATGACGTCGACGCCACGGCCACCGGTGAACTTTAGAATTTCGTCGCCGTGCTCGGGCTTGGAGTGATCGAAAGCATGATGCGCGCCTTCTTTGAGGATGAGGTCCAGGCCCCGTTGCGTTCCGGCGGTACCGAGGACGGTCATGCCCATCGCGCGCGCGTATTGAACCGCGGCTAGACCCACGCCGCCGCTTGCGCCATGGATCAGGAGAGTTTCACTGCCGTGGGCGTGAGCATGATGATGCAGCGCCGTGTAGGCCGTGCCGTAAGGAACCCACAAGCCGGCACCTTGCGCGAAGGAGATTTTCTCAGGGAGCAAAAATACCTGGGACTCGTCCGTTAAAGCGTATTCGGCATATGCACCGGTGAGTGTCTTTGCCGTGTAGACGCGGTCGCCAGGTTTCACTTTCTTTACGCCGTCACCAACTGCCTCTATTGTGCCGGCAGCATCGGAGCCCGGCGTGTAGGGCAGTGAAGGCTTGATGGCGTAGGTGCCGTTGCGCATGTAAGTGTCGTAGGGATTGACGCCAGCTGCCCGGACACGCACCAGGATTTGGCCGGGCTCCGGTTTCGGGGTGGGGATGTCGTGGAGTTCGAGAACTTCGGGGCCGCCGAATTGGTGAACTTGAATCGCCTTCATGTGCAATCTCCCTGTGAACGAGCGGCGCAAGGGAGCGCTCGCTTGTGGTTCGATGATCCCAGGGCGCAATTGTCGCAAGGTAAACGGCAAGGAGCAAGATGTCCCAGCGACACCGCGAATTGCTCCATCAAAAGTGATCGTCTTGCACTAGGGAAATGGCGTGTTGGTCGGTCGCGCCGATGGTCTGCGCCCAGGCCGTGGTTTGCCAATTGTCCTTACTCTTATGATCAGGAATCCAGGGTGGAAGTGTTTGACTGAGATGATTGGCTAGGGCGTAGACGTAGGGCTCGTACATGCGGCGAAGTTCCAGGAGTTTTTGTTCCGCCTCAGGAGTGGCAGTGAGCGCAGTAGCATGCTGGGCAAGCTTGGAGCGTAGTTTTGCCAGAGTCTCCGGTGGCAAGCGATCGGTTTGCGGGGCGCGTGGCGCAGCACCAAACACCTGGCAGAGATCGACGACGGCATGGCGAGCAATGGCAAAAGTAAGCTCAGCTTGCTTCGCGCAGGACCCTTCAACACCCGCAATGGCAAGGGCGCACGTATCAAGGATGGCGGTGAGTGAGCCAATCCAGGATTGATTGTCGTGCTGCGAACGGAAATAGGCGAGGACTGGGTAAGAAAGGTGAGATTCGAGAAGTTCGGCGCACCATCGTTCCCACTCCTTGAGTAAATCGCGAAGCGCTTCCTTCCCGGTGGGATAACTATGACGGCGGAGAAGCTCGCCAGCAGTAGGAGGAGTACCGGCGCGAGCGTCGAGCAGAGAAATGTTGGTTTCGCGGCGGCCAAAAGCGCCATAGATAAACGGGAGATACCCGATGACGGCGGCAAGAAAGCCGAAACCGAACCCAGCTTCCGTGACCACCAGGAAGCGAGCAATGCCGGAACGTGGAACGACGTCGCCAAGTCCAAGAGTGAAAAAAGTTGTGCCACTCAAATACGTGTCGGTGTAGAAGCTCGAACTCAAGCCGGTGGTGTTGACCGCGGAGCCCGCTCCGTATTGCATCATGCCGAAAGCCAACACCAGCCCGACGGCCCAAACGCCGATCAGAAAAAGCAACGAAATCGGCCCGAAAAAACCCAGGAATGTTTCCCGCGGCTTGCGGGACGAGATCATCCGGGCGTACAGCTTCCAACTTTTCCAGGTGAGCAGGTAATAGAAACGCGTGAGGCGGAACTTGCGCGTGACGCGACGCGGAAGGATGATGGCCTCAAACGCGTCCCATAGAACGACCAGGAAAACGGCCACACCAGCGATGAAGACGCCCGGAGCGGGGATCATGCGCAGCATTGTACTCGATGTAAGCGGCCCGGTACTCAGGCAGATTTGGAGGTCACGAGTTGCGAGCTGACGCTGATTTCCGCCTTGAACAGCTTGGACACGGGGCAGCCGGTTTCTGCGGCCTTGACGGCGGCGTCAAACTTCGCTTTATCGGCGCCGGGGACGTCGGCAACGAGATCCAGATGACTTTTGGTGACCGAAAAGCCTTCGCCGATTTTTTCTAGCGAGATCGTGCAGGTGGTTTCCAGCTTGGTGGCGGTGAGACCAGCTCCACCGAGTTGCGCGGAAAGCGCCATGGTAAAACAGCCGGCGTGAGCAGCGGCGAGGAGTTCCTCGGGATTGGTGCCGACGCCATTTTCGAAGCGCGTACTGAAAGAATATTGTGTATTTTTCAGAGTGCCGCTATCCGTGGAAATGTTGCCTTTGCCGGATTTCAGATCGCCTTGCCAAACTGCGGAAGCTTTGCGTTGCATGTGTCAGTCTCCTTCGGTGGTCTAGTGTCCAAGCATGGGATTGGATTCGCCAGTGGAAGGGCGGGTTACTTTGGCGCGGCACGATTCTACCACTGATGGAAGACAAAGAATGCCCTAAGGGCGATGCAGGCAAAGCCGATGCCGTAGTTCCACTTGAAGGAATCACCGAGAGGAGTACGCGAGAAAAGGCACAAGATATTACGTTCAGGGAATGCGCGCTGGCCAGATGCCCCGGATGTAGACCGTTTTATCTACGACGCGGTAATACACCAGCCAATTGCCAGCCTGAAACCAGCGGTGCCGACGAAAGCGTCCCTTGGTGCGAACTGGATACATGTGGGGGAATCGCGTCAGATACTTTAGATGATCCAGAATCACATCCTGGTCAGGTCTAGGGAGTTCTTCGAATAGTTCCCAAACCGCGCGAGTCCAGACCACCTGTCGTTTCACTTGTTTTTGCCTTTGCTGGCCTTGGCTTTGGCCTGGTGCATCCGCATAACCTCACTGTGGGGAATAACCCGGCCCGCTTTAATATCTGCATCCGACTTAGCCATCATTTCCTGGAACGCAGGATCAGCCTCAATCTTGTCTAGACGATCCTCCATGTCGGCGTAAACCTGAATGGCTTCGCGGATGACCAAGCTCCGGTTACCACCGCGATAGGAGGCGAGTTCTTCAAGCAGTTTATTAGTCCGTTTGTCGAGTACGAATTGTTTCCGCATGGTTAGCGCTCCGACAGAGATCTTACAAGAAGCATGCACATGGATCAACACCGTTCATGAATGGTGTTGAATGATGTAGCCGTTGCCTTCCAAATGTGAGGCTAAACGTTCAGGCTGAGGGAGACGAGGCCCGGAGGAGTGGCGGGGACGATTGGCGGAAGTTTGCTGCGATCGATGGGGTTGTAGAGAGTGTCGCGCTCGACGGGGACACGGCCGGCGGCGCGGATGAGGCGTTCGAGCTCGGCACGTGAAGTGAACTCGGCCGTGGTGGCTCCGGCGTCATGGTAGATTTTTTCTTCGACTACCGTGCCATCCATATCGTTGGCGCCGAAACGCAAAGCGATTTGCGCGATGCTGGGCGTGAGCATGATCCAATACGCTTTAATGTGGTCGAAATTGTCGAGTAGCAATCGCGAGACGGCGATGGTGCGCAAATCGTCGTAGCCTGTGGGTTTGGGAATATGCGCCAGAGGCGTATTGTCCGGGTGAAACGCCAACGGGATGAACGCGACGAAGCCGTGAGTTTCGTCCTGAGCCTCACGAAGAAGGACAAGGTGATCGACACGCTCTTCCACGGTTTCCACGTGGCCATAGAGCATGGTGGCGTTGGACCGCAGCCCGATGCGATGAGCTTTCTTGGCCATGCTAAGCCACATACGGCCGCTGACTTTGTGATCGCAGATAATGCGGCGAACACGGGGATGGAAAATTTCGGCGCCACCGCCAGGACAGGAATCCACGCCAGCTTCCTTCATCTTCAGCAAAGTCTCATCGATGGTTAGCTTGGCAATGCGGGCGAAGTAATGAACCTCCACCATGGTGAAGGCTTTGAGGTGCACGTGCGGATGGCGCTGCTTCAGTCCGCGGATGAGTTCGAGGAAATAATCAAAAGGCAGGTCCGGGTGCAAACCGCCGACGATGTGGATCTCCGTGGCACCTTCACGAACGCCTTGGGAAGCGCGTTCATACATTTCTTCGAGGGCGTACGTGTATGCGCCGGGCGCGCCAGGGTCGCGGCCAAAGGCGCAGAGTTTGCAGTGGGCGACGCAAACATTCGTGGGATTGATGTGGCGATTAACGTTGTAATACGCGATGTTGCCGTGCCGCTTTTCGCGGACGTAGTTGGCGAGCCATCCGACGGCAAGCAGATCGGGCGTCTTGTAGAGCGCCACGCCGTCTTCGAAAGAGAGGCGCTCGCCGGCAAACACTTTGTCGACGATGGGTCTCAGAGTCGCGTCAGTTAGAGTCAGGTCGGCCACAGTTAATTCTCTATTTTAGATGCCCCGGGCTCGCCGGGAAGCACACATTCTGAGATTTCGAACAATTCAAACGCGCCAAACGGCAACAGCGGCGCCCCAAAAGAGCAAGAACAACATACTAATATAGCCGTTCACGGTGAAAAAGGCAGCGTTCAGCTTGCTGAGGTCGTTGGCTTTCACCAGCGAGTGTTCGTAGCCGAGAAGGGCCGCGACTACGGCGATTCCCGCCCAGGCCGGCCAAGGTAGCCCGAAACTGGCGGCCAGCCAGCTGAGAAGAATCACGACACCGACATGCATCCCGCGCGCAATCAGAAGAGCGTTCGCAATGCCAAAGCGTTTCGGGACGGAATAGAGACCTGCTTCGGCGTCGAACTGTATGTCTTGGCAAGCGTATAGCACATCAAAACCGCCGACCCAAAGAGTTACCGCGGCACAAAGAATCAGCATGCGCCAATCGAGGCTCCCCGTAATGGCAATCCAGGCGGCCGCGGGAGAAATGCCCAGGGCGAAGCCGAGAAACAGATGCGACCAGTGGGTGAAGCGCTTGGTGTAGGAATAGAAAAAGAGAATGGCTAGTGCCAGCGGAGCCAGTTTGAGCGCGAGCGGATTGAGCTGCCACGCCGACGCAAAGAACAACACGATGGCAGCGACTGTGAAGGCCCAGGCGAACGATACCGAGAGCGCGCCGGTGGCGAGGGCCCGCGTTTTGGTGCGCGGATTCTCCTTGTCGTAGCGCAGATCGACGATGCGATTGATGGTCATGGCCGCGGACCGGGCGGCAACCATGGCAACAACGATCCAGAGAATCTGGCGCAGAGTAGGCCATCCGTGAGTGGTGACACGCGCGGCGAGCAAAGCACCAACCAGGGCAAAAGGCAACGCGAAGACAGAGTGCTCGAACTTGATCATTTCAAGCACAGTGCGAATGCGGCCAGCCATAGGAAGCTAAGACCCCGACTTTCGGGATACGCCGCTGCCGGTCCAGCGGACCATTTTTTCCTGCGGCAGGCCTGCCTGGTTCAGGACCCGGCAAACGTACTGGGTAACGATGTCGTCGATCGATTTGGGCTTGAAGTAAAAGGCGGGAACCACGGGCATAACGACGGCACCGGCTTGCTGAGCGCGCAGCATGTTTTCCAGATGGATGCGGTTGAACGGAGTATCGCGAACACACAGAACTAGCTTGCGCTTTTCCTTCAACATCACGTCGGCGGCTCGCGACACCAGGTCGTCGCTCATGCCGGTGGCGATGGAAGCAAGCGCACCCATGGTGCAAGGAATGACGATCATGGCGTCGACATCGTAACTGCCGGAAGCAATGGACGCGCCGACGTCTTTGTTGGAGATGGGTTCGATTTTCTTTGGGGCGTGGCCGAGAATCCGGCTGGGTAACTTTTTGAGATCGCCGGAAGTGATGCCGAGTTCTTCGGAAAAGAGGCGCTGGCCGGTTTCCGTGACCACGAGATGAATACGCGAAACGCGCGCGTCCTCTTCCAGCAAGGTGAGCACTTTTTGCGCGAGGATTGCTCCGCTTGCTCCGGTCACACCAATCGTGATGATTCGCGCTTGATTCGTAGCCATAGCGTTTCGCGGATAGTGCCAGTCTCGCAGCGGCAGTCTGGCAAGTCAAGCAGGCCTGCAGCTATGAATGCGCGGAAACATTGCCCTTTCGTCGTTGTGCTAAACTTCACGCCGGAGTGAGTTTGGAACCATGAGAAACGATGAGCCGATCGCAGTGGTTCTCGCCTTTCTGGAGGCCATTAATTCCAGAAACGTGGATCGCTTGTGTGCGCTCATGAGCGAAGACCACGTGTTTGTGGACGCTCTGGGAAATAAGGTGCAAGGCAGGGAGTCCATGCGCAAAGCCTGGACTGGGTACTTCCAATGGTTTCCTGACTACCGGGTCTCTCACGAAGAGATTTTTTCGGACGGAAAGCTTGTTGCCGCGTTTGGTAGTGCGGAAGGAACGTACGCGCCTAAGGGAAACCTGGTGAAAGAGAATCGCTGGAATGCGCCTGCCGCGTGGAAGGCGGTTGTTGAAGGTGGACTCGTCAAGGAGTGGCGAGTCTACGCGGATAATCAGGCGGCGAGAAAAATTATGGGCGTGTTGAATCCTTAGGAAGCACACGGAAAACTTCATGAAAGAATCGGAAATCCGAGAATTGTTGGAAGCTGTGAGCAACGGAACGTTGGGGGTGACTAAAGCCACCACGAAGCTGAAGCATTTGCCGTTTGAGGATATCGGTTTTGCGAAGGTGGACCATCATCGTGCTTTGCGGCAAGGGTACGCCGAAGTGGTGTTCGGGAAGGGAAAAACTCCAGCGCAGGTGGCGGAAATCGTGCGAGTGATGGTTCGGCACAAGGAATCGCGGCAAAATGTTTTGGTGACGAGGTCGGACGCGAAAACTTATGCAGCAGTGAAGCGGGTGAGGCGGGACGCGAAGTTTTATCCCAATTCGGGCGTGATCACCATTGAGCGCAGTAAGGAAATCACCGGAAAAGGAACCATTTTGATTGTTTCCGCGGGAACCAGCGATATTCCGGTGGCAGAAGAAGCTCTGCTCACGGCGCGGATGATGGGGAATCGGGTTGAGCACCTGTATGACGTGGGCGTGGCCGGGATCCACCGGCTGCTGGAACATCGTGGGATGTTGACAGAGGCGCGCGTGATCGTTTGCATCGCGGGGATGGAAGGTGCGCTACCGAGTGTGGTGGGCGGTTTGGTGGGTGTGCCGGTCATCGCAGTGCCGACCAGCACGGGCTATGGAGCTAGTTTTGGAGGGGTGGCGGCATTACTCGGGATGCTAAATTCCTGCGCGTCGAATGTCACCGTGGTGAATATTGATAATGGATTTGGCGCGGCGTGTGTGGCGTCGTGCATCAATCGGCTTTAGGCGGCTCCGTATTTTTCAACAATACTTTCATCACATTGGGTTTTTGGGCGTAGCGCATCCCTTCTGGAGCGTCCGCTAGCGCAAAGGTGCGTGAGATGAGTGGGGTTGGGTCGACCTTGCCGGAGCGGAGCAGGCCAATGGCTTTGTTGAACGGTCCGCAGCGCGAACCGACGACGGTGATTTCTTTGACGACGATAGGCCAAGTTTCGACTGGGGCCGCGCCGTGAAAGGTGGATTTCAGGAGCAGGGTGCCGCGAGGTTCAGTCATTTGCTGAGCTAGAGTCAAGCCAGTAGGTGAGCCCGTCGCTTCTACAACCAGCCGGTACTTTTCCTTCACGCGTTTCAAGTCGCCGACGTCGCCCCGAACCTTTTTTGTTGTGATCCCCGCTTGCCGTGCCAGTTTCAACTTCGTTTCGTGTTTGCCGTAAAGAGCGACTTTACTGCCCGCGGCTTGCAACACGGGAGCGATCAGTTGCGCGAGTTTACCGTCGCCGAGTACGGCCGCAGTGGGGAAATTGCGAATGGGGATTTGGTCCAGGATCTGGCAGGCTGCGGCGAGCGGCTCGATAAAAACAGCCTGTTCATCGGAAACGTTTGCCGGGATGAGATGCAGATTCTCCAGTGGTAATGCAAGATATTCGGCGAAGGCTCCGTCGTGGGCCACAATTCCCAGAACAGTGCGCTTGGCACAGTGCGTTTTCAAGCTACGACGGCAAAATTTGCAGACGGGTTTGTAATTGTAGGCGGTGCAGGGAACATTAATTTCGCCAGAAACTCGTTTGCCCAGCCAGTGCTTTCGCGTTTTTGCGGACACGCCTGCTACTTCGACTACTTCGCCAACAAATTCGTGCCCTGGAACGCCTCGAAACTGGTGATAGCCACGGAGAATCTCGACGTCGGTATTGCAAATTCCCGCCAGGCGCACGCGAATGAGTGCCCAGCGAGGTCGCAATATTGGCAATGGTCGCTGCGTTTCACGAAGCGTTCCGTTCTGCACGATGAAGCTGAGCATAGGGCGTTACTTTTCTGATCTTTCGGGGAGGGCGCGACGCGCGGGGGTGGCCATGCGTTCAAGCAATTCGAATTTGGCTTCGATGCGGGTCAGGCGGTGGTCGAGACCCTTGCAGGTGAGGGCGAGTTGCTTCACCGTATCTGTCAGATCATTCACACGATGTTCAATGAGCACAATTTGGCGAAGGGCCGCAAAGGCATCGCGTGGCCAGCTCACGATGTTTTCTTCATTCCTTTCAGAATGCGGTCAACGTAGGCAATGGTTTCGTCCAGCCGCTTGATACTGCGATCAGCGGATTGCTTGGCTTCACGGGCCAGAACCCTCAGTCCTTCTTCGCTCTCAATCGGAATATCGAGGTAGAGGTCGACGGCATTGCGCACTTCCTGGGAAAAGGAGAGGCCGCGCTTCTTTGCACGACGGGCGAGGCGCGCTTTCTGCTTAGGGTCGAAATGAATCAACGCCGTGGCCATAGACACTCCTATATAGTACCTATATCATAACATGCGCGCTCGAATGGATCAGGAAAGGGCAGCCGCGAGCGAGTCAGCCAGATTCGATTCCTGCTCGGGGAAAACGGTACGCAAATCGAGAAGAAGGCAATCGGCCTCGATCCGGCCGATCACGGGGATACCCGTAGGGCCTTTGCGCAAGCGATCTTCCAGATCGGCCGCGGAATAGCGCGTGCTGACAATACGAAGAAGCTTTGTGGGGAGCGACTGCGCGGGAGTCGAGCCACCCCCGACCAGAGAGTGGCCATCCGCAAGTTCGATGTGAGCGCCGTGCAAGCTGATGCGCGGCGCTAGCGTAGTTGCGAGCTTCGTGGCGCGTCGCGCGATTTCTTCCACTGTGGAGCGGATCATTTGCTGCGTGGGAATCTCGTCCCAGGCCGCGCGCAGGTAGGCACGAAGAGTAGCTTCCATCGCGGCGATGGTGAGCTTGTCCACTCGCAAAGCGCGGAACAGCGGGTGGCGGCGAACTTTTGCAACCAGTTCTTTTTTGCCAGCGATGATGCCGGCCTGCGGACCGCCAAGAAGTTTGTCGCCGCTGAACAGCACAAGCGAAAAACCGGCTGCAATGCTCGCACGCGCGGTGGGTTCGTGAATTCCGGCGGAGGAAAGGTCGACAAGGCACCCAGAGCCGAGATCTTCGATTACCGGTAATCCACGCCGCTCGCCAAGAGCAATCAGTTCGGCTAGTTCCGGCTTTTCGGTGAATCCGGTCACAGTGAAATTCGACGGATGCACGCGGAGAAGCAGACGGGTCTGCTCATTGATTGCATTCTCGTAATCAGCAATGCGTGAGCGGTTGGTTGTGCCCACTTCGCGAAGCATCGCGCCGCTTTGCTCCATGATTTCCGGGATGCGGAAGCCGTCGCCAATTTCAATCAATTCGCCACGCGACACGATCACTTCGCCCCCACGAGCCAGAGCCGCAAGGGTGACAAGAACAGCGGCAGCGCAGTTGTTGACCACAATGGCGGCTTCCGCGCCGGTCAGTCGCTCGATGAGAGTCGAGAGGTGAACGTCGCGCTTGCCGCGTGCTCCGGCGGAGAGGTCGTATTCAAGGTTTGAATAATGCGTGGCGGCTTGCCGCAATTCTTCAACTGCTGCGGGAGTGAGGGGAGCGCGTCCAAGATTGGTGTGCAGGATCACCCCGGAGGCATTGATTACCGGGCGGAGGGACGGTGTTAGCTCTCGTTGGACGATACTAATGACGTGTTGTTCAAGAATCTCGGGAGAGATTGCGTTTTCATCAGTCACTTCTTTCGAGATGATTTCGCACCGTATTTGGCTGAGAACTTCCCGCACAATGACCAGCACATAGCCGCGATCCACGTTGTTGCACAGAGCTGCGATGCGAGGGCGGAGCAACATTTCATCCACGGAAGGGAGTTGGCGTAAGAGGGTGGTCTGGTCCGCAGAAGGAGCGGGTTTTGCGGGAATGGGCATGGCGACATTTCATCACAGGGGCCGGTGGGCTGCAATTGTGCAGATAGTTTCATCTGACCTTTGGTACAGTGGCTCGCCGCTAGCGGGCTACCGTATGCTTATCTTCTCGATTGACGTGTGCTTGTACCGCTCCTAGGATGTGGGTTCGAGGCTATCCACCATGGCCACCATTGACGAAGAACTGGCGCAAATGGAACGGGATATCCGCCAGTTGAAAATCGAATATGACATGTTTTTCGGAGGTGGCAGAAAACGTCCACCGACGGAAATCGAGTGGCGCCTGGAATTGCTCGTGAAACGCTATGCGGAGCGTGGCGGCGAGATGAAGTTCGGCCAGCGCTTTCGCTTCAACAATCTGACGCAAACCTATGCGAAGTATAAGGACATGTTTCGCAAGCGCATGGCGCAACGCGAGGAGGGCAAAGTTGCCCGGCACTTCGGCGCGGCAGCGAAGGCTATCGAAGCCGAACGCGCACGAGCCCAAGCGGCAACCGGGAAGAAAGAAGTGGAAACGCCGGCCCCGGCCGAAATTAAGGGCTTCCGCATGGTATGTTCCCAGCCGGAGCGCGAGGCGGATAAAGTCGACCAGCTCTTTGACGCATTTGTAGAGGCGAAGCAAAAGGCGGGGGAAGAGACCGGCAGGCTGACGCGTTCCGGTTTTAACGAGTTTGTCTGCAAGAAAACAAAAGACCTGCAAACCAGCAAGAATTGCCGCGATGTGGAATATGTCGTGGAGACTGTGGATGGCCAGGTGAAGTTGAAAGCCCTCGTGAAATCCTGATCGCCTGTGATTTTTCCCACAGCCTTGCACTTTTCTAAACTCCTGCGCTCCGCGTAGACTAGGAGGTTCACTTATCGCTGGAGGATCACATGGCTGTGGAGCGGGCGCTGCTGAGTGTGTTCGATAAGACCGGAATCGTGGAATTCGCCAGGAAACTGGCGGCACTGAAAATCGAAATTCTTTCGACCGGCGGAACGGCGAAGTTGCTGCGCGAGCAAGGTGTTCCGGTCAAGGATGTCTCGGAGTTTACGGGCTGGCCAGAGATGCTCGGCGGACGCGTGAAAACGCTGCATCCGAAAGTGCACGGCGGGTTGCTGTTTCGTCGGAATCACACCGAAGACCAGAAGCAAGCCAAAGAACACGGCATCGCACCGATTGATTTGGTGGTCGTGAATCTGTATCCCTTCGAAGAGACCGCGGCGAAAGCGTACCTGCCGGCAGAAGAGCTGGTGGAAAATATCGATATTGGCGGGCCAACGATGCTGCGCTCCGCGGCAAAGAATTTCGAAAGCGTCGCGGTGGTGACGGACCCCGTGGACTACGAGCGCGTGGCAGCAGAACTGGAAGCCAATCGCGACACTTCGCTGGGATTGCGATTGGAGTTGGCCCGCAAAGTGTTTGCCACAACCTCGCGTTACGACGGCCTAATCACGATGAATTTAGAGCGGCTGAACCTGCTGGGCGACAAGCTTGAGGTGCAGCCGAAGCCGCCATTGCCGGAACGCGTGCACCTGGCGCTGCGGCGCAAACAGGAATTGCGATACGGTGAAAATCCCCATCAGTTAGGCGCATTGTACGTTCCGGCCGGACACCCACCGGAAGGACTGGCTGGCGCGAGACAATTGCAGGGCAAGGAACTTTCCTACAACAACTATGTGGACCTGGAAGCGGCGCGAGCCACTGTGGCGGAGTTCGAGCGGCCGGCCGCCGTGATCATCAAGCACAACAATCCCTGCGGTGCCGCTGAGCAGGATACATTACTAGACGCTTATACCAAGGCATTTGCGTGTGATCCGCTGTCCTCGTTTGGCGGGGTATTGGCGTTCAATCACATTGTGGATGCGGTGACGGCGGAAGCGGTGGCCAAGCTGTTCGTGGAGTGCATTGTCGCGCCAGGATTTGCGGACCGGGCGCAGGAAATCTTCGCGGCGAAGAAAAATTTGCGGCTGCTGGTGTTGCCCCACGGCGGACTGGATCACGATCGAGAACTGCAGTTAAAACGCATTCTCGGCGGCGTGCTGGTGCAACAGCCGGACTTGGGCAGCTTGAAGAATACGGAACTGAAGGTGGCCACGAAGCGCGCGCCGAGTGAAGCCGAATTGGCGGACCTGAAGTTTGCCTGGAAAATTTGCAAACATGTGAAGTCCAACGCTATTGTGTTCGCCAAGCAAGGAGCGACGTTGGGTGTGGGCGCAGGGCAGATGAGCCGTGTGGATTCGGTGAAGATTGCGGTGGCCAAAGCGCAGATGTCTCTGCAGGGAACTGTGGTTGCGTCAGACGCGTTCTTCCCTTTCCCGGACGGAGTGGAAGAAGCGGCGAAGGCGGGCGCAACGGCTGTGATTCAGCCCGGGGGATCCGTGAAAGATCCGGATGTCATAGCGACGGCGGACCGGCTGGGGCTAGCGATGGTCTTCACGGGGATGCGGCACTTTCTTCACTGAAAAACATAAAGATAATTCAGGCAAATTCATCTGCTGGGCTCGACGAAAACCAGTGCCGCGTGCGGTTGCACATGCTGCAGACCGATAGCATCACTGGCACTTCGATCAATACACCTACCACCGTGGCAAGAGCCGCTCCCGAGCCCGCTCCAAAGAGAGCGATGGAAGTTGCGACCGCCAACTCGAAAAAGTTGCTTGCGCCGATCAGCGCGCCAGGGGCTGCAACCCGATACTCCACTCGAAACAAGTGCATCAAGACATACGCAAGCGCGGAATTGAAGTACACCTGAATGAGGATTGGCACAGCAATCAGCACAACATGCAGGGACTTGCCGGTGAGGTTTTCAGATTGAAAGGCAAAAATGAGGACCAGCGTGGCTAACAAGGCCAGGATGGTCACGGGTGAAAATTTAGGGAGTAACACCGTTTCGAACCACTCTTTGCCATGGCGGCGGATGAAGATGGCTCGTAGGGCTGTGCCGATGGCCAGTGGAATCACGATAAAGGCAACGACGGAAAGAAAGAGAACCATGAATGGAACCGAAAGGGAGGATGCACCGCTCACCAGAAAGCGCACAATTGGCGCGAACAGCACCAGCATGATCAGATCGTTCAAGGAGACTTGCACCAGGGTGTACGCCGGATCGCCATCCGTCAGATAACTCCAGACAAAGACCATGGCGGTGCAGGGAGCGGCCGCCAGAATAATGGTGCCCGCGATGTACTGGCTGGCTTCCGCGGGTGAGATCCACGTGGAGAATACGTGACGGAAGAAAAACCAGGAGATCAGCGCCATGGAAAAAGGCTTGACCATCCAATTGACGAACAGAGTGATCAGCACTCCTTTGGGTTTTCGTCCGACGGCTCGAATCGCAGTGAAATCCACCTTCATCATCATGGGAATAATCATCAGCCAAATGAAGATTGCAATCGGCAGATTGATCTGGCTGCCGGTGCCGAATTCAACCCGGCGCAAATCGCTGACGAACCCAGGAAAGAACCTGCCCAGTAAGACTCCAACGACCATACAGAGCGCAACCCACAGACTCAGATAGCGCTCGAACAGGTTCAATTTTGCGGAGCCACGTGGAGCCGGCAGAGAATTCGGTGCCGTTCCGGTCATCCCTGGGCACCAATACGGTCAACTTCTTTTTTGATGGCGAGGCGATCGAGACTCGAAAGTGGAAGACTAAGAAACAGGCCGATTCTCCGGTCGAGTGTGACAAACGCTTCGCGGAAAGCGCGCTCTATCTGTTCGTCCGAACCCGCAACTGCTCCGGGATCAGGAATGCCCCAATGCGCGGTCATTGGCTGGCCTGGCCATACGGGGCAAACCTCGGCCGCCGCGTTGTCGCAAACCGTGAAGACAAAATCCATGCGAGGAGCGCCGGGTTTGGCGAACTCATCCCAGCTTTTGCTGCGCAAGCCGGCCGTGGGCAAACCTGCCGATTCGAGTTGCCGAACCGCACCGGGATGGATGCGGCCGGCGGGATGACTGCCGGCGCTGAAGGCGCGGAAGTTCGGCTTACCTTTGTGGCTCAAAATGGCTTCCGCCAAAATCGAGCGTGCGGAGTTTCCGGTACAAAGAAACAAGACGTTGTAGGGCGCGCGCATCGATTTGACCTTCAATTGCAGCAGGGAAGATCCACGCAACCCGGCGGGCAATCACACGCAGCTACAACGGGCTTCTTAGCGCGGATGAAGGCGCTCATGAACTTGTCTTTGATTTGCGGGCCGACCACGTCGGCGTCCAGACCGGCGGCGGTGAGAAACTCCCGCGCTTCTTCCACCTGGTAAATGCGCGTCGGCTCGACATCGACCGATTGGAATCCCGCCGTCTGTAGCTTTTCCCGGTACTCGTCTTCGTGCAGCGCACCGGCGATGCAGCCGACCCACAATTCCATGCTCCTGCGTACTTCTGCGGGCACTTCGCCGCGGATAACCACATCGGAGACCGCCAAGCGGCCATTGGGCTTCAGAACGCGAAACGCTTCGCGCATGACGCGGTCCTTATCGCCGGAGAGATTGATCACGCAGTTGGAGATGATGACGTCCACGGTGTTGTCCGGGAGCGGAATGTTTTCGATGGTACCTCTAAGGAATTCCACATTTTCCACGCCGGCCTTTTTCTGGTTTTCCCGCGCGAGCGCCAACATCTCGTCGGTCATATCCAACCCATAGGCTTTGCCGCCGGGAGCCACGCGTTTGGCGGAGAGCAACACATCGATGCCGCCGCCAGAGCCCAGGTCCAACACAATTTCGCCGGGCTGCAATTGGGCGAGAGCTGTGGGGTTGCCGCAGCCGAGGGACGCGGCGATCGCTGCGGGAGGCAGTGCATCTTTTTCGGAGGCATCATAGAGATTTCGGGTGACTGGATCGCACCCACTCAGTTCCCCACCGCCTCCGCAACACGCGGTTTTGCCTGCAACGACCTGCTTGGCCGCCGCGCCATACTTTTCCCTCACCGCATCCAGAATGTTCTTGTCGCTCATGGCGACTCCTTTCATTTCGAAATTTGCACAATAGCTTCGGCGGGCACCACGCGGTTGCGGGTGCAGCACTCTTCGTAGAGAAAGCCGAGGACCTCTTGCAGAGCAGAAGTGTTTGCCTTGTACCAGAGGAATGTCCCTGCGCGGCGAACGTCCACCAGGCCCACTTGACGCAATTTTTCCAGATGATGAGAAAGCGTAGATCCGGGGATACCAAGCTCCTCCTGAACTTCGCCTGCCACCATGCCGGTGGGATGAGCGGAGAGGAGGAGCCGCACGATTTGCAGGCGCGGTTCAGCGCCAAGAGCCGCAAAACGGTCGGCGCACCGTGTGACGAGGAGAGCGTCAGGCTTAGGCATATTTCGATATTTGCAGAAATATGGTTGAATCGCAACTCTTTTCTGTCCGAAACGCTTCCTCTGTCCAGCACATCTCACAGATAGGGCCCATGTTTATCTGCGAACCCCGTCGTTTTTGGCTTTTGACCACACTCTCCCCGCATGGGATACTTTCAATTCTTGGATTTTTATGACGCTAAAACGTATTGCCTTTTCGTTCCTGCTGGCCGGTCTGATCGCCCTCTCCGCACATGGCCAGAATTCCGCTGCTGATTCGTCCGGTTTAACCGGCAAAATGACGCCACGGGCGGACGCCTACTACAACTTCACGATCGGCCATCTTTACGAACTGCAGTACGAACAGACCAGCCAGCCGGATTATGCCTCGAAGGCAATTGAAGCCTACAAAAAGGCCTACGCACTCGACCCGAAGTCTCCGATCATCGGGGAGCGCCTCGCGGAAATGTATTGGAAAGCGCAGCGCGTGCGCGACGCTGTAAACGAAGCCAACGAAATTCTGAAGCACGAGCCGAACGACCTGCCGACGCACCGATTGCTCGGACGCATTTATCTACGTAGCCTTGGCGATATCAGCGGGACTGCCGGAGTGCAGAGCGAAGTGGTTGCGAAGGCGATCGGCGAGTACGCCGAAGTTCATCGCCTGGACCCCAGCGATCAGGACGCAGCGCTATGGCTGGCGCGGCTGTACCGCCTTCATAACGAACCGGACAAGGCAGAGCAAGTGTTGCGAAAGATGTTGCAGGACGATCCGGGCAACGAAGGAGCGGTTGAACTGTTGACGCAGTTGCTTCTTGAAGGCAATAAGGCGGATGAGGCCATTCAGTTGCTCGAGGGTATGACGGCGCATTCCTCTTCTGCGACGGTGTTTGATCTGCTTGGTGACGCATACACGCAGACGCACGATTACGCGAAGGCAGAAGCGGCGTATCGCAAGGCCGTGGAGATGGATCCCACGGAATTGAGCCACCTTCGGGGGCTAGGCCAGACGCTGCTTTCGGAAGAGAAATATTCAGACGCGCTGACGGTGTACCAGAAGCTGACCGATTTGATGCCGGACGATTCCGATAATTACTTGCGCATTGCGCAGATTTACCGAGAACTCCACCAACTCGATAAAGCAGAAGAAAACCTCGTCAAAGCGCGGCAGTACAATCCCGGCAGCCTGGAAGTTCTTTACAACGAAGCGATGATTTATGAAGCCCAGGGCCGGTACGATGATGCAATTCGTGTACTGTCCGATTCGATCACGGGAGTAAAGTCGCAGTCCACGGTTCAGCCATCGCGGAGGCGCTCACTGGCGATCCTCTACCAACAGCTAGGAATGCTGTATCGCGATGTTCAGAATTATCAGGCAGCCGTTTACACGTTCCAGGAACTGGGCCATTTGGGCGACGAAGAAGATCACCGGGCAAGGTTGCTGATCATGGATACGTACCGTCTGGCCAAGGACATGCCCAAAGCTCTGCAAGCCGGGCGCGAGGCGATGGCCAAGTATCCGAACGATGCTGCAATCAAATCTAGCCAAGCGCTTTTGCTAGGAGAGAACCAGCAGACGGACGAAGCGGTAAAGCTCCTGGAGACGGACCTTAAGGGCACGCCGGCTGACCGCGATACGTACCTGAACCTTTCGCAGGTATACGAACGTGGGCGCCGGTATTCCGATGCCGAACAGGCTGCGCGCAAAGCAGAATCGTTCAGCGCTGAGCCGCACGACAATGAGACAGCGTGGTTGCTGCTCGGCGCGGTTTATGAACGGCAGAAACAGTTCGATAAGGCCGAGAACGAATTCAAAAAGGTGCTCGACGTCAACCCCAAGAATGCGCAAGTCCTGAACTATTATGGCTATATGTTGGCAGACCGTGGCGTGCGCCTCGACGAAGCGCAGGACCTGATTCAACGCGCCGTAGACCAGGAGCCATTCAATGGCGCGTACCTGGATAGCTTGGGCTGGGTTTATTACAAGCAGAACAAGCTGGACGAGGCTGAAATTCAATTGCGCAAAGCCGTGGAGCATGAACCGCACGACCCGACCATCCGCGAGCATCTCGGAGATGTTTACGCGAAGCAAGGCCGCATGGATCAGGCGGCGATCGAATGGGAAAAGTCTCTCAACGAATGGCACCGCTCCTTGCCTGCCGACCTGGAAAGCGATAAAGTCGCGGAAGTCGAAAAGAAACTCAACCAGGTGAAGCACCGCGTGGCGCAAAAAACACCCGCCACCGACGCCAAGCCCTAACCGATTGCATGCGACAAATTCGGATCCCAGCGTTCGCCAAAGTGAATCTGCGTCTGGACGTGCTTGGGAAGCGCGCCGACGGTTACCACGAA
This sequence comes from Candidatus Acidiferrum sp., assembly GCA_035271845.1. GTDB lineage: Bacteria > Acidobacteriota > Terriglobia > Acidiferrales > UBA7541 > Acidiferrum. The sequence continues at coordinate 37,906 of DATERF010000095.1, forward strand.
CTGCGAACTATTTTTCATACGATAACGTTGCATGACACGTTGCAATTCCGTCCGCGCCACGGAACGGGTATCCAACTTGAGATCCAAGGAAATGCGCAACTTTCCCAGGAAGGTGCGGAGAGGAATCTAGTGTATCGCGCGGTAGACGCACTGCGCCGCGAACTGAAGATTCGTCCCGGAGTGGAGATTCTGCTCCAAAAGAAGATCCCGGCGGGGCGAGGACTCGGTGGCGGGTCCAGCGATGCCGCTGCAGCACTTCTGGGGTATCTGCAATTCACGCGGAAGAAACTGGAAGCCACACGACTTTTGGAGATTGCTTCCGCATTGGGCGCCGATGTGCCGTTTTTTCTGCTAGGAGGGCGGGCCTTAGGAGTAGGCAAGGGTGACGAGATTTATCCCCTGCCAGACATTCCGAGGCTCACTCTGTTGATCGTATCGCCCAAGGACATTCATGTGCCGACGCCGGATGCGTATCGTTGGCTTCATGCACCGGAGTTGGCTTCGTTGACAAAACTCGCGGCGACCCATAAACTATTTGAGTTCTGTGCTCTGTGCTGGAGTGCGCAGGGAAAGCAGCTCTCGAACGATTTCGAGGGGGCCGTTTTCCGGCGTCATCCCCGACTGGATCGAATCCGGCGGGCGTTGCTCCAGGGAGGGGCGTCAGAAGCCTTGCTGGCTGGTAGCGGTTCGGCGGTGTTTGGAGTATTCCCGAGCTCAGCAAAGGCGCGCCGAGCCGTTGTCGGGTTTCCGCACGATCAGACCTTCGTCTGCGAGACCATTTCGCGGAGCAGGTATGCGCGAGTGATGAAAAGCGCAATGATTGTGTAAGCCGCAACGTCCTCCGCACTTCTGACTTCCTGCCAGCAGCCGGTTCCAGATCTAGGCCATGTTTCGAATCTTATGCCATCGCAGAGCGGTGGCGGGTGTGAGTGCCTCGTGAACGACGAGCGATTTAAAATTTTCAGTGGGACCGCGAACCCGGTATTGGCAGAAGATATCTGTAAACATTTGGATGTTCCGCTGGGGAAAGCGCTGCTGGGGCGGTTTAGTGACGGCGAGATTTATTTCCAGATTCTGGAGAACGTTCGCGGCGCCGATGTGTTCGTGGTGCAACCGTGCTCCTATCCGGTGGATAACCACCTGCTGGAGCTGTTGTTGATGATCGATGCATTCAAGCGCGCATCCGCATGGCGAATTACGGCAGTATTGCCGTACTACTGCTACGCGAGGCAGGACCGCAAAGACAAGCCGCGCGTCCCGATATCCGCGAAGTTGGTGGCGGACCTGCTGGAAACAGCGGGAGCGAGCCGGGCGCTGACGCTGGATCTGCACGCGCCGCAGATCCAAGGGTATTTCGACGTGCCGGTGGACCACTTGTATGGCTCGCCGGTGCTGGTGGACTACTTCCGGCATAAGAAACTGCCGAATCTGACAGTGGTTTCGCCGGATGCCGGCGGGGTGGAGCGTGCGCGCGCGTTCGCCAAGAAACTGGATGCTCCATTGGCGATCGTGGACAAGCGCCGCGTGGACCTGGACGTTACCGAAGTGATGAACCTGATTGGTGATGTGAGGGGTCGCAACACATTGATCGTGGACGACATTATTGACACGGCCGGAACGTTGGTGAAGACGGCCGACGCGCTGGTGAGAGAAGGCGCGACACAGGTTTTCGCCGCGTGTACCCATGCGATTCTCTCCGGGCCGGCGGTGGAGCGCATCGAGGATTCGAAGATCACAGAAGTGGTTGCGACGGATTCGGTGCCGGTCTCCGAAGCCGCGCGGAAATTGAAGAAGTTGAAGATTCTGAGTGTTGCGGACCTGCTCGCCCGTGGCATTCGCTCGATTCATGAGGAGACGTCCATCAGCGAGCTGTTCATTTAAGTGATGATCCGGCGGAGGTTTGCGCCGGGAGAGATTTCAGGGAAGGAAAGAAGCTATGGCTCAGATTATTGTACAAGGCGCGGCGCGCACATTGCGGGGCAAGAATGAAGCGAGGCGTTTGCGCGTGAGCGGCAATGTGCCCGCCACGTTATATGGAGGAAAAGGGGAAGCGCTGTCTCTTTCGGTGAACACCAAGCAGGTGACGGCGATTCTGAAGTCGGAAACCGGGCACAACACGCTGTTCCAGGTAGATTTCGGTGGTAAGCAGGAACCGGCGATCGTGAAGGACTGGCAAGTCGATCCGGTAACGGGGCGGCTGTTGCACGTGGACCTGCTCCGAGTGGCGATGGATGTTCGCATGAAGGTGAAAGTGCCGGTACACACGTTCGGCGAGCCTTCGGGCGTAAAGGTGCAAGGCGGCGTGTTCGAAGTGGTTACGCGCGAAGTGGAAGTGGAATGCTTGCCGGCGGATATCCCGACGGAATTCAAGGTGGACGTCAGCGGATTGGCGTTGAACCAGAGTTTGCGCGCGGGCGAGTTGGCAATCGACAAGGCCAAAATCAAGTTGATCACCGACGCGAACGCGGTGCTGGCGCACGTTGTGGCCCTGCGCGTCGAAGAAGAAAAGCCGGTGGAAGCGGCGGCGACTGGTGTGGTACCAGCGGAGCCGGAAGTCATCAAGAAGGGCAAGAAGGAAGAGGAAGGCGAGGAAGGCGCCGAGGCTGCCGAAAAGCCGGAGAAGCAGGAAAAGAAGAAGTAATTCTTTTTCGCGCGCCTGGTTGCGAAATCTATGCGGCTCATTGTTGGCCTTGGCAATCCGGGCCCGGAATATCAGTGGACGCCGCATAATCTCGGTTTCCTTGCGGTAGACGAGCTAGCGAACCGCGGTGGAATCCGGGTCGAGCGGCCGGAAGCGCAGGCGCTCGTAGGGCTCGGGAAAGTGGCGGGAGAGGACGTGATTCTCGCCAAGCCCCAGACGTACATGAACCTCAGCGGGAATTCCGTAGGCCGGCTGATGGATAAGTACGAACTTGAACCTGCGGACCTGCTGGTGCTGTTCGACGAACGGGATTTGCCTTGGGGCATGATCCGCATCGGAGAGCGCGGAAGCCCCGGGACGCACAACGGGGCGAAATCGGTGACCAGTGCGGTGGGTACGCAGGAATTCGCGAGACTGCGACTGGGATGCGGGCCGGATCATCCCGTGGGCGATCTGGCGGCCTACGTCCTGCGACCGATGAAGAAGGGCGAATTGGAAGTGGCGGCGGAGATGGTGGCGACGGCGGCCGATGCGGTGGAGATGATTTTGACCCAAGGCATAGCCGCGGGGATGAACAAGTACAACCGGCGAATTCCGCCGGCGGAAGAGAAGTAAGGCAGCGAAGCAGCCGCCAGCGAGTTTTAGAGAGATTTCGGGGCGATTCGCCCCGAGCGAGAAGAGAAGAAACGAGGTCATCATGGAAGAACGTTTGTACGATTTGGTCTTCATTGTTCGGCCGGCCACGCCGGAAGAGGAGATCAAGAAGGTCCTCTCGACGCTGGAGCACGCGTGCGCGGAGAAGGGCGCCAAGATTGAGAAGGCGGAGACGTGGGGCACGCGCAAGCTTGCTTATAAGGTCATGAAGCACCGCGAAGGAATTTACTTTTATCAGCAAGTGCGCACCGCGCATGGCGAACTCCTGCACGAACTGGAACGCCGGCTGGGCGTGCTGGATGCGGTAATCAAGTACCAGACTGTGCGACTCGACGAAGATCTGAAGCGCCAGAAGAAACTGGTGCACAAGCGCGAACAACGGGCTGCCCGCCGTCCTCGGCGTGCCGCTGCCCCGGCTCCTTCGGCGGCGCCGATGGCCGAGCAGAACACGCCTGCAAGCTGATAGCGTGATTTCTTGAAGAATTTGGGTTGGACCGCTCCGCAGCCCGGGGCGACATCGGAAAGGTAGGAAGGTATGTCAGAGGAACAGAAACAAGGGCAGGCTCCTGTGCCAGCCGCTCCCCGCGAAGGCGGTGAGAGCGCCCATGCGGCACCAAGCGCCCCGAGCGCACCAAGCATGCCGAGCGGACAGGGCGGACAGGGTGGGCACGGCGCACCGCGCCGCGAAGGCGGACATTCGGGAGGCGGACGTCGTGAAGGCGGACCAGGTGGAGGGCGCCGCGAAGGCGGACCAGGCGGTGGTGGTCCCGGGGGGCCAGGCGGACCCGGAGGCCCACGTCGCGGGAAGAGGCAGTATTTCCGCAAGAAGAAGGTCTGCAAGTTCTGTGTCGAGAAGATGGACTTCATCGACTACAAGCGGGCCGACATTCTTTCGCAGTTTGTGCAGGAGCGCGGCAAGATATTGCCCCGCCGCATGACCGGAGTTTGCTCGCGGCATCAGCGCTGGCTCGGCGTGGCGATTAAGCGCGCCCGCAACATCGCTCTGCTGCCGTTTGCCGGCAGCGCCGCCGGAACGCAGGCGCCCCGCGCCGTTGAGGCCCCGAAGGCCTAAGGAATCGAAAGGGAGCTAGGGATTGAACATGCAGATCATTCTTCAAGAAGACGTTGAAAAACTGGGGCATCGCGGCGATGTTGTTACCGTAAAGCCTGGCTATGCCCGCAATTTTCTATTGCCCAATAAGCTTGCCGTCGAAGCGACGCCTGGCAACATGAAGGCGCTGGAGCGCATCCGGGGCGCGTTGGCGAAAAAGACGGCAACGGAACTGGATGCAGCCAAGAAGCAGGCCGAGCTGCTTAACGGCGTGTCTCTCAAGTTCTCGCGGAAAACCGGAGAGAACGAGCAGATGTTTGGGTCTGTGACTACCGGCGATATCGCGGATGGATTGAAAGCGCAGGGATTCAGCATCGACAAGCGGCAGGTGCAGATCGCCGATCCACTGAAAACCTTGGGCGAGTTTCCGGTGACCGTAAAGGTATTCCGGGAAGTCACCGCGGAGATCAAGGTACACGTAGAAAAAGAAGCGTAATAACAGACTCCGTCCAAGTCAATTTAGCGGCACTCGTTTTGTTTCCGAGTGCCGTTATAGTTTTGTGGCGAATTTCAGATCGGTGCTGCCGAAGACGAAATCGCGGCGCAAATTTATCGGGAGGTTCGGCGCGTTGACCATGCCGAACTTCTTACAGCCAAGTAGCTGTTTACGCGGAATCCTTCACAAAAAAGTTTTTCAGAGTTTTCCTTAGCGATTCACAAGCAGTTGGATTGACGCACCTCGGTGGAGGGCGCAGAATCATTTTACGAATGCGGGCGCAGGGGAAAAGTCCCGCCTGGAAAAAGCCTCCACTCTTGCCACCGGGCAGGAAAAGTGCTAATTATAGCGAAGGAAAAGCGAAAGCATTGGAAGGCTTTTTAACTCACTATGCCGACAGATTCCACTCTCGAACGTCCGCTCCCCAATAACCTCGAAGCCGAGCGGTCGATTCTCGGGGCCATCCTACTGGACAACAACGCGCTGAACACCGCCATTGAAGCGCTGAAGGCCGAGGATTTCTTCCTGCCGCAACATCGCCACGTGTTCCAGCAAATGATTGCGCTGGGAGAGGCGCAACATGCCATCGACCTGGTGACGCTGACCGAGGAACTGCACCGGCGCGGCGAGCTTGAGTCCGCAGGTGGCGCGCCATATCTTGCCAGTCTGGTGGATGGGGTAGCGCGGGTTTCGAACGTAGAGCACTACGCGCGCATCGTCAAGGAAAAGGCGATGCTTCGCAACTTGATTCACGCCACGCACAATATTCAGCAGCAGGCCTTCGAAGGGGAAGATGGCGCGGATGCCATCCTGGACGGGGCGGAATCCCGCATCTTTGCGCTAGCGGAAGACCGCGTCAAAGCCGGCTTAATTCCGATCAAGGAAATCGTCCACGAGAATTTCGACCGCCTGGAGAAAATTTTCCGGGAAGGCAAGAGCATTACCGGGATTTCGACGGGCTATGGCGAACTGGACAAGCTGCTGTCGGGATTGCAGCCTTCGGAACTGATCATCCTCGCCGCGAGACCGTCGCAGGGAAAGACGGCGCTGGCACTGAACTTGGCAGAGAACATCGCGATTCGCGGCGGCATGCCCGTGGCAGTGTTCAGCTTGGAAATGTCTAAAGAATCGCTACTGCAGCGCCTGGTGGCTTCCGTGGCCCAAGTAGATGCACACAAGTTTCGTTCCGGTCATTTGAGCCGGGAGGACTGGAAGCGCATGACCGAGGCGCTGAGCACGATTTCGTCTGCGCCGCTGTGGGTGGATGACGCCGGGTCGACTAGTGTGCTGGAGATTGGAGCGAAGGCGCGACGGCTGAAACGCGATAAGGGGTTGTCCCTGCTGGTCGTGGACTACCTGCAGTTAATTACCGGGCGCGGGCGTTTCAATTCACGGCAGGAAGAAGTGGCCAGCATTTCACGCGGGCTGAAAGGCCTGGCGAAGGAGTTGCAGATTCCAGTGCTGGTGCTTAGCCAGCTCACGCGCGCCCCGGAACGCGACGAGCGCGGACCGCAGCTCTCGGACTTGCGCGAATCCGGCGCGATTGAACAGGATGCCGATGTAGTGATGTTTATTTACCGGCCAAACTTTTTCAACTTGAATGCCACGCCGGAAGAGCGCGACATGGCGGATATTCTGATCGCCAAGCAGCGCAATGGACCGACCGACAAAGTGAAATTCGTGTTTCGCAGCCGACTGACTCGCTTCGAAGAAGCCGCCCCCGATGCGTTTTCGCAATTTGGTGGCGGCGACGAGATGTAATTTCTGGACACACCGCGTCAGCGGGCCCACAAAGCTTGCCGGGAATGACAGAAAGCATTCACTCGCCGCAAGCGTCTCACCGCGTCAAGTCGAAGGTAAGTCTTGTAGAATCAGGTACTTTACGTGTCGCGGCTTAGCCGGCCGTCCTATCCCACCGTGCAGTGACAGTTGGCCGGTAGGGTGCTGTATGCCTGTTATCATTCGCGTAGCTTACGGTGAGGAGTTTTCGCCGCTCCGCGTGAATGCCGTACACTAGAACTTTCCGGAAAATTTTATGGCGCGAACGAAAAAAAGTCCCGTCGATTTTACTGGCCGACCCGTGTGGGCGGAAGTGTCACTCAATGCACTTCGACAAAATCTGGAAGCCATTCGCAATTATGTGAATCCGGCATCGGAGCAACGTGAGATCCCTCGCAAGGTTCTCTGCATCGTCAAGGGGAATGGCTACGGGCATGGTGGGCCAGATGTGTCCAAGGCGCTGGAAAAATTTGGCGCCGACTGGTTTGGCGTTGCTTCAGCCGGAGAAGGGATAGAACTGCGCAAGGCCGGTGTCCGCAAACCCATTCTGGTACTGGGTGGCTTTTGGCCGGGCGAAGAAAAGAATCTGATCGCGCACGATCTTACTCCTGCGATTCACCGTTGCGAGCATCTGGCGCTGTTCGATGCGGCCGCCGTCAAAGCACGGAAGCGGCACGTGGCCATTCATTTGAAGATCGACACGGGAATGAACCGGCTGGGAATCTCTGCGAGCGACATGGATTGCTTCGCTAACCAGCTGGCCAAATGCAAGCACCTGGAACTGGATGGCACGTTTACGCATCTGGCTTCTTCGGAAGTATTCACGGACACGCCCACCGGCCGTGAGACGGCAGAGCAACTCAAATTGTTCTTCGGAGCGCTCGACCGGTTACGTGCCCGCGGCGTCTCGCCGGGTCTCGTGCATATCGCGAATAGCGCCGCCATTGCCGCTCGCCCGGAAACCTGGGCCGATATGGTGCGCCCCGGTGCAGTTCTTTATGGTTATCATCCCGGGTTCGACCCCCTGGATCTGCGCACGCTCTACGAGGCGAAACTCGTCCTTCAGCCAGTCATGAGCCTGCGCGCCCGGCTCATCAACGTGCGCTCCGTTTCGGCGGGCGCGGGGGTTGGTTACAACGCCAGTTGGGTAGCCAAGCGCCCGTCACGCGTGGCCGTCCTCTCAGCGGGTTATGGGGATGGCATTCACCGCTCGCTCGGCAATCATGGTTGTGTGTATATTCGCGGACACAAGGCCCCAATCATCGGAATAGTCTCAATGGATGTGAGCATGCTCGATGTGACCGACGTTCCCGACGCGGTGATTGGAGATATCGCTACGTTGTACGGAACCGACGGCGACAATGTTTATCCGGCCAACGTGATTGCCCGCAGCATCCACACCGTTACCTCTGACCTGATCTCCGGAGTCAGCCGCCGTGTGCCGCGCTTCTACTTGCCATAATGTAGTCGATGGGCATGCCGTTATATCCACTGTAGCCGCAACTCCGCGAAAAATGGGATTGGGCTGCATCCGAGCAGGTGTACGATCTGCGACAGTCACGCGTCGTTGATTTCTCTTCCGGGCACGGCTTGATGTAAACTCTCCTTTCTGCAACCCGGACTTAAGCCGCCAAGACACCGCTTCATCCGGACTGCGTTTATCCTATGAGTACGATTGCCGCCATTTTACCCGCTGCAGGTCTGGGCACACGCATGGGCCACGACATGCCCAAGCAATTGCTGGAGCTCGATGGCGTACCAATTGTGATTCACAGTCTGCGGCGAATCGCGGCTTGCCCGCTGATTACTCATATTATTGTGGCTACTCGTGGAGATGTTATGGAGCGCCTGGAAGCGCGCATCCGTGAAGAGAATTTCAAGCAACACGTGATGGTAGTGAAGGGCGCGGATTCTCGGCAAGGCTCGGTCAGCCAGGCGCTGAAACATATTCCGGAGGATACGGAACTGGTCGTGGTGCACGACGCCGTGCGGCCCCTGGTCACCGTGGAGCAGATCACCCGTGTGATCGAGGAAGCTCGGCGGTGCAAGGCGGCGATTCTCGCGATTCCCGCCATGGATACCGTGAAGGAAGTGAAGCGCGCCAGCCTGCCGGAGGATGTTGCACTGATTACCGCGACGATTCCACGGGAACGCGTCGTGCTGGCACAAACCCCGCAAGTTTTCGAGACGCAACTTTTGAAGCAGGCTTTTTCGGATGCGGAAGTAGACGGCGTGAACGCTTCGGACGAGGCAGGACTGATCGAGCGGCTGGGCCACGAGGTCCACGTCGTCCAAGGTTCGGAGCGCAACATAAAAATCACCAAACCCGCAGACATGGAACTCGCCCGTTTCTATCTCCATGGTGAGCACAAGAAACCATGAGCGTGCGCTGCGGGATTGGCTACGATCTTCATCGGCTTGCCGAGGGCCGCAAGCTGATGATCGGCGGGATCGAAGTGCCTTTCGACAAGGGTCCTGTCGGCCATTCCGATGGAGACGTGCTCGCCCACGCATTGTGTGACGCGCTTCTTGGCGCGGCAGGACTTGGCGATATTGGCACGCACTTTCCGGATAGCGACCCGAAGTGGAAGGGTGCGAACAGCCTGATTTTCCTCGAGCACGCCCGCAGATTGCTGGAGGCGAAACACTTCTCGATCGAATATGTCGATGCGGTGGTAATTCTGGAGCGGCCAAAACTCGGACCGCATTTTCCGAAAATGCGGGAAGCGTTGGCTAAATCTCTCGGCGTACCCGCAGAGAAAATCCACCTGAAGGCTAAAACCAACGAGGGCGTGGACGCTGTCGGCCGGGGCGAAGCCATCGGCTGCCACGTGGTCGCTACGTTGACACTCTAGCTGCGCGGCGTTTAGACCCGCTAATTTTCTCATGCTCAGCTCTGGCAAGAAATTCGCGTTAGACTTGTGCTATGTCGTCGCTAGGGCACGTGCAACCCCATCCATCCAGAGAAAACCTTTTTACCTCGAAGGATGTGCTGGCCATTCTCCACGAGTGTGGGTGGCTCTCGCGTGATCCTTCGCCCGAGCCGATTGCATTTTGTGAGCGGGCTGCCGCTCTCCTTGGTCCGCACGCTGCGGATACTTGCGGGCTTGGTGAGCTTCTCGGATTGGTTTTCCATTACGATGCGGTGCAGATCCTGCAGACCGTGGAAGCCCACGCGGTTCTGGCGCGGTATGGAGCGCGGGATGTGGTGAGGCAGATCGCCCTCTTTCTGCTGGACCCCGTGCCATTCAATTCCGACCGGTTCAAGGAGCTGGTCACACTGCTGAAGGAGAAACTCGAGGTACGCGGGCGGGATTTGTTTCATCCATTACGCCTTGCGCTGGCTGGCCGTGCGGGCGAAGGCGAACTCGATCGCGTCATTCTCCTACTCGACGAAGCTACGCCGCTTCCTTTTGATGTTCCGGTGAAATCCGTCCGAACGCGCATTGTGGAATTTTGTGCGGCGCTGGACTAGTGCCGCCTCGAAAGCCGAGACCATTGGTTCCGTGGAGTGACCATCAATCCCACGAACTTTGAAGTTTCCACGTTCAACTGTAAACTTTTCTTCCATGGATCGACTTACGGGAATTCACGCGGTTCGTGAAGCTTTGCAGGCCGGCAGCGCGTTCGACCGCATTGTGATTGCCAAGGGCCGTCAGGACACACGAATCGAAGACATTGTGCAGCTTGCGCGCGAGCGTGGCATTGCCGTGCGTTTCGAAGACCGTGGCCAGCTTGACCGGCTCGCCAATACGCGGGATCACCAAGGCGTCGTGGCTATGGTCGCGGCGCGCGCGCCGGCCACGCTGGAAGACATGATAGAGCGCGCCAATCAAACGAAAGGCCAACAAGGACTCATCGTGCTTCTGGATGGCGTGGAAGATCCGCACAATTTGGGAGCGGTTATTCGCACTGCTTTGGCCGCCGGCGCACATGGCGTGGTGATTCCAGAGCGACGTGCCGCAGGCTTGACGGACACGGTGGCGCGAGCGTCCGCGGGAGCGCTGGCGCATCTTCCCGTGGCGAAAGTGACGAACCTGGCGCGGGCGATGGAGGATTTGAAGGAAGCGGGCTACTGGCTGGTGGGATTGGATGAAACGGCTGAGAAAAGCTACACGGAGGTAGATTATACAACGCCGACGGGCATCATCATGGGGGGTGAAGGAAGCGGTTTGCATGAACTTACACGCAAGCGCTGCGATTTCGTGGTTTCTTTGCCCACGACAGGGCCAGTGAAGTCGTTAAACGTCTCCGTAGCCACCGGCGTGGTCCTCTTTGAAGCACTTCGGCAAAGGCAGTCGATTAAGCGATAGGGATCTTAGTCGGCGCGGATTATTTCTCGTATTGCATGAGCGAGAAAACATCGAGGCCGGGGAGCTTGGCGCGGCCATTTAGGAAAGTGAGTTCGACCGCGAAAGCGGCGCCATCCACGAGGCCACCGAGAGAGCGGATCAACTGCACGGCCGCGGCGGCAGTACCGCCTGTAGCCAGCAGATCATCGCAGAGCAGTACGCGCTGGCCTTTCTTCACTGCGTCTTCGTGAATTTCCAGCGCATCCGTGCCGTACTCCAGCGCATAAGAAACTTTCGCGGCCTTTGCGGGAAGTTTTTTCGGTTTTCTCACCGGCACAAAACCGGCGCTCAAGCGGTAAGCAAGTGCAGGAGCGAGAATAAAACCACGTGCTTCGATGCCCACCACCAGATCGATCTCGTGACCGTCGTAATGAGCGCAGAGCCGGTCAATGAGCAAGCGAAAGCCGTCTTTGTCCTTCAATAAAGTAGTCAAGTCGTAGAACAAAATCCCGGGTTTTGGATAATCCGGCACTTCGCGAATTAGCTTTTTCAAATCGCTCATGCAAACGGCTCCTCGTCAGATGGTGATTTCGATAATGAAATAGCCGAGATACTTTTCTTCCACATGGTCGGGCTCTTCCCGGACGTCCGTTACGCGAGCGAGCATCGGCCCTTTTTCGAGGGCGAAGCGGAACTGTTTCAAACGTTCAGGAGTGCTGATGGCAAACACCTCGACGCTACCATCACGGCGGTTGCGGACGTAGCCATAGACTTCCAGTTTACTGGCGACATGCTCGACGTAGTTGCGATAGCCGACGCCTTGCACACGCCCAGAAACCATGTAGCGCCGAGCCAGGACATCCTGTCTCACAGTGCTTTCAGTTTAGCAAAGAGGAACGAGATTTTCGCAAGAAGCATGATTCGCGGGTGACGTCAAACGACTTGTGTAAATAGTTCGAGGGCGTGGTTCTCCCAGCGCTGGTTGAAGCGATTGAAAATCGCATAGATGATGCGGTCGTTCATGGCGCTGACTCGCGCCAGTAGGTGCGATTCGCGAACCCTCATTACAATTCTGGCCAACCATTGCGCCGAGTTCATCAATTCTCCGAACACTCGCCCGGGCATTCTTCAAGACAACCCCATTCACAAAGACATGCTGTATGCCGCGAGGACGGCCGGCCTGAGATTCATCGTCAACGTGATCTTGAACGGTGAAAGAGAAATTATCGCGTCCTTCTCCGGCGGTTTGGAAGAAGCTCATGCTGAGGGGTGTAAATTCCTTACGTCATTGGCATCGGTAGATAAGGTCCCGTGCGATATCACCGTAGTCACCAATGGCGGCTATCTCCTGGACCAGAACATCTATCAAGCAGTAAAAGGTCTCACCTCCGCAGAGGCCACGAACAAAACCGGCGGCGTGATCATCATGATCGCCGGACTGGCTGACGGTACCGGCGGTAAGGGCTTTTACGACAACCTGGCGCAATGCAAAACAGCGCAGGAATTTTTGGACCGCGTGTCGCACGTCGACCGCAGCCATACCGTGCCCGATCAATGGGAGTCACAAGTGCTCGCGCGCATTCTCAGTAGTCACCACGTCATCATGGTCTCCGACTTGATTAAGCCTGAGATCGTTACCGCCATGCACATGGAGCACGCCAATTCCTTTGACGAGGCGCTGCGCCGCGCGCATGAGCTTCAGGCCGAGACGCCAAGATTGCCGTGATTCCGGATGAATTAGCGGTGGTCGTGCGTTAGACGGTCGAACGAACATACTCGAGTCGCACTTCAGTATTTCATTTGGACGGGTCGAGAACCCGAAGCGGCAAGTGCGCTCTCTATAACGGGCTCCGGATTTTCTTGACCGAACTCGCGAACTGCGGTCAACATTTAGGGAAGATTGGGGCTTCGCGCGATTCCCTGTAATTCAGCAGGCGATCGAAACAATCCGGTTCCAAAAGGTCGAGAGACTCCACCACCACATCGGCCTGAAGATCCTTGCAGTTGTGACTTATCCCTATGCTCCGCATCCCGGCGCGGCGCGCCCCTTCGATACCGGCGCCAGCGTCCTCCACAACAATGCACCTTCCGGCGGGAACGCCGACTCGAGAAGCAGCTAACAGGTAAACCTCTGGATCCGGTTTGCCCCGGTGCACATCTTCAGCGGATACAATGCCCTGAAAAACATGTTTCACGGACAGGGCCTCCAGCACCGCATCAATGTTGGCGCGCGGGGCTGCCGAGGCGATGGCTTGCTGCCATCCATGCTTGTGGAGCCTGTCCAACCAAGTGGCGACGCCGGATTCGGGTGCAACGCCAACTCGGCGCACCAAGAGCCGATATAGTTCTTCTTTTGCCTGCCCGATTCGTTCGATTCGCTCGACGGTTGCTGCCGAGCCAAGCCAAGTGGGGACAATCGAATCATTACGCTGGCCAAATGTCGAAAGAAACTGCTCGTGCGTAATGGCAATGCCCTCGTTCGCCATCGTGGTGCGCCAGGCGATCCAATGTAGTTCCTCTGAATCGACTAACGTACCATCCATATCCCACAGAACTGCCTTGGATCCGGTCATTTCTTAAATCTCCACTAGTGTGGCGTCTCGCCAGCTTCTTCGCCCACTTCACAAAGTATACGGTCGTCCAGACGGTGGCATCGCTTCTGAATTTCCTGATCCCTCCGCCAGCTTCTGAGTTCTGAATGTGCCTGTTCTACTGACTGAAAAGCAAGCGCTCGAAGAAAACCCATAGGATCGAAGCCGCCGACAATAGCGCCATCGAGGTGAAGAGTATTTGATTCCCGGAGACCACTAATTCAGGAGTTTTCCCATCACGCTCTGCAACGTACTAGCCAGGACCACGGGGCGAGCGAACTGAGCCCAAAGGGATAACGAATTGATTCTCGACACTTTGCTTTCACACTCACGGTTATTTTTTTGCATCCGCTGCCGTTGCGGTGTTACTCGTTTTCGTTGCCCATTTTGACGAAAAACGCGCTAATCGCACAAGTAAGCCTCGGGAGCGAGTTCATCTCGCGGTAGAATCTTGTTATGCCAAAAACTTATAGCCCTCCAAGCATCGACGAGTATCTTCGCAAGCGGCTGATGCCGGTGGAAGGGGCGATTCCTCACGTTCAGGGAATCGAGATGTACGGCAATTCCATTCCCGCCGGAACTGTCGGCGGCGACCTATTTGAATACATAAACTTTCAGCAGCGTTACGACATCGATGCACGTGTCGAGCGGGCTCTCAAGCTGTCGAAAGATTACCTCGAGCCTCTCCCGCCAGGTGTGCCGCCACGCAATTCGGTGGACGATCATGTGGAATGGCTGAAATCGAGGCCAGACTATAAAGCTGAAATGCAATCCGAGTATCGATGGGCACGAAGTTCAGAGCAGATGCGCGTCGCCGAGGATCTGCGTGCGCTTTATGGCACACGGGTGTCCTGATAGTGGATGCGCAGGGGCATGGGATCATCTCAGCGAAAATAGCGTCGACGGTTCACGACACATTTCATGCCCTCATGCTCGCCGAACTCGATCGTCGCGGGAGAACGACTCCGGAGTTCTTCGAGAGGATCAACTTGAGATTGGCGTACTCGGTCACTGCGCGAAATGCCCTCGGCAGGAGCGAAAAGGAGTATGCGCAAGAGATTGCGACCATGCTTTACGGCGAAGTGCGCCCTTATGGTCATTTTCGATTCGTGAATTTCGGACATCCTCCACCGCTGGTCTTCTCCGCCGAGTACCGCAAGTTCATGGATATTGATAAGAGCCATATGGTGCAGTTTCTACCACTCGGCTTGCAGATTCCAGAAGATCATCCGGATCGCAACCGCTACTTGTCGCTGGAATCCCCACAGGGGCGAGCAGAGTCCTCGAAAGGGGCGGAGTTGACACTGATGAGTCCTGGGGACATTTTTTTCCTTTATACCGACGGGGTTTATGACGGCAGTGATAAGGAAGAACGGCGGGCGTTGGAAAGCGTCATGCGCGAGCACTTCCTGCTTTCGGCAAAAGAGATCTGCAAGGCTCTGCTCGACTACGCTCTGAAGCGAGACGATCGGCTACGACAAAAGGGCGAGGAATATCGTATTGACGACAAGACCGTTTTTATTATCAAGCGAAACTGAAGTGTGCCTGGACCGCATTTGGCTGTTCTTCCTGACCGACTATAAGGATGGCGACAACTCCCGGTTTTCAAAGGACAGTGTTCGGAGGAAATTGCTGTCCATACTGGATAATCTCGGTTGAAGCCAGGGGGACACCATGCCTTTCGTCACGGCACGGTGTCCGTCGTTCAGGAAAATGGTGTACCTGGAGATTTGGTGAAAGAGTGGATTGGCCATTCCAGTTTGCGGACAACATCGCGTTATACACACTTGCGTCCTGAACTTCGTGAGCGAATTGCAGTGGAAGTGGGACTCTTGAAGGCGATGTTGGACGCAAATGAACCCAGTCCGGTGGACACCGAGGTGGCGTAAGTAGTTGATGAGCGGCCTGAGACATAGGTGACACATTGTACCGGACACATAGGTGACACTTTCCTCTCTAAGTAGGGGAGGAAAAGATGCCTTGGAAGGAGTGTTCGGTAATGGACGAGAGGATGCAGTTTGTGGCTCGCCGGCTAGCCGGCGAGGCGATGGCCGAGCTTTGCAGGGAGTTCGGCATCTCGCGCAAGACCGGCTACAAGATCTTTGACCGTTATCAGGCATGCGGGCTTCAGGGGCTGACCGACCGCAGTCGGCGCCCGTATCGCTATGCTAACCAACTTCCCTTTCAGGTCGAGAACTTCATCCTGAACGTGAAGCAGGAGCATCCAAGCTGGGGAGCCCGCAAGATCCGTGAGCGTTTGATGCGCCGGTTCTCCGGTATTGCGATCCCGGCCAAAAGCACCATTCATGCGCTGCTGGATCGCCGTGGCTTAGTCGAGCATCGCGGCCGCCGGCGGCGGCGTGCGCAAGGCACAGCTCTCTCACTCGGCCAGCGACCCAATGAGCTGTGGTGCACCGATTACAAGGGGGAGTTCCTGCTCGGCAATCACCACTACTGCTACCCGTTGACAGTTACCGACCACGCCAGTCGTTTTCTGCTGACCTGCGAGGCGCTTTCTTCCACCAAAGAAAGCTACGCTTTTACTGCATTTGAGCGGCTTTTTCAGGAACGCGGCCTGCCTGCCAACATCCGTAGCGATAACGGTGTTCCTTTTGCTTCTGCCCATGCCTTATTCAACCTGAGCAAGCTCGCGGTGTGGTGGCTGCGCCTGGGTATCGGCATTGAGCGCATCCAGCCCGCCCATCCACAGCAGAACGGTCGTCACGAGCGCATGCATCTCACGCTTAAGAAAGAAGCCACCAAGCCGGCAGCCGCGAACTTCCTGCAGCAGCAGGTGCGCTTCGACAGGTTCATCGAAGTCTTCAACCACGAACGCCCGCACGAAGCACTAGACATGAAGTGTCCGGCAGAGGTCTACCAGCCTTCCCCGCGTGCCTACACCGGCTTGCCGGATATCGACTACCCTTTCCACGACAAAACCATCGTGGTCACTCGTTGTGGTCGCATTTGTCTAGGCAAAAAGAAAATCAATTTCAGCCAGGTCTTTGCCGGCCAGGCCGTCGGCATCAAAGAAGTTCATGACGACATTTGGCTGG
>DATERF010000096.1:0-2517 GCA_035271845.1 Candidatus Acidiferrum sp.
CCGAGGAGACACGTGCCTTCGCGCGTATCTCCCCGGTGCAGAAAAACCGCATTCTCTTGGCTCTCAAACATAACGGCCATGCGGTGGGGTTCATGGGTGACGGCATCAACGATGCGCCATCGCTTCACGCGGCCGATGTGGGCATTTCAGTGTCCAGCGCTGCGGACGTGGCTCGCGAGTCTGCCGACGTCATTCTCGTTAAGCCTGGCCTGCGGGTCTTGCACGATGGCATTATGGAGGGGCGCAAAGCCTTTGGCAACGTGATGAAGTATTTGCTGATGGGTACAAGCTCAAATTTTGGAAATGTACTCAGCATGGCGGCGGCTACGCTCTTCCTGCCGTTCTTGCCGATGCTGCCCACGCAAATCCTGCTGAACAACCTTCTTTACGACGTAGGCCAACTCACCATACCCACGGACAATGTTGACGAGGCTTACCTCGAAAAGCCCCAACGCTGGAATATCAATCTGATCCGCAATTTCATGGTGTTCATCGGACCGATCAGTTCCATCTTCGACTTTCTGACCTTCTATGTGTTGCTGCATTTCTTTCATACGAGCGAAGCGCAGTTTCATACCGGTTGGTTTGTGGAATCACTGGCAACCCAGACGCTGGTACTGTTCGTCATCCGTACCACGAAAAATCCATTCCGCAGCCGCCCGAGCCATCCCTTGCTAGCAACCTGCCTTGCGGTTGTGGCGATCGGGATTTATTTGCCGTTCAGCCCGCTGGCACGGGTGCTCGGCTTCACGCCGCTGCCAGGGTCATACTTTGTCTTCGTCGCTATCGCGACGGGAATCTACCTCTTGCTGGTGGAAGCCGCCAAACGCGTCCTTTTGCGTAAGGAAATCGCCAAGTCTGCGACCAAGCCTGGAAATACCCTGGCGGTCGCAACCTAGGCTTGACCAAGGAGATGTCTAAAACGGAAAACATGAACTTAGTCAAATGGGCCACACACGAGGCAAGATCGTCCTGCGCGTCACCTAAGGACAGTTGAAGGACTGGGTCAATTGCGCGACACGGGCGCTCGCCGGTGCAGTCATTCCCGCGAAAGCGGGAATCCACTCCGTAAGCCAGTGGAAATGCGCGGACGACGGAGTGGATTCCCGCTTTCGCGGGAATGACCAGTGTCTCGCAGGGGATTTCCATTCCAAATGACACCAGCACCACACTCTGGAAGGACGCGCCACGAGCGACGCAGTATAATTTGGATGAGGTAAAGTAGCCATGATCCGAAGTGTTATCCCCACTGCCGTATTGGTGGCCTTGTTCGCCGCGACCGCTTTGCCCGGCGCTTCTCAGTCGAATCCTGAGTTGGAAACATTCTTTCGGCAGAACATCGGACTGAGTGAGGACCAAATCACCGCCATCCGAAGCGGACAGCCGGTGGTGAAGACCCTCCCGCCCCGCACGCCGGCCGAAGTCCTGTTGTTTGGCGCGGTCTACATCCATGCTGCTCCTGAAGCCTACTTCCAGTTTGCCCGCAATTTCGACCGCATGCGCCAGGTTCCCGGCTTCTTGGCGCTTGGGGTGTTCACCGATCCTGCGCAGCTTTCTGACTTGCGGGGGTTTGCATTCGACAGCGATGACATCAAGGACTTGAAGGATTGCGAACCCGGCAACTGTCGGATTCAGATGCCCACGACCTCCATCGAAGAGCTTCACCAATCCATCAATTGGTCTGGCGACGACGTGGACCAACAAGTGAATCGACTCTTGCAAAAGACGGCATTTGAGCTTCTGCTTGCCTACCAGCGCGAGGGCAATGTGGCTTTAGGGATTTATAACGATAAGCGTAACCCGACCGCGGTGCCTGAGCAGTTCGCCTACCTGCTCAGCTACGACAATGCCCTGGCAGAGCACGCGCCGGATTTCTACCATTACCTTCTCACCTATCCCAAAGGGAAGCCCGCGAAGTTCGAGGAGACCTTCTATTGGACAAAGGTGAAATTCGGATTGAAGCCGACGTTGCGCATCGAGCACATGGTGACCATGCGCGGGGGCCCTGCCGACCACGTAGCATGTGCCATCGCCAAAAAGCAGCTCTACTCGAGCCACTACTTCGAGACCGCGTTGGACCTCTCCGTCTGTGTCCGCGAGGGTGACGACCCGAAGCCACCCGGCTTCTATCTGATCGAGGCCTTGGGCTCCGAGCAGGCGGGTCTGAGCGGCCCCAAGGGATCGATTGTTCGAAAGGCCGCGGTAGGCCGGGCGGTTTCAAATCTCCAAAAAGGCCTCGCGGCCCTCAAGAACACGCTCGAAGGTAACCAGTAACCTCCGAAGATCAACCAACCCGCGACGAAAACCCGGAACGTGGCAAGTTCACCCAACTGTTTCCATTTGGATGTGGACTTCGCGCTGTTGCATAGACGGCGGAAAATGGTGGAGGCGGGGGGAGTCGAACCCCCGTCCGAAGAGCCGAACGGTCAGGAGACTACATGCTTGTCTCGTTCGCTTACCGCTTTCGCCAGCGGCCCTAAGGAACGGGCAATAACGAACCGCCAGCTAGCCTCAATT
>DATERF010000097.1:0-5596 GCA_035271845.1 Candidatus Acidiferrum sp.
TGAGGATGGCGCAAGCTGTGGAAGTTTGATCAATTCTCCCCCATCCTCGGTGACAAGCAGCCCGTAATTAGCCTGCAGTTCACCCTCCAATTGCCCGAACGGTGTCACTTCGCTGGTCGGATCGAAAATCAGAATCCTCCCGAGCGTCGGATGGGTATACACCGATTCCAATGATGAATCTTTTACATCATCGGGCAGGCGAATCCCCAAAATTCTGTGATTGAAATAATGGTACGGCGGCATCTCGGGACTCACAGCTCCTCGAGCCACGTCCACCTCAACATAATAGGAGTCCACGCCCACTTCCTTGAGCATGGTGCTCAGCAGCGTCGCTTTGTCTTTGCAGTCGCCGTAGTGATGACTGTAAATCTCTCCCGCCGGATGCGGTTGCCAGCCCCCGATGCCCAATTGAATCGCCACGTAACGAATATCCCGCTGGACGTAGTTCGCCAGCGCCTGCATCTTCGCAAGTGCGGTCGTCTTGCCGGCGGTCAGCTCCGCCACTTTCTGCTTGATCTCGGGTGAAGGATCCCGCCTGCCCTGGGCGAGCATGGAAATCCACTTCCCCTCGTCCGCCCAACTCAAAAAACCCTTCCTGGAATCACCGGGCGGAATCAGGGAAACGATCATCTGCCCGGCCACGCCCTTCCACGGCGGCATTGCCTCTTCGTAGCGAATCTCCTTGATATCGTTCATCACCCACTGCCACTGGCCATTTCCATCTGAAGTTGGCTTGGCTTCCGGCGCATTAACCCACACCGCTTTATACTCCCAGCCAGCCGGAAGTTGCAGCGTGTAGTGGGCTTCGCGCACCGGCGAACTCCATTGGAATATCCACCGGTCTTGAAGGATGTAGGGATACTCTTCCTGTTCTATCTCGTAGCCCACGATGTTTCCCGGCTCTGGCTCGGGGATTCTCAGAATTTTCGCCCGGACATCGCTAACCAACTCGCCGTTTGCCACGCCCGGCGCGGAGGTTTCCAGGGCATCCTTATCCTTGACTTCGAAGTCCTTGCCCTGCGCCGGAATGCACCAGCCGTGCATATTCAGAACTTTCGCCTCGGTGCTGGAATAGGCCACGGCCGTGGCATATCCTCTTCCGCCGGGACGCAGAATCTTGTACGCCTTTCTCGTCAGCCGCTTGATCTTGCCATTCCCCTGAACGGTCAACACTTCCTCAGAATAAAGGAGCACTGCCTCGGTCTTCTCATCATGCTCGGGGAGAGAAACACTTGTCAGGGCGTGCATCCACGCTGGAGCCTCCGAGGAAGCCCGGGCGCTACTCCCACAGACAGCGACAATAACCGCAGCCAACACGATTTCCACCAATACGTGTAACCAGGGCGCGTGACTCTTATTTGGCTGCACTGTTCGCTCCCGGCTGCAGCACCGCCTGTTGTTCATCTCCAGATCTGACCTTCTGATAGAAATCCCGCAGGGCCGGATAAAAGGAAGACTGCAACACCAGAATGTCACTTCGCAGTGTGCGGGTCACTTGAAGTGCATTCTCCTTGTTTTCCGCCTGAATCCGGTATTCTGCCGCCTTTGCATCCAGATGAACCTCGTTGGGAAGGCTGCCCACCTTCCACCCCGCGGGAAGCGTGATTTTGGTTTGATCTTCCGTCTGGAACATATAAGCAAAATAGATGTCATGCGTGCGCTGCGTGTGCTCAAACACGTGTTTCTGCGCCCCCGCAAACAACCCCAACGGAAATACAACGCGCCTCCCTGCCGAACTTGCCCATCCGGGAACTTTCACGTCATATTCCGCTACGAGCTTTTCATCGGAGCTGTCCCAATCCGGTTTGTTCTTCAATTCCACCTCGGCTGTCGCTGGAATCACATCTTTCAATGCATTCTCCAGATACTCCTTGCGTTGCGTGTCGTCGCCAAATCTTTCGTACAAACGTCTGTCCAACGCTTCCAGCCCGGTGTAGGTCACCTTTACCTGGCCTTCCAATCCCCCTTCCTCGTTCAGCTTCAAGTCCGCCTGCCTCACGACTTTGCAGGTGGAACTCTCCGGAACCTCCGTCCGTATCCAGGTTCCGCCTTGCTTGTCGAGACGCAGTCCTGCGACTCCGGTCTCCGGCCAAGGCATCAGCCCATAGGGCGCAAATTTTGTGGCCGGATCCAGGTACAGATCCTTCCCCTCCGATTTCACCAGAACCGTGTCCGCATCCAGTTCCGCGGAGTTCATCCGCTTCTGCTGGAAAAAATATTCACTCCTGCCGGAAAGACGGACATAGTAGGCGTCAAATCCGGCCGCCCGCGCCAACGCAAGGAACAACAAATTGACGTCGTGCCCGGAGCCCACCCCTTTCTTCCAGACGTCCTCGACATTCTCATTCGGCTTGATCTTCTCCTCTTTCGCCCTATCTTGTCTCCTCTCAAAATCGAGGTTTCTCACCTGCTGGCATCGCGCATAGATTTTCCTCAATTTGATATCCGCGGAATCCGAGGGCGAGATAATCTGCGAAACTGCCTGCTCCATCGCCTTGCGTCGGTCGACAAACTTCTCTGTCTGCTTATTCTGCTTTTCCCCATACTTTTTCCAGAAACGATCCGGGTCGCTTTCGAAGCCGTCCTCGCTGTACACAAAATTCACCAGGAACTTCAACTCGTTTTCCGGTGGCATGTGGTCTTCTTCTTGAAACGCTGGAACATTCACGGCTGTCATGCGAACGACCAGGTCAGGCCCTTGCTGCGGGGGAGCTGTGCCCGCCGGCAAACCGGCCGGCCAGTTAGCAAGCCAGGGGAATTTCTCGTACGGCTTCAACGAGAACACCGCCTTCTTCGTGAACAGGTCCTCACTCACCATCCATCTAGACCGGAAGATATAGTAGTCTTCAAAATCGTACGTGTAGTGATACTCGATGATGCTCCCAACCTGCGCGTCCGGTATCGCAAACGTCTTCGCCAGATATTTCAGCGTCTTTGACTTGACAATCGTATTTTCAAGAATCTTGCCATCAAAATTCACGATGCTGCCGTCCGCATGAATGGTCCGCGCCCGAATGCCGCTGATTCCCGTCACCGCTTTCGAATACGGAATCTCCACGTTGGCGTATTTCCGTCCTTCCTCCGTCAGGATCTTGATCCGAACATAGTTGAACTCCGTGTGCGTCGTCCGTCCAGCATCGCTCCGGTCCACCTGCCGATAGAGATAGATCGCCGGTGCGCCCGGCGCCAGCGGCTCGCTGGTCATTCTGAGTTCGACGGGATCAATGGGCAGCCATTCGTCGCCGGCCCGCGCGCCAACAGAAAATAGGGTCGAAAAGAGCAGGACAAAGAGAAGGGAAACGCACTTGCGACGTATGGCCAAGGCAGGCCTCCACCGGGCACACAGCCCGTACACAACCGCAATGTGGCTTTCAGACACCACGCTTGTTCTTCGAGTTTTGGACCAGGTTCCGCCGCTCGCTACCTGTTCATCAGCTCAATGCGGTATTACCGTGCACGATAACGATGCGTAGCTCCGATGTCAAGTAAACCGCCAATAACAAATCGTGTCCGAAGGAAAGCCATTGCCTCGCGCGTGCCCTGCGGCATGATCCAGCCAAACAGGGTTCAACGGAATCTTCCTGTCCACCGGCACCAGGGAGGAATCGGTGGGCAACCGTCGATGGAGTTCCACGGCACCAGGGCGTGCCGAGAGAAGTGCGAACCGGCGTTACATGATCGCCGTTGGCGGTGCGGGCTCGTCGGGGCGCCCAGCATTAGCCAGCGGCACCAGAATCATAACAGCGACGAGCATCGCCAAAGCAATCAAGGGAGCAACCGCCGAGTCTCCTATGGCCAGATGAGCCAAACTTGTGTTTGCATGTGGATCATGCGCGAGCCTCTGTGCGATGACTGCGGCCACACCCAGTCCACAGAGAGCTTCTCCGGCGATCAATCCCGACGCCGTCAGGATCCCGGCGTTGTCCACGCGCGCTTTCTGCGCGTCATTGAGGTTGCGCTTGTCGCGCAGGCGATCGGTTGCCCAGCGAATCACGCCGCCCACGAAAATAGCGAAGGTGGTTCCCAGCGGCAGATACATGCCAACCGAAAACAGCATCACGCTCTTCACTTCGATCAGGATCATGACGATACCGAGCAGCATCCCCACAATGATCAACGGCCAGGCCATGTCGCCACCGACAATGCCTTTGGATAGCATCGCCATGAGCCCGGCCTGGGGCGCCGGGAGAGCAGGGCTTCCAAAGTGATACACCTTATCGAGCAGTGACAGGGGAATGAACAGCACCAGCGAGGCCACCACGATCCCGAGCAGATCGCCGATCTGCATCCGGGAAGGCGTTCCGCCGAGGATGTATCCCACTTTCAGGTCCTGCAGCATCTCGCCGGCAACGGCCGAAGAAACGCAAACCACCGCAGCCACTCCCAGGACCGCAGCAACGCCGCCTGCGCCGGAAACTCCCAGAGCCACCATCAGAAGCGCGGCGATCACCAGGGTACAGAGGGTGAGTCCGGATACCGGATTATTCGATGAGCCGATCATTCCGACCAGATTTCCGGACACGGCCGCAAAGAAGAATCCGATGACGATCATGACACCGGCGGCAACCAGTGAACCGGTCAGCACCTTGGAAGCAGAGAAGGTCCCTGCGCTGCCTATGAAGTAGTGATAAAGCAGAATCATGGCCACGAACACGACGGCCACTCCCGCGAAGACTCCTTTAGCCGGCAGATCGCGCTCGGTGCGATCCGTCGCTGCGTGCGTTGCGGCGGACTTTTTTAGATCGGAGATGGCCCGGCCCATGCCCATGGCCAACTGCTTGCGCATGCGGAACAAGGTATACGTCGCACCGACCAGCATTCCACCTACGGCAATCGGACGCACGATGGAGTAGTAGATCGCTCCGGCCAGCAACGGCCAGGAAAGGGTCTGTCCGGCCGGTTGCGCTGCCTGAATGTAGGGACCGACCGTAAAGGTCAGCAGGGGAACCAGCAAACCCCATGCGAGCACTCCACCAGCGAAGTTCAGCGCAGCCAGCCGTGGGCCGATGATGTAGCCCACGCCCAGGTAAGCGGGGCTGATGTCCGGAGCGGAGAAGAACGTGGCGCCTCCTGTCACGGTCGTGGCCACGCTTGGATTCGTGCTGGTGCGCAGAAGCAGTTTCTTGCCCAACGCGCTGATATTCGCATGGAAGGTATTATTCGGAGAGAAGACATTCACTGCGCCCAGGAGGAACATGAGGGCGCCGAAACCCATGTTAGCGAAGAGAATCTTCGCCGCCTTCGCCCCGCGTTGCCCTGCCTTATGAATCTCGGAAGCTGCCACCGATTCGGGGTAGGGGAGATCGGGGTCCTCGACCATGACGCGCCGCAGAAGCGTCACGAACAGAATCCCCAAGGTCCCACCGATCACCATCAGGGCAACCGTTTTCCAGTACTGGTCGCGCGTGAGTCCCGGCCACAATCCCGCGATCACGAACGCCGGAATCGTGAACACGGCACCCGCGGCAACCGACTCCCCGATCGAGCCAATAGTTCGCGCCATGTTTTCTTCCAGGAGCGAGCCCTTCATCAAACGCAGCATCGCCATGCTGATTACCGCTGCGGGATATGTTGCCGCGATCGTCATTCCGGCCTT
>DATERF010000098.1:0-3533 GCA_035271845.1 Candidatus Acidiferrum sp.
CCCACAGGCTCAAAAATAATCGCGTCCGGTCGATCCTCCTGCGGCGCCTGCACTGCCTTCAAAATCTGTGTGCTTTGATTAATCGCATCGAGGTCGGCGTAAAGAATCTGTAATTCCACATTGAGTTTCTTCGCTGCCTGCTCTGCAGAACGCGCCTGTTCAATTTGGTAATCGTTGTCGTTGGTCGTTAGTGCAACCAGAAATCTTAGCTTTCGCATGGACTCCTCGAATCATTTGTTCCTTTTCACGATACACCCGTGAGAGACGAAATGGGCACAAACCTAGGATGGGGTTTCGCAGGAGAAAATGGTGCTCGGAAGCCAGAAGTAAGCAAGTTAACCTACAGATTGTGCGGGGGTTATTGCTGCTGGAGCAGGGCCGCTCACTCAGAGCGCGCTGGGTAAAGCAGCGCAGCGGGTCGACGCTGCTGGGTTAAAAGGCGCAAACGCAGCTATAAGCAAAACTTTGCCGGGTTATAAGTCCTTGTCACACAAGGGCTTGGTCAGGGAATCCCAAATGCGCCGTGGTAATCCACTTGCACTTGCCTATAGGGAGGCAGCGTCTGTGGAGATGCTGACGGAGTTGATCAACTACCTTTCTGGGGACACACTTCCCCCCTCCGCCCTATCCCTAAGTCAAACCCGTGAGTGTCCGAAGGACCGGCCACTTATTCGGCAAAACGCCTGCACGGCGGCCGTACCAAATTTGAGGTTCCGGGAGCAGTTATGAATTGGCGAGACGAATATCGCAGAAAGACAGTCAGCCCGGCGGACGCCGTTCAATGTATTCAGTCCAACATGCGCGTTTATATTCACCCCGGGTGTGCGGAGCCTGAAGCGTTAGTGGAAGCGCTGATGGCACGTGCGCCCTTTGTGAGAAATGTGGAAATCCTGCACCTGATGACCGCCGGCCGTGCGGACTACATCGCACCCCAGTTCGAGGGACATTTCCGGCACAATGCCATGTTCATGGGCGCGAACGTGCGCCAGGCGATTAACGACGGCCGTGCAGACTATACGCCTATATTCCTAAGCCAAGTGGAAGACCTGTTCGAAAGCGGTCAGATGCCGATTGATGTGGCACTGGTTCAGGTCGGGCCTCCGGACGCCCATGGCTTCTGCAGTTTTGGCGTGGGCGTGGACGCGACATTGACCGCCGCGCGATGTGCCAAGTTCGTGATCGCGCAAGTGAACGACCAGATGCCGCGAACCTTTGGCGACTGCTTCCTCCACGTGAAAGATATAGACGCTGTGGTGGAAGTCTCTCGTCCACTGTGCGAATTGAAACCGATTGAAATTACCGAGGTGCACCACGCGATCGGAAGAAACGTAGCCAGCCTGATCGAAGACGGATCTACGCTGCAACTGGGAATTGGCGGGATTCCGGACGCGGTGCTGTTGGAACTGACGCACCATCATGACCTGGGTGTGCAGACCGAATTGGTGGGAGACAGCGTAATCCAGTTGATCGAATCGGGTGTGCTTAACGGAAGCAGGAAGACGCTTCACCGCGGGAAGATCATTTTGGCTTTTGTGCTGGGTTCAAGAAAGCTTTTCGACTACGTCAACAACAATCCGATGTTTGAATTTCACCCCAACAAGTACACCAACGATCCTTGGGTCATCGCACAGAACGACAAGATGGTGGCTGTTAATTCGGCGTTGCAGGTCGATATCACGGGCCAGGTATGCGCGGACTCCATCGGCACGTACTTTTACAGCGGCATCGGCGGGCAAGTGGATTTTATCCGCGGCGCATCGCATTCCAAGGGCGGCAAGCCCATCATCGCCATCCCCGCCACGGCAAAGAATGGAACGATTTCGCGAATTGCCCCGATGCTGGATCCGGGCGCGGGTGTAGTGACGTCGCGCGGCGCGGTGCATTACGTAGTTACAGAATTCGGCATCGCTTATCTGCACGGGCGCACCATCCGCCAGCGCGCCGAAGCACTGATCCAAATCGCGCATCCGAAATTCCGCGATGAACTGTACGCCTATTGCGAAAAGACACGCTGGCTACAACGGCCCGCGCTTCAGGAGAGGTGAGCCATGGCTACACAAGCTCGAGGCAAAGTCACCATCGACACGGAAGAATGCAAGGGTTGCGGCGTGTGCGTGGATGCGTGTCCGCCGAAGTGCCTGCTTCTGCTGCCGGAATTGAATGCGTACGGCGTGCATCCGGCGCACTACACGGGCGAAAGCTGCTCCGGCTGCGGGATTTGTTTTTATGTTTGCCCGGAACCGGGCGCCATCACCGTGTACAGGCTCATTGTGCCTAAGGTGGTGAATGCGCAAATGGAGGGAAGCCATGCGGCAACTTTGTAAGGGTAACGTGGCGGTGGTGAAGGGCGCGGTGCTGGCAGGCTGCAACGCTTACTACGGCTACCCGATCACGCCCGCGAGCGAGATTGCCGAAGCTGCGGCGGAGTATTTGCCGCAAGTCGGCGGGACATTTCTGCAGGCGGAGAGTGAAGTCGCCGCGATCAATATGGTTTATGGAGCCGCCTCCGCCGGCCTGCGGGTGATGACTGCGTCTTCCGGTCCGGGCCTGAGCCTGATGCAGGAAGGTATGTCGTATCTGGCTGGTTCGGAACTGCCCTGCGTGGTTGTCGATGTCGTTCGCGGCGGGCCTGGACTTGGCAATATCGCGCCCGAACAGAGCGACTACTTCTGCGTGGTAAAAGGCGGCGGGCACGGGAACTACAAGAATCTTGTGCTCGCGCCCGCTTCCGTGCAGGAGATGGCGGATCTGACGATGCTGGCGTTTGATTTGGCCGACCGCTACCGCAACCCAGCGGTCGTGCTCACGGACGGCTTCATTGGCCAAATGATGGAACCGCTGCAACTGGAAGCTCGCGAGAGCAAACAACCGGACAAGCCTTGGGCTGTGCGCGGCACCGTAGAGACCCGGAAGAATCTGATTTCTTCCATCTACCTGGAGCCGGATGTGCTGGAAGCCCACGTCATGAAACTCGACGCGAAATACAAAAAGGCCGCGGAACTGGAAACGCGCCATGAGTTGTACAACGCCGACGATCCCGAAGTGCTGCTGGTCGGTTACGGAATCACTTCGCGGGTATTGCGCAGCGTCGTGGACACCGTGAGGAAAGAAGGAGTTCGTGCAGGTCTGTTCCGTCCGATCACGCTGTGGCCTTTTCCTGCGGAAGCGTTGCGGAAAGCCGCGCGTCGCGCGCAAATGGTACTCGTAGTGGAAATGAGCACCGGCCAGATGGTGGAAGATGTGCGGCTGTCTCTCGACGGAAGAGTGGATGTGGAGTTTTACGGCCGGACGGGCGGAAATGTGCCGCTGGCAGATGAAGTGTGCAAAGAACTGTTTGAACGCATGGGCATGGTAACGGAGTGGGGCGTCTGAGCTGCGCCAAATTCAGGGAACAGGGAAGAGGTGGCATTGTGGACGAATACAAAGTGATCGAGTCAAAGTCACCCGTCTTTTACGAGAAGTACGAACGAAAGGCGGAGCTGCAGAATCAGACGCACTATTGCCCCGGGTGCGGGCATGGCGTGGTTCACAAG
>DATERF010000099.1:0-51475 GCA_035271845.1 Candidatus Acidiferrum sp.
CGACTGTCCCAGATGTTCATGATTGTGGGTAACCAGGATGTAGATCACGTCGCCATCGTTGGCATCTGGTCCCAGTTTCTTTTCGGCTTTGGCAAAATCCGCGTTCGACATTTTTTGCACCGCTGCAATGGCATACGCGAAGGATTTGTTCAATTGTTCGACGATCTTCGTTTTATCGGTAGTGGACTTCTCGAAGCCTTCCTTTTGGAAGTCCGAGGAGGGAGCTGTCCCCGTCATCATGGTCGGGATATTGTAGTTTGCCGCGGCAACATGGAGGAACAATTCGCTTACCGAACGCACGCCTGGCTCGGGTCGCCACGAAAATTTATCGGCGGGAATTGATTGTGCCAATTCCGCGAACTTCTTCTGCATTTGTTGAAGGTCCACCAGCGCTTGCGCTTTCATGTCGTAACTTGGCGCAGTCTTATCTTCAGAAGCAGTGCTTTGCGCTTGCCTCTCTGTTCGATTTTCCTCTGGAACGTTCGCGGAAAGTCCGGCCGCTAGGAACAGGGCCAGCGGGATCATCAAAAGCTTTTTCATTGTTCGATCTCCTTATGCGAAATTTACCGGGCGCACCGGCCCTTGCGGCCATGTGAATGCGCCGGACAGGTCCAAAAACCAGCACACACCCCGGCATATGTACGGATATAGACGCTCCTGGTGGGGTTTTGTTCTCGGTCCGGATAGCGAATCCCGGATTTGCTCTGCAACCTGCAGTAAACATGGTCCTTACGAGAGTCCAGGGATCCCGGAGTGGATTCGCGTTTCGCGTGGCTCAAATTAAAAAGAGGCAAGAAGTGTGTCGCTTCCCGCCTCCAGGGCAACCTCGATTGTGTTCGGACAGGCTATTTCACTTGAAGCGTTTCGATATAGTTGACGATGTTGCTGATGCGCTGCTGCACCACAGTGTCATGGAACTTGTCGAGTGATTGGAGGAGCGGACCCCAGACCGGCATTTCCGCTGAACCGTGCGCCCCGGGCCCGCCACCGAATTTCAGTACGCTCGCAACGCTGTTCGCCGGATATTTCCCATCGTGCTTCCGAGCGAGCTGCGTCAAATCCGTGGGCTGTGCCTTCATGGCACTTGCGGCTGGGCCGTTCCCTTTCCCATCGGCCCCATGGCAAGGAGCGCAGTATTGGGTGAACATTTCTTTGCCGGATACGGGGCTCGTCGGCTTAATGGTAGTCTGCTTGACCACAGGTTTCTGATCAGTAGGCTTATCCTGCGCCAAACATAAGCTTGCGGCCACCACTAACGCACCCAGCAGGATCATGCTCTTTTTCAACATGAAATACTCCTTTCTGTTGGGATAGATTCGCGGTGAGCTATCTGAATCCTCTATCCTTAGACTTAAAGGCAATATCTCACGGCGTAGTAGCAAGCCCTGTGACATACGTCACACGAGGTATTTCCATTAGGACACATGTCCCCGCTAAATGAAACAGCCTGTCGCTCAGTAAAGCAACGATGTTCGAAATTCTCTGCATCAGATGCTGCTGGACCGTGGGTAGGACAAAAGGGGTTGGTTCAGCCTGCCTTGACTCTTTTTAAGAGTCGGTCTACACTACGGAGTTTTTAGGTGGCCCCTGGAGCCATCTGGGGGAGGAAGCGAATGGAAAAGAAGCGTCTGGAGTATTACAAGAAGAAACTGCTCACCCGGCGGGACGAATTGGTGAAAACCATCACCCGGACGGAGGAAGAAGGCCGCCAGGCCGACGATGATCCCACGGTGGATCTAGCGGATAAGGCCGCCAATTCCTACACAAAGGAATTCCTGTTCGGGCAAACCAGCAGCGATCGGAATATCCTGAACATGATCGACGAGGCGCTGAAGCGCATTCGCGCAAATGAGTATGGAAATTGCGCCATCTGCCAGGAAGAAATGCAGCAGAAGCGACTGGAAGCGGTACCTTGGGCCAAACATTGCATCTCCTGCCAGGAAAAGATGGAACAGGGACTGCTTTAGGACTCACCCGAAGTTCGTTTATCCATCCGACAGCTAACGGGACTATAATAGGCATGGGATTTGGTCTGACTGTCCCGCATGCTTATGCATAGAACCCCTACGCTGTTTGCATTTTTGTGTGATCTGTCGGGGATTTTGACAAGCGTATGCTTCCCGGCAGGATGCCGTTTATGCGATCAGGTCCTCGTCGACGCGCGTCGCGTTCCGCTTTGTGACAACTGCCTCTCCTCTTTCCAGGAAGTGCCGCCGGGACACTGCGAGATTTGCGGCCTTCCCGGTACGTTCGATCCGGAGTTCCCGAAAGAGTTGTCATTCTGCAAGGATTGCCAGGAGCACCGCTTCGGATTTCAGTTCGCACGCAGTTTTGGGCTGTACGAAGGGACGCTTGCGCGGGCCATTTTGCTACTGAAGCACGAACAGATCGAGCCACTTGGAACCTGGTTTGCCAACCGCCTCGCGGAATTGGTGCACAAGCACGGCGAACGCATGTGCGCTGACGCGATCGTGCCAGTTCCCTTGCATCGGCAGCGAAGCCGCGAACGAGGGTATAACCAAGTCGATCTATTTGGGCGACCGCTGTCCAAACGTCTCAGCTTGCCTTACCAGCCCGTGCTGTTGATGCGGTCTCGGCCACGCCCCGAAAAACATCTCCTCCGGAGCGAGGAGCGCTGGGAAGCGGTACGTGGCGCTTTTGCCATGCGTCAAGGCGGTCGGGTTGACAATTTACGAATCTTGCTGCTAGATGATGTAATGACGACGGGAGCGACGCTAGACGCGTGTTCGCGTGCGTTACGGGAAGCAGGCGCTGAATCGGTACTGGGCCTTACCATCGCCCGGGCCAGCCGTCCGCTTAGCTCCTTCGCCGAACACCCGTAGCTTGAAGGGACGGGCGATGAGCGCAAGACGACCAGAGGCGATAGACCACCGGGGGCGACATTCCCCCGAAGCGGTCGGACCGCTTGTGTCCAGCGCTTCGGGGAACATCGGCCGCCATGTGAATCCGCTGTCTCCTGCCCGCGCTTCCCTGATGCAGGAACCAGTGCTGGTCCTGAACGCCACTTACGAGCCCATTAACGTGACAGCGGTGCGCCGCGCCATGGTGCTACTTCTAAAAGGCGTTGCACAAGCGGAAGAGTTGCACAACGCCGAAGTTCATTCTTCGGCGCATTCCCATAAAGTTCCGTCGGTAATTCGTCTGCTCGCCTATCGGCACATTCCGCAGCAAAGCCGTGCGCTCTCGCGCAAAAACATTCTTCTACGCGACCGCAATACGTGCCAATTTTGCGGCAAGATTTTTCCCAGCTCGGAGCTCACCTTGGATCATGTGATCCCTCGTTCCCGAGGAGGGCGCTCTTCCTGGGAGAATCTGGTGGCATGCTGTTATCGCTGTAATAACAACAAAGGGGACCGTACGCCCGAGGAAGCGGGGCTAAAGCTCGCGCGGCGTCCGCGGCCATTTACGCTACACACCTCGCGGCAGTTGATGCGGCTCATCGGGCACCGGGACGAGCGCTGGCGTAAATACTTGTTTTATTGAAGCTTAGAACGCTAAGGCAGCTAAGTTTCAGCCAAATATAACAATCCTTCGAACCATTCAATTTTAAGAAACCTTTTCCGCCGCCATGCATCTAACTTTATAACAACCACTTCGAGGACACACCCCGGGAGGCAGCTAGGGTCCACACCCTAGCTGCTTCTCTCCTTTTTAGCCTTATTTTTACTGATGCGGAGCTAACTTCGCGAGCGCTTGCTGGGTAGCCGACAGCAGAGCTTCGGGTCCCACAGGATCTCCGGTGGCGTGAATCATCCACATATTCGGGGTCACGCGGCCCATCTTAGCCATGCGCTCGAATTCCGGCCCGATGGCTCCTGATTTGTTCATTTGTTCTTCCACCTGAAATGCGATCAGGTGGCCGATCGGATAGTCCGGTAGATACATGAACGAATCAATCATGTGAGAGTATATGGCCAATAGAACAATGTCCTTTTGGCCGAATACTCCCGCGTAATATTTGTTCCAGATTTTTTTGGCAATTTCCACGGTGGCGTCCCGCAATTGTTCAGGCGTAGCGTTTGGATGGTCGTACATCCAGTGCCATACATCCATGTCCACCAATGCCACGCCGCTGATTTCGTAGGTGCTCCAGAAATCATTCAGAGTTTTCATCCTCGTGCTCTGAGGATCAGGTGCCGCCAAGCCGAGGATCTCCAGATCATGACCTTGCAACACCATCGCCAGAGCCTCCGTGAACGCCGTATTGGGGACACCTTCCAGTAACGTGTAATCGATCTCGTTCAAGGAAATGGTCTGTTCCACGTTGTGCCCCATCTCGTGAATGGCAATGTTGAATCCCTTGTAGTTCATTCCCGTGCTTTCGACCCGCGTGCGAAGATGCGTTTTCGCGCTGCGCATGGCCGCGCCCATGGCGTGGCCTGATCCCCGCGCTGGATCCACCACAATGTTTTCCGCCAGATATTGCGCCTTCTCCGGAGTGAATCCGAATTTCATCAAGATATTAGGGATATCTTTTTTGAATGATTCGGGCGTGGGGTATCGCTTCGAGACGATGGCATCCAATTGTGCTTCGGTGTAGGCGCCGCGTGCACGAAATCCGTCGTACCAAATATCAAAGGGCTCCAGCGGCCGACCCAACCGCGTCTGGATCAATTTTGCAACTTGCGGGACGATCGGCGAAGTCATGACCTGTTCCAACATCTCGCGGACGTGTTGCTCCGGAATCTCGCGATCTTCATCAAAGCGCCTGGCAATCAGTGTTGGGGCTGTCGGTGAATATGGGTCCGTTTTCCTGGCGGCCTGGTAGGTTTTGAGGAGCATGGCGTAGCGTGTGCATGGCTCTGCCGCGTTCGTGAGATTGCCATACTGCACATTGCGGGAATCGCTGTCGTATTCGGTGGCGAGCTTGACTTCGTTGGTCCACGGATTCCAGTCGACGTTCGGATTGTTGACCACTTTCGCGGGGATGCTCTGGGTGATGATCCGTTCCATCACCTGCTGAATGGCGCGCTGTTTCGCCAGACCCTGTTGCGCATCCGCATAGTCCGCTTTGATTTCGTCTCGTAGGTTCCAATGACTCAGCAGGCGCAATTTCGGGGGAAACAGGCGCTGTCCGTTCTGATCGAGTACGTGAAACATCCAAATGTTGTATTGCGAGATGTAAGAATCCGCTTCCGAACCTGCGCGTGCCACTTCCAAATTCACCTCGGCGGGGATGCGTTTGGAAAAAACCTGGGCCAGCCGCACTTCGGCCCACTGTTGGCGGCTCCAGTTCGGCCCTTGTGCGAGGCGCTCTTGCAGCGTTGTGAGAGGGAAATTTAGGAGTACGACGAAGGCAAGTTTGTTGTTGAAGAAATCATCCACAACGTGCGCAGCGGGATCGTAGCCCGCAAATATCTCATCGAAGGAAAGAACAGGCCCGGCGTCGAGTTCCGCTTGCTGACGGAATTCCCGGCTGATCTCCTGCATGTGCCCGTTAAGTTGTTCCATAAGACGCTGGTAGCGAGTAAACATGGTGTCCAGCGATGTCTGATCTCCCGCAAAATTGCTGAGGACAAACTCTTCGAATATCGCGGCGTCGCCATCCTCCGGCCGCCAGAACTCCGACACTTGCCGCAGACCGCGTTCGACGCGCGCGTTCTGACCGTCGCCATATTTGGCGATCAATTCTTGTTTCAATTTATCCGTGGCACTCTTCATCCAAGGAACAGTTTGATTGTCATTGGTGAGAGTTAGCATGTCGGTCTCCCCGGAAACACCTGGCGCACAACACAGTGAAGCACAAAGTACAAAGGTTAAGAAGGGGCGCATGAGACCTCCGCAAGAACTTGTGGGTATTGTCGCCGCGAACTAATAGATGGAGATGGCCCGAAAACCCGTCGGTAGTGAAGGTCGAATCGGTCAAGCCGGTGTATTTCTTACCGGGGAAAAACTTTCCAAGGCGGATGCCTCGTCGGGAAATTCGGGAAATACCTGGTAAAGCTGGGTCACCCGCAGAATTTCCTCGACCTTTGGCGCGAGTCCCACTACCTTCATGGCCCCGCCTCGCTTCACAACGGTCATGTAATTCCGGACCAGTTCGCCAATGCCGGAACTGTCCAGGTATTCCAGTCCTGTGAGATTCAGAACGATATTGGTCTGGCCCTGCTTGAGCAGTCCTTGAATCATTAAGCGAAAGGCCTTTGACTCGAAGGAAGTCAATCGCCCAATTACATCGACGAGGGATACATCTTCTGCTTGGCGAACACTAACAGAAAAATTCATAGATTCGACCTGGCCCGTTACATCACCAGGATTCTACCGTGAATTGTGCAGAAGGCAAACATCCGGCGCCTCTTTCTAGTGACGCATCACGACCCGCAATCCGCTCCGCCAGCCTTCGGCCAGGCCCACGCGAACAATCTCCATTTCCGGGGACAAGTAGTTCAGGATTGTTTCTGTTGTGGGGTGAAAACGCAGCGCAGGTGCGACCAGATAGACGATGGGCGGCGCAGCCTGCGGCTGCAAGCCCGCAAAATACCCATATCTTGCAAGGTCGCCTTGCGCCTGGTGACGGCGGATCCGTTCCCAATAATCCGCAGCCTGCAGGGGCAATTCGGGATTCTCGGTCGCCTTCAACTCTAGAATGGCAAGCCGCTTGGTCCTGGTCATGGTCAATAAATCCAGAACGCCGTGTTGTGCACCAGATTTGGCGATGACCTGCGCATAAACGTGTTGCGGATCCAGCATGACATCAATTCTGCTCACATCTTGCATCACTATTGAGTGCATCCAGCGTTCCGCTTGCGCGCGGTATAAGGGATGTCGCAGATTGCCAGCCAAGGGATTGCGAAAGCTTTTGAGGTTGAGGACCAGTTGCTTCAGCTCTGTTTCATTCCTTCCGCACAACTCTTTCCAAGCCACGCCGAGCCCGAAACTGATATGTCCATCCTTCCATCGCACGAACGGCAAACCACGGAAACGCAACACCACCTCCTGCTCGCGCGGAACCGCGTGGGCACAAATCGCGTCCGGCGCCAGCGCGGCAATACGCTCCAGATCGGCCTTTGCACGACTCAGTAACAGCTCGGATTCGCGATGAGGTATCAGCCAACTATTCACATTCCCATTGGCGCGGGGGTCCAGTCGTTCAAGATGTTCAGTCAGCGAATTCAACTCGAAGACCTGAACGGTCAAACGCGGCTCGAGCGAGGCAAGCTGCAGCGCCAACAATCTGGCCTTACCCTCCGGCAGAATCAAACGAAGAAATGAAATGTATCCCTTGCTGCCGGACTGTCTCGCCCGTTCCAGCCAAAGTAGCGCGAAGGTCAGACTTCCTTCGATCGAGTCCTGCGATTCACCGTGCGGCACAGCCAGAAAAGCGCCGCTTATCGCGCCCTTGCGTGAAATACCGCGGGCGTAGGACCGGGACAGGGAATGCTCCAGATCTGAGGCGATGGAAAGTCTTTCAACCACTTCATCGGGAAAATTTTCCGCTAAGATGCGGCGGAGTTGCTCGCAAAAGTCTTCCCGCGAAATCTGCCGGGCGCTGCGACTAAAGTTCAGCCGCACAATTTCCATCCGCTCTGGAGCCGTGCGCCCGAAGCGCTCCACCGCCAGCATGATTCGCTCATCCGATTGATCCGCGATAGCGAGCACTCGCCGCGTGACATTGCAGTTCTCCGCCCAGAGATGCAGTAGCGGCTTATCCGTGGCACCCCGAACTTCCCACGACAAAGGCAGCAGCGGTGTAGTTCGCCCGCCGCTCTCGCGAATCTCAATGGGGCCGGAAGCGAACAAATCCTGAAGGCTGGCCCGCAGTTCGGAGGCAAAGTCCATACCCTAATAATAATCTAACTACATAAGTAATATACTATTGTTTCTGAAGAGGTAATTGTAGAAGAGCGACGCGGACGGCAGGAGCCTGCATGTTCCAAGAATTAGGCACGTGGTCGAAGGAAATTTCGAAAGTACGGCGCTCTCCCGGAGCCAGGGCCATCCCTGGAGTGCCCAGGACCTTTCGCGTTTCTCGCAGCACGATCTGGTGCATATCGTCAGAGAATTCCGCCGTGAGAGTAAGGCCCAGAACAGGCTGGTTTCCGCCGTTATAGACATCCCCTGCCAGTGTTGTTACTTCTTGGTGGAGGAAGTTTTCTGCCCGGCTCATGGCAATATTCCCAATTTCGATTTTGTTTGCATATTCCTGCTCTGCCGGGCTCATCTTCAGGATGACGGTTTCCTGCACGGTAGCGGCTTTCCTGTTTTGCAGCGGCTCAAACAAAAACCACAAGCTCAGCAAAATCGCGATGACCACAACGACTCCCATCGCTATAGTGACGGGAGATGCTTTCGGTTTGCTTCCAGGTGTCTCCGGATTTTCAAAGGTTTCTTGCATACAAGGTTTCGCCCGCCGGGTTTACGGTCTAACGACCTAGAGTCAAGCGATGCGCCAGCGGCTCCGGCAGTCGCGCAGAGCGCATCCGTACCTGGACGCGGCCGACGTCGTAGGGCACGCGCCAGAATTCAATGGCACGGTGTTCCAAGTCGGCAATCGCAAAACCTGCTCGGGGATCGCCGTCGCGTGGCTGCCCGACCGAACCTGGATTCAGCAGATAACGCTTTTCATTTTCGATTTGCAGGGCGCAAAGCAACTCGTTAGTTCTCGGATGCAGTTGCAGCACTTCCAACTGCGAATCCAGATAAGCAAAACCGCCCTGGTGATGAGTGTGCCCGTAGAAGGTTACCTGCGAGGTGGAGTCCAGCAAACCTTCGAGCGCTTGTGAGGGTGTAAACACATATTCATCTTCGTCCTGGACCGCGCCATGCACAAGCATCAGGCCATCTGTCTCCAATGGCCCTTGCGGCAAAGCCGCCAGCCAGTCCAGGTTTTCGTTGGATAGTTGTGCGCGGGTCCAATCGACTGCCATTTTTGCGACGGGGTTAAAATCGTCGGTAGCCATCAGTTCGGCGACCGCTTTGTCATGATTGCCCCGAATTGTCACTGCTCCTAATTCTCGTATCTGAGAGGCAACCTCATTAGGGTCGGGACCGTAACCGACTACGTCTCCGAGACACACCGCGCGGTCCCATTTCCCCTCCGCTGCTTTCAGGGAGGCTTCGAGGGCCGTCAAATTGGCATGGAGATCACTTAGGACTAGAGTTCGCATCCCGCTTCCGGACCGCGACCAAGAGTATAGATGAACCGGGGTGCCGATGCACGGCGCAAAGTGAACATTTCCAAGGCCTCATGGAAGGCGTGATGCGTGTAAAAATGATACAAAAAAAGTGCAATCCCCCGCGAAACATATCCATAGTGCTTTTCGTCTATACCAGTGCAGCCGGCATTCAGGCTGTAGCGGGATGGACAGAGATTTCGGAAAGAAAAACCCCGCGGTGGCAGCCGCGGGGTCAATGACACTCAGTTGTTCCGGCTCTTGACCAGGACGAAGAGGTGCCTCGTCCGTGAGGCTACTCCTCTCCTATTTGTGTGTCAACTCTTCCCTCCAGGCAACACGCTTCCGGTTGACTCGAACTTGGAAAGGAAAATGACTCACATGAAAAGACAATCGCTCCTCGCTAATCTTGTACTCGCAGGTGCTCTTGCCGTAGCCGTACCCGTTTTCGCAAAGCCCATGTCCGCCAATCTTCCAATCAGTCACAACGTCAAAGTAGGACAGACCGAGGTCAAGGCTGGAGACTACCGGTTCTTGATCGATGGCAATCACTTGACCATTTTGAATGGCAAGAAGACGGTTGCTGAAGCCGAGGGCCGTTGGGAAGACCGCGACGCCAAATCTCAGTACAGCAGCGTCGTTTCCAATGCAGAAGGTAACGTCATCGAACTTCGCTTTGAAGGAAAGAAAAGCGTTTTCGTACTGCCTCAGTAAGAGGAGACTCCGTGCGCTGGAACGACCACTTTCGAGGGGGGCTCTCGGTGATCTCAGCCTCCCTCCTTCTTCTTCTCTCTAGTGAACTGCTGAAGTGGCAGTTCCCCATCAACGCCGTCGTCGAAAAAGCTGCAACGCTTGCAGTTACTCTTCGGTTTCTCCTTTTGCCTGCTTCGCCCCAGCCCATCCGCCGCTAACGAATCAACATACAATCCCCATAGCTATAGAAGCGATATCGCGCCGCCACTGCATGACGGTATGCCGCCAGGACATGGTCTTTGCCGGCGAACGCGGCAATCAGCGCCAGCAACGTGGATTTTGGCAAATGAAAATTCGTCAAAAGCATGTCCACAACCCGGAAGTTGTAGCCAGGAACAATGAATATTTGCGCTTCGCCACGCCCGGCACACAGTTCATTCCTGGCTTTCGTCGTTACACTTCGCAACGCTGCATCTTCCAATGTACGCACCACGGTTGTACCCACGGCCAGCACCGGGCGCTTTTCTCGTTTGGCCGTAAGAATCTTTTGCGCGGTTGTTTCGCTGATCTCATAGGCCTCGGAGTGAATTTTGTGCTCTTCGAGAATTTCCGCGTGAACCGGTTGAAATGTTCCCAGACCTACGTCCAGCGTTACCTCACACGTTTCGCAGCCGCGCGCGCGGATTCGCTCTAATGTGTCCTCGGTAAAGTGCAGTCCTGCCGTTGGGGCGGCCACCGCGCCCGGTATTCGCGCAAAAACTGTCTGGTACCGTTGTTTGTCTGCCTCCTCGTCGGGCCGATCAATGTAGGGAGGCAGCGGCACATGGCCCAGCCTTTCGATGTTCCACCCAATCGTTTGCTCGTTGCGGGCATGAAAACGGATCGTTCGCAGCCCACGCTCCCCGCGGGAGAGAATCTCGCACTCGAGTTCTCCGGCGCCAAAGATCACACGTTCTCCTACCTGCATTTTCCTTCCCGGTCGCACGAGGGCTTCCCACACACTTTCATCGAGTTGCCGGCTCAGAAACACTTCCACTGTGCCACTCAAGTGCTCTCGAGCCGTTTTGCGTGAAGGAGCTTGTGCGTGCGCGCCCGCGCGATGTCCGAACAAACGCGCTGGGAGAACTCGCGCGTTGTTGAACACCACGAGCTCGTCCCCACGCAATAGATTTGGCAACTCAGCAAATTGACGATCCTCCCAAGCAGGGCTGTGGCGGCTGAGTAGAAGCAAACGTGAAGCGTCCCGCGCGGTCAACGGGCGTTGCGCGATCAGATCTTCGGGCAATTCGTAGTTGAGTTCGTCCACCCGCATGGTAAACCATGTCAACTATAACAAAACCATAGCGCTTAAGGTTGATGCGGAGTCGGACGCTTCCAATACCGGCGCACCATATGGAGCAATAAAACCACTACGCTAAAGCACTTAGCTAAGGATTGAACGGTCCCAAGATAGTACTTGACAGTGTAACACTCATATTTTATTATGC
Source organism: Candidatus Acidiferrum sp. (assembly GCA_035271845.1). GTDB lineage: Bacteria > Acidobacteriota > Terriglobia > Acidiferrales > UBA7541 > Acidiferrum. Next base: position 11,315 of record DATERF010000099.1, read on the forward strand.
TTTCGATATCACTTATGGAGGATATCCCATGAGAGCTACTCTCACTCAGTTCCAGCCCTTTCGCGGGGTTTCTACTCTTCAGGACCAGATCAACCGCCTCTTCAGTGAGGCGTTTGATCGCTCCTCAGATGAGGCCAACTTGACGCCATGGGCGCCGGCCGTCGATATTTTCGAGACCGAGCACGAGCTTGTCGTCAAGGCCGATCTTCCGGACATTAAGCCGGAGGAACTCGACATCCGTGTCGAGAACAACATCCTGACAATTCGCGGTGAACGCACGTTCGAGAAGAAGGTGGATGAAAGCAACTATCTGCGTGTTGAGCGCGCCTATGGTTCGTTTAGCCGCAGCTTCTCGCTGGCGAACACGGTGAATACGGAGGCGATCAAGGCGGATTACAAGAATGGCGTTCTGACGCTAAGCATACCTAAGCGCGAGGAAGCCAAGCCGAAGCAGATCAAGGTTCATGTGGAGGCCCCGGTTGCGGCTGCTGCCGCAAAGTAACCCGCGAAAGGTCCACGCGGCAGAAGCCGTGGTGGGTTAGCATATGGGGGCTGGCCGCGCGCCAGCCCCTTTTTTGTGGGGATTTTGTCCGAGAGAGGGACTTATGTTGAGATTCGACAAAATGACGCTGAAGGCGCAAGAGGCGCTTCAAGAGGCCCAGGAAGTTGCCGCCCGTCATGAAAACCAAGCCGTAGAACCGATCCATCTGCTCTCCGCGCTGGTCCAGCAGCAGGATGGCGTTGTTCCGCCACTGCTGGCGCGCTTGGGCATACGCGGTGAACTGCTGGCTCAAGACATTGAGCGGGAGATTGGCCGTTTGCCCAAGGTTCAGGGATTTGCGCAACAGCATCTGGGGCGTGCGTTAAACGATATTCTGGAAAACTCCTTCGATGAAGCAACGAAATTCAAGGACGAGTACGTATCCACCGAACATCTGTTTCTGGCGATCGCGGGAGCGGATCAGGATCCTGCCGGAAAACTGTTGAAGAAGCATGGCGCGTCTCACGAGGCAATTCTGCAGGCGCTCGCCGGAGTGCGTGGGAGCCAGCGGGTCACTTCGCAAAACCCGGAGACGACGTACGCCGCGCTGGAAAAGTACGCCCGCGATCTGACGGATTTGGCGCGCCGCTCGAAACTCGATCCGGTGATCGGCCGCGATGAAGAGATCCGGCGAGTCATGCAAATCCTCGCCCGGCGAACCAAAAATAATCCAGTGCTGATTGGCGAGCCTGGCGTGGGCAAGACCGCCATCGTAGAGGGTCTTGCACAGCGCATCGTCTCCGGCGATGTGCCAGACGTGCTGAAGACCAAGAAACTGGTAGCGTTGGACCTAGCCGCACTGGTGGCGGGCGCAAAGTTCCGCGGAGAATTCGAAGATCGACTGAAGGCCGTTCTGAAGGAGATTTCCGAGGCGGAGGGTCAGATCATCCTCTTTATCGATGAGTTACACACTCTGGTTGGAGCTGGAGCCGCGGAAGGTTCGATGGACGCGTCCAACATGCTGAAGCCTGCGCTCGCTCGAGGAGAGTTGCGCGCGATTGGCGCCACGACCTTGAATGAATATAAGAAATACATTGAGAAGGATCCCGCTCTGGAGCGCCGCTTCCAGCCAGTTCTGGTGAATGAGCCGACGGTGGAAGACACCATCGCGATTCTTCGTGGGCTGAAAGATCGCTACGAGGTTCATCACGGAGTACGCATAAAGGACGCGGCTATTCTCGCAGCGGCCACGCTGTCTCACCGGTACATTTCCGATCGCTTCCTGCCGGACAAGGCTATCGACTTGATCGATGAAGCAGCGGCCAGTTTGCGCATGCAGATCGACTCACTGCCAACGGAAATCGACGAAATCGAGCGGCGCATTTTGCAACTCGAAATCGAGCGCCAAGCTTTGCTGAAAGAAACGGACGCGCATTCCGTGGAACGTAGAGCACAGATTGAAAAAGAACTTGCCAAGCTTCGCGAAGATTCCAGCGGGCGAAAAGCGCGCTGGCAGGCGGAAAAAGACGCCATCTCCAAAATCCGCAAGCTCAAGGAGCAGATTGAGCAATTGAAAGCGGAAGCGGACCGATATGAGCGTGCGGGGGATCTGGCGAAAGTGGCGGAGATTCGATACGGCAAGATTGCACAGGCAGAGCGCGAGGCTCAGCAGGCTCAGGAACGGTTTGCGGCCATGCAGAAAGGCGCGCGCATCCTGAAGGAAGAAGTCGACGAAGAAGACATCGCTAAGCTGGTCAGTAAGTGGACCGGTATTCCGGTTGGCCGCTTGTTGGAAGGCGAAGCGCAGAAACTTGTTCACATGGAGGAACGCCTACGTCAGCGAGTGGTAGGCCAGGAAGACGCGCTCGCACGTGTTTCCAACGCCGTTCGACGGAGCCGTGCTGGGCTTTCCGATGCTAAACGTCCCATTGGTTCTTTCATTTTTCTGGGGCCGACGGGAGTTGGCAAAACCGAGCTTGCCCGGGCTCTTGCCGAATTCCTTTTTGACGACGAAAAGCTCATGATCCGCATCGACATGTCCGAGTACATGGAAAAGCACACGGTGTCACGCCTGATCGGTGCGCCTCCGGGATATGTCGGCTACGAAGAGGGTGGCCAACTCACGGAGCAGGTCCGCCGTCACCCGTACTCGGTGATCCTTTTCGATGAAATCGAAAAGGCCCATCCCGATGTGTTCAACGTTCTGCTGCAAATTCTGGAGGATGGCCGGCTGACCGATGGGAAAGGCCGCACCGTCGATTTCCGGAACACAGTTCTGATAATGACCAGCAACGTGGGCTCGACTGCCATCTATGAACTTGCCGGGAAAGATCCGGAACGCGCGCGGAAGCAGGCTATGGAAGCGCTCCGTCAAGCGTTCCGTCCGGAGTTCATCAACCGCATTGACGAGATCGTGATTTTTAATCCGCTGGGCAAGGAACAGTTGGAACGAATCGTTGGACTGTTGCTGAAGAACGTCGAAAAACTTCTCGCCGAACGGCAGATTACGCTGGAGCTCACGCCTGCGGCGAATGAGCTACTGCTCAGCGAAGGATACGATCCGGCATACGGCGCGCGGCCATTGCGCCGCACCATTCAGCGCATGATCCAAGACCCGCTGGCGATGCAAATCCTGGAAGGCGCGGTTCTGCCGGGCGATCACGTGCGCGTAGATCGCGACGGAAAGAAAGATGCCATGCGATTTGAACGGATACCAGCTAGAAAGCCGGCGGCTGCGGCAACCAAATAAGAGTAACCGTGAGAGAAGAGCGTGGCGGCTTGACGCTCTCGCTCCTGCTTTCTAAACTGATTCTTCCGCCAGGAAGGTTACTTTCATGAAGATTCTTCGTACTGGTGCCATTCTCGTTCTTCTCAGTGTCGTTCTGGTTGTGGTCGGCGGCGCCTTAGGCGGACGCGGCGGGATGCAGATCGCGCTGGTCATCGCGGTGGTCATGAACTTTGTGTCCTACTTCTTTTCCGACAAGATCGCGCTAAAAACCAGCGGCGCCCAGCCGGTAACTCGCGAGCAACTGCCGCGACTCTATCAGGTGATGGAGCGCCTGGCCGCTAAGGCTAACATTCCCGTACCGAAACTGTATGTCGTGCCAGATGCCGCGCCGAATGCGTTTGCCACGGGCCGTAGCCCGAATCATGCATCTGTCGCGGTCACTCAGGGTCTGCTTCAGATCATGAATGACGATGAACTCGAGGGAGTGATCGCGCACGAACTCTCGCACGTGCGCAATTACGACATCCTGACCAGTTCGATTGCCGCGACAATTGCAGGGGCCATCACGTATATGGCCCAAATGGGTAAGTGGGCCATGCTGTTCGGCGGAATGGGCGGTAGTCGGGATGATGAGCGGGGAGGTGGCGGACTTTCCGCGCTTCTCATGATATTCCTCGCACCATTTGCGGCGCTCCTTCTCCAGCTTTTTCTTTCACGTACACGCGAGTACGCCGCAGACGAGACCGGCGTCCAGATGGTTGGCCATCAACAGGGACTGATCAGTGCACTGGAAAAGCTTGGCGCCTACAACAAACGCATTCCCACGTCAGCCATTTCACCGAGTACTTCGTCTCTTTGCATTGTTAAGCCGTTCTTTGGGACGGGTGCGCTTAGTTCTCTGTTCAGCACGCACCCTCCGCTTGAGGACCGCATTGCTGCTCTGAAGGAAATGTCGGTTACCCCACTCCGCTGAGCTACCGAGGTCGGGACGCGTTGCATTGCATGAGCAGCAATCGTTCAAGTCTCGGTAAAGTTTTCCGGTCCTAGGTCTTGCCTGGTGATATCAGGTATTTTCCGTGGCCGATCTAAGATACTTTTCCTGAAGGACTTAGTGCTTTCCAAATGAAAACTTTCGTTTGGTGCGCCAAGTGCATCAAACATATCGTTATAGTCTTCTATCGGATGGGGACTTGGGGAGATGGGAAATGAGCTGTCGGGACACTATCCATTTGATTTGCATGTACTTAGAGGGAAAGCTCTCTGCCCCGGTCCAAACAGAGATTGAGCATCACTTGACATCGTGTGCGGATTGCAGGTTAGTCCTGGAAGCAGCCACGAGCACACTCGATCGATATTTCAGTACAAGTAAAGTGGCAGCAAGTTCGCAAGCAGCCTAATCCCCCATTTAATCTCTTCAATTTCAAAACCTTATGGACGTGTGTGCAATTCGTTTCGAGCCTTTTCGGGGCGTAGAATCGAGCCTGTGGCCTCTCGGTGAGTCATCAAAATCCTGCAAAATTTACTTTTAAATCCTGTAGAAAGTAATCTTTACTGGTACTAGTACTTATAGATGCTGCCCAAGGTGCCTGCCGCATTCACATCATCCCCTTTTTTATCTTTGAATTATGGGCTGAACGGGTCTTTGCCAGACTTTGGTTGTTAGGATGCCCTTTTTCCACAGCACAGGGCGCAGTGCCCAAAGGAGATGAAGGCCATGAGTGAGTTTCAGGAAGGCAATATTCAGAGCAGCGCAGGCACGCCTCGGTGGGTTGGGCTCGCTGTCGCCGCTCTAGGTGGGATTTCATTGTTAGGCCTAGGCGTTGGGTGGAGTGCGCTGAATCAGTCCAAGTCCGTAGAACAATCGCTTCAGGCGTCCCTGAAACAGCAGAATGATCAACTGACGCAACGTTTGGCTAAGGAAGACGACCAGAACCAACAACTGCAGAGTGACCTGAAGGTCGTTACCGACAAGTTGAACGTTACCCAGGAAGACCTGCAGAAGGCTCGGCAACAGTCCAAAGCGTCCGTGGTCGCCTATAACAAGAAGCTCACAGGTCTGGAATCGAACGTCAATACGCAGCTCGCCACAAAGGCCAGCGCGGAAGACGTCAATAAACTTGGCGGTGACGTAACGGGCGTAAAGAACGATTTGGAAGACACCAAGTCCAAGTTAGAACGGGCAACCGGCGACATGGGCGTGATGAGCGGTTTGATCGCGCGGAACCATGACGACTTGGAAGAACTGAAGCGCAAAGGTGATCGAAACTACTACGAATTCACACTACAGAAATCCAAGACTCCCCAGCGCATCGGACCGGTGCAGATCTCGCTGAGCAAAGCCGATCAGAAAAAGTCCAAGTACACTGTGACGGTGCTCGCAGACGATAAGTCTATCGAGAAGAAGGACAAGACCGCGGGTGAACCCGTACAGTTCTACGTGAAGGGCACAGCACGGTACGCGCCTTACGAACTGGTTGTGTTCGACGTGGGCAAAAACCAGGTGACTGGCTATCTGTCCACGCCCAAATCGGCAGGAGCGGCTACGGCTGCGAGCAACACACCTGCTCAGTAAATCCGGCAGCGAAGAGTACCTTTGTTTCTTGAGAGAGTAGCGAAAGGGAGGATCCGCAAGGTTCCTCCCTTTTCTTTTTGGCGCCAATGGCTTTAGTCAGGACTCTCTGGACTAGCGAATTTGGGTTGTGCAATCCTAAATTGGGACTGACGGGGTGGTCTTAGAGTGAAGGTAGGGGGAGGAAATATGAAAGTTAAAGCAGTAGCAGGTCTCGCATTTCTGCTTTCTGCGGCAACATTTGCTTTCGCAGCGGATAGCACCATGACGGGATATATTTCGGACAGTCACTGTGGTGCGAAAGGTGCGAAAGCAGGGCACGAAGAGTGCGCCACGAAGTGCGTGAAGGAACACGATGGGAAGTATGTGTTTGTGAATGACACAGACCACAAGGTCTACAGTATCGACGCTCAAGACAAAGTCGCCGCCCACGCCGGCCATCACGTAACCGTGAGGGGCAGCGTCGAAGGGGATAACTTGAAGCTGGCCAGCATCGCCATGGCCAAGTGACACAAACGCAATTTGTCGTGATAGGCAGGGCCTGCGTCCTGCCCATTTTGTTTGTGCGAACGCTTCGGTTTCCGATACCATGATGTTTCCGCCATGAGTACAACACTCCTGCATGTCGGCCGCGCTTTCACTTCCAAAGGCGAGCTTCCCGATGCCGGCATTCTCATTCGCGATGGCGTGATTGAGTCAGTCGGCCCCCGCAGTGCGCTGAATTTGCCTGCGGGCGCTGAAGAGATCGTCGCCACGGACAAAAGCGCTTCGCCCGGTTTCATCGACGTTCATATTCATGGCGCTGGCGGGCATGACGTCATGGAGGGGACGGAAGATGCCTTGAAGGCAATTTCTTCCATGATCGGTGCGCATGGCACGACCTCGTTCGTAGCCACCACCGTAACAGCGGATCCCAACGCCATTTGCAAGAGCAGCGAAAACATTGCCCATTACATCGTAAGTCAACATTCCCGCTCGCAGCCCGGGGCAGAAGTTCTCGGCATTCATTTCGAGGGGCCCTTCATCAGTCCCGCACGTCGGGGCGTGCATCCTCCGGAGTGGATCAAGCTGCCCTCCGCCGAGTTGCTGGAGAAATTCGTAGCCGCTGCCCAAGGGCACGCTCTGATTCTGACTATCGCTCCGGAGCTTCTGGGAGCCATGCCGTGCATCGACGCCGCGCGAAAGGCCGGGATGGTGGTCGGAATGGGCCACACGGATGCCACCTACGAACAGGCGCGTGCCGGACTGGCGAGGGGTGCGCATCACGCAATTCACACCTATAACGCGATGCGGCCATTTTCCCACCGCGACGCTGGGGTGATCGGTGCCGTCCTGACTTCACCGGAAATCTCCGCAGAGCTCATTGCTGATGGGGTACATGTCGACGAAACCGCGATGCGGCTGTTACTGCAAGCCAAAGGCGCTGGCGGCGTAATTCTGATCAGCGACGGCATTTCCGCAACCGGCATGCCGGACGGCAAATATATTCTGGGTGGATTCGAGGTCACGGTTAGCGGAGGAGTTTGCCGCAATTTGGAGGGCAAACTGGCGGGAAGTACGCTCACTCTTGATCGTGCTTTACGAAATATCGTAAAGCTCGGTTCTACCCTTGGAGATGCATTGCAGATGCTGACCTTCAATCCCGCCAAGTTGCTCGGCATAGAACATAAGAAAGGTGTGCTGCATCCAAATGCCGACGCAGATGTGGTTCTGCTTAATGAGGCCTTGGAAGTCACGCAAGTCTACACCCGCGGATTGCCTGTTTAGGCGCGGTTCTTCCGAAATTTACCTATTCAACGGAATGTTTAATTCTTCGGCGAGTTTTTGTGCACTGAATGGACTGCAAGCAAAGTAGCGTTGCCCGACCTTCAGGGTTGGCACTTTGCGCATTCCGTGATTGGCGCGAATGACAATCTCCTCGGCGTCGGCATCGTGCTCTATGTTCACTTCCTGAAATTAGATGCCACGTTCTTTCAGAAAGGATTTGGCGCGCCAGCAATCGGGGCACCAACCTGTGCTGTAGATCGTAATCGTTTCCATGCTTGGAAAAATGTGCGCTAGTGGACTTCGATTGGCACGCCGCGGTGTTTCTTTGCGACTTGAATGCGGATGACAGCACGTTGCAACGCAACTGTCGCGCGGTCCCAGTCAATATTCGTGTCGTTCGACGCCAGACGCTTTTCTGCGCGAGCCTTGGCCGCTTCCGCCCGTGAGAGATCGATTTCTTCGGCGCGCTCCGCCGTTTCTGCCAGGAGCGTCACGCGGTCCGGTAAAACTTCCGCGAATCCGCGCAATACTGCCAGCAGGATGGGCTGACTTGAAGCGGCGGTGCGGTAGCGCAATTCGCCGATGCCCAACTCTGTGATCAGCGGCGCGTGGCCGGGCAGAATACCCAATTCCCCGTCCAGGCCGGGAATGATCACTTCGACAACGTTTTCTTGCAGCAGTTGCCGCTCCGGAGTGACCACGCTTAATTCGATGGCTTCTGGAAACATTTTCCTCTAGACGCCCGCCTTCATTTTCTCGGCCTTCTCCAGAACTTCTTCAATGGTGCCCACCATGTAAAACGCTTGCTCCGGGATTTCGTCGTACTTTCCTTCGACAATATCCTTGAAACTGCGCACGGTGTCTTCGATCTTGACGTACTTGCCTTCCAAGCCGGTAAACTGTGCCGCTACGAACATGGGTTGTGACAGGAACCTTTCGATGCGGCGCGCGCGCGCCACGGTGCGCTTGTCTTCGTCCGAAAGTTCTTCAATACCCAAAATGGCGATGATGTCCTGTAGATCCTTGTAGCGTTGCAAGATGGACTTGACACCGCGCGCCACAGCGTAGTGGTCTTGACCTACGACGCGTGCATCCAGAATTCTCGAGCTACTGGCCAAAGGATCGACCGCGGGATAAATGCCCCGTTCCACGATTTGGCGGCTAAGGTTCGTGGTCGCATCCAGGTGAGTGAAGGTTGCTGCGGGAGCTGGGTCCGTATAGTCATCCGCCGGTACGTAAATTGCCTGAACGGAGGTGATGGATCCCGTCTTCGTCGAAGTAATACGCTCCTGCAATTCGCCTATTTCAGTATTGAGGTTCGGCTGGTATCCCACGGCCGAAGGCATGCGGCCAAGAAGCGCGGAGACTTCGGAGCCAGCCTGTACAAATCGGAAAATGTTGTCAATGAATAGAAGAACGTCCAAATGTTCTTCATCGCGGAAGTACTCCGCTACGGTCAAACCTGTCAGGCCCACGCGCAAACGCGCTCCGGGGGGCTCCGTCATCTGTCCATAAATCAGCGCGGCGCGCGATTTATCAGGTTGCCCAGGGACAATGACTTGGGACTCCTGGAATTCCTGGTACAAGTCGTTGCCTTCGCGGGTGCGTTCTCCGACGCCTGCAAACACAGAAACACCGCCGTGCTTCATGGCCACGTTGTGGATCAATTCCTGAATCAACACGGTCTTGCCGACGCCCGCACCGCCGAATAACCCGATCTTTCCGCCCTTCAAAAACGGCTGGATCAAGTCCACCACTTTTATTCCGGTCTCAAACATTTCCAACGTGGTGGACTGGTCATCGAGAGCCGGCGACGGCCGATGAATCGGATAATGTGTATTGGTAATGACTGGCCCGAGTCCGTCTACAGGCTTACCAAGCACATTCAGCACGCGACCCAAAGTGGCGCGTCCTACTGGTACCTCAATCGGGTTGCCGGTATCAAACGCCTTCATTCCACGAACCATCCCCTCGGTGGGCTCCATGGCAATCGCGCGGACGCGCCCTTCGCCCAAATGTTGCTGCACTTCCGCGGTCACGTCCAAAGGCTGCGGGGAGTTATAGCCTTCGCTCGTGATCCGCACCGCATTGTAAATGGAGGGAAGATGTCCGGCTTCGAACTGAATGTCCAGCACAGGTCCGATGACCTGCACCACATGTCCCACTGCTGCGTATTGCTCTGCCATGCCTTCTCCTACGCGGTGTAAGATGCACCGCTGACAATTTCAATGATTTCCTTGGTGATCGCCGCCTGCCGGACTTTATTCATATGCAGCGTCAACGCCTCGATGACGTCACCCGCATTCTTTGTCGCTGCTTCCATGGCGGTCATACGCGCCGCGTGTTCTGCCGCGGACGATTCCAGAAGGGCGCGGAGGACCTGCGTTTCCACATAGCGCGGCAACAGGCGGTCCAGAATCTGTGCAGCCGGTTGCGCGTAAATGTAATCGATTTGATTCGAGGCACCCTCTTTTGCACTTTCTCCAATTGCTTCCGTTCTTTCCACGGGCAGCAGCTTTTCCGTCACGAGGGTTGGCGCAATCACGTTCTTAAATTCGCTGAAAACGGCATAAACCGCGTCGACTTTATCCTCTGAGTACAAAGATGTGACTAGGTTAGCGATTTCCCGTGCAATCCCAAAATCGACACGGGCTAAAACGTTGACATACTCACCGGCAAATTCAATGCCGGTCTTGCGCAATGCGTCACGCGATTTCTTTCCTATCGGAATCACTACAATTTTTTTGCCCTGCTTGCTCTTGATGAATTTTACGGCTTCCCTAAGTATGTTCGCGTTGAATGCCCCGGCGAGGCCACGTTCTCCGGCGAGCACCAAGACCAAAATGCGCTCCTCCGGCCGCTTGGCGAGCAGCGGGTGTTGCGGAGTTTCAATTCTGGCCATCGTGGAGCGCAAGACTCTCGCCAGTTCCGTGGCGTAAGGTCTGGCAGCAAGCGCGGCCTCTTGCGCTCTCCGCAACCGCGCGGCAGACACGAACTTCATCGCACGGGTAATCTGCTGCGTGTTCTTTACCGAACGGATGCGTCGCCGAAAATCGAGTAAGGTGGCCATGAGTTCCCGTTATTAGCCGTTACTGGGACGCTCCCACGGCAATTGTCGCGGAGAAGCGGTCTTTGAATGCGTCGAGCGCGGTTTTGATGCTGGCTTTGATGCCGTCATCCAGCGCTTTCTTCGAAGCGATGTCTTTCAGCATTCCACCATAGTTGGTTTCCGCAAATTGTAGAAATTCCTTCTCGAAGCGACGCACCTCGTTGACCGGAATGGAATCCAGGGCGCCGCTGGTCGCCACGTACAGAGCCAGAACCTGCTTTTCCACCGAGAGAGGCGCGTACTGATCCTGCTTCAAAACTTCCGTGAGGCGCTGACCGCGCGCCAATTGTGCCTGGGTCACCTTGTCCAATTGGTCCGAACCAAATTGTGCAAACGCCGCCAGTTCGCGGTACTGCGCCATGTCCAGCCGCAGCGTTCCCGCCACTTGGCGCATGGCTTTAATCTGCGCATTGCCACCGACGCGGCTGACGGAGATACCTACGTTAATGGCAGGCCGGATGCCGGCGTTGAACAGGTCTGCTTCCAAATAAATCTGGCCGTCGGTGATGGAAATTACGTTGGTCGGAATGTAGGCCGATACGTCGCCAGCCTGAGTCTCAATCACAGGAAGGGCGGTCAACGATCCGCCGCCGAGCTTGTCGTTCAGTTTCGCGGCGCGTTCCAGCAAGCGAGAGTGTAGGTAAAACACGTCGCCCGGAAAAGCCTCGCGTCCAGGCGGCCGGCGCAATAGAAGAGAGATTTCGCGATAGGCTTGAGCGTGTTTCGAAAGGTCGTCGTAGAACACCACCGCATGCCGTTTTGTGTCACGGAAGTATTCACCCATCGCGCATGCGGCATAGGGAGCGATGTACTGCAGTGAAGCCGGCTCCGCAGCCGAAGAAGCTACAACGATGGTGTAATCCATCGCCCCCGCATCGGTCAGCGTCTTGATGACCTGCGCGATGGTCGAGCGTTTTTGACCGATCGCGCAGTAAATACAAATCATGTCGCTGCCCTTCTGGTTGATGATGGTGTCCAGAATGACCGCGGTTTTCCCTGTCTGGCGGTCGCCGATGATCAGCTCGCGCTGTCCGCGGCCGATGGGAATCATTGAGTCAATAGCTTTGATACCGGTCTGCAAAGGCTCGCGCACCGGTTGGCGGTCCAGAACTCCGGGCGCGAGGCGTTCCAACGGAATGCGCTGTTTTGCCTGGATCGGTCCCTTGTCATCTTCCGGCTCGCCGAGAGGATTCACCACGCGGCCGACCATTTCCTCGCCAACTGGCACGGACATGATCGTGTTTGTGCGCCGGACCGTGTCGCCTTCCTTCAATTCCGATGATTCACCCAGCAGCACGACGCCGACTTCCTCTTCTTCGAGGTTCAGAGCGATTCCAAAGATGTCATGGGGAAAGGCCAGCATCTCACCATACATGGCCTTTTCCAGTCCGTGAACGCGGGCAATCCCATCTCCCACGCTGATGACCGAGCCGACCTCGTCCACAGAGACTGTTTGCTCATAATTTGCAATCTGCTCACGCAGAATCTTGCTGATTTCGTCTGCCTTGATTTGTGCCATACCTGCTCCGTTCGCGAATACCTACTCTGCAGCCAGCTGCGCGCGCAGTTGATTCAACCGGTTCTGGACCGAGCCATCATAAATCGTGTCCCCAATTCTAACTACCACGCCGCCCAGCAACGCCGGCTCCAGCGAGTACTTTGCCTGAATCTCTTTTCCCGATAGGCGCTCCAGCGTCTGCACCAGCGCCGTCTTTTGCCGATCGCTCAGATCCGCTGCCGAGGTCACTTCTGCCTCCGCCACTCCCTGCCGCTGCCGCAGAACCAGCTCAAACATATCGACGATCTCCGGCAGAAGATGGATGCGTTGGTTGTCGCTCATTACAAAAAGAAAATTGCGTATGATTTTGCTGGCACCTAACCGGGCTATCAGCTTTTCAATCACGCCGTGCTTAGCTTCTCGCGGGATGGCCGGACTGATCAAAAAATTCCGGAGTTCCACTGATTCATCGTACGCTTCCCGAAAATCCCCCAACTGTTTCTTTGCGGGCTCCGCCGCTCCCTGTTCAAGAACGATGTCCGCCAAAGCCGTCGCGTATTGCAAGCTAGCCGATTTCAATTCGGCCTCCCCTGCAACGTCTGTACAAAATTGTTGATCATTGCTTCCTGGATCGCTGGCGTCATTTGCTTGGCCACGAGCGACTCCGCGCGATCTACAGCCAACCCTGCCGCCAGCGCCTTCAGTTCCACACGAGCGGCTCGCTCCGCTGCTTCAATCTCAGCTTTGGCAGCCACACTGACCTTTTCTACATCGATCTTCATTATCGTGCGAAGCCGTTCCAGTTCCGCAGCAGCATCTTTCTGCGCCTGGGCCCGAAACTGGGCCACTTCCTGTTCCAGGCTGGTCAGTTTCGTGGCTGCTTCCTTCAGTTGCCGCTCAGCCTCAGCCTTTGCCGCTGCGGCCTTGGTAATCGCGGCGCTGATTCTGTCTGCATTGTGACGAATATGCGGGGGCAAGACCTTCGCGAATAACCAATACGCCGCTATGGCGACAATTAAGAAATGAATCCACTTGAAGACATCCCCAACGGATTGTTCCGCTGGATTTCCGCCTTCGGCGGCTCGCGCCGCCGCTGTGCACGCCGACAGGATCGCCAGCACAAGGAAGCCGCGTACGATTGTCAGCCTGCGAATCATCTTGCTTCTCTCGAAGGACTACCCGGCCCGGGCGACACTTGCAACGCGCGTCCTGCGATCTCCGCAGCCAACTGGGAGGCGCTTACGTCAATATCTTTCTGGGCAGTTTCGAACTCGCCGGTCACACGTTGTTTGGCCGCGGCCACTTCCGCCGACGCCTTCTTTCGCGCTTCCTTGAGAAGGGCAGCTCGTTCATCCAGGAGTTTCTTGCGCTCCGCTTCCTGCTCTGCATAGACCTTGGCTTTGGCCTGGCGCAAGGCTTCTTCGTATTGCCTGATCTTTTCGGCAGCCGCCGCCTGCGCGGCTTCGGCAGACTTTTGCGCACCAATGGTTCGAGCCTCACGTTCCGCCATTACCGCCAGAATTGGTTTGAAAAAGAGGGCCCGTAGAACGAAGTAAAAAACGAGGACAATGATGGCAACGGGCACAGCCCGGAGGAACAGTTCGCCGATTTGGTGAACCAAGCTTGGCATTGAATTGTGGCGCCTAAAGTTTCAGGTGGGCAGTTACTCCGTCCTCCGACCCGGTAGGAGCGTACGGTGGGCCTGAAGCTGCCTCACAGAACCACTATTTATACCATTCGCTAGAACTCTGCGTCAACGCAACGGAACCCTTCCTTCTTGTTTTGGCAGTCAACTATACTTTGCCTTGTCAGGGTGCAGAACGGCCACGGACAAGAGGAGCGACAAGGATGACGAAAAGCTGGAAGACCAAGCTAATCCATACAGATACGAAGATTCCAGAGGGTTACCTCTCCCTTGCCAGCGCCACGTTCCGTGGGTCCACCACCGTGTTTCGTTCTGCGTCCGAGGTCGTGGACACGTGGGATCAGTGGAGGGTGGGTTACACCTATGGCCTCTACGGCACCCCGACGGTGCTGGAACTTGCCGCTCGCGTTTGTGAACTGGAATCGGGAGTACACACGATCCTGACACCCGGCGGCCAAGCAGCCATTTCGCTGATCAATCTCGCGCTGTTACAGGCGGGCGATCATCTGCTGGTTCCAGCCAGCGTCTATTACCCGAACCGCAAATTGGCCACTCGGCTGCTTTCGCGCTTTGGCATCAGCACCGATTTCTATGATCCCGGTGTTGGACGGAACATCGCTGATTTGATCCAGAAAAACACCCGGTTAATCTGGTGCGAGAGCCCGGGATCGATCACCATGGAAGTTCAGGATCTTCCGGCAATCGTCGCAGCCGCACACGAGCAAAACGTAAAGGTAGTTCTGGATAACACATGGTCAGCGGGCGTGCTCCTGGACGCGTTCTCTCACGGCGTCGACGTCACCATGCAAGCCATCACGAAATACATAGGGGGCCACAGCGATCTGCTGTTAGGTTCCGCCACCGTTCGCGATGATGCGCTCTACCAACGGCTTGGAGCTGCGCAACAAGTGCTTGGCTGCGCGGTCTCTCCCGACGATTGCAGCTTGGCGCTTCGTGGTCTGCAAACACTGGCTGTTCGTCTCTCTGCCATCGAATCCTCCGCTCTTTCGATCGCGAGATGGCTGTACGGGCGACCTGAGATTGAATTTGTGCTCCATCCCGCGTTGCCTTCCTGCCCCGGTCACGAATTCTGGAAGCGTGATTTTCTGGGTTCTTCAGGGGTGTTCTCGATTGTTTTCAAGCCCGGCCCAACGCAGCAGCAGGTCCATGCCTTCGTTGATGCTCTTAGGCTTTTTCGAGTGGGATACAGCTGGGGAGGAGTCGCCAGCCTGGCGGTTGCCTACGATATCGGGCGCATTGCCGGCCGGCCGCCCTACGAACATCGCATAGTGCGCCTTAACATTGGGCTAGAGGCCACTGATGATCTCATCGCGGATCTGGAGCAAGGCTTGCGCCAACTCTCAGCCTGACTGCGGCCGAACTAACGTAGTGTTTATAGCGGTCGTGGTTATCACGAAGCCCGGGCGACGTTACTTTTTTCCGCGCTCTCTACGCGAATGTCCGTCAGATCCGACAGAAGACTCGCGGCCCACCGGTACACGTTGTGCTCGTACACTATTTTGCGCATCCGGGTCATGCGGATGGTCTGTTCTTCCTGACTGAATTCCAGCGCTTGGTGGATTGCGTTCGCCACTTGGTCCATGTCGTAAGGATTCACCAGCAGGGCATCGCCCAGTTCACGCGCCGCTCCCGTAAATGTGCTCAGAATCAGAGCCCCGCGGTTATCGTCGCGTGCGGCCACGAATTCTTTGGCCACCAGATTCATGCCATCGTGGAGAGAAGTCACCAGGCACACCGAAGCAGCCCGAAAGTATCGCTCGATCTCCTCGTGAGAATGGTGCCGCTTCAGCAGCACAACGGGCTTCCAGCGACCGGCCTGAAACCGCGCGTTGATGCGATCCGCTTCAGCCGTAACCTCCTCCAAGAATTGCTGGTAGCGCGGAATGTCCGTGCGGCTGGGTGCACCAATTTGGACAAAACTGAACCTGCGTTGGTATTCGGGATACAGCTCCAGGAATCGCTCCACTCCTCGCAGGCGCTCGACAATTCCCTTGGTGTAATCGAGTCGATCTACGCCGACACCCAATAGGGATGCTTCGATACCCAGTTCGGCAAACAGAGCGCCCCGCCCTTCTCCGGTGATCCGAACCACCTGACTTCCCGCACGTTCCTGCGGGAATGCGACACTGATCGGGTAAGGCCGCACGCGGGTGATGTGGCCCTTGCGGCTGACCTCAAAGCGGTCCCAATCCGACAGAGCTTCGACCGCCCGGTCCACCGTCTGCAGAAAATTATTGCAATGCGTTTGGATATGAAACCCGATCAGGTCGGCTCCCAGCAGGCCATCGACCAGTTCCCGTTGCCAGGGACAAATCCCAAACGCTTCCGCATTGGGCCAAGGGATATGCCAGAAAACCGCGACCCGCGCATCTGGACGGGCTTCCTTGACCATTCGGGGCAACAATGCGAAATGGTAGTCTTGCACCAGAACTACCGGGGATTGCGTTCCTTCCATCTCTTGCAAGACCGCGTCCGCAAATCGCCGGTTGATTCGTTGGTAGTACATCCAATCTCCGGGCCGGAAGAGTGGCCGGGTATGAGCGATGTGGCATAGCGGCCACAACCCTTCATTGGAGAACCCCTCGTAATAGCCACGATCCTCTTCCTCCGACAGCCACACGCGCCGCAAGGTATATGTCGGACGATGCGGGGGTACCCGAAGTCGATCATGTTCGTCGACCACTTCCCTGTCCGCATTCCCCGAGCCATTGGCGATCCATGTGCCTTCGCAGGCCTGTAGGACGGGCTCAAGGGCGGTCACCAGACCACTGGCCGGCACGAGCATATGGATGGCATGGTCTTTGTCGTCGAACACATGCATGTAGGGCTCGCGGTTTGACACTACAAACAGCGCGTCTCCCCGTAACTTCGTTTGCAGGCTCACGCGCAACCTTTCCGGTGTCCACTGCGAGAGTTGCGATTCCCGCAACTGCGCCTCTTCCTGCGCTGCCGCTCGTGCCGAACTCAAATCGCGCGCAAGATGGCGAGCTTCGGCATGAATCTGGTCGAATATTTCTCCCTGTGGCGGTGCCGCAGGAACATCCGAAGGATCCGCTCGCAGGCGCCGCAGCCATTTGGCAGTTTTTGCCAGAGGAGAAGTGAAAGCCCATCGCACCAAGAACACTGCTAATCCCGTGATCAGCAATGTTTGTATAAGCATGCTCAATAAGGAGTCACGAATCGCATACAACACTCGGGTGTGAATGTAACTAGCATCGTAAACCACCATGAGGCTGCCAATCAGTTCGCTCTCGCGATGCAGCGGCACCGCGTACAGATGCAAAGGCTCGCCATTCACGTCTCGGAAGTCTGAAACGCCCTGGTTGGTCGCGGAGGCGCGGGCCGCCGGGGCCGGCTGAGAAGCGAAAGCCGGCGAAAGTCCCTGTGTAATCGCGACGGCCTTTCCGGCTTTGTCGTAAACCGCCACGCCCAGAAGGTGTTCTCGCTGGCCATACTTGTCGACGAAATGACCGAGGGTTCGGTCAGTCGCGTGGCCGGGAGTGTTCTCCAAGTTTTCCTGGAGGGTTTCCGCCAGAACCGCAGAGCGATGCGAAAGGTCGTTGCGCAAGTTTCTCCGCTCCAATTGAACCTGGTAGAAGCCATAAAGCAGAGACACACAAAGAACGCTCACTGTCAGCGGAAGGACGAGTTTGAGCGTCGTGCGCATAGTAACTCCGCTAAACAAAGGAAACTGTGTCATACCGCGTTAATGGACGCCATTCAATACTGTGAATGTTGCAACCGGGTCGAATGCCTAGGCCCTCGCTAGAGCCATGAAAAGCGCAGCCAACTCGTAATCTCTCGGCAAGCTCGCGGCCAACCCAATACACAATGTCCTGTAGACCCGTAAATTACTGAGTGGCCTATTAGATAGGGCATTAGGAGGCTCACATTACCTATCTTTGGATCCCCACTCAACCGTGGAAATATTACCCGTTAGCGCCTGTTGGGAGCTTATGCCTAGGGCTGGTAGAAGTCGATGTATTTCAGCTAAGTGGAGAGTCAGGGAGTCGCCGCGTCCGTCTCCGATGCTTCTGACGGAGGACACCGGTCGCGGTCAATCCCGTTGGGTTCAGAGGGTAAGCCGAGCTCACGTAGATGTTTTATGCGTTAGATCTGAAGCTGCCCTGACGTCTGTCACGTACTGTTCACGATCCTGTTCGCCTTGGCAGGTTAGTCCCCAGACACAGCTTCAGCCGAAACCGCGGCTTTTCTTGCCGAGGGGTCTAGACTGAGTGCATCGTGACAGGAGTGTCCGGGAGATGAATCGCAAACTTATTCTATTGTTGTTGACGGTGTTCCTCATCGCCAGCACTGCAGGGCTCTGGGCACAAGGGTCTTCTGGCAAATCTGGTACCTCCATTAAGGGAATGGTTTTAGGAGCGGATGGAAAACCTGTTCCGGCCGCAGCCGTGACGTGCCAGTCCTCGGCTGGCGTGCGTCCACGCGTCGTGCACACGGATGCGAAAGGGCACTATCTCATTTCCGGATTAAAACAAGATTCCTATGACCTGCGAGCTACCGCGAATGGTGCATACTCCGATTGGGAGAAGAATATTCCAGTGCGCCTGGGGCAAACCAAGGAAGTCACGTTACATCTGCTGAACGGCAATACTGCTCTTAGCGGGACCTTACCCACAAAACAGAATAATTAGAGCAGTTAGACTCGTCTGTATTTGTTGACCGCCTCGCCTATTCTTCTGTTTCGAAACCAGGCTGTGTCTTCGAACACGGTGCTTGTACTCGGGTCGGCAAAAATTTTAATATAATCTACTGGGTTAACATAATTATGTAATAATGTCGGCGCGTTGCTGAAAACGGCTATCGAATGGGGTGGTGATGTGGACGTGGGAGGACCAATTGGGCCTAATTTCGGCAGAAGCTTCTGGGTCCTATAGCGCGTCAGTACCACGACCGGCGTACCGTTTTTTTGGGGCTAGCGGTCCATTGAGAGATTTGAAGGGCACCGTCATTCTAAGGTCCGACGGGTTGGGGGCCGCGCGGGGACAACGGTTCCGCAAGGGGCCGTGTGCGAGCCACCCAACCCGCCAGTAATCTCCTCTGGCGGCCGGTTCGAAAACGACTCGTTGTATCTACCCACATCGAACGCACCATTCGGAACTCCTCGTGCATCCACCTTATAGACAGGCTTGGATCGTATTGTATTGTCAGGGGTTACTGGCCAAGCATATCCCAGGCAGGTGGAAATAGGCGACGGATGAAAGCTCCGACCTCCAAACGTAAAGCAGTATTGAGCACTGGTCTCATAGTGTTTAGCTTGCTGGCAATGGACGTTAAAGCCAGGCCAATAAGGCTTTTCTCTCTTCGACAAGCCACCATCGAAGCATTTGGCAAGTATGTGATTAAGACAGAAGCACAGAACACGACTAGCCTCCGTGATGGTCCCTTTCTTTGGGTGGATGGCTTGCCTGAAAAAGAGCGAACCGTGGCAATGGCCAAGTTAAAGGGCGGAGAAGTGCAGATCCGACGCCTCAGCCAAGACCCCGACGGCGCAAACCTCAATGTTCCGGGTGGAATGATTCACGACTGGGAAGGGATCATCTTCATCCCCGGAGTAAAGATCGATGACGCGTTGAACGTTTTGCAGGACTACGATCACCATGCAAGTTACTATTCGCCCGACGTGGAGAAAGCCCGAATCGAATCGCGAAATGGTAACGAGTTTCGTGTGTTCCTGCGCTTTCGCCGGCACAATATTGTGACTGTGGTTCTGGACACAGAACACCGGGTGACCTACTTTCGAGATTCGCCGGCGAAGGCACACAGCCGTAGCTCCGCTACCCGGATCGCGCAAGTAGAAGATCCTGGCGGATCAAAGGAAAAAGAGAAAGTGCCGGGCGAAGATGATGGCTATCTCTGGCGGATGGAAACCTGGTGGCGGATGGAAGAGCGTGAAGGCGGAGTTTATGTCCAAAATCAAGTCGTGACGCTGACGCGGGATATTCCGACAGGACTGGCCTGGCTCATTGAGCCATTTATCACGAAGATTCCTAAGGAAACCCTCGAGTTCACATTACAGGCAACGCGCAAGGCTGTGCTGAATAACGCCAAGAACTGATTTCGCCATTACGATTGCCATTCGAGTCTGGATCATGCGCCGCTTGCGCGCCGCGTAAGGTGCAATATGCAACAGAAAGATCAAGCTGCGGCTGCTGAGCCATTGTATTGAACGGGGTGGCTTCCGATGGCCAGCACGCGGTAGCGAGGGTCAGGCAAAGGCCACCTCTGCGCGAAAACGGTTTAAAGCAGCATGAAATCGAGGACACAAACTCGGCAGGACGGCCATTCTGGCGGCGAGTATACACGTTTTCGGAAGGCTACTAAGTATGCTAGAATGCATGGGTTCCAGTGAAGATCAAGCGGCGGCTTGCGCTGGGTCTTTCCATGGTACACCGTGGGTCTCCGCACAGGTAACCCCGCAATGCGGGAAGAATGAGCCACGAGTCCATTCCTTGGCAGTGGCGGGGTGCCAATTAATCCAAATTTTGATGGCCATCGTGGCCACAAGCAACAAAAGAGGAATTGTCATGTCTGGGCATTCAAAATGGGCCACCATCAAGCATAAAAAGGCTGCGACGGACGCAAAGCGCGGCCGCGTATTCACGCGTATCATTCGTGAAATCACCATCGCCGCACGCATTGGCGGAGGCGATCCTAACTCAAATCCTCGGCTGCGAACCGCGATTCTTGCGGCGAAGAACGAGAACATGCCGAACGAAAACATTGAGCGCGCCATCCTTCGCGGCACCGGTCAACTGGAAGGCGAGCAGTACGAAGAAGCGATGTTCGAGGGATATGGACCGGGCGGTGTTGGCATGCTGATTCAGGTAGTCACCACCAACCGAAACCGTATCGTTGGTGAATTCCGCCACTTGATCAGCAAGAATGGCGGCAACATGGCCGAGGCCGGGGCGGTAGGCTGGATGTTCCATCGCAAGGGCGAAATCAGCATTCCCAAGGAAGCCGCATCGGAAGACAAACTGCTGGACCTGGTGCTGGAAGCCGGCGCGGAAGATATGAAGGATGACGGGTCAGCATGGTATATCGTCACACCGCCGGAATCGCTGGAAGCGGTGAAGGAAGCGCTGACGAAAGCTGGGATTACGCCAACTTCTGCGGAACTGGGGATGGTGCCTCAGAACTACATTAAGCTGACCGGGCAACAGGCCACGCAGATGCTCCGGTTGGTAGAAGCTCTGGAAGAGCACGACGACGTGCAGCATGTGTACGCGAACTTTGACATCGATGAGTCTGAAATTCAGGCAGCCGTCAGCGCAAACTGACCTGTTGAGTTTTCCCGAAAACGGCCATCTTTGCTACTAAGGTGGCCGTTTTCTTTTTGCGACATTTGGATGGAACGGGCGCGCCCTTCGCCTTAGACTAGCAAGCATGGGTGAAAATCCTCCGAGCAAGAATCTCTCTGGCTGCCTAAGGGTGCTGGGCGTGGATCCCGCAGCAGCGGGACCAACCGGTTATGCGATCATCGAACGTGACGGCAGGAGATGTGAGGTACTGCACTATGGTGCCTTCCAGGTTGCCACGAAACGGCAGAAATCTTCGGCAGGAGCGGCGTTGCAGGATGTGCACACGCTGCTATGCGAATTGATTCTGAAATTTAAACCTCACGTCATGGCAGTGGAATCGGTTTTCACAGCGCTGAATATGAGGACCGCCCTGCGGCTAGCTGAAGTGAGAGGCGTCGTACTTCTCGCCGGCCAGCAACTGGGGGTGGAAGTGCGCAGTTACTCGCCACGGGAAGTGAAAGCCTGTGTTGCGGGATATGGCCACGCGGATAAGAGGCAGATGCAAGCGATGGTGAAGGCGCAATTGGGGATGAAAGAGGTACCCGAACCTTCCGACGCAGCGGATGCGTTAGCGGTGGCCCTTTGCCACCTGCAAGCAGATCAATTAGAGCGCCGCTTTGGCGTGAGAAAGACAGACGTTTCGGGAAATGGAAGGCCAGCGAGAACGCAGAAACGATCAACGCCAAGCGTCCATACGACCATCGAACGCAGTAACCGCATCCAGCCAGTCCGATGAACGCAATGTCCCGCTGCATTCTGGCTGTGTCCTTGGTTCTTTGTCTTGTCGCGGCTGGGGGTGTTTGCTCACCACCAGCAGGGTCAAGTGTCTTTACGTACCGCCGAATTTTCAAATCCAGCACTCCGGAATTCATCGAGATCAGGATCAATGAGGACTCGGACAGGGGTTCTTATGAGATCAGGCAACTCGAGGATGATCCTGGTGCCACGCCATTCGAGGTCAGTCACCCTTTGCGAGCGAAGATCTTTGAATTAACGGCGAAGTTAAATTATTTCAAAGCATTGGATCTGGACGTCCACCGAAAGATCGCCAATCTAGGTGAAAAAACTTTCCGCTGGGAACGCGGGACGGAAGCGCACGAGGTTAAGTTCAATTACACGGTAAATCCAGATGCGACGCAATTGCTGCAAATCTGTGAAGGCCTGGCGCGCCAGCAGGAACTCATCGACCTGTTACAACGCCGAATGAAGTACGATCGGTTGGGTGTCAACGACGCGCTCCTCCAATTGGATGCAGACCTTTCAAAGGGTGTACTGCCGGAACCTCAAAGAGTTTTGCCGCTGCTGGACCAAATCGCCGGGGATTCTCGTTTTGTCGAAATTGCACGTCAACGAGCCCGGGCGCTGGCCGAACGGGTTCGACATCCGAGTTAAGCAGCGGATCACCTCTGCCGCGAGATGTACCATCCAGCCGTCACTTCACTTGTTATAGGTCGAGGTGTGGCGCATCCGTAAGGAGTTGGTGACTACGGCTAAACTCGAGAGGATCATGGCCGCGGCAGCAAAAATCGGGCTGAGCACGCCGGTGATGGCCAGAGAAATCCCGACAACATTAAAGAAGAAGGCCCAGAAAAGATTCTGATGGATAATGCCCAGGGCTCTTTGAGCAAGGTCGAAGATCTCGGGGATTTTGCGCAGATCATTGTCCATCAGGACCACAGAAGACGCGTGCATCGCAATATCCGTACCCGAGCCCATGGCGATCCCGAGATCCGCTTCAGATAGAGCCGGGGCATCGTTGATTCCATCACCGAGCATGGCGATCACGGCCCCACTTTTTTTCAAATCGCGAACGACCTGGGATTTTTGCTCCGGCAAGACGTCAGAGCGGAAACTTTCCACACCGACTTGCCGGGCAATTGTTTCCGTGGTGACTCGTGAGTCTCCGGAAATGAGATGTGGCTCGATACCACGTTTTTTCAAAGCCGTGATCATCGAAAGGGCGTGACGACGCAATGTATCGCCGAAGGCGAGACACCCTTGTAGTCCGCCATTCCACCCGAAAAAAGTTACAGTTCGCCCTTCGGATTCCCAGTGCCGCGCAATCAATTCCGACCGCGCATCAATCGTGATCGCAAGACTCTCGGCCAAGCGACGTCCACCGACGAACATACTTTTGTCATCCACGATGCCGGTAATGCCGAGACCTTTATGGATTTCGACGCACGTGGCTTCCCCAAGCGCAATGCCGCGCTCGCGAGCGAAAAGTACCAAAGCCTTGCCGAGGGGATGTTCGGAATATTGTTCGAGGGAAGCAAGGAGAGCAAAGGTGTGCTCATACGAGGGAGAGATGAGGTCGAACGGGAAATCCGGCGGCAAGGGATCCTGCTCTGAATTGACTGCGTTGGCTTGCATCCAAGCCCGTGAAGAACAGAAATCTGGAACGAGCTCGCAGCCGAGCAACTGAAAAGATCCTTCGGTCATGGTGCCGGTCTTATCCAGGACGAAGTGGTTTACGCGGCCCAGGGTTTCCAGGATACGGGTGTCGCTGATCAGGATGCCACGGCGCGAGGCGGCGCCAAGAGTTGCCGTGATCGCCAGCGGCGTGGCCAGCCCCAGAGCACACGGACAAGCGATGATGAGGACGGTGATTCCGCGCATGAGCGCCGTGCCGAACGTAGTGAAGTGATCCAGCCAACAAGCGCCAAACGTGGTGGCCGCCAGAACCACCACGCAGGGCACGAAGAAACGAGAAACACGGTCAACCGCATGTTCCAGTGGCGAGCGATTGCTGAGAGCGTTCTCCACCAATTTGATGATGCGGGAAAGCGTAGAATGCGACGCGCTGTGGGTGGCGCGGATACGCAGGACTCCATCCAGGTTTACACTGCCCGCAATCACGGTGGCGCCAACCCGCTTGGCGACCGGGGCTGCCTCACCGGTGAGAAGAGATTCGTCGGCGTGCGACTCGCCCACTTCGACCGAGCCGTCAGCGGGAAAGCGCTCGCCCACCTTGACAAGAAATGACTGGCCCGGAATTAGTGCATCTGAGCTGACGAAATATTCCCTATTGTCATTGATGAGGCGAACTTTGTTGGGCACCATTTGATACAGGAGGGTGACCCATTGAGAAGTCCGTTGCTTGGCACTGCGCTCGATCAATTTGCCAGCCAACACGAAGGTAATTATGACGCTCGCCGTATCAAAGTAGACGTGCGACGCTCCGCGAAAAGCCTGGACCACGCTGAAGAGATAAGCGGTTAGCACACCGAGACTTAACAGCGATTCCATGCGGAGAGTGCGGTTCCGCAATCCAAGCCATCCCAGGCGAAGGATGGGATAGCCGCAATAGAAAACGACTGGCGTAGCCAGCGCCATCAGAACAAACGGCATGTACTGACGGACACTGTCAGAAATATGTTCGAAATAACCCACGTAGAGCGCAAGGCTGAACGTCATGATGTTCAGCCAGAAAAAGGCGGCAAGGCCAAAGCGGAGAACTAAGTCACGATGTTCGGCAGAATCTCGCTGCGAACCCGAAGTAAATTCCCTGGCTTTATATCCAAGACTTGCAATACGTTGCACGATTCGGTTCGGGGGAAGTGCCTGCGGCTGATATTTCACTTTGACGAGATCCGTAGCGAAGGACGTATCTGCTGAAAGGACGCCCGGAAGAGAGTGCAGTGCGTGCTGAATCAGCCAGGCGCAGGAAACGCACCACATGCCGGTCACTTGCAAGACCAGTTCGCAACTGCTTGCATCTGACGGTGATGGAACGTTCACAGCGTTCGCCTTGGTCTCCTCGGCGTTGGGCTGAGAGATCAGTCCGAGTTGCAATCCGCGTTTGAATAGTTCCGTCTCGCGAATGTCCTGCCCGCTGGCGAGAACGCCGCTCTCGGCCAGGATGATGTAGACGTTCATGCATCCCAGGCAACAGAAGTAGCGCTCCACATTCCCGACGCAAGTCGAGTGCGGATGCTTGCCACAGGAAAGGCCGCAGAGTTGGCAGTCGTGCTGGATCACGTCCGCATCAAACTCACTTTCTGGGCGGGCCCGTAAAACGGCGCGGTGGCCACGGGTTTGCCATGTTCGTCGAGCATAACCGGGTTGGATTGCTTCGTGATGAAGTACACCACGACCAAGATGCCGATGAAGAGCAAGGAAGCGAAACCGAGGACATAGAGCAGCGGGGGCATTTTTCTTTGCGAAGCAATCGGCGGTGATGGAACGCTAGTCATTGGGTGCTCCTTCGCTTTATGTATTCTTCAATATTAATTGATCCACTAACGCACGCCGCACTCAAGGTGAAGTCTTAAACGGCATAATGAACGTCTCGTCAAAATCGGTCTTATCCTTAGCGGTCCGACTGACGATACGGAAGTGATTGACGCCGGGTGCTAGCGGAGAGCTGGGCGATGCGCCGATATCAAAGTTCACCTGCTTGGTTTCCTCCGGGCCAACAACAATGGCATTTTCGAAAGAAAGAAAACGGGCACCGGGAAGATCCTCGATTGAGAGGACAACAGTGGTCTGCTGACGGCCACGGTTGGCCACGTTCAGTCGAAACGTGTTGTAGATGGTGCCGTCCGGCGTCTGGCGATAGAGAACCGAGCGATCCGGAGAAACCTGAACGAGGACGGTGGTGCGCACCGCAAAGGCCGTGAAAATCGCAGCTCCATAGGCGAGGACGACCAAAGAGACGACGACGCGTTTGGCGTTGCGAAATCCGAGACGGTAAAACAGGCTTCTACTTGCGTCGACTTGGCCCAGGCGTTCCCCTTTTTCGCCCCAAACGTAGTGGATCAGGCCTTGCTTGCCCAGTCGGCCAAGCACATCCACGCAGGCGTCGATACATTCGCCGCAGTGGATACATTCAATCTGATACGGCGAGGTGCGAATATCGATGCCCATGTGGCAGACACGAACACACTTTTTGCACTCGATGCACTCGTGGGTCTCATCGCGATATTGGACCAGCAAGGTATCCCCATCGGCGAGCATTCCCTGCAGGTAACCATAGGGGCAGACGGTAGTGCAGAAACATTGGCGTAAGTAAAGAAAATCAAGAAGGGTGAGAACAGTCGTGACGGCACCAGCGATGCCACCGGCTGTCTTGATGTCCAGGGAAAACAGGCGATGGATAAGGTCGCGCGGCTCGACGAAGTAGGAGATGAAGACGAAGGCAAGCACGATGGAGGCGAGGGAAACGACAAGATAGAACAACGCACGAGAGAGAATGTTGCGATTTCTGGGAGACCAATCCACGTATTTCGTGACCAGGCGCTTAATCTTGCTTTCGGCGGCAATCGAAGCTTCGCTGAAAATCATCTGTGGACAGAGGTACCCGCAGTAGACGCGGCCGTAGAGCATGGACATGGCCACGATGACAAATAACAAAAACATCAAGGTGAAGAAAATCGTCGCAAATTCACTGATCCACAGTTCCTGGCCAAAAAAATAAAACCGCTGGCGGGGAATATCGAAACGCATGAGGTTGGAGAGCGGCAAAGCAAAGAACACAAACACACAGAAGACGTGAATGGCTTTGCGGAAGCGATGGTAGTTAGTGGAATGTTGCAGAGACGGAGTAGAGTTCGCACAATTCGGACGAGGCTTGGGTTTGAGAATTTTTGGATTCGGCGTGGTGTGCTGTTCAGTGGTGGCCATGGCACGCCTGGATTCCTGCAGAGATGCTGAGCGGAAGTGCGCTACGCCAGAGCAAGAAGAGTCCGAGCACCATGACGCTGACCGCGGCCAGGCGGCTTCCAAAGCGGTTAAGGCGAAGCTTGATGGCCGAGGAAAAAATCCCAATGGCCAGCAGGGCACCCGAAGTACCGAGACCGAACGCGAGCATGCAGAGGGCACCCTTGGCGGCGGTGCCGGTGGCGACGGAGCGTAACAACGCTATGTAGACCAGCCCACAAGGAAGAAATCCCAGTGCGAGCCCAAGATAGAATCGGTCTGCGGTATTGTGGGAGGACAGTAAGTTGCGCGGGGGCTTAAGTAGTCGCGAGGTGAACCGGACCGAAGCGCTACCCAACCGAGAGGTAGCAGCGAAAGAGCCAAACATGAATATGCCGGCGAGGATCATGAGAACCCCGCTGAGAATCATGGCCGCGCTGGAAATGCCCGCAAGTCGTCCCACGAACTGGACGCTGCGGCCGAAAAGTCCAGCGAGGGCTCCGAGAGCTGTATATGTGAGGATGCGGCCGCCGTTGTAAGCAAGATGTGGAGGAACCAACGAAGAATTAAAGTGCCGCACCGGCGAAAGCGGTAAGGGGGCAAATCCGGCTGCGGCTGTATACGAAATGACAATCGGCCCACACATCTGAATGCAATGCAAACTGCTGATAAGGCCGAGACCGAACATGATCCAAAAGTCCATCATCCTCACGAGTCATTCGAAGCAGAGTTCAGTGCGCCACAGGTTGCGATTCGCTGGTGTAGCGCAAGTTTGGGTTGCGGGCCGGGACGGTGACGCACTCACGGTAAAACTCAAACTTTTTCATGGTGATGGCGTGGGTGGGACAACGCGTGGCACAAAGCGAGCAGCGGATACAGGTGGCTTCATCCTTCAGCATCACACCACCGATGGAATCGAGTTCCGCACTGCCCATGCCGCGAATCTCTTCCGGAGCCACTTCCAGGGCGTTAGCAAAATAGTTGGCCCAGGTCTCGTCCGAGCAAAGTTGACTAAGCCCAACGAGTCGAATGAGATTTTCCGGACAAACATCCACGCAGCCATTGCAGGCGATACAGGTGGCCGTGTCAAAGACAGTGTTCACATTGCAGCGCAGACAGCGCGCAGCCTGACGCCGGGCCACAGCTTCGGGAAAAGATTCTTCCGTCACATCCAATGAGCCTGCGCGCGTAGAAGCGTCCAGGACCGGCGGGTTCGTGCGCGGAAAACGCTCCCAGCCCTCTGCCATGGTGTACGCGGCGGGGACCCACTGGCTGCGGACAACGATGTCTGTACGCGTGCCACGAAGAAAGTCATGCATGGATCGCGCGGCGATGTGCGCAGACTCGATGGCATCGATGAAAAGCCGGGGGCCATGGGCGATATCGCCGCAGGCGAAGACATCTGGCGCAGTCGTCTGATACGTGCTGCGGTCGACCTTGATGAGCCCGCGTTCGCTCTCTACACCATCTTCGGGCTTGAGAAAGGACAGGTCCGAGGATTGGCCAATAGCGAAGATTATCGTGTCGGCGGGGATGTCTTCGACATCGGACTCGTCAAAGGTGGGATTGAAGCGGCCGTTGGCGTCGAAGACGTCGACACATTTGACGGTGCGCAACGCTGTTAAATTGCCATTT
The DNA here is from genome assembly GCA_035271845.1 of Candidatus Acidiferrum sp. Taxonomy (GTDB): domain Bacteria; phylum Acidobacteriota; class Terriglobia; order Acidiferrales; family UBA7541; genus Acidiferrum. Next base: position 39,733 of record DATERF010000099.1, read on the forward strand.
GAGCTGACAATCGCCTTGGGCCCGCGGGCGTTGTGCAGATGTATTCCTTCCTCTTCTCCTTCGTGGACTTCAATGTCGTCCGCCGGCATCTCGGCACGCTTCTCGAGGCAGACGACGTGAACTTCCTTGTCGCTGCTCATGCGCAAAGCGGAACGCGCGACGTCATAAGCGACTTGTTCCCCACGACCCATATCAGATATGGCTTCGGAGGAACTCATGGATTCAAATGGCCGTACCGCGGAGCGCGCCACGTCGTAGGCGACGTTTCCGCCACCGATGACCAGGACACGCTTGCCAAGTGGCATGGGCTTGCCTTCGTTGAAAGCGCGGAGAAAATCCATGCCGTCGTAAACCATAGGATGTTCTGCACCGGGCAAAGGGAGCTTACGTCCCTTCGGAAGGCCAATGCCGAGGAAAATAGCAGCGTAACCGTCGCGGCGAAGATCGCTGATGGAGAAATCGCGGCCCAGCCGCATATTGCATTGGAGTTCGACACCGAGCGAAAGCACCGCATCGATCTCGCGCTTCACGAGTTCGCGCGGAAGTCGAAAAACGGGAACACCAACGGTGAGCATGCCGCCCGGTTCCGCGTTGGCTTCAAAGACGGTGACCTTGTAACCGATTTGAACGAGATCGTGGGCGACGGTGAGGCCGGAGACACCGCCACCGACGATAGCAATACGCTCATAGTCGCCACGATTGGAAGGAAGCATGCGTTGGTCGCACGCGGAGCGATGAATGCTGGGATCGCCGTTTTCCGGGCCGAAACGATCTGTGACGAAACGCTTCAGAGCACGAATCGTCACCGGATCATCCAGCGAGCCGCGGCGGCAATTGGCTTCGCAAGGGGCACCACAAATACGGCCGCAAATGGAGGTGAAAGGATTGGTCGCTCGCGCCATGCGGTAAGCGTCTTCGTAGCGGCCTTCGGCGATGGCCGTAACATAGCCACAAGCGTTCGTATGCACAGGACAGGCGTGCTGACACTTGACCATCTTGATCCAATAGTCGGCGCCTTCAATGGTTTCGAACAGTGGCCTGAGGTTGCTCATAGGGCTTCAGTCTTTGTGAGTTTTCTTGAAAGCAAAAACAATGGCGATGACCAGGTAGATCAAAATCAGCGCGGCGACGAAATACATGAAAGGGCTTGAAGATTGCGTGTGGGCATTCATCTGGCGCACAAGATTCCCGCGCGTCGAGTGATTCACCTCGCCATTCATGAAAAAGAGGATGTAAAGGAGACAGCCACCTCCGATGAAGATGTACGAAAACTTCAGAAACGCCGGGATCTCTGTGTTCTTCCGTTCCGTGATCCAGCCGCCAGCTAGTTCTTCGATGTCATCCGGTACTTTAGGATCGGGCATGTTCGTCTCCTGAGTTCATTTCGAGATTATCGGGAATTCTATCTTCATCTCCCGCCAGCATGATGTACTTGACGTCCTCACTGTTTTTGCCCCAATAGCCGTCGCGCAGAGAGCGGAGAAAGAAGAAGACGGCGCCTCCGAGGCACAGGAAGAAAAGAAGGTAAGAGAGAAAAATGCTTGGATAAACGTAGTCGCCATTCATCAGGCCATCTCCTTACTTTTCGTAGTCGTTATCGGGACGCCAGTTCTTGGCGCGGCCGAGCGTCTGGATATACGCGACCAACGCGGTGAATTCGTCGGGATTATCCACGATCCACGGGAAAGGAGGCATCACGGAACCCTTGACGAGGTCGCGCGGATTCCGGAAGTGCGTGCGATGCCACTGTGTGTCGTACTTGCCGCCGACCCGCGAAAGATCCGGACCTGTGCGCTTGGTGCCGAACATATGCGGTGTGTCATACACGAACTCATCCGGAGTAGAAATGGGCGAATCCACGCCCTTCCAGCCGGAGCGTTTGGTGTCCGCCAGCAACGTGCGCGTTTGTTGCGTGTGGCAATACCAGCAACCTTCGCGAACATAGACGGCGCGGCCCTTGAGCTCGAGTTCGGTGTAAGGCCGGAGCTTGCCAGTCGGACCCTTGCTCGCATCATCGTTTTCGAAAGGCTTGGACCAACTCTTATCGATGAGCGGCGGAACTACGGTGGTGAGCACGCCACCGATGAAGAAGAAGACCAAGGCGGCAACCACGAAGCCAATCGCGCTCTTATCCGTTTTGCCTAGCATGCATCCTCCTTCGGGCCGCTCAAGCGGCGGCCTTGACGGTCTCCGTCTTCGAGCCGCTCAAAACAGTTGCCAACATGTTGTAGAGAAACGTGGTGATCCCCAGGAACATCAGGACTCCGGAGAAGAAACGCACGGTCCAGACCGGCTTCAGTGCCACGACGGTGTCGATGAAGGGGATGGAAGGATTATTCCATTGCCAGCCTTGCCAGAAGCCACCGAGCCACAAAGTCACGAAGAACCCCAGGCCGCCAATCATGAAGAACCAGAACGTCCAATTGGCCAAGGCGTCGGAATGCAAAGTGGTATGGAACATCCGTGGGATGGCATAGTACACGCCGGCAATCGCGAAGAACGAGAAGCATCCAAGAAGTGCCATGTGCGCGTGGCCGGGGATCCAGTCAGTCTTGGACACGATGGCATTGACTGAGCGGAGACTATGCATCGGTCCCTGAAAGCAAGTCAGCAGGTAGAACACCACGCCGGACATGGTGAATTTGAGTGGGACGTTGTCGCCGAGTTGGTGCCATTGGCCTTTCATGGTGGCGAAAAAGTTGTAGACCACGGTCCAGACGGGGATGAGTAGCATCACCGAAAAAGTGATGGCGATGGTCTGTAGCCATTGTGAAATGGGCCCGTGGAGCATATGGTGCGCCCCGGTCCAGACGTAGACGAACGCCAGCGACCAGAAACCGACCATGGAGAGTTTGTGGCTAAACAGCGGTGCACCGGAAGCTTTCGGAATGAAATAGTAAGCCATCGCCAATCCGATGGGCGTGAAGATCAAGCCGACCGCATTATGCACGTACATCCAATTGAGGTTTGCCTGATTGGTCCCGGTGGTGAAGTAAACGGCGATATTGCCGGTGGGGTAGACGAAAGTTGTCCAGAGAATGCAGCCCATCACGTACCACAACGAAACGTACATCTGGGGGTAGCGCCGGTTGGCGATGGTGGCGAAAATGTTCACGCCAAACATTACCCAGGCCACTACGACAAGCAGGGTGAGGGGCAATGGCAATTCTCCGTATTCCCAACCTTTGTTCAGCCCCATCGGTAAGGTGACAACCGCGCCCAACACAATGAAATTCCAGAGTAAGGCGGTGGCCACACCAAGCTTCTCACTCCACAGCTTCACGCCACACAATCGCGGCACTACATAGTAAGCAAGCCCCATGTCTGCCGGGAGTAGCCATCCGAACAGCATGCCGTTGACGTGCAGAGGCCGGAGCCGGCCATACGTCAGATACTGGATGGTGCCCAGCAGTTCCGGCCAGACGAACTTCGCTGCGATCGTGAGGGCAATAATCCCCACCACAAAGAAATAGGCAATGGAGCTGAGCAGGAACCATTTGGCCGTGGTGTCCTGGTAGATGGACTCCGTGTGCCGCTGTGATTCGCCGACCTTCCCCGTGCTGCCTGGTTGAACAACTGTTGCCATAGTGCCTCCTCGTTCACGGATGCGTGAGCGATGCCGTTTTGTCGGCCGGAGCGGACGAGCGCGACGGACGGTTCAAACTGCGAATGAAGTTGATCAAATCACCTGCGTCGTTCTGGGATAGCCCGTAATCGATCCAAGACGGCATGGCCGTGCCCTGGACGCCATAGAGGATGGAATCCATCAAGCGACGGTCATGCACGTTTTGGACAAAAGCGTAGTTGCGTAGATTGCGCGGACGCGGGCTGATGTCCAGTGAATTTGGACCCTTGCCGTCCGCCTTGCGCCCATGACAGCCGGTGCAACGTTCCAAGAAAATTTTCTCGCCACGATCGGCGGATTCCTGGCTCATCGCAATCGGGTTCTGGTCCGGGAGTTTGTGCTCCTTCAACTCCTTGCGTGGTTCCTTGACGAAGGTGACGAAGACATAGTCCAGCACTTGGTGGCGTTGCGTTTCTGTAAGAACTCGTTCTAGCGACGGCATGGATGTGCCGGGAACGCCGTGTGCGAGAGCCGTTAAGAAGCGGCCAAGCGGCTTGCTATTCATGAAAGCGACCTTGGTGAGATCGCGCGGAGCAGGATCAAGGTAGATGTGGGTGATGCCATTGCCATCGCCTTTTTCGCCGTGGCAGCGAGCGCAAATTCCTTTGTAGATTTCTTCAGCGTTGTTGAATGTGGGAACTGTTTTGCGGCTTGCGAGGTAAGAAGTGAGTGCAGTGAAGTCGGTTTCCGGAAAACCGAAAGAGGGCATTATGGAATCCGGAACGCGCGAGCGAGGATTCTTGAAGTGAGCAAGCAGCCAATCATCGTCGCGGATCAGGCCTTCGAAGGAAAGATCCGGCGCGATATGGCCATCCTTGTCACCCAGCTTGTGGCAGGCGGTACAAGAGCGCTGAGCGATCAATTGTTCGCCACGGCTTGCCGGGGGAATGGCGGCAGGTAAGCTGGCCCCCGGAGCGGCTTTGGTCTCGTGGAGGCGAGCACGATATTGCTCGATGGAGGTCTCGGAGAAATTGAGGCCGCGGCGGCTCTTCAAAAAGACCACCAGGGCTTTGATCTCGTCATCCGTGAGATCGAACTTGGGCATGAAGGAAACGGCGCTAAAGGCACGTGGATTAACGGTGTGTTCCCAGAGGTAGTTGATCTTGTATTTCTTCCCAGCTTCGGAAAGGTCCGGGCCGAGAGTGCCTGCAGACAAGCCCTCAAGGCGGTGGCAACCATAGCAGGCCTTTTCAAAGAACAATTGGCGGCCGCCTGCAACCAACGGAGTGCCGGTAAAATTTTCTTCGGTGTGGCATTGCGCGCAATTGGACTGCATGAATTCCTTGCCGAGCAGCTTTGGCCGGAATTCGGCGTGCCAATTGGCTTGGGTCACGTAACCAAGCATGGGATCGGGCCAGAAAGTGTCCTCGCCATGGGCGTAAAAGGATTCCAGGCCGCGGCCCTGACCGTCGTGGCAGACAGTGCAGCCAAAATCGGAAAATTTGTGACGGCGTTCCCAGCGGCCATCTTTCTGAAAGTCGCCAAGCTCGGCGGAATATGGATGAGTTTTCAGTGGCAGACCATAACTCTGGAAACGCGGGTCGTCCGCGGCCATGTGGCAGGTCAAGCACCGGTCAACACGGGAATCGCCAAACTGGGTAACGATAATCTGCTCAATGCGAGGCTTGCGGCCCTCCAAGGCCGCGCGTTCCGCATCCGTTTTTGCCAGGCTGCGGGCCTGTTCAAAATAGGCGGTTTGATGCTTCTCCCAGTTATTGAAAAACTGTTTGTAGAAGACGAAGCCATGTACGACGAGCACGAGTACGGCCACAATCGCCAGTGCGACACGGGTATTCACGAGGATCTCCTCACCATGGCGAAACAAATTCCCAGTTAGGTCCGCGGAAGAAGGTGCCAATGATCATCAGAATGATGTTCACGACCACGAAGGTCATGAACAAGGAATTCGCCAGCAAGCGTTCCCGCGAGAACCACGTCCCCACGCCGCCGGGCTTACGATCCAGATAGGGAGCCAGCAAAAGAATGATCACTTCCAGCGTGGGAATGCCGATGCCTCCCCAGAACGCGGAATAGCTGACCATCTCCTGGAGGCCGAGAAAATACCACGGCGCCTTCGCGGGATTCGGCGGATGCATGATGTTGACGGGCTCTTCGAGTGGTGCGTTGAAATAGAGCGAAACGATCAGGACTCCGGCCACGGTCACGAGGAATACGAGCAACTCGACGAGCACGAGGTTCGGCCAACTGAACACGGAGCGGTCCGGCACATTACCAATCTTGGTGAACGGTCCGCGAACGATTCCTTGAATGCCATACAACTTTTTCTCTAACGAGGCTTTCAACGCTAACTTCGGGGCCACAGGTTGCGCCACAGCAGAGGCAGCGGCAGCCAATGCCAGCGGTTCCGTATTCGCGGCAGGAAAGACTTCATCTTCTTCCGGTGGTCGCGAAATGCCGCCATCTTTGCGGACACGCCAGAAATGTACAGCAATCAACAGACTGACAAGTATCGGGAGCACGGCAACGTGGAGAACATAAAAGCGCAGTAGTGCCTCCTGGCCGACGCTGGAGTCACCTAGCAGGATGAACTTCATGTCTTTGCCGACAATTGGGGCGTAGCTGGCGATGGAGGTGCCAACCGTGATGGCCCAAAAAGCGAGTTGATCCCAAGGCAGAAGATAACCGGTAAAACTGAAGAACATAGTCAGCAGGAATAGACCGACGCCGATGATCCAGTTGAATTCGCGTGGTTTCTTGTAGGCCCCGGTGAAAAATACCCGGCACATGTGGAGGAAGACCACTGCCACCATGGCGTGGGCAGACCAACGGTGCATGTTGCGGAGAAAAATGCCAAAGGCCACCGTACCGCGCAGGTCCAGCATACGGTCGTATGCCTGAGTCGTGGAGGGAACGTAATAAAACATCAGGAGCACGCCGGTGACCGCGAGGATCAAAAACAGGAATAGGGAGATGAGGCCGAGGCCCCACGTGTACGTGAGACGCAGGCTGTGGCGATGAACCTTTACCGGCTGAACGTGCAGGAAGAAATTCGTGAAGCTGGTGGCGGAACGTCCGAGATCGGAATGAGGTATGGGATTGCGGAAGATGGATCGCCAGACATTTCCGGGCAGTTCCGTGAAAGCAGTCCATGGACGAACAGAAGTTTGGTTATTCATACGTTGAAATATGTCCCCGGCTCAATTTCGACATCCTTATCCACTTCGAGCTCCCCGTTGGGAGCGAGACGCACCTGGAACCAAGGAAGGCGTTTGGGAGCAGGTCCGCCGGTTACGTTGCCGTCCTGGTCGTAGTGGGAACCGTGGCAAGGGCAGGCAAAGCCGGTCTCCGAGGTAGCAACGATGCATCCCAAGTGCGTGCAGGTGGTGGAGATAGCTTCCATGCGATCGCCGTCCCGGACGATGCAAATGCGGCGCGCATCCAGCGTCATGCGCGAACCTGCCGGGTATTCGTCCGGCTTGCCAACGGAAAAACGATTGGGCTGGCCGTAAGTGGCCCGCGGCTTGATGAAAATGAAGTTCGAGAACGCGGAGACAAGCACTGATCCAAATACACCCATGCCGGTTAGCCAGGACAACAGTTTCCTTCTAGTGATCGCTTCCCCGCTCTCCTCCGTGTTCGGAGTTGTCGGCTGATTTGCCATCACTGCCCTCCTTCTCAGGATCCTCGACTAACTCTTCCAAGTCCGACCAAAACACCTGATATTTGGCGTCTTCCAGGTTTTGGAAGTAATTCCCCTTGACCGCAAAAACAAAAATCAGAGCTGTGCCAAAGCCCATTGCCAGGCTTGCGAGGATTGCGATCCACGTGAAATCCATCGGGATCTCTCCTGAGCCAGTTCTGCCGGCTGTCAGCCTTTCGCTAAACGAACTACCGCTTCATGGGCCCCGTTGTGATCGGCCTGTTTAGCGAGGTTGGCCATGGTGCCCTTCGCCATTTCTGCGACCGTAACGCTGGCCAGAACATGGGTTAGCGCTTCCTGCGCTTTTTGCCAGATGGGATGGACACCACACCACGGCTTGCGGTCACACGACAGGCCGGCAATCAAGCATTGGTTCAGTTTTGTCGGGCCCTCCATGGCCTCAATGACTTGAAGCAAGGTGATCTTCTCGCCGTGTGGCCGCAGACAGAAACCTCCGCCCGTGCCACGATGCGAAGTGACCAGTCCGGCGTGTACCAACCGCTGTAAGACTTTCGAAAGAAAGCTGCCGCTGACCCCTGTAGCAACTCCTAAAGCAGCCAACTGCGCCTTCTTGCCCTTGGGCAGAGTGGCGAGTTGGACGACAACTCGAACGGCGTAATCAGTTGCGCGAGTGATTTGCATTTCCAAATTGGACCGCTTATGTCCAATTTTCGGATGCTAGTGAACACCTGGAATGGAAAGGTCGGCTATGACTGGTGGCACCCATCGATGTGATGAAAGTCACCCGGAGAAGGTCGAGCGACCTGCACACGTGTCGTGATGAAGGAAGGAACTGGCTGAACGTAATGGAGAAGAAATAGGGAGCGGCCCGAACCCTACTCCTGCATGGTTCCGTAATGAAAACGCGGGCGCAGGTTAGCGCCATATTGTTCGATCATGCCGAGAGTAAGGGCTTGCGGGACTAGAACGGAGTTTAAGGCTTCCCAAGGCTCGGGTACAGCATCGAGCTTTACGGGCAGCAGTTTGTCGGAAGATTCGTGTTCTTCGCTGCTAACGAGGATCACCTTGCCGCCGCGTGTGTTGCAATCGTGGGCGAGTTTAACGCCAAGTTCAGCGGTGCGCCCGAGCGCAAAAATGATCGCGACGTGCGAATCATTGACGTCAAGTAAAGGCCCATGCCGGAAGCCGGCCCCGGAGTGAGCTGCCGCACGTTTGCCGGCCATCTCGCGAATGCACAGCGCACCCATGACTGCGGAGCCGTAAGCTGGCCCGCGCCCGACTAGTTCGATGTTTGCGGCACCTCGGCAAAACGCTTCCAATTGTCCGCGAAGAGAGAAGACTTGGTCGAGAGCGCCAGAATAGAGTTGCAGCACGCGCCCTGCATCACTTTGCCATGCCCGGCCGACCATATAAGAAGCGAGAACGATGCATGCGGCAGTGGCGTTCGTGTACGTTTTCGTGGCGTTACCGTATTCTGGTCCAGCGAGAATCGGCAATTTTTGCTTCGTCAACGACCAGCATGGACTTTTTTCATTGTTGCAGAGAAGCGCGAGCGGTTTAGCTGTGCCCTTTCGGCATAATTGAACAAGCTCTGCGCTTTCGCCGGACGCGGTTGTAAGAATGGAGCCGGCAACCTGGTCCCAGACGGGATACGAGTAGTGAAGCCATTCACCGGCATCGGCAAAAAAGGACGATCGTCCGCAGGACTGCATCCAGACAGATCCCGCGATGGAAGAGCAGTAAGAAGCGCCCATCCCAATAAAAAGAATTGGTCCCTGAGTTAAGGCGATTTTCCGCAGTTCTTTCAATTCCTCGAGAATGGATCCAGTCTCGCCATAAGCGTGGACGAGCTCAGCAAGGCGCGCGGGCTGTTCTCGGCACTCCTTGTCGTAAATCTCTGTCATGCTCATGGTCAGCATTTCGTCGGAGGGCTTGATGCCGGCAATCCAGTTCGGCTCTTTGTTTGCAGCTTCTTCCATGGCGCTCCTCAATTCGAGGCTTTTTCATGAATCATAACAAAGACTACGATATCATGAGGCTCAGGTGAACACATGCCTGATGCTCCATCGCCGCGTAAGCCTTACGTAAATCATGGTTTTCTTGCCCGAATTTCGTTCATTGCCGCGCTTGGTGGAGTGCTCTACGGCTATGACATGGGCATTATCGCTGCCGCCGTAATTTTTGTTCGGCATTCCTTCGCACTTTCAACGGTGATGGAAGAGTTGGTAGTCAGCATTGTACTCGTGGGGGCCATGATCGGTGCCATGGTAGGAGGGGCAGTCGCCGACCGGATCGGCCGACGGGCAACGCTGGTCTGGGCCGGCGGAATTTTCATAGCTGGGTCGGTACTCGCACCCCTATCTCCGAATGTTACGGTCCTTATTATCGCGCGTGCGATCATCGGTATCGGAATCGGCTTCACTTCTGTTACCGCGCCGGTTTACGTTTCCGAGTTGGCGCCCCCGCAGTCGCGCGGCATGCTCATCGGACTGTATCAGTTTGCCTTAACGCTGGGTATCGCGTTCGCGGATCTGGTAGGCTATTGGCTCGCAACGCAAGAAGCGTGGCGACTTATGTTCGGCATTGCCGCGGTGCCCACTTTATTTTTTCTCGGCGTCATCCTTACCGTGCCCGAAAGTCCGCGCTGGTTGTTCGCGCATTCCCGTGAAAAGGATGCAGAGTCCGTACTCCTAAGCTACACCGACGCCAACGGTGCTCAGCAGTTTCTTGCCGATATCCGAGACGGACTTAAGACTCCAATCGAGCAAAGGTGGAAGGCACTGTTGACTCCAGCCGTGCGCGGTTCAGTATTCATCGCCGTAGGATTTACGGTGCTGCAGCAAGTTACCGGAATCAACACCATCATCTACTACGGTCCGCAGATCTTCGAACTAGCAGGAATCGCTTCTCATTCCAACTCCATACTGGCGACGCTGGTGGTGGCTGTGGTGAATGTGATTGCCACTGTCGTGGGAATCACGCTTGTCGATCGAGTGGGGCGGAAGCCATTGCTGTACGTGGGCGTAGGCGGGATGACGATTGCTCTGTTCGCGCTAGCCTTTTCGTTCGGCCACGGGGCTGCGCTTGGTACGTCTTTGGGGGTCATCGCCATTGGATGCCTGGTCCTGTACATCGCGTGTTTCGCGCTCAGCCTCGGGGCTATTGCGTGGATTCTTGTGTCAGAAGTGTTTCCCCTGCGAGTGCGCGGCCGCGGTGTAGCGGTTGCGACGCTATTTTCGGGAATCTCGAATTTCGCGGTTTCGCTGACATTTTTGTCGTTAATTAAGGCGGTGGGAAGTGCCTCGACGTTCGCAATTTATGGAGTAATGAGCGTTGTGACACTGATTTTTGTCCGTTTTGCGGTGCCGGAAACTTGCGGACGAGAACTTGAGAGCATCAGCGCTCGGAAAGAAGCTGGCGGTATTGCTGCCTCGTAGCCTCAGTCAGCTCCGAATCAGGTGTACGCCAAGTCGAAAGTAGTCAACCTAGTTGTCGGAAAGCTTTCGATCCAATCGGGATTCCGCCGTGTCCAGCGCCAAGCGAATAGCCCCCATCAATTGGGCGTCCTGACCCAAGGCACTCGTAATTAACTTTGGACAGGACGGCTGAGTATACGGCTCCAAAATGCGCTGAGTCGCCGTGAGAAGCGGACCGTTCGTTCCCACTCCCCCGCCAAGAACAAAAAGTGAAGAATTCAGGACGACGGAAATATTGTAAATCGCATAGGCCAGTATCTTCGCAGACCGATCAAGCAGAGCCTTGGCGCGTTTATCGCCGACAAGCGCCTGATAAAAGATTCCAGTGGCGCTGAGCTCGTGCCGCCCCTTAATGTGGCCGGGGTCGCGGGAAGATAGCCACTGTTGCTTGATGCCCTCACCTCCGATGGTGCTTTCCAGTGCTCCTGGAGTACCGCGTTTTGCCGGAGTAGCCGGCGTACCGGGGACGATCATGTAGCCCACTTCACCTGCGACCCAGTCCGGACCGTGGACCAATTGGCCATTGACGAAAATGCCCGCGGCAATCCCGGTACCAATCGCCAGAAACACAAAATCGCGGACACCGCAAGCGGCGCCCATCCAATGCTCTCCAATGGCAGCGAGCTTCACGTCGTTTTCAACCACCGCCGGAATACGTAGTTCGGACTCCAATAGATTGCCCAGGGGAACGTCTTTCCAGCCTTTCAAATATGATGTTGCGAGTACCGCTCCGGCATTGCGGTCGGTGGGTCCGGGGGCGCCAGCGGCCACAGCCAGCAGGGAACTGCGTGGCACGGAGGTTTGCCGTAGTAGTTGGTCTACGCCCTTGCGGATTTGCTTGATTACCATCGTTGGTGAACACGTGCGTTTGGTGGAGCCAACCCATTTGGCGAGCGCACATCCGGTCACATCGGCCAGGGCGATTCGGAGATTGCTTCCACCGATGTCTACGGCGACCACATGTCCATATTTCGCCCTGATGGGCTTGTGCGGGGGAGATGGGAACCGCAGTGAGCGCGG
>DATERF010000100.1:0-20387 GCA_035271845.1 Candidatus Acidiferrum sp.
GTGGTTCGTTTCAGTCCGAGGCGCTCTGCGGCTCCACCTTGGCCGGCTATTCTCCCGGAGGCGGCTCTCAAAGCTTGGATGATGACCTGCCGCTCAGCCTGTTCGAAAGTTGATGCGGCTGAAGCAGCGGAGTGCCTCAGCTCTGCGCGTGGGACGTTCAATTCGTCCCCTTGCGTGAGAATCACGCAGCGCTCGATGAAGTTTTCCAGCTCGCGAATGTTGCCGGGCCAATCGGCGTTCACCATCGTCTCTATCGCCTGCTTCGGAATCGATTTGATGCACTTTTGCATTTGGCGGGAGTGGCATGAAACAAAATAGTGCGCCAAGAGCGGAATGTCGTCGCGCCGTTCGCGAAGTGGGGGAATCTCAATCGGAAACACGTTAAGCCGGTAAAACAGGTCCTCGCGAAATTTTCCGTCCCGAATCATGGATGGAAGATCGCGATGAGTCGCGGCAATCATGCGGACATCGACTTCGATCGTCCGGGCGCTTCCGAGACGTTCGAACTCCTGCTCCTGCACGGCGCGCAACAATTTGGGCTGCAATTCCAGGGGGATGTCTCCGATCTCATCCAGAAAGAGCGAACCGCCGTCAGCATGCTCGAATCTCCCCTTTTTCTGCATCAGCGCGCCGGTGAACGCTCCCCTCTCGTGTCCGAAGAGTTCGCTCTCCAGCAGCCCGCCCGGGATCGCCGCGCAATTCAATTTCACCAGATTGCGGTTGTGCCGAGGGCTGAGCTCGTGAATCGCCCGCGCGATGAGTTCCTTCCCGGTTCCGGTCTCGCCGGAGATCAACACTGTGGCGTTGGTGCGAGCCACTATCTCCACTTGCGAAAGGACCGTGCGCAAGCCGCCGTGCCGACCGACAATTGTGTCCAGAAATGAGACCTGAGCCTGTCCCGGCTCGGGCGTCAGTGATTTATCGGAAAGAGGAAATACGCCGTTTGTCGGTGGAACTGGCTGATATCCACTGAATTGAGTGAAACTAGGTGCCGCTGCGCTCATCTTACCCCCTCAAGACTGGTCAGAATGACCGTTCCATGCACGGGAGTGTGCTCGCAGTCGCGCACGCAGGCAACCCTACAAAGGTAGTTCGTGGACACTACATCGGGTTGCGGTGTGCACTGTGCCGGGGAAGTGTGGGACCCCTTTTGGGGGAAGGAACGCACTCAAAATGGGGGGTGAGGGTTAACTCTCTCGGTCCGGAAGCTCGACGCGCTTCCATCCAAACAGGTGAGCGTCAACCGACCAGGCCCCGGGTCCCAGGAGGGCCAGGGCAGCACCGAGAGTCCCTAAGAAGATACAGGTCCAAGGATCGGCAGAATGCAGGAAGGCGGTCCATAACGCAAGGATCGCCAGAGCGGTTCCCGCGACAGGGGTCCAGAGACCGACAAGTAGAAGTATTGCCACACCTCCGGTGAGCACATTCAGTATGGTTGGTCCAACCGGGGGACCGCCGCGGAGTGCCATCGCAGCGTGAAAAACCACGGCAAAAGCCGCGACTGCTCGCAGCAATAAAAGCCCCACGCCAGGCGCACCGTGGGCGAAAGTTGAGAAAAGTCGACGCACGACATGATTAGACTATGCACGCCGCTATCCAAACATAACCCCCAAAAGGCCCGAACGAGGGACTCTTTCAAGCGAATTACAACTCGATGATGCCCCGTTTCACCCCGATCATGGCGGCTTGGGTACGGTCTTTCGCGCCCAATTTGGACAGGATGTTTCGGACTTGCCCTTTGACCGTCTCTTCGCTCACGGATAGCTGCTCTGCAATCTCTTTGTTGGCGTCCCCTTGCGCAATCAGCCGCAGCACACGAACTTCCGCCGGTGTGAGGGCGTCGTCGGTGGCGTGCTCGGCAAGTTCGTAGGAGGCCTCAGCGGAAATCGCCTTTCTGCCCGCATAAACGCCTCGTATGGTCTGCAACAGCTCCTCATGCAACGAACTTTTCAGCAGGTACCCCCGAGCGCCAGCTTTGATTGCCCGCTGCACCTGGGCGTCCCCGGCATAGGTAGTCAGCATGATGATCCGCGCTTCCGGAGCTTCGCCGCGAATTGCAATCAACGCGTCCAGGCCGCTCATTACTGGCATTTGGAGGTCCATCAGCGTAATGTCCGGATGGTGTGCTCGGAACTGCTGGATCGCTTCGCGTCCATTCGAAGCTTCGCCAATAACGCGCATGTCTGGCTGACTGCCCACGAGCGCAGCAACACCTTCACGGACGATAGGATGATCATCGGCCACCAGAATCCGAATCTGACTCGGCTCGTCGCTCATGGCTTTTTCCCTGTGCCTCGGCCTGATAGCTTCGCAAGAAACTTCTCCGTTAACCGCATTCGCTGTCCCTCGATCGGTAATGTGTACGCGCGTGCAGCAGGAATGCTCAGTTCCACTTCCGTGCCGGCGTCCAGTTCGCTCCACACTGTCAGCTTGCCTCCCATGAGCTTGGCTCTTTCCCGCATGCCACGCAAGCCAAAGTGCCCTTGGCGCCCGTCATCGCTCAGCAGCTTCGGGTCGATGCCCTTGCCATCGTCGCGCACGCGCACTCGCAGCCGCCGGTCGTCGTAGTGGATTTCCACCTCGATCTGTTTTGCCGCGGCGTGACGGAACGCGTTACGTATGCCCTCTCCGGTTATACGATAGACTTCGTCGCGAAGAATCGGATGCAAATCGCGGGACGTGCCTTCCACATGAACTTGAAAGGCGACAGAGTTCGCACTGGGCGCAAGCTCTTCCCCGAGTGTCCGCATTGCCAGGGCAAGGTCGTTGGTCTCGACTACCGAAGAGCGCAACCCCTGTATCGCCTCCCGCCCCTCGACGATGGCATGCTTAGCCTGATGCATTGCTTTCTCAAGTGTCTCCCTGGCTTCGGCGGTCCGCGCCTCGCTGGGATGTTCCGGCAGCTGGTTGATGCCAGTCTGAAAATGCAGCATGACTCCATGGAAGCTTTGCAGCAGCGTGTCGTGCAGATCACGCGCGATACGTGTTCGCTCGCCGACGCGCTCTTCCAGGCGCATGTTGAACTGCTGCGCCAGTTGCCGCAGCCGCAGTTGGTACAGCCCCCACAGCAATGCCACAAAAGCGGCCACGCACACCACGCGGAACCACCAAGTACTCCACCAAGGGGGAAGAATATGGATGTGAAGGGTGACGCCCGCCTCGTTCCACACGCCGCGGTTGTTGCTGCCTTGCACGCGGAATACGTACTCGCCGGGTGCCAGCGTCGTGTAGGTCACCAATCGCTGGTCGCTGCCGACTTCATTCCAGGTCTTCTCCAGCCCCTCCAACATGTACCGGTAACGATTCCTTTGCGGGTTGGCATAGCTGAGGCTCGAGAACTCGATCGAGAAGATGTTCTGTTGGTGCGAGAGCGTCAGGGCGTCCGAGTAGGAGATTGACTTTCGAAGCGCGGACTTCTCGCCGGGCAGGACGGGTTTATTGAATAAGCGGAAGTCCGTGAGAATGACAGGCGGAACGTAGGGGCTTTCGACGACTCGGTCAGGATAGAAGGCGGTGATCCCGTTCCACCCAGTGAACAACATTTCCCCATCGGCGCTCTTGAAGTGAACGTGAGTATTCTCGAATTCGTTGCCTGCCAGGCCGTCGCTGGCATAGTAGTTTTTGAAGGTTCCCGACTGCGGGTAGAATTTGGACAGGCCGTTCGTGGTGGCCACCCACAGGTGTCCGGCCCAGTCCTCCTGGAGGCCCACCGCGGCGTCGCTTGCCAGGCCGTCACGCTCATTGAAGGCCGTGAATTCTCCGGTGTTTCGATCGAAGCGATCCAGACCGTCCTGCGTCGCGACCCAGAGCGTCCCGGAGAGGTCGACGTAGAGGTCATTCACGCGGTTGTTGCTCAGGCTGCCGCGAACCTTGAGATTGTGTACGTAGGCGACAATCTTGCCTGACTCTACATCGAGGTGCTGAAGCCCCTGCTCGTAGGTGCCCATCCAGATCGACCCGTCCACATCCTGAGCCAGGCAAGGATACATCCGGCTGTCACGCGGCCCCGGGAAGCGGAAAACGGTAAACCGGCCAGTGCGCGCGTCCAGGCGATTGACCCCGTCCTCGGTGCCGGCCCAGACGTTGCCCTCGCGATCGAGCAACAGGTACATTATGAAGTCATTGCTCAAACTCGCCGAATTCGCCGGGTCGTGCCGGTAGACTCTGAACCGTCCGGTCCTTCGATCGAACCAGTTCAGCCCTCCTCCCCACGTACCGACCCAAAGGAAGCCCGCCCGGTCCTCGGTCGTCGCAGAGACTATGTCGGCAGAGATGCTTCCGGGGTTCGCCGGATCGTGCCTGTAAAACGTGTACCGCCCCGTCTTCCTATCGAGTTGGATGAGTTGCCTTGTAGCTATCCATAGGATCCCCTGGCTGTCTTTAAAGACCGAGATAACAGAATCCTGATCCAGGCCGCTCGAACTCCCGGGCTTACTCCGGTAGATGGTGAATGGGGCTGGTTCGCTCGGAAACCGGTTCACGCCGCCGGTGGCCGTGCCTACCCAAATACCACCTTCTCGATCCTCGACCAGCGAAATCGCTTCATTGCTGTTCAGGCTGGTGGGATTGCCCGGCTCATTCTTATACCGTGTGAACTGGCGGCGCTGGCGATCGAACTTAACAACCCCATCAGGTCTCGTTCCGAGCCACATCATCCCATGGCGGTCTTCGAGGATTGCGGAGCAGCCACGCGTGCCCGGCGCTTCAGGCCACTCGTCAAAAAAGATATAGGTCGTGAATACGCCGGTCTTGCGGTCGAGCGAGATAAGGCCGCCTCGTCGTGTCGCACTCAGCCAGAGCGTCCCGGAACGATCTTCGTAGATCCGGTCCAATGGCGGCTGCCAGGAACTCGGATAATGGCGAATGACTTTTCCCGTACGGCGGTCGAACGCGTCCGGGCCGGCCGCAGTCGCAACCCAGAGTGTGCCCTGCCTGTCTTCGAGCACGTACCTGGTATCGTTGCTGGCCAGACTTTGGGGATCGCTAGGATCGTTTCGGTAATGAGTGAATCTCAAGGAAGCCGGATCGAGCCGATCCAGTCCGTTGCGCGTGGCGAGCCACAACATTCCGTCCCGATCCTGCGTGATGTGCTCCACGTGTCCGGACGGGCTCCCCGGGTCGCTGGCATCGGAGTAGAAGTGGGTGAACTTCTGCGAAATGGGATCGAATCGGTCCAGGCCCTGGTCGACGGCAATCCATAGCGCTCCGGAGCGGTCTTGAAACAGCGAGTAGATCATGACCCCGCCCAGACTGTTGGGGTTGTTGGCTTGGGGCCTGTAGCTCTGAAAGCGATAGCCGTCAAAGCGATTCAACCCGTTGTACGTGCCAAACCACAGGAACCCCTGCGCGTCCTGCAGCATGTGGTCGACGCGGTTCTCGGAGAGTCCTTGCTCCGTCGAATAATGCGTGAAGCGGATGTCCTTCCCCTCGATCAGGGGTAAGCGAATGGGTACGTTGTCCCGGGTGTTGCCGAGGGAAAACCCATCCGGGACGGTCCGAGCGGCAGCCAGAACGGGAGGAGATCCAACCAACACGCCAAGCACAATGAACTCCAGCACAGCTACAATTTGCAGCTTCGCAGTTACCGTCCGAAGCGCGTTGGAGCTGTCAGTCATGGTTCCCTATGCTGTCGGGGATCGGCTACTCGGCCCGTGATGGAGGCATTTGTGGTTTGCGCCCGCAGCGCGCAGGGATACATAGACAAAAGGAGAACCAGCAGAACAGCGGGGACTTTGTACATAATGCTGATCTGGAGCAGAGGGAGTTCGCCATTATCCTGCCACTTCAATCCCGTTTCTGCAACCATCACCGACCTCTGATCTGCCAGCGGACCGTCACTACTGCCGAAAGCGTGTCGCCCTCTGAGGCCACGGCAAACGGGCTAAGCGCTGCGTCCTCATGATTTCTAGCCACTTACAGTTTTTCACGTCTTTGGTTCCTGCCGTGCTGTTCTACAAGCGAAGTGAGGTGTGGAACTCGTGAAAACGTCTCGACCGCTGGCTGGAATTTTCGGTCATTCACTCTGCACCAAGAGAACGGCCAAGATATGTTTTGGTCTGATTGCAGCAGTCTTCCTGCTCCAGTTTTACTACGTCCGGGAACTGGTCTTCATGGAAGCGGTCGTGGCGCTCGGGTTCGTGGTTGTGGCGCTGATCGGCGCTCTAATCGCCCTCGGCTACATCGCGGCTTTATGGTTGCGAAAGCTTGGTTCTGGGCCCAAGGCTCTTGGTGCCCTCGTCAGCGTAAGACACCGCCAGCCCTTTGCGAAAACGACGGTCACAGGTCTCTCTGAAGCCAATGAGGAGGTTTCCTAGTATGCAAGGACAGTTCAGCGACTCCCCAGCAATAGCTGCGGAACGTTTGTTCCTGGCGGTCGTGAATCAAGCGATTTTGGATGTGTTGGAGCACGGCAAAGAGGCGGAAGATGCCGAGCGTTGGCTCTTGAGCAAAGATTTTGACGCCCTGCAAAGCCTCTTTCATTGAGTGGTGCGGGTTCATGCCCAGTTTTACTCCGCCCCCGAGGAACCAGGTGCCGATTGGCACTCGACTCACCGTCCGTGTTGCTTACCCGCCGGTCTCCAAGATTGCTTGCACGAGTCTTTTCAATTTTGGAAGCCGTTACGGAATAGACAAACTATTTCCGCGAATGCGAGTCCGTCGCTTCCGGATCGAAACGCAGGCCTTCATTGCCTGCGAAAGACTTTATGCCGGCAGAGGTAAACGGAGGGAAGAAGATTCAATATGCACTACAGGGTATCGGCGTGCCATCCGTGCCGCAGACATTTTTGTCAGCCGACCCTGTTTTGCTTGTTAATGCTGCCTTTTGCTGCCTCGTGCTTTTCGCAAGTCCTCTAAGATGAACGAGAAAACTGGTAGGGGCGGTGGGGATCGAACCCACGACCTTCGGCTTAAAAGGCCGCTGCTCTACCACTGAGCTACGCCCCTAAATTCTTTAATGCATACCAACTTGCAAGACAGTCATGGACACACTGTTTTGGTTCGTGTCACTCGCGGTGTCACGTGCCCCAAGCAAGAATACCACCGCCCGCAGTTCGATCAGACCGAGATGCGCGCACCGTCTTGCCGTCGTCAAACTGTCGCGCCCAACAGATCTTCAACATCTGCAGGCGGAGCACCCTCCATCCGTAAACGGCTCGTGCACGTTTGCCGCAAGCCGTGCCAACGGAAGTTCATGATCTCCGCTTCCATTACCGCTTCGTCAAACCAATGCGTCCCATTCTCGACCGGCTTCTCCTTCTTGGCCGACCGGAACGCATGCCCTCTGCTCTGGCCTCGGTCATGCTCAACCCGTGGGAGGCCACCGCAGCTTCATTTGACGGGACGTGTACTTTCTTCGTTCTTTGCCCGCGGAATGTTTAGCATCTTACCCTTTTAGTTTACCATGCTCCCCACCTCAGCCCGTAATTACGGCCCTTGCGCAGCTTCGTATTGTCGCAATGTCGAACTCCGCGGGGTACGAAGATCATTTGGCATCGGTTATCTTTCGGAGATTCCTCCCTTCTCCGCCGAGAAACCAAACGCTTTTATTCCCCTCGCGGCGATGGGCCACCGAACAAGTGGCATTTGTGGACATCTTGAAGGCTCAACTCGCAGATTTCTTTTGATTGGCTTTGCTCTTGGAAGTAGCATCAGGCACAAATGTGCCCGTGCCCTTCTCCATCATGCATAAAGATATTCGCTCCTGAATTCTGCAAAGCGTTTGGCACAACGTTGTTTATCGTTTATTGTGAAACTGCCGTGAGCATGGCAGAAAGGAACCCGGAAAAATGAAATTCTCCACTTTCGCGCTGCAGGCAGCGGCGCTGTGTGGCGCCCTCCTTCTGAGCGCGTTGCCGGCAGTTTGCCAGGACAATTCTTCCGCACCGAGGCACCCGCAGGCAAAACAGATGCCGCCGAGAATCCAGCGCATCCAGAACGGCGTGCAATTGGCGGCCGGCGATCTCAACGTGAAGGTGCAGTTCTATTCGGGAGGCACGGTCCGCGTCGTGAAATGGCCAGCCGGAGGCACCTCCGAAAAAACCAGTCTCTCCGTTATTCAAAAGGATTTGCCGGATCTGGGCGTCCGTTTTGAGGAGAGTGGCGAAACAATTACCCTGAGTTCCGGACAAATAAAATTGCTGCTGAGCAAGAGCGATGGGGCGATTCGCTATGTCGATAATGACAACCGAACCATACTGGAGGAGCAAGGGAAGGCCACCTTCGCACCCGCGCAAATCGAACAGGAACAGTCCGCGTTCAGCGTGCAGCAGAATTTCAAGTTGACGCCGGATGAAGGGTTGTACGGGCTTGGCCAGCACCAGTCCGGTGCCATGAATTATCGTGGACAGACGGTGAAGCTGGTTCAGTCCAATACGGAGGCCGTCACACCGGTTTTGGTTTCCACAAGAGGCTACGGGATTTTCTGGGACAACTATTCCAAGACGGTTTTCGCCGACAATCGCGAAACGACATCGTTCTGGTCCGATGTGGCCGACAATATCGACTACTACTTTCTTTATGGCCTTTCGATGGATCAAGTCATCGCCGGATACCGAAATCTCACGGGGCAGGCTCCGATGTACGGCAAGTGGGCCTATGGCTATTGGCAAAGCAAGGAGCACTACGCCACCCGCGACGAATTGCTGGGGATCGCCCAAGAATACCGCAAGCGCCGAATTCCCATCGATAACATCATTCAAGACTGGAACTACTGGGGCGGAAACGACATGTGGGGCGGTATGTTTTTCGACGAAACTAAGTATCCCCGCCCAAAGGAAATGATCGATCTGCTTCACCAACAGAATTTCCACATCATGATTTCCATCTGGGCCGGGCTTGGACCCGCTTCACCCATTTACCAGGACATGGATCGCAGAGGATATTTGTATTCGCCCGTCGGCTGGGCGGGGTTCAAGTACTACGATGCGTACAATCCCGCGGCCAACGATTTGTACTGGCAATACGCAAACAAGGGGCTGTTCTCCAAAGGAATCGACGGATGGTGGATGGACTCGACCGAACCCGATATCGTCAATGCGCTCACGAAGGAGTCAGAAGAGTATGAGATGAAACGGGTCGAGAACAATCATCTCGGCTCCTTCGCCAGATACCTCAATCCTTATTCCCTGCTCATCACGGAAGCTGTTTATAAGAACCAACGGAAAGAGACCGATCAGAAACGCGTTTACATTCTTACCCGCTCCACCTTTGCCGGGCAGCAACGCGCGGCGGCGACCACCTGGTCGGGAGATATCGGCGCAAATTGGGACGTCTACAGGAAGCAGATACCCGCGGGCCTCAATCACAGTATGTCCGGCATTCCCTACTGGACCTTTGATATAGGCGGTTTTGTGATTGGAAGTTACGGAGGAGTTTTTTCAAACGGCGGCAAGGATCCCGCATACCAAGAACTGTACACGCGGATGTTTCAGTTTGGAGCTTTCTGCCCCATTTTCAGGTCACACGGTTCGGAAACTCCACGGGAGATTTGGGAGTTCGGCGAGTACAGCAACGCGCTCGTAAAATTCGATAACTTGCGCTACCGGCTGCTGCCCTACATCTATTCGCTGGGCTGGCAGGTCACCCACGACGGGTATTCGATCATGCGCGGCCTGCCGATGGATTTCTCGCGCGATCGCAAGACCTATTCCATCGACGATGAGTTCATGTTCGGCCCCGCGATCATGGTCTCTCCGGTGACGGACTACATGTACCATCGGCCCCCGGAGGACAGCATTCTCATCACACCCGAAAATTTTAGAACGAAAGATGGAAAGCCGGGGCTAACCGCCAAATATTATTGCGACGATGAGTTTAAGACGCTGTGCCACGAGGTCGTGGAGCCGAATATCAATGTGTATTGGTACACAGGCTGGCCCAGCTTTATAAGCGGCCCCAAATTCTCGATGCGCTGGGAAGGTAGACTGATTCCGCCACAATCCGGAAAATATCGCTTCCACATGAAGAGCTTCGGGCCGCGAAGAGTCTTTCTGGATGGCAAAGAACTGCCTCACAACTACGACTCGGTGGAGTCTTACACGATTCTCGTGGAACTGCAGGCCGGAAAAGAATATGACTTCGCGTTTGAGACCTCGAACGCAGTGCTGGGCGCGTTCAGGGCTCAGATGTTTTGGAAGACCCCGGAAATCCACGCCAGAGAGACAACTTTCGAGCCCAGGCAGAAAACCAGAACCGTTTATCTGCCCGCCGGAAATCAGTGGTTCGATTTCTGGACGGGAGAAACGCTCCCGGGTGGCCAGAGCGTTGTCGCGGATGCGCCCATCGATAAGATTCCGCTCATGATCAAAGCAGGCTCCATCCTGCCGATGGGTCCATTCGTTCAATACGCCGCGGAAAAACCGCCTGATCCCATGGAATTGCGGATCTACACGGGCGCCGACGGGAGCTTCACGCTTTATGAGGACGAGAACGACAACTACAACTACGAACAGGGAATCTATTCAACGATTGCTTTTCACTGGGATGACGCAAAACACCAGCTTAAGATCGATGCCAGGAAAGGAATTTTCCCGGGGATGTTGAAGGCGCGGACTTTCCATGTCGTTCTTGTGAGGAAAGGCGTCGGCGCAGGAGTGGAAGTTACGGACAAACCGGACACGGTGGTTTCGTATCAGGGCGAACAACAGCTTGTCCAACTATCCCGCTGAAACGCAGGCTTATTGGAATTGCTGCAAACTCTGTGTCGATTCGGAATAGCTAGGTGCGTTTGTGGCGCTTGCGCTTCCATTCGTGCTCGCGCCGCAGCAGAGCCTGGTGCCGCTTGATCTGCGATTCAATATCGCTGAAGGCATTCTTGCAGCCCGCCAGTACGTTTTTGCCGGTGCCGGTGGCGTGTAGTGTGCCAGATGGAAGCGAAAGTGTAAGGGAACAGGATTGCTCCTCCGTCCTTTGATTCCTGGTGAATACCCCGTGCAACTGAATCAGATCCGGCTGGTAGCTTTTCAAGAGCCTTCCCAACTTGTCCAGACGGCGCATCAGTTCAGTCGCAACAGCTTGCTGCGCATCAACGTGCTTGTAGCTTATCGAAACGTTCATGGTTGCACCCGTAGGAAACAAGGTGGAATCTGGCAGGCTAGCGACGCAGTCAAGATTCTGCACCGCATGATGGCTTGAGCATAGCAGGCGGTCTCGTAGCGCGCAATCCTGCCGCGCAACGTGCGCGTTGACAGTTACCCCCGGAATTTCTAGGCTAACGTAACCTGCACCAAGAGTTCCATCTAGCAGGATGCGGACAAGGCTCATGAAAAAGAAAGATAAACCTGAGGCGCAAGTACCAAGGCAAATCCGCGTCGGACCGGCAGGCTGGTCCTACGCTGATTGGTCGGGCTTCGTGTATCCCGCGCGGCGCACCAAAGGTTTTCATGAGGCCGCGTATCTTTCCGAATTCTTCGACACCATCGAGATCAATACTTCGTTCTACCAGCCCTTGCGCCCGGATCACGCCGCGCTCTGGGCCGAGCGCGTCTCCGCGAATCCGGCGTTCCTTTTCACCGCGAAATTATGGCAGAAGTTCACCCACGATCCCTCCGCATCAGCCGAAGACGAACGAGCGGTTCGCGCGGGTTTTGACGTATTGCGCCAGGCGGAGAAGTTGGGCGCGGTTCTCCTGCAGTTCCCTTTTTCCTTCCACTGTACAAAGGAAACCGTTGGCTATTTAACCGCTGTGCTGCAGAGGTTCGCCGACTACCCGCTGGCTGTGGAATTGCGCCATGCCTCCTGGCAGACCGAGGCAACTCTCGCGCTCCTGCGTGAACACAACGCCGGCTTCTGCAATATAGACCAGCCCATTATCGGGCAATCCCTGAAGCCTTCCGCGTAAACCACTTCGCCCGTCGGATACGTGCGCCTGCACGGGCGGCGCTACGACACCTGGTTCAGCGACAATCCCGCCACGCCGGCCCACGAACGCTACAACTACCTCTATTCCGAAGAAGAGCTTGATCCCTGGGTCGTGCGCATTCGCACCGTGAACCAACACACCCGCAACACCTTCGTGGTCACCAACAATCACTACCAGGGCAAAGACGTGGTGAACGCTCTCCAACTCATCAGTATTTTGAAGGGCAGCAAGGTAAAGGTGCCAGAGCCGTTGCGGCAGCACTATCCGGAGCTGGAAAAAATAGCCAGCGCGATGCCCGCGGAGCCCACGCTATTTTCTCTCGGCGCGCCCCCGGCAAAGAAAGCGAAACGCTCTATTTCTTGAAGAGGTTCTCGAACGCTTGCCGCGCATCGGGCGGACGTCCGGAGGACGCAGCTTCGATGGGCACTTGAGAGGGTTGCGCGTAAGACGTGGGCGCAGTGTCCTTCTCCACGGTCATGCGGAATTCGTACAACGTGCACTCGTTCTTGGCATCTTTCGGGGAAATGCGAGCGGGAATAGACTGCGTGCATTCAAACTGGGCGCCCGAATCGAAGAAGCGGCACTGTTTGCAGCAATGCAGCCCGGAGTTGCATTTTGGGCATTGGCCCTTGGCGTCGAAGCCAGCGACAAGCACCGCGCCGCAATTGGAACATCGCGCCCGCGTAACCGTCCCTACCATTCGGGGCGTCCGTGGGCCCAGATGATCGCTAGCCCCGCGTGGGCCGCCCTGCGGCGGCTTGCGATCGTGCCGGTCCTTCTTCTCGTGCTTCTCTTGCTTTTCCGCGTCGCGATAGCCGCGATGGCCGTACTTGCGATCCACAAATGCCTCCGTCCGTCAGCCTCGACGGACTGCCACTTCCAATTCTTACACCACTGGACTAAAACGTTTCTGATGCCGACCTGTATCCAATCGGATTGCTACCTAGCCCTGCACACCAGTCTTCCCTGTTGAAGTTATCCTGGGATGCCACAAAGCGAGGGCAGAAGATGGGACCTCTATGTTTGTAATCCTATGGGAGTTTGAAGTCAAGCCGGGAAACGCGCCTGCGTTTGAAAGAGTCTATGGCACCCAAGGTGACTGGGTCCAGCTCTTCCGCAGCGACCCTCACTACCGGAAGACTCGCCTCCTACAGGATACCTCCCGCCCGGGAATCTACTGCACCATGGACCTTTGGGACTCCGAACTAGCCTACAATAACTTCAAGAACAATCATCGCGAGGCCTACCAGGCATTGGATCAAGCAACGGAAGGCCTGACCCTCCAAGAACGCCACCTGGGCTCGTTCCTGCTGAGCGAATCTGCGACCCCTTCGCCCTAGCAGAACATCCTCACCAATCCATCGGGCGGCAAGTCCGGCTGAAGAATCGTCTTTGGCGTCCCGGCTTTCCGAAGAACCGCCTCCGCAGCCAAATACCCGCTTCGCACCGCCCCTTCCATCGTTGCCGGCCAACCGGTGGCGGTCCAATCTCCCGCCAGAAACACCCCGTTAATTGCCGTCTCCTGCTTTGGACGCCAGCGGTCCACGCCAGGTTGCGGGGAAAATGTGGCCGCGGCTTCCTTGATCACCGTGGCTTTGGTCAGGACGGCCTCGCGCGCCGCAGGTAGCGCATGCCGCACCTCCGCCAGGCATAGATCAATGATCTCCTGCCGGGGCTTCTGCAGCAGATCGTAGGATGCGCTGATGACCAACTGTAGGTACTGCCCTTTTTCTCCAGCAGCCCCCTTTGCGGTTCCATACAGCGCGGTTTTGTTGAAGATCCATTGCGTCGTGGTGTCCAGTAGGGTCACGAAAGGCTCTCGCATGACCTCGCGATCGAACCAGAAATGAACCCCGGTGATGGGCGCAACGTGGATCTTGTCCAGATTGGCGAACGACGGCTCGAGTCCCTTGATCTCCTCAGTCAAAAGTTCGGCCAGCGCTTCATGCGGCAGCGCAAACACATAGGCATCAGCGCTTTCCCGTCGCCCGCCATCAAATTCCACGTTGTTCGCAGCCCCGCCAGCCAGATGGATCGCGCGCAGAGGAGCGCGTAAATTCACTTCCCCGCCCCGGCGCTCGATTTCCACCTTGCAGCCGTCATAAAGTTGCGCCAGCGGTACCCCGGGAACCCCCATGCGATAGCCTGTGCGATTGGAAAGGAATCCCTTCCAGAATACGTCCACGCCATAGCGCGCATCGGTGCTGTCAAGTTCCTCGTCCAGCGCGCTCACGAGAACAACCTTCCAAAAACGGGCGACCGCGCCGGGCGTCTGTTTGCGCCGCCGCAGCCATTCCAGCATCGAAATGCCGTCCCCTTCCTCAATATCGTTCGGCTTCCCCTTGCTGCGCAGAATATCCATCATCGCGCGGCCTATGGAATATTTGTCCCCCAGCGTCAGCGGTGCAAATGTCGCGAACGAACCCAGCATATGGAACGGTGCGGGAAGCAACCCGGCCTGCATTTCTCCCGTTCGCCCTTGAGGATCCTGAAAGAACAGACGATCGAAGAATCTGATCTTGTCCGCGGAACCCACGCGCCGGTAAAAATCTTCCAGATTCGTGCAGCATCCCAGCGTCACGTGCTGGCAATTGTCCACATGCTCGCCGTCGGGCAACACGTAGGAAGTTGCCCGGCCGCCCAGAAATGGCCGCTGCTCGAACAGCCTCACGCGCCAGCCCGCTTCAGCCAGCGCGACGCCCGCCGACAGCCCCGCCAGTCCCCCGCCGATCACGATCACGCTTTGCAAGTATGTTCTCTTCCGTGTGGCGCCCGAATCGCGCCTTGGCAACCAACTTCAGTTTTTCCGCTTTGGAGAGCCGCACGCGCTCCCCAAAAACGGCAAAATCCTTCGATTCAATCCGCGCCAGCAGCGCGCTGTACGTGTGCACCAGCAACCACAATGTGCTCCGGCTGTCCTCGTCAATCAAGCTGACCAGCTTTGCGCCTTCCTCGTACAGTTTCCACGCGCGTTCCGCCTCAAACCGCAGCAATTCATGCACGCCCAGCGTGGTTTCGCTTCTGCCAAAATCCGCTTTCGCCACGCCATAGCGGGCTAGATCCTCTTCGGGCAGGTACACGCGGCCATTCGCGTAATCTTCTCGAACATCCCGAATGATATTTGTCAGTTGGAACGCCAGCCCAAGTTTCTCTGCGAGGTCCAGCGCCTTCGCATCGTGAAATCCAAAAATGTGCGTGCAGGTCAGCCCGACGGTTCCTGCCACACGGTAGCAGTATTCCTCGAGTCGCTCGAATGATGGATACGCCTGGATCGTTAAATCCATTTCCGCGCCGGAAATCAGGTCATGCAGATAATGCGCCGGCATGTTGAAGCGGCTGATCGTATCTACCAGAGCAGGCAACACTTCTTCCGCGTCCGGCAGCGTCGCCATGGGTAACGCCATCGCGGCGTTTCCGTCGAACACCTGCGACTGCCCGGTAATCGCCTGATCCAGCGCCGCTCTCCATCTCGCCAGCGCGCGCTGCTTTTCCGCCAGGTTGGCCCCCTCGTCGGAAACATCGTCGATCAAGCGCATGAACGCATAGAGCGCCACAATCCCGTCGCGCTTCGCCTTGGGCAGCAGGAAAAACGCGGGATAAAAATTGCTATGGGCCGCACGGGCCACGCGGTGACATTCCGCGTACGACGCCACAATCTCCCGCGATGTTCCGCCCGCTACCGAAAATCGTGAGCCTTCGCGCGGAAATCCTCCGTTGCGATTCTCGCCGCCCCGCTCGAACACCTGCGCCACAATCGCCCGCCCCAGCAACTGCACCTGCTTCCCCTTGCCCACCTTTGGCCGCCGGTTCAGCGTGTCGTAGCCCATCGCTTCAATCGCATCGAGCACCGCCAGCCCGCCCCGGCTGAACATTTCCAAATCCACTCTCAACTTGCCTTGCACCTTCCTCGAAAGCGGCAGCCCCTTTTCAAATAATTCCCGCGTCTTCGCAATCAATTCCTTCATCAGCGACGCATATCGCTCGCTGAACTCCCTCCCAACAATGTCACTTTCCGTGACGCCGTGCGCCGCGGCCCGCTCCAGCGGAATATAGATTCGCCCCTTCTCCAGATCCCGCGAAACATCCTGCCAGAAATTAGCAAGCTGCAGCGCCGTGCACGTCGCATCGGAAAGCCGTTGCCGCTGGTCATCCCGGTAACCGCAAAGGTACAGCACCAGCCGCCCAACGGGGTTTGCCGAATACACACAATAGTCGAGGACGGCTTCCCAAGTCGCGTAACGCTTGACGACTTGGTCCTGACGAAACGCCTTCAGTAAATCCGCGAATGGCTGCTTGGGGATATCCTTGGCCACCACCGTCTCGCGCAGAGCAACAAATACCGGATGCGCGGGCCGACCCACATAGCAAGCGTCCAACTCCCGCTCCCACCAGTCCAGCAGCTCCAGCGCCCGCTCTTTTGATGGGATCTCGTCGCCCAGATCATCCGCCCATCGGCAATACGCATAAACGTTATAGAAATGCTGGTGCAGTACCTTCGGCAGGAGCCAGGAAACTACATTGAAATTTTCGTAATGGTGCGTCGCCAGCCACCGCGTGTAGGCCTGCGCCACATCGGCTGTGCACCCATTCGCCGGCAATTTCTCCATCAGCGATAGCTCGCCGGGACGCAGCATCAGTGAAGAACTTCCTCATTCATTTGATCAGAGTGGGCTAAACCAATCGAAGGTCCGGGTTTCACGAGTCACTAGTCACGAATCACAAGCCACGTCATTACGGCCTCACGGCCAGCTTGATATCGCCGCTGCGCGCCTTCATGCGCTCAAACGCCTGTGGCAGATCGACCAGGCCAATCTCTTCGGTGACAAAATCCTGCGCCGAGATGTCACCACGGCGGATTGCTTCCATCGCTTCACGAATAAAGCGCGGTGTGTGATGGAACGGTGAAATGATCTTGATTTCCGAATAGTGGATGGTCGCTGGCGCGATTTCTACCCGCGTGTCTTTGGGCAGTCCGCTGAAGAAATTCACCACCCCGCCGCGCCGTACCATCGCCAGCGCCTGCTGCCAGGTCGCGGGATTGCCGGCGGCTTCCACAACGCAGTCCGGCCCGCGCTGCTCGTCGGTCAGCGCCTTCACCGCACCGGCAACGTCGGCGACCTCGGTGACGTTGATGGTCGCGACGGCACCCAGCTTGCGTGCAACTTCCAACGGAGCTTCCCGCCGGGCCAGCGCAATCACGCGCACGCCGCGACGTGACAGCATGCGCACGAATTTCAGGCCGATGGGACCGCAGCCAATCACCGCGGCCGTATCGCCGGTACGCACATCCATCTCATGAATCCCGCGCAGCACGCACGCCAGGGGTTCCACCAGCGCGGCGCTGTGGTCGTCTATTGAGTGCGGCACTTCCAGCATATTCTCCCGCACGATGCGTCCTGGAATGCGCATGTATTCCGCGTAGGCCCCGTTATTAAATAGCAGATCCTCGCAAAGATTTTCCTGGCCGCGGCGGCATTGGTAGCAGCGGAAGCACGGCGCGGAGTTGGCGGCAATCACACGCACTCCCAGACGCCACTTTGCGTCCACGCGCTTCCCTGCCGCAACAATCTCACCGACCACTTCGTGGCCAAACACCGCCGGTGGCCGGATCATTTTCGCGTGGTAGCCGCGTTTCCAAACCTTCAGGTCGGTGCCATCGGTCAGGGCCAGGCGCACGCGCAGAAGCACTTCTTCAGCCGACAATGCGGGCACATCGATTTGCTCGATGCGCAGATCTTCGCTACCGTAGAGCACCGCCGCCGTCATTCTTGATGGCACGAGGATCTTCGTCGGGGCCAGCACTTCTTCCACCCCCATCTCAGTCCTTCTTGTGGATGCTGCTCTCATTCGTGCGTGATCAGGACCTTAAGCGATATATCCGTGGGCCTTGCCGCCAGTTCCAAACCCTCTTGGATTCTACCTAGCGGAAACCGGTGCGTCACAATCTCCATCACCGGCAGTTTCTTTTCCAGCACCAGCGCTGCTGCACTCTCTTGGATGTCCGCGGCCGCGCTGTAGCTCCCCAAGATCTCTTTCTCGTCTATCCCTATGGCCGCGGCAGGAAATTCAATTCTCGTGACCGGGTCGTTTGCGGCAAACAGGAGTACCCGACCACCGGGTCGCGCCGCCGCCAAAGCATCTACAACCACGGCCGGATGCGCTACAGCAACAAGGACCGCGTCTGCTCCCCGTCCCTCGGTACGGGCGTGCAACTCTTCCACCAGCTTACCACTTATGGGGTTAAAAGACTCCACAGCTCCCAATCTTAAACTTTTCTCACGTCGCGTCGCCATGGGGTCACTCGTATAGATGTGCGCGCCCTCATATTTGGCAACCATCAAGAGTTGCAGGCCGATGGGACCGCACCCGGCGATCAGCACCGTCTCGCCAGCCGTGATGCGCGCTTTCTGCACGGCCTTCACGATGGTATTGATGGGTTCGATGAACGTGGCCTCCTCAAACGTCACATTGTCCGGCAATGCCACGATCCCCCGCTCCGTAACCCAGGGCATCGCCTTCACGTACTCGCCAAACCCGCCGCCATTCGGCGTGAAGCCCCCGGTCAGCCCGGTCGTTTTGTACTGTTTGCACTGGGAAAAAAGCCGGTTCTTGCAGTAAAAACACGTTCCGCACGGAACGTGGTGGAAACTCATCACGCGGTCGCCCAACTTCCACTTGGTCACGCCACGGCCCAGTGCCACAACCGTTCCAGCCAGCTCATGCCCCAGGATCTGCGGCGGTTCCACATAGCGCTGAAATATCTTCTTAATGTCCGTTCCGCAAATGCCGCAGGCCGCCACCTTAATGAGCACTTCGCCGTCCCGCACCTCGGGCACAGCCACTTCCTCCACGCGCACCACGCCCTTCTCCCGAAACACCCCCGCCCGCATCGTCTTCGGCATCGGCCCCAGCGTCCTCACCTGTTCCACCATCGTCCCCGCCCCGCTCATCAGAACACTCTCTCCTCTGTCTCACCTAGCAGCAATTCAGGCCTGAGCAACTGGATAAAACCATCCAGAAAACCGGCAAGCTTCTCCGCAGCGGCCCTGCTCTGTCGCCCAAACCTTATTAGCTCCGGAACTTTCCCTGGATTTCTGGCCAGCTCTTTAAGGAGTGGAATCGTCTTGACTCTGCCGGACGATGTCAAACACTGCTCAAAATCAATCGGCAAGTCTTCCTCGCTGCCGTCGCTGATGGCGCGAATTACCCCCACGGGAATTTGCTCCTGAAGAAACGCCGCGATAATTTGACCAGATTCCATGTCCACCGCATCGGCGAACATGGCGAGGCGCGCCTTCTCTTCGTGCGAGTCAATGATGTGACTCGAGGTTAAAAGCGTTTCAATGGCAGTAGCATTGTTCTTCACTGCCAATTCAAATACTGCCCGTGTCACTGCAGTACCCGTTGCGTCCGTCAGACCACCTACCCGGGACGGACAAACGATCGTAAGGGCCGGGTACAATTCTTTGAGCGAACCTGCCAGCCCGGATGAGATCACAACTCCGACTCCGGCCTCCTTGAAGCATTTTGCAACTGCAAAATCAAAAAATGTAATACCTATTCCTGTTAGAAAAACATAGACGGTGTGGTCAGCAATTTGAGTCGTCTCAACACATACCCCACCGGACCAGTGTTCCGCGCAAAGCTTGCGCTCGCGGAACTTGCGGAGTTTGCGCCAAGGCGCAAACTCCGCTTCCACCGCAAATGTAACTAACACCCGCATCAGCGCTCCGTTGTTTCCTTCACTTCCTTTGCTTCCTTCTCATCCTCTACTTCCTTCACTTCATCCTCTTCATCCGCCCCGCCCTCACATACCCGTTCGCCTGATACCACCGCACCGCCCGCTCCAGCGCCGCCGCCACCGGCCCCGGCTGAAACCCCAATTCCCGCCGCGCCCGCGAAGCATCCACAAACATCTTATGCCGCGCGATCTTCACGCCTTCCACAGGAATCCCCGGCTCTTTCCCCATCAATCGTGAAAACGCGCTCTCCACGTAGGCTACACCCAACGCCACACCGTGCGGAATCTTCATGCCCGGTGCATGCAAACCCGTGATCTTCGCCAGCGTATCCAGCACTTCCTTCAGCGTCAGGTTCTCCGCACCCAGCAGATACCGCTCGCCAATCTTGCCTTTCTCCGAAACCAGCAGGTGCCCCGCCGCGCACTCCTCCACGCCCACGAAGTTCAATCCCGTCTCCACGTACCCCGGCATCTTCCCATTCAGAAAATCCAATATGATCTTTCCCGTGGGCGTGGGCTTCCAATCCCAGGGCCCCACTGGCGTGGTGGGCATAGCCACAATCACCGGTAATCCTTCCTTCGCCGCCTTCAACACTTCCTGCTCGGCCATCCATTTCGAGCGCTTGTAGTGCCCGATCATCTCCTCAAGCTTTGCGTCCGTGAACTCGTTGGGCAATGCCGGCCGGTCCACCGCGATCGTTGCCACCGTGCTCGTATAAATCAATTGGCCGACGCCGGCGCTCTTCGCGGCTGCCAGCACATTCTTCGTTCCGCCCACGTTCGAAT
>DATERF010000101.1:0-83342 GCA_035271845.1 Candidatus Acidiferrum sp.
GATGATGTCACCCTTGAGCACAAAAACATATTTGGAGGAGTTGTCCTGGCGAACGGCCTTTTGAGGCACCAGCGCCACGGCAGCGGACTGTTCTTTTTTCGTTCCGGGTTTCGGCTCGTTCTCCAGGAAGGTGACCTTCACGCCCATGTCCGGTAGGATGCGGGGATCCTTAGCAGGGTCAAACAGCTTTTTGTGATCTGCCTCGGTAATGGAGATGCGAACCTTCACGGTGGCCTTTTGCCGGTCGGCGGTGGGGATGACCGTGCGGACTTTCGCGGGAATAGTCCAGTCCGGGTAAGCATCCAAGACTGCGTTGACAGCCTGATTATCGGAAACTCTGGCGATATACGCCTCGCTGACGTCAACTTCAAACTCGTTGGAATGAAGGTCGACGATGGTAGCGATGCCCGTGCGCGTGAAGCCGCCGCCGGCGGAGATCGGCGAGACCATTT
Organism: Candidatus Acidiferrum sp.; assembly: GCA_035271845.1. GTDB lineage: Bacteria > Acidobacteriota > Terriglobia > Acidiferrales > UBA7541 > Acidiferrum. The sequence continues at coordinate 453 of DATERF010000101.1, forward strand.
CTCCCACTTGCGCGTCTTTGGAAACCACGATGCCTGCGAATGGCGCACGGATGGTGCAATTGTCCACGGCCTGCTGTTGCTCGCGGATCCGTGCCTCTGCGGCGACCACTTGTTGTTTTGCTAAGGCTATCTTGGCGCGCAAGCTGTCTGCCGTGGTGCGCGCGTTGTCCAAGAACTCCTGGGTTTGCACACCGCCCTTGACCAGTTGTTCGGCGCGGCGAAGCTCGATTTCAGCATTGCGGAGTTGCACTTCGTAGTCCGCGATAGCCGCCTGTGAAGAATCCCTGTCGGCTTTCGCGGAGTCCAAGGCACGGCGAGCATCGGAATCATCGAGGGTGGCAAGGAGTTGTCCTTCGGTGACACGTGTGCCTTCATCGAAGAATACTCCGGTGACGCGGCCGGTAATTTTGGCAGCAATGGTGGCGCGCCGGCGAGGCGTGACGTAGCCGCTGGCATTCAGCACCCCTGCGGGTCCAGTGGCGGGTTTGGTCGCCGGAGCTACTGCAACCTCGACCTTACGATTGCGGAAGGCGAAAGCGCCGGCTCCCACAAGACCGAGGAGGACTACCGCCAGAGCGACCCAAATCCACCGCTTGCTGGAACGCGGGTTAGTGCGCTTGTGGTCGGAAATCCTCAAGGAAGACAAGTCCGGCTTCAGGGTTTTCGGTGGCGTCGCCATGCGACGGCTGCTCCTTGATTGTTCACAGGTTCCTGGGATGGATACGCATCCCCGTCACTAAAAATATCGATTCCGCGGCGAGGGGATTCGGTACATCAGTATTCTACCGGGGGTCGGGCAAATGTGGGAGGAAAATGCTGAGGGCAAAAGGGTTTAGAGGCGCGAGCCGTGGTAAAAGAACTGGCCAAGTCCAATGGTAAAAATAAAGTTGCCGAAGAGCGCATGATCGATGCAGGTCAGTAGCATCGAGCCGGAGCTGTGGTAGGTGAAAGCGAACAGCAAACCGCCGATGGTGCAGAGTCCCACGGCCAGCCAATTGCCAAAAATGATGTGGACAAAACCGAAGGCCAAGGCGCTGACAACGAGCATGGTCCAGCCGGAACCGAATAAGGGTTGGTAGCGATGAAAGAAGAACGCCCGGTAAAGCAGTTCCTGGGGATAAACGGACACGAGGGGATACAGGAGCATGATGAGAGCCCAAAGGGCAGGCGCACGCTTCACGAATGAAAAAAGAAGCTGCGGGGCGAACAGGCGAACGGCCAGACCGAGGAGCGCCAGGAAAATCGCATCGCGCAGCAAAACCATGGGCAGGTTCGCGCTAACGCCGCGGACAGAGATCAGGCGAGTGGAATCGAACGAAGGGTCGCGGCGCAAGGTAAGGAATGCAACGAAAGCAGCCAGCAGCAAGTACGGAATCGGAAGATTGGGGAGAACGCGATAGAAAACAAGCAGGGGCACGCCAACAAAAAGGAAAACAAACTCAAGTGCGAGAAATAATAAACGCGACATAGGCGGACCCCTGAGGAATGTATCAGGAAGCCGGGGTTTTATCGAGAATCGGGGAGTCCGGCGCGGGATTCTGACGTAGCGTATCGCGCAGACTGGTGACGGCGGACTGGGCGCGGCGAACTTGGAGCTGAATCGATTGCGCATTGGCGCGATCTTCGGACGTGAGCGAGGGAATGTCCGTCAGGAGTTCGGAATATCCAAAGATTGCGGTAAGCGGGTTGCTGATTTCATGGGCAGCACCGGCGGCAAGACGGCCCAAGGCGACAAGTTTCTCGGAGTGGGTAACTTGCTGTTGGACGATATTGAGATTTTCGATGGAGTCGCGTGTAAGTTGAACCAGATGACGCAATTCGAGCGCCAATAAATTGAACTTCCAGTAGACTAGCCCGCCAAGAAGCACCATAGCGCTGAAAACCAACCGCAAGCGGAAAGTGGCCACATCCGACGGGAGGTCTTTCTCGTACAGTCCCAGCAAAGCAATTACAGGAAGAGAAAGTATGCCGAGCATAGCGAACCGCGCGGTCCACACGCTTTGCATCAATTCGCGATTGGTCCTCCCGTCCGGACAGGGCTGCAACGACGGCCCGAACGCTGCGATCGGCATGAACAGATAAATCGCAAAGAGAAACGGAGTGTCGTAAAAACTTCCGGCGTAATACTTGTTCGATTCTATCGCTACGTTTAACAACAGGTTGCCAGCAGCAAGAGAAACGAAAGCAGCCAGCAATCGCAGATAAAATCCGCGCCAGGGTGCAGAATTCTTGATACACAAAACGGCGACAGCGATGATGATTACCAAATGCTGGATCAACACAAGCAGATAATAAGACGGGGTGTATCGGGAGAAATCCTGACGGCCAACTTGCCAGGGCAGGCTGAAATACCCATAGAGCGAAAACCACCACAGGCTCAGTAGTATCAAATCCAGAAAACGAATGCGAAGATTGCGGCCGGCCGCCGCGGAGTGCGGACGAAGCGCCAGCGCCGAAAGAAAAAAGACATTGCCGAGCAGAAACAGGGTGTCGCCCGTAATAGGGCTCGGGGCAGCGTTCAGCCGGCGCCAGTCGTAGTAGAACCAGTAGAACTGCGAACCTAACAATACTGCAAGGCCGATGGCGAACAGCTTCCAAAAAACAGGAAGAACCCCGGCAGGGCGGCGGAAATTCTCGCGAGCCGCGAGTATCGCAAGGATCAGCAGCGCGCAAGGGTTAGCGTCGCCGTAAATCGTGAGGGGAAAGGAGGGCTTGGCCGTTGCAGCAACCGCCAGATGTGCCAGAAAGATGAGCGTGGCGAGAGTCAAATAAAATTTCTGGCGCGGAGGGAGACTCACCGGGCACCTTCCGCGAGCAGAGCGGCCGATTGGTTGTTTTCTGGAACAGACGGCAGCGCAATGGGCAGCGAAATAGCAAAAACGGCTCCGCCTTCAGGGCGATTGCGGCAAGAAATCTCGCCCTCGTGCTGCTGGATGATGCCGTAGCAGGTGCTCAGGCCGAGGCCGGTTCCCTTACCCACAGGCTTCGTGGTGTAGAACGGTTCGAAAACGCGTTGTGGCTCCTTGAGGCCGGGACCGGAATCGGCGAATTCCAGAACCAGGTTGGAGGCAAAAGGACGTAGCGTGATGTCGAATGTCCCCCCTCCGACTTCTTCAAGAGCATCAATGGCGTTCGAGATCACCTGAAGGAATACGTGGAGGAGTTGGCCGGAATCTCCGCGCACCAACTGGCAGTCTCCTTCGCGCGTAATATCGACGCGCACCTGTGGCAGCTTGGCGATGCGGCTGAGATGAAGAGCGCTTTCGAGGACAGGCTGAACGTCCAACGGAGCCAGGCACAATGGAGTTTCCTTGGCAAAATGGAGCATGTTATCGACAAGCACGTCCGTTCGCTGGGCGTACTGGCCAATTTTCCCGGCCATATTCTGGATGCGGGAATCCACATCGGGCCGTGACGTCAGGCGGGAAGAGACTTCGAGGATCGAAGCCATGCAGCTTTTAATCTGGTTTGCGACTTGCGCAACTAGCTTCCCTAACGAAGTTAGCTTCTCGTTTTGCGCAAGATGGCTTTTGAAGCGGTCGATGCTGCTGTAGGTTTCCGAGAGGCGCTGCAATGATTCGAAAAGTCCCGCGGCTAGAAAATCCTGTTTCACCGAGAGCAAAAACGTCAGTACGAAAATCGCCAGGAGTGTGATGGCAACGCGGAAAGAACGAAGCTGCGGAGGCGCGGTGGCGCTGGAAAGTAGCCAGATTCCGATCACCGGGGTGGACAGGGCCAACAGCATGGCCAGATGTTCGGTCAAAAAAGTAGCGTGGTTTGATGGAGCGGTCGGAGTCTTCGAAGCTTGCTCGATGGCTGGATTCTGTTCGCCAGGGCGCCCAGCCAGTGCTACATAAACCAACGCAACAAGCGAGGCAACCAGCGGAACGTCGTAAAGACTACCGGTGTAGTAAGTCCCCATATCGATGGCGACGTTGCTGAGATTGGAAGCGAATCCGTAGCAGGCAACGAAAAAAAAGTACACGCGGTAGAGGTCTCGCCAATGGCCGCGGGCGCGCAAAACCGCAATGCCTGCCACAACCACGAGAGTCTGATTGCCGATGGCGTCGGCCAGATTGAAATGGAAATTGTAGATGGGCTCCGCGCCCGGCAGCAAGCGGTAGGCAAAAACCCCGAACGCGAACAAGTACAGCGAATACACCATCAAGACGCTCACATCCAGAAGCCCAAAAGCGCGCGATCGTTCGTCCCGCTCGCGATCGGGGGCAATCAGAACGGCAGCGGTTAGAGGCACAACCTTCACGAAGAGAAGAAGATCGACGACAGGCAAGTCAGGTAGCCTGCCAAAGCACAACTCGTACGTCGCCCAAATTGTGTTGCTCACGGTCCACAGGAAGGAACCCGCAAAAATGAGCAGCCAAAAGACCCGCGCGCGCCCCCGGCCCTGCCGAAAATTCTGGAACGTAAGAACGGTGGCCGTGGCTGTAAGCCCTAGCTGTAGCGCGTCACCAACGGCGGCAAGGGCGAATCCCTTTCCAAAGAGGAGGGCGGCTAGGAGGGAACCTCCTACTAGGCCGAGTCCCCCATAAAGCCAATACCGCAATGGCCTCGGGGAGCGAAGCTGGAGGACAGCTTGAGTTTGCGCAGCCTTGATTCCGTCTGCCATAGAGACACAACCTGAGCCCTGAGAGAGGCCCTGGAGCGACCGGAGCTACCCGAAAACACACTTATCTGGCCGCGGACGGACGGTGTCCACGTGTACTCTTATTCTTGGGTATCCTCAGAACGATTGGACAGGAAATCTGGCTAATGTGCCGCGTCCCTAAACTGAACTTTAGTACCAGAGCGCCACTCGCAGTCCTCAACTCGAGCACACAGTGGGGCCGTGTCCGGTGCCCTTGCAAAATCGCGAAAAAGTAGGCCAACTTTAATATATCGGGGGAACGCTCGCCGCCGATTGACCTAATTAGCTCATCGAATGAGGATTTCATGGGAAACCAAACACCAACCGAGCATTACGCTGCCTATCAAACTCCGACCGAGCAGTACGCGGCGAAACTGACGACGCCGGCCAAGGCGGTGGAACATATTCAGGACGGCAGTACCTTGTGCCTGGCACTGGCGGCAGGAATGCCTCAGGGACTGGCCAAAGCCATAGCCGACCGCATCCTTGCTGGAAATCTGAAGGATCTTAATCTGTACTACCAGCACTCCATGAAGTACAGCGAGGAAACACTGATTTGCCCGGAAGTTCTGTACAAAGTGAATTCACGCTGCTTCTTCATGGGCGACCCGGATCGCAAAATGGTCGCTTACGGTCTTGAACATGGAAAAAAGAACCTGAGTTATGTGCCGATCAATTTTTCCAACATTCCCCGGGTGCTGACGGAATACATCCACGTGAATACGTTCGTGGTCACCGTGTCCCCTATGGACAAATCCGGTCATTTCAGCCTAGGAACGAACAACGACTATGCCTCCACCGTGCTCCGGCATTGCGACCGTGTGGTCGTGGAAGTGAACCGCAACATGCCTCGAGTGTTCGGTGATTCACTGGTGCACGTTTCCGAGGTTGACGCCATCGTGGAGAACCACGTTCCCATGGTGCAAATCCCTTACAAGGAGCCCGATCCGGACTCTATGAAAATCGGCAAATGCATTGCCGAGCAGATTCCGGACGGCGCCACGTTGCAGTTGGGAATCGGCAATTTGCCCAACGCTGTGGCGCTTCACCTTGAAAATCACAAGGATCTGGGGATCCATTCCGAGCTATTCAGCCATGCGTTTGTGCACCTGGTGAAAAGCGGCGTGGTCAATGGGCGCAAGAAAACGCTGCACCCGCGAAAGCATGTATTTACTTTTGCGATCGGGGATGACGAAGTCTACGACTTCATTAACGACAACCCCGCCATGGAAAGTTACGCGTCTTCGTATGTGAACGACATTCACGTGATCAAACAACACGACTATATGATGAGCGTAAATACCGCTATCGAAGTGGATCTCTACGGCCAGGTGAACGCCGAATTCATTAACGGGCACCAGTACAGCGGGTCGGGCGGGCAATTCGACTTTGTGAAGGGGGCATCTTTTTCCAAAGGCGGAAAGTCGTTCATTGGACTGAAATCAGCGGCGAAGAAAGGCACCATCTCCGGCATCGTTCCGCGTGTCCAGATGGCCACAGATACACGCATGGACGTGGAATACATCGTGACTGAATATGGTTGCGTGAACCTGCGCGGAAAATCCACCCGCGAACGCGCCCTGGCGCTGATCAGCATAGCGCATCCAAACTTCCGCGACGAACTGATGGCATATGCCAAATCGATCGTGTTGATCTGACCTGGTCCCGGGCCAATATCACAATCCGGTTAGCACCTGACTTACAGTAATTCCCTGTGTACCCATTTTCCGGCTGGCCCCGTCAATAAACTTGACAGAATACTGCTGACAGGAATACAAAGGGTCCGCGCCGCTTTACCCATAATGGTTCAGGGGGAGGATTATGGAAGCGTCACGCCGGGATTTTCTTAAGCTGACCGCGGTTGGCGGCGCTGCTGCCGCTGTTTTTGGGTTCGACCTTCAACCCGCTTATGCTGAACTCCGATCGTTAAAAATAGCGCGCGCGAACGAGACGCGGTCAACGTGTCCATACTGTTCTGTCAGTTGCGGCGTCATCATCTACTCAATTGGCGACCGCGCGAAAAATGTTACCCCGCAAGTGGTCCATGTCGAGGGCGACCCCGATCACCCTATCAACCGCGGCACCCTCTGCCCCAAAGGTTCCTCTCTCCAGCAAGACATTCTGAATGAACGCCGACTTGTGAAACCGCAGGTGCGCCGGCCGGGTGGCACGCAGTGGGAAGATATCTCCTGGGATCAGGCGATCGCAGAGATCGCGGAGAAAGTGAAGAAGACCCGCGACGATACCTTCATCGAGACCGATAAAGACGGGCATCGCGTGAATCGCTGCGAATCCATAGGCTGGACGGGCGGCTGCACCGATACCAACGAATTCAACTATCTTGTCGTGAAGTCCATGCGCGCCCTGGGGGTCGTGCACCTGGAAAACCAGGCCAGAGTTTGACACGGCCCAACGGTCTCAAGTTTGGGACCAACATTCGGACGCGGGGCAATGACCAACGGATGGGTCGACATCAAGAATGCCGACATGATGCTGGTCATGGGCGGTAATCCCGCAGAAAATCACCCATGCGGCTTCAAGTGGGTTATTGAAGCCAAGCGAACCCGAAACGCCAAGCTCATCGTGATTGATCCGCGCTACACGCGGACAGCATCTGTGTCTGATTTGTTCCTGCAGATTCGAGCAGGAGCGGATATCGCCTTCCTCGGCGGCGTGATCCGATACGCGATGGAAAATAACCGCATCGCCAAGGATTACCTGCTGAACTACACAAACGCGGCGTTTGTCGTCAAAGACGGGTTCAAGTTGCCGGAGGACGACGGCTTGTTCTCTGGTTTCGACGCGAAAACACAAACCTACGATAAAGCCACGTGGAATTACGCAGGGTCGGGCGGCGGGGGAGGACGGGATTCTGCGCAGGGCTATACCTTGGGCGCGGCAGCGCATCCTCCGAGTTCAGGGGCACCTTCGCCACCTTCTTTGCCTCAGACCGTGGAGTTTGATCCCACGCTCCAGCATCCGATGTGCGTTTATCAATTGATGCGCAAGCACTATTCGCGATATACGCCGGAGATGGTGGAACGCATCACCGGTATTCCCAAGGATCAATTTCTGAAGGCGGCGGACCTGTTCACCTCGATCCGCAAAGACGGCGACCTGAAGAAAGTGGCGTGCGTCATCTATGCGGTGGGCTGGACGCAACATAGTTTCGGCACGCAGATCATCCGCACCGCCGCGATCCTGCAACTCATGATGGGCAACGTCGGTCGCGCGGGCGGTGGCGTGAACGCGCTTCGCGGACATTCGAACATCCAGGGCGCCACGGACATGGCGGGAATTTTCGAAAACCTTCCCGGCTACTTGAAAGTACCGATTCCGGCTGACAAGTCGCTGGGCGATTGGATGCATCGGATCACGCCGACGCCTTCGAAGCCCGGACAGTGGCAGTCCTTCAATTATTGGAGCAATACTCCGAAATTTGCGGTCAGCTTGCTCAAAGCGCTTTATGGCGATGCCGCGACCAAACAGAACGATTTCGCATTCGACTTCTTGCCCAAGGTGGACCGGAATTACTCCTGGACCTACCTCTGGGACAACATGTACAACGGCGTCGTTAAGGGCTTGTTCGCTTTCGGCATGAATGGCGTGGCCATCGGGCCGGACAGCAAGAAAAACATTGATGCTTTGAAAAAGGCGGACTGGCTGGTAGTCGGTGAAATTTATCCCGATGAGACCAGCGAGTTCTGGAAATCGCCCGGAATCACCACGGACGAAATGAAGTCTATCCAGACCACGGTTTACCGGCTGCCTTGTGCCGGATTCGCCGAGAAGGATGGAACCTTCACGAATTCGGCGCGCTGGCTGCAATGGAAAAATGCTGCTCTCCCCACGCCACTCGATTGCCGACTGGACCAGGCCATTGTCGCGCAGATTTTCCTGAAAGTGCGCGCGCTATATCAGGCAGACGGCGGCAAGTTCCCAGACCCGATCCTCAAGCTGACTTGGAATTACACGGACCCGTTGAATCCGTCACTCGCCGAAGTGCTGAAGGAGATCAATGGCAAGACGTTCGTGGACGCGGAAGACCCGGCAACCAAGCAGCAATTAAAAGCCAATCAGCAATTGCCGGGCTTCGCCTGGTTGAAAGATGACGGCACCACGGCGTGCGGTAATTGGATCTACAGCGGCGCGTACACCGAAGCAGGCAATCTGACCATGCGGCGGGACGCCAGCGATCCTTCCGGCATGGGCGTGCACCAGAATTGGGCATGGTCCTGGCCAGCCAACCGGCGCGTGCTGTACAACCGGGCCTCTTGCAATTTGGAGGGCAAACCATGGGATTCCGCACGGCGGCAAGTCTGGTGGAGCGAGTCCGCTCAAAAGTGGGTGGGTAACGACGTGCCGGATTTCAAGCCAGATTCCAAGCCGGCCGACCACATGGGACCCTTCATCATGAATCCCGAGGGCGTAGGACGACTGTTTGCGCCGCTCGGTGCGTTTGCCGAGGGACCGCTTCCGGAATACTATGAGCCGACTGAAAGCCCCATCGAAAACCTGTTCCACCCGCAGCAGAGCCACAACCCGGTCATCAAGCGCTTCAAAACTCCAGACGATAAATACAGTACGCCGCAGGAGGGCTACACCGTTGTTTGCACCACCTACCGGTTGACCGAGCATTATCACTACTGGACCAAAAATAATCCGATGAATGTGCAGTTGGTTCCTGAGCCCTTCGTGGAGATTCCCGAGGAATTGGCGCAGGACCTGGGCTTGCATGGCGGAGACAAAGTGAAAGTCTCCAGTATTCGCGGTACGTACATTGCGAAAGCCATGGTCACCAAGCGCATCAAGCCGATGATGATTGACGGCAAGAAAACGTATCAGGTCGGCTTTCCGATTCACTGGGGCTATCGCGGCATCGCCGAGGATGAAGGCAAAACCTCCAAAACATTGGCGAACCTTGTTACCCCCACAGTGGTTGATCCCAACGCCTACACGCCGGAATTCAAAGGATTCCTCGTGAAGGTGGAGAAGGCGTAGGCGGAAGCGATGAGTCAAGCAACACTACGCGTTCAAAAGATCAGTGGCCATGCCGGAAGCGTTCCGGGGTTGGACACGCAACGGCAAGACCTGGTGTGCAAATTGGTGGACACCACCACCTGCATCGGCTGCAAAGCCTGCGAAGTAGCCTGCGTCGAATGGAACGACATGCCGTTTTCACCGACCACGTTTGATAACACTTATCAAACCATGCCGGAGACGCGTTGGAATTATTGGAACCTGATCCTGTTCAACGAGCATGAGCACGAAGATGGCTCGTTGCAATGGTTGATGCGAAAACATCAGTGTATGCACTGCGCGGAACCGGGATGCCTGGAAGCGTGCCCTTCCGATGGCGCCATCGTGCAGTATTCCAATGGCGTCGTAGATTTTCAGCAGGATCACTGCATTGGGTGCGGCTACTGCATCACCGGCTGTCCCTTCAATATTCCGAAACTGAACAACGTAACGAAACGCGTCTATAAATGTTCGCTGTGCACCGACCGCATTAGCGAAGGTCTCGAGCCAGCTTGCATCAAGTCTTGCCCAACCGGGTGCCTGCACTTTGGCACGAAAGACGATATGAAGGATCTTGCCGAGCAGCGCGCGAAACAGTTGAAGGATCATTACGGCTTCGCGAATGCCGGTGTGTACGACCCGCCGGGGGTCGGCGGCACTGGCGTAATCTACGTGCTGCATGACGTGACGAAGCCGGAACTCTACGGCGGGCTGCCCAAGAATCCAACCATTCCGCTGTCAGTGAAGCTCTGGAAGCATCCACTGAAATGGATTGGCAACCTGGCTATCGCGGGCGGGCTGATTGGACTGTTCGTGCACTATCTGCGCTATGGACCAAAAGCGCGCGAAGAAGAAGACATTCGCCCGTTTGGAGGGCAGGCATGACGCATCCGGAACAGATTGTTCCTCACGGACACGTGCTGCGTTACACGTTGCGCGAGCGCCTGACGCATTGGGTCGCTGCAGGTTCGTACTTGTATCTTCTGGCCACCGGTCTTGCGTTCTGGTCTCCGTGGATGTTCTGGTTGGCTGTGGTGCTCGGTGGCGGGCAAATTTCGCGAATGTTGCATCCGTGGGTCGGGCTCGTTTTCGTCGGCTCAGTCCTTTTCATGTTTGAGATGTGGGCAAGGCAGATGCGTTTTACCGCCGTGGATCGCGCATGGTGGAATTCACTGCATTACTACATCACTAATCAGGACGACAAGATGCCGCCGGCGGGACGCTATAACGCCGGTCAAAAATTGCTGTTCTGGGCTTTCTTCTGGGCCGGCTTGGTTCTTTTGCTGAGTGGATTGGTATTGTGGTTTAGCGATTCGCTGCCGTGGAGCTGGCGTTGGCTGCGTTATGTTGCAGTGATACTCCATCCCATCGCTGCGCTAGTGACTATCGGCAATTTTATGATTCACATTTACATGGGGGTCTTTGCGGAACGTGGCGCGTTCGGCTCCGTAATTCGGGGCGACGTATCCATGGCCTTTGCGAAACGCTATCATCCAGGCTGGTATGAGGAGATCGTCGGATCGCCTGATCCACAGAAATGAGTTTTCTCGCCACCGGGAAAGTCAATTATCGTGCCCGTCTAGAACGCGCTGAGCTGTTAGCACAGCGGTATTCCTCCGCGCAGGAAATCCTTGGCTTTTACCGACACATTGCCCGGTTTCAAAAAGAGTTCTATGAACAACTGCCGAAGTTGCGGGGGAAACAGGCTCTTGCGTCGGCCAGCGACACCCTCCGCTCACACTTGGATCTTCCCATCCTGCTGGAGCCTTTTGGCAAATTCCTATCTTTGATCGAATCGCAGAGCCCAGAACCGTTGTCTGAACATTGTCGGCGATTGAAGATGCGGGGAGAGACGGAGTGGACGAAGGTCTTAACCGACTTTTGGAATTCAGGCCTGCTGGAAGCAGACGCAGCAGAACCACTCACGCAGTTTGCGGCACGAGCCTTTCTTCAGCCTTACGCGGAATTTCGTGTCGCCGCTCTTTTGCCTCCCGGTTTGCCGATGACCGTCTGCCGCTGCCCACGGTGCAATTCCCTTCCTCTACTGGGAGTGCTGCGCCCGGAAGGTGATGGCGGCAAGCGGTTTCTGCAATGCTCGTTTTGCTCGCAGGAATGGGAATTTCGCCGGATTCTCTGTGCGCATTGCGGAGAAGAACAGGAACAAAAGCTTCCGGTTTATGTTGCCGAACAATTCCCGCAGGTGCGGGTAGAATGCTGCGAAACCTGCAAGCATTTTCTGCGGACCATCGACCTCACCAAGGATGGCAATGCCGTGCCAATCGTCGATGATCTGGCGGCGATTGCTCTTAGTTTGTGGGCACAGGAAAACGGGTACACCAGAATTCAGAGCAACCTTCTGGGAACTTGACGCAGTGTGCTTAGTGCTTGCCGGAAATGTTCGTCCAGGCCTTGTGGAGCAACTTGCCCAACGTCTCAGTATCACCGGCGGGCTTTTCCGCGCTGTCAGTTAGAGAGTGGGTCGCGAGCGCGTTAACAGGGACGCTGGTTGAGCCGTGATGCTCATCGCTGGTGCCGTACATGATTCTCGCGAGGCTCAAAGTATTCATCGCTTACTCCTCGCTTCCGTCCGGAAGCTTCTTTGCATCCGTTCATTGTGCGCCGGAATGGTGTCAACGGAGCACCGCCGCAACCAGAAGTAGCCAGAACGATAACTGTCCCGCCGGGCAGGTCTGCTAGAATGCAGACGCAAGGAAGGAGCCTTCCAATGGCGGAGCAGAATTATTCCAATCATGTGAAGTGGGTGCCCACGTTTCACTTTTTTGTGATGCCGATTTTGACTTTGAATCTGGGATGGTCGATCTATCGGCTGATCCATCTCGGGTTCACCTGGGACGGGTTGATCCAGTTGCTGACGGCGGCGGCGCTGGTTCTTTTGATGTTCAATGCGCGGTTGTTTGCGTTGCGCGTGCAGGACCGCGTGATTCGTTTGGAGGAGCGCCAGCGCATGGCCAGGCTGTTCACCGATGATTTGAAGCCACGCATCGGAGAATTCACGCCTGCACAACTGGTGGCGCTGCGCTTCGCCAGCGACGAGGAACTGCCGGGTCTCGCGCGCAAAGTGTTGAATGACAAGCTGACCGATACTAAAGCCATCAAGCAGATGGTCAAGAATTGGCGCGCCGATTACCTTCGCGCCTGAAACGGCAGTCTTCCTAGGAATCGAAAATCAGGCCTGATCCTCATTTCGAACGGAGTCTACGAAGCGAAGGATCTCGCTTGGATGGTCACGATTCGAAGAGGGATTCCTCGCTTTGCCCGGAATGACGGATTCGAGATGGCTGGCTAGAAGATGCTTTGCACCACGCCGCCTTCGGCGCGAATCGCGGCGCCATTGATGACAGCGGATTGTGTGCCGGCGACAAATGCAACGATCATGGCGATTTCTTCGGGCGTTTCGAAACGCTTCAAGAGAGAAGTGGCCCGGGCAGTAGTGAAGAATTGCTTTTCCATCTCGGTGGGGCTGAGTCCCTGCTGCCGTGCGACGTCCTTTAGAAACGTTCCCAGGCCTTCGGAAGCGGTAGGACCCACGAGGATGGAGTTGGCGGTCACGCCAGTAGTGGCTACCGATCGTGCGATGCCGTTCGCGATGGCCACTTGCGCGGTTTTGGTCATGCCGTAGTGAACCATCTCCGCGGGAATCTGCTGCGCCGATTCGCTGGAAATGAAGATGATCCGGCCCCAGTTCTTCTTCAACATATAGGAAAGGTAGTGGCGGCTGAGGCGAACGCCGCTCAGAACGTTGACGTCAAAAAAGCGCTGCCAATCCACATCCGTAATTTCCAGAAAAGGCTTGACCTCAAAAATCCCAAGATTGTTGACGAGAATATCCGCGGTGGGAACCGCTTCCAGGAATGCATCCACACCGGAAGGCGTGCCTAGATCGGCGGCCACCCCGTTGAATTCCGCACCACGATTACGCATTCGCAACTTCTCGAGCGCGGAGTCCACGCGCGCCTGAGTCCTGCCGTTGATGACAACACGCGCTCCCTCGTCGGCAAGAGTGGTCGCGATGGCCAATCCGATTCCAGCGGTTGAGCCTGTCACTGCAGCCAGTTTTCCTTGTAGGCCCAGATTCATTGCGATTTCTCCATCAAGATAGGTATCCCGGCGGTATCAAGACGCAGCTTTCGCTTTGGCGATGCCAGCGGAATAGTATTCGATCTCCGCGATTTCCTCCGCGTTCAGGTGGAATTCTCCGGCGCGCATCACGCCTTCCGCCTGTTTCGCGTTGCGCGCGCCGACAATCGCGCCAGTGACGCGAGGATTGCGTAAGGTCCAAGCTATGGCCACCTCGCCCGGACGACGACCGTAGCGAGCGCCAATTTCCCCCAACTTCTCGACCAGTTCCAGATTCTTGGACAGCTTCGGCTCCTGGAACTCGGGATTGCGGCTGCGGAAATCATCCGGCGGCAGCGATGCAGCGCGTTCCCGAGTCATACCGCCGGTCAACATACCCGAGAACATGGGCGAATAGACAATCACACCAATTCCGCGTTGCTCGCAATACGGCAGAGTGTCTTCCTCAATTTGGCGGCGCAGGATGGAGTACGGCGGCTGCAGAGAAGTGACGGGAGCAATTTTCTCTGCGCGTTGCAATTGCGGTACGTCGAAATTGGACACGCCGATCCAGCGTACTTTTCCCTGTTTCTGAAGGGCGCTGAGCGTCTGCCAAGCTTCTTCGAGTCCCGGGCCATTATCGGGAGGGGGCCAGTGGATCTGATAGAGATCGATGGTTTCCACGGCCAAGCGCCGCAAGCTGTCTTCGCATTCTTGCCGAATGGAAGCGGCGGAATGGTTCATGGAAATCTTGCGCGTGGAGTCCCAGCGCATGACGCACTTCGTGAAAACATAGGGACGAGCACCGCCCCATTCCCTCAACGCGCGCGAAACTACTTCTTCGGAGTGGCCAAGTCCGTAGACCGCCGCGGTATCGATCCAATTGACGCCAAGTTCCAAGGACTTGTGAATCGCCGCAATAGACTCCCGGTCGTCCTGCGGGCCCCATGAATACTCCCAGTTGCCTCCGCCGGTCGCCCAGGCGCCAAAACCTACTGGAGTGATGTGTAGATCGGAATTTCCCAGTTTGCGAGTGTTCATGATGCTCTCTGATGTGCAACGAAGTCGCCCAAGGTTGGGGCGCACCAGTTGGATGAAGTCGGCCAACGAATGGTTAAGCGGGAGTTATTGTGTCACATAAGCGGCATCGTATGAAACCGCTTCACCACTTGGATTCGTGAGCACGAGTTGGTGGGGGCCCGCGGCCAATGCTGGGGTAGCGAGAATCAGCGTATTCACGTCCTGCAGAGACAGCGTTGCCGATTTTCCGCCGAGCGTCGCTTTGATGCCGCTCTGGAAACCGCTGCCTCGGATGGTCACGGTGCTTCCCCCCGCGGCGGAACCTGACGAAGGCGACAATGTCCCGATGCCGAGGGGCACGTTCGCCAACTGAACAATAGTTAGGCCACTTGTTGTTAGCGCAAACAGACGCTGGCCATTTTCATCAATGCTTAGAAAGCAGCCATGCAGGCCATCCACATCGGTATTGAGCATCGCAAAAGCTTCGGGTAAGTAAATCCGCAGGCGGAGTTGCCCGGAGTGCGCGTCGCGAACGTCGATGCCGCCGTGGACGCCTGTGGCCGGCGGTGCAGTAGGCGCTGGACCATCGAGGAATGGTTCATAGATCAACGCGCCAGTGGGATGTACCGCAATGCCTGGCACGGCCACGCGGTTTGGAACAGTCTCCAGTTCTGCCGCCATGGGCGCCGAAAAAAGACTGAGGTTCGACCCTCGAATCTCCGTACCATCGAGAGCGCGTAGAGCGAAGGACGTGCCATCGCCTGCGGTGGCAAGATCAGTGGCTGCGTCATTCGCGGTGGAAAGCGAGAAAATGTTGGGCGCTGCCGCGTTCCACAGAGCGACAGGGCCGCCAGGAGACGTGTCGTAGGCAAGGTAGGCGATGTCGCCCGCCGCATCCGCCTGTAACAAAGGCGTGCCCGTCACCGCGCTCACCTCGGGCTGCGGTGCAGGCTGAAACGCCGGGGGACTCGCAAGCAGGTTCATCTGCCCGAGGCAGCCATTGCAAACCCCGCTGCCACCTTCTCCGCTGAGGCCGACAAAAACAGTCTCCGCGCTGGTAGCTGTGACGCGCGCAGGGCCAGAATTCAAGAATCCAGAGACTCCGCCTACGGTCACAGTTTTGCCGTTGTAAGCCGCTCCGTCGGGATCGAGAAGATAGACGCTTTGCGCTCCAAAATCGGCGATGATCAGCTGCGAAGAATCGGGAGTAAGCGCCGCCCCCCGCAGGGCGGCATCCGGCGGCGGCCCATTCGGTGGTGGCTCTATCGGGCTGACGAACACTTGGGCCTTTAAATCAAACACATCGACATGATCAGTCGCGGTGAGGAATAGGCGCTGCCGGGATTGGTCGTAGACCACAAATTTGTGCAGACCTGGACTCGCATAGATCGCCCTCGAAGCCAAATATTGAAACGCATTGGCTGCTGTCGTAGAGCCCACAGGAGACTGAATGGTCAAATCCGCCAGGCCCGGCGAACCCGCGGGTGTCTTCAGAACAATACGCTCAAGTGAAAAGGGGTAGGTTGCGTCCAGCCCGAGAGTTGAAGCGAACGTCGGCAGCGCGTCCACACTCTGGACGGTTGCTGCATTTCCACCAATCGAGGCAGAAATGCCGCCCGCGCTGGTGCCAAACCCGTAGCCCAGAACAGTGACAATGTCGCCTCCCTGCGCCGTGCCAGCGTTCGGAAAAACGCGCACGATGGTGGGCCCGTAACTGAAGGCGGAAGGCGCCAGGGCCACCCAGCCATCTGGGAAATAAGCCGTAAGATTCACAGGTCCACTCGCGACGCTGGCCGGCGAAACAACCTGCAGTTGAGAACCACTCGCGGCGGTGGCATTGACAGGATTGGTCGTTCCGAATCGCACTTGTGGGCTGGATGCCAAATTTGTGCCCACCACAGAAAGCGGTGTGCCGCCAACTGCGGGACCTTCCGAAGGCTCAGCCGAAGGAGCGCTCGAAAAAAACGGTGCGGTTTGTGGAAGTGAACCCGGTTGAGATGCGTCCAAGAATGCTACGCCGCGATTGCCCAATCCCGCCAAGTTCGCAGACGCGCCGACCTCTTCGATATTTGTCGCCACACCTTGAATCGAGATGTCGGGGATTTGCCCCAGGCTCTGCATCGTGCTGGCCGAAAGCACCGAAACAACGCTGGCATTGCCGTAGGATTCATCCACATAGATAGATTGCCCATCGCGCGAAAAACTAAGGCCCGCAGGTCCCGACGAGGCGTACCTCCCGAGAAGATTCAGGCTAGCATCCAGTAAAAGAACCTGCGCTGGCCCTCCCGCAGAAACGGCGACGAGGAATCGCGTGCCATCGGTGTTGGCTGCGGCCGCTGAAATCGCCCCGGACATCGGCGCCGAGGGGCCAGCAGCTAGCGCACCATTGCGATCGAAAACCACCAGTTCACCGCTTGAATCGTTCGCCGCGGCAAGAACGCGTGTGTGATCGCCGGAACGCGCCAGCACGCCAACGCCATTCTGAAATACCGAGGGTGCCAGCGGAGCAAGGTCTGTAGAAGCGTTCGAAGAAGAATCCCATAGCGCCAGAAGTGCCTGCGCGGCCGCCGGTTGGCGCAGCCGCACCAGCAACTTGCCGCTGGCGAGAGTCAGCACTTCGGTTGGACGAATAAAGACAACGCCAGGAATAGGCGTTAGCCCAGAAACGGGAAAGCGCTCCTTCACCTGCAGTGCCGTGGTATCGATAGCGAGGATTTGCTCCAAACTGGTGCCAACCCACAAGGTGCTCCCGTCAGCTGAAAGATCGATGCTCGAAGCGCCCGGCACGATAATCGTGGATTGCAATGACGGATTTGTCGCGGAGTAAACCTCCACCCGATTCATCGCACGGTTTGCGACGTAGAACCGCTGGTTGGCTGGATCAAAAACAATGTGGCGACGATGGGGTTCTCCTACCGCATTATCCAGAGAAGCTACGGAATCGTTTTCTACGTAGCTGGTTTGCGACCGGTTCGTGGGCGCCGTCCCCTGAATCGCCAGCGAAAAATCCCGCGAATGGGAAAGTGCGCCGCTAGTTCCTTGGGCTGTAGGGCTGAATTGTCCCGTGGGGGCGCTCGACTCCGCACCAAACAATACCGAAACACTCTGTCCGGCAGCGACGGAGAAAGGACTGGCGGGATTACTGGTGACACCGGAAGGCAATCCCGTGAACGATACCTGGACGCTGTCTGTAAAACCATTCTGAGGAGTGATGGAAACATTAACCGGTGCACTGGTGCTGCCTTGCGAAACAGTGACCGACGCAGAAGACAACGTAAGCGAAAAATCCGGCGCGGGAGGAGGAGGTTGAACCCCACCGGTCCCTCCACCTCCTCCGCAGGCTACGGTGAATAGCACGATAACTACGAGGACTACGTGAATGCTGCGGACCCCTCCCCGCATGGCATGACTCCGTCGGGAGAACCGGTCTCTGAAAGGCAAGCCGGCGGATGGCTACCGGCTTTGTTCCAGGCACTGGCCAACACTCTAGCGCCACAATAAGACATAAATAATTAGTTGTCAATATGTTAAATACAGGAGAGGGTAAGGTACGATAAAAGAAACGGCGCTCCGCACGAGTCGAAGCGCCGTTTTAGGAGGAGAACAGACTGCGCGTCCAGAGAATTCTTAAATCGTTTTCGGGCCGACGCCTGCGCCTGCCGGAGAAGCCGTGCGCGCAAAGGACGCTGCGCCGGATTCCTTTTCCGCACTCTTGTCGATCTCGATGGAGCCCTTGAAGTATGCCCCGTCTTCGATCATGATGCGCGCGGTCGTCAGATCGCCGTTGACCGAGCCATCCTTCTTAATCTCGATGCGGTCCTTGGCGCGCAGATTGCCCTTCACGTTGCCATAGACCACCACTTCCCGGGCGATCACGTCCGCGGTCAACTTGGCCGAAGCGCCAACGGTCAGTTTGCGCTCGTCGAGTTGCACTAATCCTTCCACCGACCCTTCGATCACCAGGTCTTCGTTGCCGGAGATTTCGCCTTTCACATGCAGACTTGGACCCAGCCGTGCCGTAGCGCGGTCTGGGGTCGCTCCCAACGGACGCATAGCATCTGTACTCATTGCGGTAGTTCCCTCCCAAGTTGCCGCAACTGGCTTAGGCGGCGGATTCACTGGAAAATTTTTAGATTCCGGCTGCGCTGCTTGCGGCGTATCCGGTTTTTTATTCCCCCACATCGGTCCTCCCAAAGGGACAACTCACCCCACGCGATTTCCGGCCCGGGGTAAGCAAACAATAGTCCGCGGGAATGCTGGTCGCAAACACAATAACCGATTTCTTTGCGAGAAGGTAACTAGACTTTAGAACAGGGTATCCACTGTACCAAGGGCGCGGGTGAAACTCAGGCGAAAACCGACCGGACGGAATCTCCTAATTCGCAACGTCCTCTCAGACCTTACTCGGCGGATAACGGCGTGCAGGCGGGATTGGCTTTGATCCCTCCGCGTTGACTTGCCTGCGGGCGCAACTTAATATGTGCGACACATGCCAGGCCCAGACTCCCTCATTGGTCAGACCATATCGCACTACCGAATCTTGGAAAAGCTCGGCGGCGGAGGTATGGGCGTTGTCTATAAAGCCGAGGACATTCGGCTCGACCGCTTCGTTGCAGTGAAGTTCCTTCCCGACAACCTCACCAGCGATCCCGCAACCGTCGAGCGTTTCCGTCGCGAAGCGAAAGCGGCCTCTGCGCTGAATCATCCCAACATCTGCACGATCCATGATATCGGCGAAGAGGGTGGCCGCGCGTTTCTGATCATGGAACTTATGGAGGGCTGTACCCTCAAACATCTCATCAATGGCGCACCTCTGGAACCAGAGCGCATTCTGGATATTGGCATCGATGTCGCTGACGCGCTCGATGCTGCCCACTCTAAAGGTATTCTTCACCGCGACATCAAGCCCGCGAACATTTTTGTCACTTCGCGTGGCCACGCCAAGATTTTGGACTTCGGTCTCGCGAAACTCAAAAATGATAGGGAATCTCCCAAGAATGCCGGAGAAACTCAGGCTGGCGAGACACTGGCTCCCGAATATCTCACCAGCCCGGGCAGCGCCGTCGGCACAGTCGCCTACATGTCCCCGGAACAAGCACTTGGCAAGCCCCTGGATGCGCGTAGCGACCTTTTTTCTTTTGGCGTCGTTCTCTACGAAATGACCACCGGCGTTCTTCCCTTTCAGGGCGACACTTCCGCCGCCATCTTTGACGGCATCCTCCGGCGCGCGCCTTTCTCCACCGCTCGCTTGAATCCCCAGGCTCCGCCCGAACTCGAACGCATCATCAACAAAGCCCTGGAAAAAGATCGTGATCTGCGCTGCCAGTCCGCCGCCGAATTACGCGCCGATCTCAAACGCCTTCGCCGCGAATCCTCGGGACGCTCCGCGGTTCAGCCCGCCGTGGAGCCCGTCGATGCGCAAATCTCGTCCTCACGAATTTCCAATGCGAACCAGAAACCTGCCTCATCGTCACAGGTAATCGCCGCGGTTTCAGTTGCAACCCCGCCGAATCGGTACCTGGCTGTGACCGCTGGCCTTGCCTTGACGGCGCTTCTTGCCGTTGGCGGTTTTCTCTGGTTTCGCAGGAATTCCAATGTAGTCACCACCACCACCGCTGCCCGGCCCTCCATCGCCGTTCTTCCGTTGCAAAATCTCAGCACCGAGTCCGACAGCGCGTACTTCAGCGACGGCATGTCCGATGAAATCTCGACCAAGCTGTCAAGAATTAAGGGTGTCGACGTAGCACCGCGTGCCGCGATCGTGGCGCTCAAAACTGCGGACAAGTCGGCTGCCGAGATCGGGCGGCAATTGGGTGTGCGCTATCTTCTTGAGGGCAGCGTGCGCAAGGCGGGAGAGCAGGTACGCGTTAACGTCCAGCTTATCGATTCGACCACTGGCTTTCAGACCTGGGCTGACGATTTCACCGGCGACCTGAAGAATGTTTTCTCTCTCCAGGATCAGGCCGCTCTCAAAATTGCAGAGGCTCTCAATCTCCATCTCAGCCCGCAGGAACAGGAAGCCGTGAAGCGGCATTACACGCAAAATGCGCAAGCTTACCAGGAATTTCTGGTAGGTCGCTCGCTTCTAGACCACGAAGATCAACCCGCGTCGCTCGAAGCGGCACGGAAACACTTCGAGGCCGCCCTGAGCCTCGATCCCAACTACGCGCCTGCGCTCGCTGGCCTCTCGCACGTGGAGGGCTATTACTTTCGGGATGTGGATCCGAATCCCGTGCACCAACAGCGCGCCGAACAGTTCGCCCGGCGGGCCCTCGCGATCGACCCGCAACTTCCCGAAGCACATGTTGCCCTTGCCCGATTCTACGGTGAGAACTTCAAGTACGGCGAGGCCGTGAGTGAAGCACGACTGGCAATTGCGCAGGAGCCCGACAACGCTCTGGCTTGGGACCTCTTGGGTTGGGCGCTCGCCTACGAAACTCCACCTCAACCGATTGAGGCGGAGAAGGCTGCTCGCGAAGCTTTCCGCCTCAATCCCTCCATGAGCTACGCGCAATATCATCTCGGCCGCGCCCTTTACCTTCAAGGTCGCTTTCCGGAGGCCATGGCTGCCTTCGATCGCTGTGAAGAATTAAGCGGGAACTCCAGCGGAGCGGACTTTGGCCGGTCCCAAGCGCTTGCGGCGCAAGGCCGTTACCCCGAAGCTATCGCCATGCTGCTGAAGCGCGGCACGCCCAAAAGCATGATTGATACCTACTGGCTCAGTTCTTTCTATGCTGGCAATGGCGAAAAAGAAAAAGCCCTCGCCACGCTGCAAAAGGCGTTCGAATTGGGCTTTCGTGATTTCCCGGCGATTAGCGCTAACCCAGCCTTCGCGTCCCTGCGTGACGACGTTCGCTTCCAGCAGATTCTTCAGCGCTTCTCCAAGTAATACAAACAAGACGTTGCGGACAGTATTGCCCCACAAACGGAGCTAGGAGGAGGGTTTGTCGGGGACGGGCTCGCGAGACAGGAAATCGACAGCAAAGCGCTGGGCATAAGACGCGAGCAGCGCTTCGATACGCTCTGGCGATGGCGATTTCAGCACAAATCCGGCGTGGTGATACTTTTTGATGCGCTCGACAATCTCCGGGTCGGTATAGCCGGACGTGTCTGGCTCCTGTTGGCGAGCCAGTGAAACAATCACGCCCGCATAGTCTTCGCGTGCTTGCGGCAATTGGTATGGCATCTTCCCTGCCGCCACTTCCAGGTGTGCCCACTCTCGCCACAAGTTGATGCCCGTGGCAGTCTCGACCATGTTGGAAATGTAAGCTCCACCGACGCGTGCGGCGACTTCGAGAAAGTAGATGCGGCTGTCGCTGTGGGCTTTCAGGAATTCCGCGTGGGTCACGCCACGCACGAGTCCCAGGCCATGAATCAGTTTCAAATGGATTTCCTTGAGCGCCAAAGCATCCGGAGAATCGCGCGCCAGCGTCCGCGTGGTAAAGACGCCACCCAGGTGCGAAACATCCAGCGGTGGAGCGCCGTAAGTGTGCGCCTCGGCAAAGAGCACCGCGCGTTCAGAAACCACTCCATCGACGTGAAACACGCTGCCGGGAATGAACTGCTCGAGCAGATACTCGGATTGCCGGTCGCCCAACTGGTCGAGCCAGGGCCACAACTCCTCTGCCGACTGAATCTTCTTCATCCCGATGCCAGAGGCTTGCGAGCGCGGCTTTAGTAGCCAAGGTCCGGGCACGAAACTCATGAACTCGCGAAGATCATCGTAGTTGAGAATCTGAATAAACTCAGGCACCAGGATTCCGCATTCGCGCGCCTTCGCACGCATGGCCAACTTGTCGCGAAAATAGCGGACAGTGGTCAGTCCAATTCCCGGAAGCCGCAGATGCTCTCGCAGCGCGGCGACATTTTCCATATCGAATTCATCCAACGCCACCACGCGATCAATGTGGCGCGTGCGTGCGGCATAGCTCACTGCGTGAATCAGGTCGATGACCGGCAAATCGTCTGGCATGAAAAACATCTCGTCGATTACATCGCGGGGCCAATCGGCATTGCGAAGCTTTTCCACCGTAAGGAACAGCACGGTGCAGCCTAGATTCTTGCAGGTACGCAGGAATTCCTGGCCCTTTTCGTAGGAAGAAACGCAAAGAATCGTGATGGGTCTCGCCGCAGTCATCAGCTCCACCGGGCAGGCGTCCGGAAGTTCGGGCAACTTCGCACGCTAGCAAATCTGCGCGGATTATATACGGGTTTAGCGCACGGGAAAGAGGAATTGCAGAAACGGGCCGACGCGCCGGGCCCAGGCCGCTTCGTTATGCTCGGCGCCTTCAATACGCTCGTAGTGTAAATTCCTACCGGGCTGCCAGCCCTTGCCAATGAGAATGTCGCGGAAGCGTTCCACATCGTCTACGATGCGAGGCCCTTCGCGCGTGCCAATATCCAGCCAGATGCGCGGAAGCGGCTGCACTGGCGCGGCTGCCGCGAATCGCAAGATGACGCGCTCGTTCCACCAGACGGACGGCGACAATGCCGCAATCTTTCCAAAGATTTCCGGCTGTCGCAGGCCAACGTACAGAGAAACCAGGCCGCCGAGCGACGATCCTCCGATCCCCGTATTCTCCGGCCCTTCCTGCGCGCGGTACTGAGAATTTACAAAAGGCCGCACCTCCTCCAGCAGAAACTTGGCGTAACGATTGGCGCTGCCTCCGCCCAGCCGTGGCGCTCGCGTCGGAGTGTACTCGCGCAAACGCTGTTTCCCTGCGTTGTAGATCCCCACGATGATCAATGGCTCCACTCGACCTTCGTGGATGAAATGATCCGCCGTTTGTCCGACGTGCCAGTCCATCCCGGGAATAAAAGATGTAGAACCGTCGAAAAGATTTTGCCCATCGTGGAGATAAAGGACGGGAAATCGCCGCTGCGGTTGCGCGTCGTAGCCGGGCGGGAGGTAGACAATCAGGTCCCGCTGGTTGCGCAAGAATCGCGAAGAAAACCGCTCGTGCTTGATCAGATGAGGTGCGCTCACGGAGCGATGATGACCAGAAGATCTTTGGCTTCGACGTGCTGCCCTGGAGTCACAAGCAATTTGCCGATTTTCCCGCTGATGGGCGCATAAATGTTGGACTGCATCTTCATGGCTTCCAGTGTGAGCAGCTTAGCGCCGCGCTCGACGGCGTGGTTGGCCTGCACCGCGATACTGCTGATCAAGCCAGCTGTAGGCGCGCCGATGTGGCCGGGATTCGCGACGTCGGCCTTCGGATGGCTGCGTTCGACCACGCGCAATGAGCGGTCGCGCACATTGACTTCGCGCGGCTGGCCGTTCAGTTCGAAGAACAGCGTGCGCGTGCCATCAGGATGCGCGTCGCTGCTGGTAAGGAATTTCACGATCATGGTTTTGCCGTGCTCGATATCCACAGTAATTTCTTCGCCCGGCTTCAGACCGTAGAAAAAGGCGGAGGTCGGCAGCACACCCACATCCGCGTACGTTTGACGAAACGCATTGAACTTCAGATAGACCTCGGGGTAGAGCAGGTAACTGAGAAGCGCATCACGCTCGACCCGGTGAGCCACCTTCTTCTCGAGTTCCGCCTTGGCTTCGTCGAAGTTCACGGGCGGCAAACTGGCGCCCGGACGTCCTTTCAATGGAGCCTGGCCACGCAAAATAATCCGTTGCAACTTTTTGGGCCAACCGCCCGGAGGCACGCCAAGGGCACCAGAAAACATTTCCACCACCGAATTTGGCAGGGATATGTCATGGTGTTCGTCCAGCTCCAGCAAATCCGCGGGCTTCATTTCATTGGCCAGAAGAAACAGGGCCATATCCCCAACGACTTTGCTGGACGGAGTAACCTTCACGATGTCACCAAACAGCTGGTTCACTTCGGCATACGTCTTTTCCACTTCGCGCCAACGGTGTCCCAATCCCATGGACGCAGCCTGCTCCCGCAAATTCGTGAACTGCCCACCCGGTATTTCGTGTTCATACAAGCGCGCGGACCCCGACTTGGGGCCGGAATCGAACGGCAGGTAGTAGCCGCGCACCACTTCCCAGAAATCCGAGCACTCGTTCAGCGCGTCGATGTCAAGTTGCGCGTCACGCGATGTGTTCGCCAGCGCTGCGACCACAGAATTCAAGTTAGGCTGGCTCGTCCCGCCGCTCATGGAAGCGATCGCGCCATCCGCCACATCCACTCCGGCGTCGGAAGCCTTCAGCAGCGACGCCGAATTGATCCCACTGGTGTCATGCGTGTGAAAATGAATCGGAATGCCGATCTCTTCGCGCAGGGCTTTCACGAGAGTGTAGGCGGCGTAGGGCCGGCACAATCCGGCCATATCCTTAATGGCCAGGAAATGCGCGCCAAGCTTCTCCAATTGCTTGGCCATCTGCACGTAATATTTCAACGAATACTTGGGCCTGTGCTTGTCGAACAGGTCGCCGGTGTAACAAATCGCAGGCTCGCACACCGCGCCTGTTTCCAGAACCGCATCAATCGAAACGCGCATGTTGTCGATGGAATTCAGCGAGTCGAAGATCCGGAAGATGTCGATTCCCTGGTGATGCGCTTCACGGACAAACTCCACAATCACATTATCTGGATAAGAGGTGTATCCAACGGCGTTTGCGCCACGCAGTAGCATCTGAAAGCAAATATTAGGAATGCGTTGCCGGAGTTCGCGAAGCCGCTGCCAGGGATCTTCGTGGAGAAAACGCATCGACGTGTCGAACGTGGCGCCGCCCCACATCTCCAGGCTGAACAGATTCGGCAGGCGTTGCGCTAGCGCGTTTGCCGTTGCCAGCAAATCGTAAGAGCGCACACGGGTCGCCATCAACGACTGGTGCGCGTCGCGGAACGTCGTATCTGTCAGCAGAAGGCGCTTTTCCTTGCGCGCCCAAGCTGCGAACTTTTTCGGCCCCAGTTTCTGCAGCAGTTGACGCGTACCCGCAGGAGGCGAAATCCCAGGAACAGCAGGCAACGGCGCCTTCTCGATTGTCGCGGGCAGATTTTTCCCTTTCACCTCAGGATTGCCGTTCAGGATCACGTCGCCAAGGTACGACAGCAGCTTGGTGGCCCGGTCGGCTCGTCCCGTGAAGCGAAATAGCTCCGGTGACTCATCAAGAAACGAAGTGGTCACGTCGCTGGCGCGGAAGCGCGGATGGTTCACCACATTTTCGAGGAACGGAATATTCGTCTTCACGCCGCGAATGCGGAATTCGCGGAGCGCCCGGTCCATGCGCTGGCAGGCCTCGGGAAGGGTCGTACCCCACGCGGTCACTTTCACCAACAACGAATCGTAGTAGGCCGCCAGCAGTGCGCCAGCATAGGCGGTGCCGCCGTCGAGACGAATGCCAAATCCAGCCGGCGAACGATACGTGGAAATACGCCCGTAATCCGGTGCGAAATTCTTCTCCGGATCTTCAGTAGTAACGCGGCATTGCAGCGCCGCGCCGTATAAATGGATTTGTTCCTGCTTCGGAAGGGAGAGCGGCTCTTCGTGCAACTTATGGCCCTGCGCCACGAGGATTTGTGCACGAACGATGTCGATGCCGGTCACGACTTCCGTGACCGTGTGTTCTACCTGGATTCGCGGGTTAACCTCGATGAAATACCACTTCTGGGCGTCGACGTCGTACAGAAACTCCACTGTACCCGCATTGCGGTACTTGGCCTGTCGCGCAATTTTCAGTGCCGCGTCGCATAGTTCCGCTCGGATGCGATCCGGCAAATTTAACGCGGGCGCAACCTCAACGACCTTCTGGTGACGGCGCTGCACCGAGCAATCGCGTTCGTGCAAGTGCAACAGATTCCCGTGATGATCGGCCAGGATTTGGACTTCAATGTGCCGGGCCCGTGGCAGAAACTTCTCGAGAAAGACGGAAGCATCACCGAACGCAGACTTGGCTTCTCCTTGAGCTTCCTCGAGACGCGCGGCGAGTTGCTCCGGGTCGTGCACGACGCGCATCCCGCGGCCACCACCGCCCATAGCGGCCTTCACAATGACGGGATACCCGATCTCCGCGGCTATCTTCTGTGCTTCGGCCGGAGACGTGACCGGGTTTTCCGTTCCTGGCAACACGGAAACGCCTGCAGCGGCAGCCAGGCGCCGCGCCGCGGTTTTGTCTCCGAGCAACTCCAAAAGCTCGGGTGTAGGACCTACAAATGCGAGTCCGGCCTTGGCGCAAGCCCGTGCCAGGGCAGGATTCTCCGCGAGGAATCCGTAGCCCGGATGGATAGCATCGACGTCGTGCTCTTTCGCAATGGCGATGATGCCGGGGATATCGAGATAAGCCTCGACCGGCCCTTTACCGGCACCCACCTGGTAAGCCTCGTCGGCTTTGAAGCGGTGCAGCGCCAGGCGATCCTCCTGCGAATAAATCGCCACCGTGCCCAAGCCCAGTTCGTTCGCGGCACGAAAAATACGAATAGCAATTTCACTGCGGTTGGCAGCCAGGAGTTTGCGGATCGGTCGATTTTTCTTCATGCGCAGGCGTCAGTCCATCCCCTTAGAGCAATCCAAAATTCTACATTGTTTCGCGCAGGAAGCCACGCGGAGGACGATAATTCTTGGAAACAGGAATTCGGATGAACAAAAATTTTGTGACAGATGAATCAGTGCTTCAGCAGCGGCGACGCAAAACGAATCGGCACGCCGAAATTCGAACCTCCAAAGCCTTTCACCACCGCAAAAGTGACGCCAATGACTCCGCCTTGCTGATTCAGCAACGGCCCGCCGGAACCGCCGGAAGTGGTTTGCGCGTCATATACAATTTTGTCGGCCAGCACATCCCCCACATGGCCCTGCGTTACCAATGGCCGGATCAGCTTGCGCTTGGCCAACTCCGACAAAACCAGCTTGGGATCGCCCCCGCTAACGTTCACGATTTCTCGAACCGTATCGTCCCCCGCCCGCGCCAGAATCGCATCAATACCGGTGGCGTACCCGAAGCTGATCAAAGCTTCGCCGCTGACGGCCGCTTCTTTGCGGCTGTCCAATTTCAGAATCGGGCGCTTCAACTCCGAAAGGTCTCCATGCACCAAAGCCAAATCAGCTTCCTGTGAAATCTGCGAAATGCCAACAGGCACGCCGTTGGATTCCCCAGGAAAATAAGCGGTCATTTCCGCGATCACCGGCTCCAAGCCCTGCTTTACCGCGTCGCTCAACTCCGTGTCTCCCCACCAGGGCTGCACCACATGATGATTGGTAAGGATTCTCCCTTCACCGGCGATGAAGCCGCTGCCAAAAAAGTCTGCGCGGACCTCAGGCGCTCGGCCTTCGGTGGTATAAACAGTATTCCCATCGCTATCCTTCAGAGGCGAACCATCGCCGGTAATGCCGCCATAGCGCAAGCGCTTTCCAGAATCCTTTTCGTTGAACGCCACGGAAACGTGGAGCAAGCAGACACTGGGTGCGTAATCGCGAATCACCGCTTCCGCCGCCTGCGAACTGCCTTCCAGCTTGGTCAGGCGTCCGGTGGCTTCATCCAATTGGTGGCGCAATTCTGTAACGTCAGCCCCGTCGGGTGCTGATATTTTCTTGCGCAGCGCTTCCGTTTGCTGTTGCAATTGCTCTTTCTGCTGGACCAAGTCTGCGTTCGCGGGATCCTCGCGCAGTCGCCGCGCAGAGGCCAGCAGCTGTTGCTCATTCTGGACGCTGTGCTCCAATTGGGAAATTATGGTATATGCGCGGCGCGATTCCTTTTCCGCCTTGCGCGAAAACCCAAAGAAGATGCCAGCAATCACCAGCGCCAAGCCCAAAAGTGCTCCCACGCCGAACTTCAGAATGCGCTCCAGCGAAAAGGCATCGCGTGTCATCTTCTCGGTGACCGCCAGCGCCTGGAACGCCGTCTGCGACACTTGATAACTCTCTTCGGCGTTACGAACCCGGCGCTCCAGTTCGCCAAGGTCCCGCCGATGCCGAAACTGCGCTCGTACGCGAGCCAGAAGTTCCTGCTCATCACAAGGGATGGATAGAACGTCGTCCGCTCCCTGATCCAACCACAGCGCCCGTTGCACGGAGTCGCTTCGGGTCAGGAAGAGCACGCGCGGTTTATCCGTGGCGGTAGAGGATTGAAGGGATGTGAGGAGGCCTCGCAGGCCCGCTTCCTCCAAGCCGTCGGCCAGAATCACAATCTGCCCGGTGCCGCCGCCGCGCACGATCCACGTCGCCTTTTCCGCGGAATCCGTGGGTGTGACCTCGTAGCCCTCGCGCACCAGTAGATCACGCACGGCTTCACCCAATGCAGGATCGGCGGCAAGCAACAACACCGTTTCCGAAGTAGGAGCCAAATCGAACCCTCTAACGGCGTAGTAAAGGCAAGACAGCTTTGGGAGCCGAAAGTTTACCCCAAAAGGATTAGACGCGGGTAACAAACCGCAGGACACTAAAATAATTCATAAGGATGGGGCCGGTTTGGCAAAGTCAGCAGAGGTCAGTACTTGCGCAGAACGCCAATCACCCGGCCCTGCACTTTGACGTCCGTAGCGGGAAGAACAATGGGAGCCATGTCAGAATTGGCTGGTTGCAGGCGAATTTTCCCGGCACCTTCGCGATAGAACCTCTTCAGCGTGGCTTCGTCTTCGCCCACCAGCGCCACCACGATGTCTCCCGCATTCGCCACTTGGGTTTGCTCGCATACAACAAAGTCGCCATCCATGATGTGATCCTCAATCATGGAATTGCCCTTCACCTGTAAGACAAAGGAATTGCCGCCGCGGGCAAAATCACCCAGGGAGATAGTTTCGTGTTCTTCGACAGCTTCCAGAGGTCGGCCTGCAGCGATGCGGCCAACCAGGGGCAACTCCTGGATGCGCCGTTCGATAACTTGTTCCTTTGGCGTCTTTGGCAACTGCACGATTTCGATCGAGCGGCTCTGGTTATACCCACGACGAATAAAGCCCTTCTTCTCCAGCGTGCTGACGTGCTTGTGCACAGTAGCCAGCGAAGTCAGCTTTAACCCTTTGCCAATTTCTTCAAAACTGGGTGCGTAACCGTGGCGTGTCTCGAATGAAACCAGATAATCCAAGACTTCCTTTTGCCGTTTCGTCAGGGCCATAAGAACCTCCGCGAGTCTGCTGCGCTTTTCAAATTACGCTGGGGAGAGCACCGTGCCCTGGTCTTGCGTGTGAGCAACCAGAGCATCTTCATCCTAGGCGAAAAGAAAGCGAACGTCAAGTGGCGTTTTGAATACGCGGCCACTCTGCTCGTACTATTCACGGTCTCTCCCCTATGCTGTCATCTTGTCAGCTATGACTGACTCGCGTGCCCGTTCCGCTGGTGTAACCGCTGCCGCCACTTTGGCTCTGCTTGGGTGCGGCGGCGCCTTCTTTTTATGGGGCTATTTCTTCCTGGCAGTACTCAACGCCCCACCCGATGAGTTTGGACGGCATTTTTATAGGGTCCACCCGGCGGCGTTTCTAGTAATTGCGCTTGTTCCCTCCGGCCTAATCGCTCTTGGCATCCGGACGGGGATCGGGCTGTTTCAATTGCGCCCCTGGGCGCGCGTGTCGGCTCTAATATGGGCCTCCATCACGCTGCTTTTGTGCCTCATGATGATTGCCTTTCGCCCTTTCGAGACTTTTATCATCCCCGATCGTTTTGTCAGTGAGTTGGAATCCTTGAAGCAATTGATGGCCATCGCGTTTGTCATTCTTCTGCTGCCCTCAAGCGTGTGGTGGCTGTTCCTGTTCCGCTCGAAAAGCGTCAAGCTTCAGTTTCAGGCTGGGGATTCAGACAACCCAAACCAGAAATCGCCGGTCACGACCAACGCGTGACAGTCAGGGCTAAGCGGGAAACACGCTGAACACCAGTCTGTGCTCTGTGTCACATCCCCTAACGCGGTTATTCCCGCCATTCTTGACCGCCCAACCTCCCCCTCTCCTTATCCTCGCGGCCCGTGTGTTATCCTTACCAAACTAGTTCCTGGCGACTCGGCTGCGCGCTCCCGCTAGACATAGAGGCCTGCCGCTACGCTCGAAGGAGCTACTCTCCTCTACTCACCGGTGAGGGGTCGCCAAAGGATGGGGGTCGAAGAAGTCCGATGTCTACAGTCACGGAAGTTCCCACAGGCAAAACCAAGCGCGAAGTTATCGATCAGGCGGTGATCCGCTTCGCCGGCGATTCCGGTGACGGCATGCAGGTCACAGGCAGCCAATTTACGAACACAGTGGCGCTGTACGGCAATGACATCGCCACCTTTCCGGATTATCCCGCGGAAATCCGCGCCCCTGCCGGCACCGTGCCGGGGGTCAGTGGTTTCCAACTGAATTTTTCGTCGGGCGAAGTGCACACGCCCGGCGACTCCGTTGATGTCCTGATCGCCATGAATCCGGCGGCGCTGAAGGTGAATATCGGCGATTTGAAGGCCAACGGGATCGTAATCGTCAATTCCGATAGTTTCAAGGAGAACGACCTCCGCAAGGCACACCTCACCACCAATCCGATCGAAGACCATTCGCTCGACAAGTTCCGTGTCTTCCCTGTGGAATTACAGCGCCTCACGCGTGCTGCGCTTCAGCACCTTGGCCTCGACGCCAAGGCCATGGACCGTTGCAAGAACTTTTTCGCGCTCGGCATGTGCTACTGGCTCTACAACCGCTCGATGGAACCGACCGTTCGCTGGATTGAAGAGAAGTTCAAGAAGAAGCCGCTCTTCGTCGA
Source organism: Candidatus Acidiferrum sp. (assembly GCA_035271845.1). Lineage (GTDB taxonomy): Bacteria > Acidobacteriota > Terriglobia > Acidiferrales > UBA7541 > Acidiferrum. The sequence continues at coordinate 31,831 of DATERF010000101.1, forward strand.
GGCCAATAAGCTTGCTCTGAAGGCGGGCTACTCCTATTGCGAGGCGACCGAAGCATTCCAGATCAGTTACGAGATTCCGCCGGCGCAGTTGAGCCCGGGTTTGTATCGGAACCTCAGCGGCAATCAAGCTCTAGCCCTGGGCTTTGTCACTGCGGCGCAGAAGGCCGGATTGAAATTGTTCCTTGGGAGCTATCCCATCACCCCGGCCTCGGACATCCTCCACGAGCTTTCCCACTACAAGGAATTCGGCGTCCTCACCTTCCAGGCGGAAGATGAGATCGCTGCCATCACTTCTGCCATTGGTGCGTCTTACGCGGGCGCGCTCGCCATTACGACTACTTCGGGTCCCGGCATGGCACTCAAGACGGAAGCCATGGGACTAGCGGTTATGACGGAATTGCCACTGGTCGTGTGCGACGTTCAGCGTGGCGGACCCTCGACCGGTCTGCCCACCAAAACCGAGCAAGCCGATCTTCTGCAAGCGCTCTTCGGCCGCAATTCGGAAGCTCCGATCCCGGTGCTTGCCGCCTCGACGCCTGCAGACTGCTTCTGGGTCGCCGTTGAAGCGTGCCGCATCGCCTTGAAGTACATGGTGCCAGTCATCATCCTGACTGACGGGTATCTGGCTAACGGCGCGGAACCTTGGCGCATTCCCAAACTCGACGAAATTCCGGGAATTCCGGTGAAATTCACGACAGAACCGGAAAACTTCCAGCCGTACAAACGCGATCCGGACACTTTGGCTCGGCCCTGGGCCATTCCTGGAACGCCGGGGTTGGAACATCGCATCGGTGGGCTGGAAAAGCAAGAAGTCACCGGCAATGTGAACTACGAACCGCTCAATCACGAACACATGGTTCGCCTTCGTGCCGCGAAGGTCGATGCCATTGTGCAAGATGTGCCCAATGTGTTGCCGATCGGGGATGCCGAAGGCGACTTGCTCATCGTTGCCTGGGGCTCCACGTATGGCTCCATCATGCAGTCGGTGAAAGCTCAACGTGCCAAGGGCCGCAAGATTGGGTATCTCCACTTGCGCTATCTGAACCCGCTGCCCGCCAATCTGGGAGAGGTGCTGAAGCGCTACAAGAGAGTCCTGGTGCCTGAGCTCAACATGGGCCAGCTTCTCTGGGTGCTGCGCGCCAAGTATCTTGTCAATGCGGTCGGCCTCAACAAGATTCAGGGCCGTCCTTTCAAGCAGAATGAACTCGATCAGAAGATCGAAGAAATGTTGGGGCTCTAGGAGATCGCCATGACCACAACCGCTCTTCCTCCGCTAACTAAAAAGGACTTTCAGACGGACCAGGAGGTTCGCTGGTGCCCGGGTTGCGGCGATTACGCCATCCTCTCCGCGGTTCAATCCGTGTTTCCAGAGCTGGGTATCCCGCGTGAAAATTTCGTCATCGTTTCCGGCATTGGTTGCTCCAGCCGCTTCCCGTATTACATGAACACGTTCGGCTTCCATTCCATTCATGGTCGCGCTCCAGCGGTCGCTTCGGGCATTAAGATTGCCCATCCGGAATTGGAAGTCTGGGTAGCCACCGGTGATGGGGACTCGCTGGCCATCGGCGGCAATCACACCATTCACATGCTTCGCCGGAATGTCGGCATCAAGGTGCTGCTTTTCAACAACCGCATTTATGGCCTGACCAAAGGGCAGTATTCGCCTACGTCGGAATTTCACAAAATCACGAAGTCGACGCCCTACGGCTCACCGGATCGTCCGTTCAACCCAGTTTCGCTGGCCATCGGAGCGGAAGCCACATTTGTCGCGCGGTCGGTGGACATTTTCCAGGCGCACCTGAAGGACGTGTTGAAGGCAGCCGCTGCCCACCGCGGTTCCGCGTTCGTAGAAATCTTGCAGAACTGCAATATCTTCAATGACGGCGCATGGACAGGCTTAACCGAAAAAGATGCGCGCAGCGAGCACGTACTCCAGCTCGAGCACGGCAAACCGCTCGTCTTCGGCAAGAACCGCGACAAAGGCATTCGCCGCAAGAGTGATGGCGACATCGAAGTGGTCCAACTGGGCAACGGCATCTCGGAATCTGATCTTGTCGTTCATGATGCCCACCATCACCGTGCCTCATACGCCTTCTTGCTTTCGCACATGGAAGGACGCCCCGGCTTCCCCACACCCATCGGAGTTCTGCGCGCCTGGGACGACCTGCCTCGCTATGAAGACGTAATCAACGAGCAGGTAGCGGAAGTCATCCAGAAAAAAGGCGCTGGCGATCTGGCTGCTTTATTGAGTGCAGGCGACACTTGGGAAGTGAAGTAACGGCCAACCTCATACTCTGGGCGTAAATTCTGTACCCATGAATCTCGGTCATTCGGCGCCGTTGTGTTGTTGACCACCGCGCCCTTCACCCTTACGATGGCTTCATCTCTGAGAAGCCTCTAACACCGAAACCCTTTTGGCGGCGCGTTCTTCGCGTCGCGGGACTCTTTTTTCTTTACCTCCTTGCCGCCCTGCTCACCCTGTGGGCTTCTGCCGCGTTATACATTGACCTTCGCATTCCCTCGATCAAGCATCTAGCGGGCGTTTCCTACGCGCTTCTCGTAGTCTTTCTCCTAACCCGGGTGTCTGGCCACCTGCGCAGATTTCTGGTTTGCGTGGCCTGCTTCGCGGTGGTGCTCCTCTGGTGGCTGCAACTCCAGCCTTCCAATGACCGTCCCTGGGAGCCCGATCTCTCGCAGACGCCGTGGGCCGAAATCGAGAATGACAAAGTAATCCTGCACAATTTCCGTTATTGCGACTACCGCGCTGAGTTCGACTACACCTGCCACTGGCTCACCAAATTTCTCGACCTCTCGCAACTCCGCGGCATCGATTTGGCAATTACCTATTGGGGTTCGCCGTACATCGCCCATCCGATTCTCAGCTTTCAGTTTGGTGACGATGACTACGTCGCGGCTTCCATCGAAACGCGCAAGGAGATTGGCGAAGGCTACTCCGCGGTGCTTGGCTTCTTCCGTCAATACGAGTTGGTTTATGTTTTCGCTGACGAGCGCGACCTGATCCGGCTGCGCACGAATTACCGCAAGGGAGAAGAAGTCTATTTGTTCCACACTGCGGCCAATCCGCAATGGGCTCGCACGCTTTTCCTAGAATATCTGGCTCGCGCAAACCAACTCCACGAGCATCCGGAGTGGTACAACGCCCTCACTCGGAATTGCACCACTGTGATTTTTCGATCGATGGCCGACATCGGCCGGCTGCCCCCCGGCACTTCGTTGCACAATTGGCAAATCCTTCTGAATGGCCGTAGCGATGAAATGCTATACAAAGGCGGAAATCTGGAGGGTGGCTTGCCGTTTCCGGAGTTGAAGGAATCCGCCCATATCAACGCCGCCGCCCGGAAGGCTGATCGGGCGCCGGATTTCTCTCGCCAGATTCGCATTGGGCGTCCCGGATTCGAATTTCTCTACGCAGATGGGGCACCTGCCGAAACTCGCTAAAAACCTCTCTTAGGCACGCTTTCCCCCTTGAATCCGCTTCGCCATTGATTTTAAGAGCTTTTTCTTCTTTTCCATGAAACCAACTTTCCTTCTGTACATCCAACAGAAGCAGTTACAATCTTTCTCCATGGATTCGACGCCAAAATTGATTCCGTTTGCGCCGCTCGGGGACGCCGACCCCGTTCCTCCGAGCTTTTATGTCGCACAGCCCGAGCAGGCCCAGACGCTTTCTCTTCTTTATGAGATGAGCCATGAGCTCACGTCGATTCTCGACCGGGAAGAGTTGCTGCGTATAATCGCCGAACGCATCAAGACGCTGGTCGACTACCAGGTATTCACCGTCATGCTCTGGAATGAGCAGGCGCAGATGCTGGAAAGTGTTTTTTCTCTGCGCTTCCAGAACACCATTCCCTCTCGTTTTCAGATGCCGCTGAACCAGGGCATCACGGGCGCGGCAGCCGCGGAGAGACGCACGATCCGCGTAGTCGATGTCCGGCTGGATTCGCGCTACCTGCAGTGCGAAAGTGACGTCGAAGTGCGCTCTGAACTGGTTGTGCCGCTCCTGCGTCAGGATCGCCTGATCGGCGTGCTGGACCTGGAGAGCACCGAGCCGCACGCCTTCAGCGCGGAACACGAACGCCTGCTGAATATCCTTGGCTCTTACATTGCCGTGGCCCTGGAAAACGCGCGCCTGTTCGAAGAGTCCCGGGAAAACCAGACCCGCCTGCAAAACGATTTGGAGACCGCGCGCGAAATCCAGCGGCAGCTTCTTCCCTCTGGAGCCCGCGAAATTCCCGGCCTGGATGTGGCCACTGCCTACGTTCCCGCGCGAGAACTGGGCGGAGATTTTTATGATCTGCTTCCTTACGGCGTGGGACGCCTGGCTATCGCAAATGGCGATGTCTCCGGCAAAGGTACCGCCGCGGCGCTGTTTGGTTCGCTGGCCATCGGCATCCTGCGCGAGTTGGTTCATGAGAGCGAAGCTTCCGCTGCCGAAATGTTGCAGCAACTGAACAGCCGCCTGCTGGCCGCGCGGCTGGACGCCAAGTTTATTGCCATGCAATTCGCCATCTATGATGCCGCACTGCGCGAACTGAACATCTCCAACGCCGGCGGCACCCTGCCACTCCTCGTTCGAAACGGAGAGGTCACCGAAATCAACGTCACCGGAATGCCCTTGGGACTTTTGCCCGAAGCGGAATTCGACGAACAGACACTCACCTTGGTTCCCGGAGATATCGTGGTCTTCGCTTCCGACGGCATTCACGAGTCCATGAACAAGGATCTGGAAGAATTCGGCATCGATCGTTTGAAAGCGCTTTTGGCCACCGTGGTTCCGGACGATCCGGGTTATACCGTCGCGCAGCGCATCGTGAAAGCCACGGATGAACACGCCGGGGCCGGGCGGCCACCCCACGATGACCGTACCCTGCTGATCTTGCGCGTAATTGAAGACGCGGAATCCGATTTCTCCAAGATGCCCATCATTTACTGACCCTTCGCGAACCCGCGAAAAGTTCTTTTGATTGCGGCGTGGTGTCTGCCACTCCGAATCCTTCCTCCTAATGTGCGCTATTATCTCGCTGCTTTAGCGAGGGAGGATCTCACGTGAATATCGATCCTGTGAATATGGTGCCTTGGAGTTCCGACTGGCTGTGGAGTTTACCGTTGAGTGTCACGTCGGTGGTGATCCATGTGCTCGGCCTTTATTTTATTTGGCAGAGGTTCGACCGTGTGCTGGTCCAAGCGAGCCAGCGCCGGATGCGGATTACCGCTTTATTATTCATCGCCGGCACTACGGTTTCGGTCACGCTTCTGCATGGTTTGGAGGCTGCCATCTGGGCCACGGGGTTCCGCTGGCTTCACGCCCTGCCCGATAAAAAATCCGCCATGCTTTATTCCTTGAACGCCATGACCACCTTTGGCCATTCGGGTGCGAATCTGGAAGCTCATTGGCAACTCATGGGCGCGCTGGAAGCGCTGAACGGGTTGATTCTCTTCGGGCTATCAACCGCGTTCCTATTCGCCATCATCCAGGAAACCTGGACGCGTTTCGGGCGTCAAGTGTCGTCGAGTTCACGCTTGGCTTGAACGCCGTTACTTCGACTTGAGAAACGTGCCCTTGTCCAGTTCCTGAAAGGCATCGCGCAGTTGCTCCTGGGTATTCATCACAATCGGTCCGTACCACGCCACTGGCTCTTCCAACGGCTTGCCTGACACCAGCAAAAAGCGGATTCCGTCATCTCCGCCCTGCACCATTACTTCGTCTCCGCGATCAAACAGCACCAGCGAGCGGTTTTGCGCTTCCGACGGCGGATTCGTATCCGCCCAACTCACGGGTTCGGTGGGAACCGAAAGCGGATCGGAGGCATTGCAGAACTTACCGGCCCCGGCAAACACGTAGGCAAACGCATGCCGCGTCGTCTCCACCGGCAGCACTTTCCTCTTTCCCGGCGGCACCGACACATCCAAATAAATCGGATCCGCGGCAATCCCGTCCACCGGACCCTTTGTGCCCCAAAAATTGCCGCACACAACACGCACGTGCGTTCCGTCGTCGTCCGTCACTTCTGGAATGTCGGGGGACTTCACTTCCTGATACCGCGGCGGCGTCATTTTCAGCGAAGCCGGCAGATTCGCCCACAATTGAAACCCGTGCATACGCCCCGCCGGATCGCCCTTCGGCATCTCTTGATGGATGATTCCGCTGCCCGCAGTCATCCACTGCACGTCGCCGGAGGCAATCGCACCTCGATTCCCCAAGCTGTCGCCGTGCTCCACGGTTCCCGCCAAAACGTACGTTATCGTCTCGATTCCACGGTGGGGATGCCACGGAAATCCCGCCAGATAATCCTCCGGCACATCATTTCGAAAATCATCCAGCAACAGAAATGGATCGAAGTCCGCAGTGTTACCAAAGCCGAAAGCACGCCGGAGGTGTACTCCCGCGCCTTCGCGCGTCGGTTTCGATTGAATCAGCCGCTTTACAGGTCGTATAGACATGGCAACCTCCCGGCCTGACAGTCTAGCGCGTTTGCCGCGGGCATTTCCTCTCCATGATTTCCCGCCTTGGCCATCTCAATTTTTATTACTTATTGGCCGATGAACGGCTTGAGGGCGAAGGAGCCTAGCCAATAGGCGAATGCGCCAAGAATCGCCGCTCCCGGAAAAGTCAACAACCACCCCCAGACAATGCGCTGTCCCCATATCCACCGCACGGCGTGCGCTCCCCTCGTGGCGCCTACTCCCGACACCGCTCCCCCAATCGCGTGGGTAGTGGAAATGGGCACCGACGCGATTGTGGCGAGACCGATGGTTGTCGCGGCGGCAAGTTCGGCGGAAAATCCACCCATGGGATGGAGATGCGGGGTGATCCGCGATCCCATAGTCTTCACAATACGCCATCCCCCAAGCATCGTTCCGATCGCCATCGCCGCGTGACAACTCAGGATGATCCACAACGCAAGTTCGTGTTTCGCCCAAAGAAAATGAAAATGCCCCTGGGTCCACTCCTTTTTGCCGCTCGACACCAGCAGCGCAGCGATAATCCCCATGGTCTTCTGTGCATCATTGGTGCCATGCCCCAAGCTATATGCCCCAGCCGATATCAACTGTAAGCGAGAAAAAGTCCGTTCCGCTTTGTGTCGCTCCGTTGTGTGACTGAACCAGCTCGCAATAACCATAAAAATGTAGCCGAGGATTAACCCGATGATTGGGGACACCACCAGGAAGGTGATGACCGGTACCCAGCCTTTCAACAATAGGGAGTGAAAACCGGCCTTCGCGATCGCCCCGCCCGCATACGCGCTGATGATCGCGTGGGAGGAACTCGTCGGCAGGGCCATCAACCAGGTAATGATGTCCCAAACGATCGCGCCAATCAGGCCGCCAAATATCACATAGAGATCGACCACTTTCGGATCGATCAGCTTATCGCTGATTGTTTTTGCTACTCCGGTTCCAAAAACAAAGGCGGCCACGAAATTGAAAAAAGCCGCCCAAAACACCGCCTGAATTGGCGATAGCACCCGCGTAGTGACTACCGTGGCTACAGAGTTGGCTGCATCGTGAAATCCGTTGAACACGTCAAACACAAACGCGAGCCCAATCAGAAAAAACACCATGTGGAGTGGCGATACCATCACTTATTCCTATGCATTTTTCAGCAATACTCTCGCGAGCGTTTGTGTTACATCGATTAACCGCGCGACTGCGTCGTCCAGCAAATCGTGCAGGTCCTTTTTCTTCAGCAAATCCACCGGGTCAGGATTTTCCCGGAACAGTTCCTTTAGGAATTTCCTCCGGTCGCCTCTCACATTTTCCTCGATGGCTTGCAGCTTCTTCATGCTTCCGTCAACCAACTCGCTCAGTGTTTTCTTCTGGCGCAGATCCGCCATGATTTGCTCGACTTGAATGGCCAACTCCAGCAGGTTTCTCGATTGGTCCGTCAAATTGGGATAGAGACTTTCCAGCGGGTATAGCGAAAAACGTTCCGCGAGTTCCGCGATGTGCTCAATGGTGATTCGCATTCCCGAAATTAAGGCAAGAATGTCTTCGCGATCCAAAGGTGTAATAAACGCGTGGTCTAACACCGATAAGGAACTCTGCGACAGGTCGTCTGCCTTTTTTCTCGCTTCCTCGATCTCCTGAAGTTGCGTATCAATTTTCGGAAATGTCTGCAGTATGGAGGAAAGTTGTTCGGCGGCATGGACCACCAGTCGCGCGATGGTGTCGAGTTGATCGAAGAATTTGTCGTCTTTTGGCAGGAAATTGAACATAGAATTCCTTGCTGAAATTTTGGTAACACGTTGAAATCAGTTCGCGGCGATGGGGAGGGGGTTCGTCGCAGGCAATGAGAACAGCAAATATCGGTAGCAAATCTTGATATACCGCGGATCGCACTTCCGTATGTTACAGCTTGATAAAAAGAGGCTTGATCGCACGTAGCTGATGTAATTTTTCTGCGCGCGTAAGGTCTTGGCTGTACGGATTGAGCGCTGGAAACGACGCCAAACTACTTCAATGGCAACCGCGCAGCTACGAAATCGGCAGCTCGCTGAGCCGCCGGTGGGTCCAGATTCGCCAGTACGGCAATCACGTAACCGGACTCTGGGCAAATGTCCAAGTCCCCATTCATGCCCGGCGCGCCGCCGCCATGGCCGAAGCACTTCATCCCATTGTTGTCGCGTTCGAAGAATCCGTAGGCATATTTGTCTCCACGCCCGGTGTCCACTTTGCCGCTGGTCAACAGATCGGTGTGTTTTGCGTCCAGCAGCTTATGCGCCAACAAGGCAGTCGCGAACCGAAACAAATCCTCAACGGTGGAATACCCGCCGCCCGCCGAGGTACCGCGATAAGGCAGCGTTTCTGTGTTGGGCTGCCAGGGCCCCGGATCTGGCCTCATATAGCCTACCGACCGCTCGGGCACAGATACGTTCTCCGGCAACGAGTCTGTAGAAGTCATCCCGGCCGGTTTGAAGACATGTTCCCGCACATAGTCATAGTAGCTCTGCCCACTGACTTTTTCGATTACGGCGCCAAGCAGAACAAATCCATAATTGCTGTATTCCCACTGGGAACCAGGCTCGAATTTCAGGTCGCGCTTCTCGTAGAGCTTCACGTAATCCTGCAAGGTTTTCAGCTCCAGCCGGTGCGCCTCGAATTCCGGCCCAAAAATATCTCCTGTGCCACCTGTGTGCGTCAGCAAATGATGGATGGTCACTTTAGACGCTACATCTTTGTTCGCATAGTCCGTCAGATATTTGCCCAGAGGATCCGTTAGTTGGATCTTACCGGCCTGCACCAACTGCAGTATCGAAACCGCGGTAAACATCTTGTTCATCGATCCAATCCGAAATTGGGTCGTGAGCTTGTTGGGAATTTTCTTCTCGCGGTCCGCCAATCCATAAGCCTGCTCGAAAAATACCTTTCCGTTCTTCGCCACAAGCGCCGCTCCAGAAAAACGGTCAGCCGCTGTGTTGTGTTCCAGGTCCTTGCTCAATGCCGCGGCCGCCTCCGGCTGACATACTCGCGGTATCGCAAACTCCGCTGGTCGTGGGATGGCCATCAAATCAAACTTCGTGATTCGATGCGGCGCGTCCGGTTCGATTTCCACGACCATCCGCGCAAACTGGTCGCTGTCTTTCTCCTTCACCAGAGCGGTATAGCGCGTTGGCGTGCTCTCTTCCGTCTTCTCCAGATCGAATCCACCGGTCATCTGGCGGAATCCCATTTCCCCATCGATGCGCTCCACGGCCGACGGGCGATTTGTTTTGAGAAACTCGAGAAGAGTGGCGCGATCACCAGAATTGAACGCACCCAGCCAAGCTTTAGCCTGCTGCTCGGCTGCCGGTGGCGGCGCCGACGCTTGCGCGGAGACCAACTGCGCTGCCAGCAACAAGGCACACAACCACATGGGCTTGCCGACGAATGGTTTGTTCATGGACACTCCTCCGCACTTAGACGGTAGCAGGGACAGTTTGTCGCGAGGAATACAATTCTTGGCTAGGCTGGGTATTTCGATCGGATTAAGGCTTCACGGCCCCGGGTTCTGCAACGTGAGCTTCTAACTGCTCCGGGTGTTGCAGAACTGGCAACCACTGCTCGTGCAACGCGGCAAATTCGGTCCAATTCTTCTTTGTCACCGGTTCCGACGGCGGCAATCCAAGCCTCTCAAAGTTCAGGAATTGCCCTTTCTGCGAAATGCGAAAGTCCAGATGTGGACCGGTGGCCAGTCCCGTCATGCCGACTAGCCCGATTGTCCTGCCGATTTCAACGTGTTCGCCCACGTGCACCAAAATCCTCGAAAGGTGCAAGTACATGGTTTCGTAGCCCTGCGAGTGCGCGACCTTCACCATGTTCCCGTCGTCACCTTTACGGCCGGCGAACTCCACGCGGCCGCTTCCGATCGTCTGCACGGGTGTCCCGATAGGCGCACCGTAGTCGGTCCCCAAGTGCGGCCGAAACGTCTTCAAAATCGGATGGAACCGTGCTTTGCTGAAGTGCGACGTCACCGGCGCGGCGAACTTCAGCGGAGACCGAAGGAATGCTTTCTGCAGCGACTTACCCTCCGCTGTGTAATACGCCGGGTGTCCTTGATCATCGTGGAAGAGCAGCGCTTGGTACTTCTTTGCACCATTGTCATACTCTGCCGCCAGAATTCTGCCGTAACTCGCGGTTTCCCCGGTTCTGTATTTCTTCTTCTCGATCACAATGCGGAAGGTATCGCCCTTACGGGGGTCGGTGTAAAAATCCAGGTCATAGCCAAAAATCTGGGCGAGCCGCATGGCCACTTCCGGGGATTCGCCGGCATCCTCCACGGCGTTGAACAAAGAATCTTGCAGCCGCCCGCTGACGACGCTCACTTCCACGTGCGACGGAATCTCTCTGACCTCGGCGGAAAATCCCTGCGTTGCCGGAACAATATGCAACATGCGATCGGGGTCGATCCTGTAATTGATTTCCCGCAGTTCGCCTTCTACGGAACGGCCTACAACCAGCGTGTTCCCAGCCCGCAACTGCCGCAGATTAAACGCGTGTTGCGCCGCCGTCGTGGCTTCACCGGCTTCCTGGGAACTCAATCCAAATCGCTGCAGTGCCACCGCGAAGTTTTCACCTTTGGGCAACTTGTTTGCAACGGGCAGAACCACCTGGGCGCGTATGCGTTCCGCTTCCGCGCGTGCCTCCGCTACCTGCTCTTGAAATTCCTGGTCGATTGCCCGTCGTTGCCGCAGTATGTGGCCATCGACAGCGAGCCCAGCTAACACAACTAGTCCTACAACGATCAAGAATCCCCGGCTCAACTTTTCCCCCATACAGACTGCATTAGTCTTTTCGATTCCCTTCCAAAACCAACCTTGTCTAGCCAAGTCAACTCAGGATACCGCACGCTTCTCTTTTGTCCCAAACCGCTCGCATCGTCAACGGTTGTAACTCTTGCTGCGCTCAACTCGGCACGGGGTCTTTGCGAGATTACACGAAGGTCTTGCGCGAATTCACACAGTCGGGCCACTCGCCAGCCAATAAGTCCAGTGTCTTCAGTAACGCCCCACGTTCACATCTGGCACGGAATTTGCCAACACCAATCCGGGGGAAAGAAATGATCACGCTAGAAGTCCATCCCGAAGTTCACGCCCGCGAACAACACCAGCGCCTAGAATACTCCACCTGCTTCGAATGCCATCGCAGCTTTCACGCCAAGAGCGAGGACCAACTCAGTTTGCGTCTGTGCGATCACTGCTTTGACGCTGCCAGGCATGGTAGCGAACCAGTAGTAAGCATTCACGTGAAGGTCCGCCCACACCACCCCACCGTCGTCTGAACAGGCACGAGCACTCGCACGCCGAGTTTCACCCATTTTTTTGTTTTGGGAATTCTTACTTGCCCGAAGTTACGCTCGGCACCGCCGCGGTCTTTACCCCTTCAGCGAAATAATTCTGCTGCCGCAGCCGCCGGTAAATCCCGCCCGCAACCTGCGCCGCCGTAGGGCCTTTCACCCGGCGAGTATTCCCGCGCAACAGCACCGCCAGGGCGATCTTCGGATGCGTTTCATCGGCGTAACTCACAAACCAGCCGATACGCGAGGGATTCGTATGGTCGTCGCAGGTGCCGGTTTTGCCAAGCGGCGTCTCGTCGCCGCCAACGTCGTAGCTCAGCCGGCCAGTACCGTACAGCACCGCCGCCAGCATGCCTTCGCGCACTTCCGGCAAAGCGCTGGCGATATTCAGATCGCGCTTTACCTTAGGCTCAAAGTTCTGCACTTCTTCCTGGGTATGGGGATACTGCAAATAGTAAAGCGTGCCGCCATTCGCGAACGCCGCGGCGATCGCCGCCAACTGCAGCGGCGTAATCTGAATGCCTTCCCCAAAGCTGGACATTCTGGCCACGCCGCCGAACGCGGGAGGCTGCGTCGGGAACGCCCCGGGATGCTCGTCCGGCAGGTTGTATCCAGATAGCTCCCCAAGTCCCAGCAGCCGGCCATATTTGGAGACTGTGTCGAATCCCATGCGCCGCCCCAACTCTTCAAAGAACACATTGTTGGAATGCGCCAGTGCTTCGGTCAGATTCATATACTTGCGGCGCCCAACCTTGAGCATGGTGTCGTTGGTAATGACGTTTTCTTCCAGCGCAGCAATAGCAATGGTCGGCTTGATCGTCGAGCACGGAATATAGCCGTCGCTGAAAGCGATCTTCTGATTCACAACCGTCAAAATACGCCCCGTGTTGGGGTCTACGGCCACAACGGAGCCGTTGTAACGGCCCAGTGCTTCTACAGCGGCTGCGCGCACAATGGGGTCATCAAAGCTGGGATCGTCCGCACTCACCGAATCCGCATACGTCGGGGCGTAACCGCGATAGGTCGACGGCTTCAGATGCTTCTTCGACTTCGATTTGGAGGTTGCGCTGACAATCGGCTTGCCGGCAGGCTCCGCGGCAGGCAATGCTGGCACAGCGAGCGTTACGGTCAGCAACGCAGTCACGACTGTTTTTCCCAAGTCCTTGATCATTCGACCCTTAATCCAAGACACCCTGGCATTTCTAGCAGCGTCTCCAGACTTTACCTTATTCCCATCTTACAAAGCAACGTCCTGTCGAATACTGCATTCACTGTACCACGGCTCTTGATCACACATTCCACAGTGGTTACTTCCGTCTTGCCGCAGCGCTCTCATCTCTGAATCACAGCGCGGGATCAAACTGAGACGTAGTGTAACGATTTTCGTTCTATGCTGACAATAGTTAAGTAGCACCAGTACGAGGCTATGTGCTTTGTTTTGAATCACTGACCTGCGGTCCAGCTTATCGTGCCAACCTGTCCCAATGTCCGTAAAAAGTCGCATGTACGGTAGGCGAGTGTGCCCTCACTCGGTCACCCCGTGAAACAAACGGGCAACCAACGCACCAAAAAGAAACGGGCGGGGTCACCCTTCCCCGCCCCGCCCGCTCTCTTCCTTCGAAGAAACTGTATTTTACCGCGTTGGCCGCGCCTTGCTGTCTGTCGCCGCCGCAGCCGCTGCCTTCATCGGTGGCTTCTCTGCGACGACGTTCGCATGGCCATTCGTTCCCGGATTTGTAGCATTTTGGCTCAACCCGGGAATCTCCATTTTTTTCCGCAATGTCGATTCAATCTTTTCTCGAATGTCCTTATTCTCTTTCAGAAAAACTCGAGCATTCTCGCGGCCCTGGCCCATTCTTTCTCCACCAAAACTGAGCCACGTGCCGTTCTTCTCGAGCACTCCTTTATCCACGCCGAGATCGATCAGATCACCTTCGCGCGAAATACCCTCGCCGTACAGGATGTCGAACTCTGCTTCGCGGAACGGCGCGGCCACCTTGTTCTTCACCACCTTCGCGCGGGTGCGAGAGCCCACCACGCGGTCGCCTTCCTTGATCGCCTGGATGCGCCGAATGTCCACGCGCATCGAGGCATAGAACTTTAATGCCCGGCCTCCCGTCGTGGTTTCCGGGTTGCCGAACATCACACCAATCTTTTCGCGAATCTGGTTGATGAAAATCAGGCAGGTCTTCGATTTCGATACAATCGCCGTCAACTTCCGCAGCGCCTGAGACATCAGCCGCGCCTGCAAGCCCATCTGCGGATCACCCATTTCGCCTTCCAGTTCCGCCTTGGGCACCAATGCCGCCACGGAGTCCACAACCACCACGTCCACGCCGCCCGAACGAATCAGCGTTTCCGCGATTTCCAAGGCCTGTTCGCCGTGGTCCGGCTGTGATACCAGCAGGTTGTCCACGTCCACTCCCAGCTTCCGCGCGTACGATGGATCCAGCGCGTGTTCCGCATCGATGAATGCTGCCTGGCCACCCAACTTCTGCGCCTCGGCAATGATGTGCAGCGTCATGGTGGTCTTGCCGCCCGATTCCGGCCCATAAATCTCAATCACGCGCCCGCGGGGAAATCCGCCCACGCCCAGCGCCGCGTCCAGCGACAAGCACCCCGATGGAATCACGTTCACCGGCACCAGTACATCTTTGCTGCCCAAACGCATGATCGAGCCCTTCCCATAAGACTTCTCGATTTGCGAGATCGCCGCTTCCAGCAACTTCGCCCGTTCATCAGTCATTTCTCACCTCGGTGGAGGAAATTAGGAATTTTGCGATTGGGTTTTCGGGCTCGTTTTCAAACAGCGCCGGGACTGCACTGTCCCTCCAGTACGTTACGATATAATTAATGTACCACATCGTACTTGAGATTGCTAGCCCTTTTTCCCTTTCGCCTCAAAATAAATTTTCAACGTGCGCAGCCATGCTCGAGCTGGTGATCGACCAGCCTCGAAAGCGCCGCCCGTTCCCGCCGGTCCCACTCCGTCTGCTCCTGACGAGTGAGCCCGCGCAGCCGGATCAGGTACTGCCCGCGGGTCCGCAACTCCAGCAGCTCGAATTCGAGTCTCTCATGTTCGATGCAGCTCAGCACACTGCTCCGCAAGTCGTTCATGGGGCACCTGTTGAAAACTCACAGGGCCACCTTATCGCAGAGGCGAACAAAAGGCAAACAGTATTTTCGCTTTGTTTTCGCCATACACTATCTCGCTGGGCTACTACCGTATTCCGTGCCGACATTCCCACTGTGTTCGCCTTCTCTGCCCAATATGTCAGGGTCCTGCGCGTTGAGATTCATCCGCTCAGTGTTCCCCGGTAATAAGGTAGAACGCCGACCTGCCGCACCACGTTTCCTCCGTTGCAACCCCTTGGAATTGGGTCTAGCATCGTTCTATGAGCAAGACGAGGGAGTTCGAATTCGAGAAGCCCGTCCCCATAAAGGACGATGAGGACGAGGCCACCCTCGCCGCAATCGACGAGGGAATCCGCGACGCCAAAGCGGGCCGAACTGTTACACTGGCGCAGGTCCGCAGGCTCCTGCCAAAGTGGATTACCAACTCCTCTTCACCCAAAGATCGTTAGACGATCTGGCGGAGATCATCCATTGGATCGCTAAAGACGACTCTGTTGCTGCGTCTCGATTTGGCAGTTCGCTGCTTGACCACGTGGAATTACTGACTCGCTTCCCTCGTATGGGAAGCACCATCCGCAAACGGCATCGAGTGCGCAAACTTCTTCACAGTCCAGTCCTGGTCTATTACCGCATACACGAAAACAAGCGCCTCGTCGAAATAGTCCACTTCCGTCATGCGGCGCGAATGTATCCGGAGTTCTAGCAACTTCGTTTTTCGTAACCGTAGAATCCGCGCCCGCTCTTGCGCCCTAGCCACCCCGCCGCCACATACTTCTTCAGCAACGGGCACGCGCGATATTTTTGATCGCCGAGGCCTTCCACCAACACATGCATAATATCCACGCACACATCCAGGCCGATAAAATCGGCCAACTCCAGCGGCCCCATGGGGTGATTCATCCCCAGCTTCATTACGGCGTCTACGGCTTCCGGAGTCGCCACGCCTTCCATCACCGCATACGCCGCCTCATTGATCAGCGGCATCAGCACGCGATTGGACACGAATCCCGGCGCATCGTTCACCGCCACCGGCGTCTTCCCCAGCTTCTTCGCCAACTCCATCGTCGTCGCGAACGCCTCATCGCCGGTCTGCAGCGCGCGAATCACCTCCACCAGCACCATCATGGGCACCGGATTCATGAAGTGCATGCCCACAAACCGCTCTGGCCTCTTCGTCATCGCCGCCAACGTCGTCACGGAAATCGATGACGTGTTGCTCGTCAGGATCACTTCCGGCCGCAGCAGCCGGTCCGCCTCCATCAACACCGCGCGCTTGATTTCCATTTTTTCCGGCACCGCTTCCACCGCAAAATCCACTGCGGCAATCGCGCCCATATCGGTGACGGGCTTCAGCCGCGCCAACACGCCCGGCTTCTCCGCCTCCGTCAATTTTCCCTTCTTCACTTCACGGTCCAGGTTCTTCCCTATCGTCTCCATCCCACGCTGCAGAAATCGTTCCTCCACATCGCGTAGGATGACGCTGTACCCGGCGCGCGCAAACACGTGCGCAATCCCATTCCCCATGGTGCCCGCGCCCAGCACCGCCACCGTCTTGATCGCATCGATCGTCACAAGTCATCCCTCCCTTGGCTTCCGGCGCGAAGCGACGAACCCGCCAGCCACGCCACCCACAATTTTGAGCCCGTGCGCGATTTGGTACAAAACCGGTTGTGGTTGGCCCCACGCCAGCCCGATGTAAATCAGCGCGGCCACCAGACCCACAAGCGCACCGTGCAGCACAAACTGCGATTGGATACGCCGCCCCACCCATAGCGCGAAGACAAACGGCATTGCCGCGGAGGCAATCAGGATAGACGCCAAAAACGCTTGCTGGCCGAAAAAATGGCGCACCGGAAAGACAATGGCGAATACGAGCAGCTCTGCCAAAAATCCGCCCAAAAGAATAAGACCCCAGTGTATTTTTTTAGAGTCCGCCATAGCTCAGATCGACTCGGATTATATAGCCTTCTCGCCGTTTTGAGTTCGCGTCCGCTGTCCGCAGTGGCTGCCGTCGTCACGCGAATCCCGCCGTCAGAAGCAGCGCTTTGTCACCATAACTGACTCACTCCGGCGGCTGGCCTTCGACAACCTCGCGCACGATTTCCCGCGCGCGGGTTTCCTCCTCCGGCAGCACGTACAACTCGGCTCGCTGTCCGCTCTTCTCCAACCGGCAACGAATTCCATTCTCATGCAGCGCTGCAACCAGAAACTCACTCGGCTCGCCACTCTCTGTTGACCACACTTTCACCGTGGCATCTCCCGGATACCAATCCGCCCCCTCGCCTGCGCTTGGAGGCCCTGGAATATTGTCCTCGTCCGGCGGTGCTACTGTTTCCGGCAGCTTCCGAATCGGCCGCTCCGCCAATAATTGCACTTCCTGCGCGCCCACATCCGCTACATCCTCCGTGCCGTACGCTTCTTTCACAGCGTTCTCCGCCCGCTCATACATGGAGAACGGCACGCCCACTTCAAACGCCGCATAATTCCGCAGATTGAACAAATGATCGCGCCGGTACACGGTGTTGTGAGGTATTCCCGCTTCGTCCAGCACGCCGCACAACTCCACATGCACACGCGGGTCGTCGCCCTTCCAGAAGGAGCAGAACGGATCCTCGTTTGGATCGCCCGGGCCACCGGCAACGCGATACTCGCCATCCTCGCCCGTTTGCCGCATTTCGATGGCGTGCTTTGGCAACTCCCACACCAAGTCCACATCGCAATCCGCGCAATGCGTGAATCCCGGTCGATACTCCGCCTTACATCGTGGACAAATCATTCCATCACCTTTGGAGTGCGGCGGCCCTGCCGCCGCTTTTACGGCTTAACAACACTCACCAACCTACCCCTCCTGGCACAAGCTGTCACCACCCGCGCATCGGCGCATCGACCTACTTACTTATCCTCCGAAATCAGTCCTTGTTCCTCACTTCGCTCGGGGTAACAAGTTCCCTAGTGCTGTAACCATCTGCAAACAAGGACGTTCTCCTTACTTCGTTACCTCGCTGCCTGGTCACCTCTTCTTTCACCTGCGTCTTTTTCACCACCTCACCCGTATCCAAGATAGTATGAGCGCACAGGCTTTCACCTTTACGGTTTCGAGGTCCCCGGTACTCTTCACCGGGCTCATGACTGACGAACGCCAAATCCTGGCCGCTGGCCTCCGCCGCCGCGATCCTGATCTCCTTGATCGCCTCATTGAGCAATACCAGCAGCGCCTCTACCGTTATCTCCTGTTCCTCACGGGCGATCCCGCGCTCGCCGAGGACTTGTTTCAGGAAACCTGGATTCGCGTGCTTGAGCGCGGCCACCAGTACAACGGCAAATCCAAATTCGAGTCCTGGCTGTTCGCCATTGCGCGCAATCTGGTTATCGACGTTTCGCGCCGCAAGAAATTTCCCAGCCTCGAAGATCTCGGCGATCCGGAATCCAATCAGCCGTACGACCCACCGGACGATCACGCCGTCTCCGTCTTACAGCTTCTGGTCACCCGCGAAAACGAGCAAGCCGTCCAGCTTTCGCTCTTGAAAATTCCGGCTTACTATCGCGAAGTACTTCTCCTGCGCTTTCACGAGGAGCTCGGCCTGGAAGAAATCGCCACGGTTCTCGCGACGCCGCTCTCGACCGTCAAATCTCGCCTGTACCGAGGGCTCGAGGCATTGAAATCTGCATTACCTCAGGGGGCTGCATGAGCGAAGACCTTCACAAACGCGCGCAAGAACTCTTCGCCCAGTCGCTCGTCGAAGGACTATCTGCCGCTGACCAAATTTGGCTCGATGGGCATCTCCGCGATTGCGGCGATTGCGCGCGGGAAATTGCTTCCACCCGCGAACTGCTTCACGCGCTCCGCACGGTTCCGGTTTCTGTCCCACGCGATCTTGCGGCGCGCACGCAACTGCGTGTTCGCCTCCGCGCTCAGCAATCGGCGCCGACTTCCACCAGCAGTGCGCTTCTTTGGATCATCACCGCTGTCAGCTGGCTGCTTGGACTTTTCAGTGCTCCGCTGGTCTGGCGCGCTTTCTCGTGGGTCGGGCTGCAGCTCAATCTGCCCAAGCTGGTTCTGGAATTTGGATTCGTGTTGTGGTGGACGGTTCCGGCTTTGGTCGCCGTCGCGGCCGTTCTGTACCAGCGCGGGGGAGGAACCGTCTCCACGAGGCGCACGGATGTGTAATCCGGCCTGCGGTGGCTCCGGCGATGTCATCCTGAGCGAGCTTTTGGCGCGAAGGATCTTAACGTGAGGATCAAGCACAACCGCAACGAACGAGCATTGATTTTCGGGCTTCGACCCTGAAGGAATTGTTTTTGTAGTACGAGAGGAAACTATGTCTGACGCATTCAATGAACGCCTTCGCTTGATTCGCTTCCGCCGCAAGCGTGAACGCAGCCGCTTCCGCGATGAACTCCGCATCATCCCGAAATGGCTCGTCTGGGGCTGCCTGTCACTCTACGTGTTGGCTCTCCTCATCGGGATCGGCGTCAATCTGCACAACATCGGCACAAATGACAACATTTTCCCCGACAACAGCTTCCACGACATGCCGTTTCTCTCTTGCCTGGCTCTCGCTGGCGTGATCACCGCCATGGCGTTCGTGATGTCTAGCATGCTGTTCATGCTCGGCTACGTTTATCGCGACGCCAAACGTCGCGGCATGCATCCTGCCCTCTGGACGCTGCTTGTGCTTATCCTTTCGCCCTCGGCCGGAATCATCGGCTTGATCATCTATTTACTGGTGCGGGAGCCGTTACCCTATACCTGCCCGCAATGCGCCAGTACCGTCAACGCGCGCTTCAATTTCTGCCCCAACTGCAAATACAACCTGCATCCGGCGTGCCCCCAGTGCCAGCGCGAAGTCTCCGACGACGACAAGTTCTGCCCGTATTGCGCCACCGAACTGCACCACGCTCCGAAGCCCGTTACCAACGCTGTCCCCGGCAACGATCCCCTCTCCTGACACTGGAAGGTTTGTAGGGCCCGTCCTTCTGAGGCGGGCCGCCACGTTAACTCGTAGCGGTCGCCGGCGGCGGGCACCTTCGCGACACGCTGAAATCAGCGTTTACGCGCGCTCTACGGTCAGCGCCACAGCATTGCCTCCGCCGAGGCACAGTGCCGCGATGCCCCGCTTCAAGTTGCGCCGTTGCAACTCATAAAGCAGCGTCACCAGGATGCGCGCTCCCGATGCGCCAATGGGATGACCAATCGCCACCGCACCACCATTCACGTTCACCTTTTCCGGATTGAGCTTCAACTGCCGCGTCACCGCGATCGCCGCCACGCTGAATGCTTCGTTCAATTCCACCAGATCCACATCCTTGTCACGGTCCCAGCGCGTTTTCGCCAGCAACTTTTCCACGGCATCCACCGGCGCCATCATTACCCACTTCGGTTCCACGCCGCTCACCGCTTGCGCCACAATCCGCGCCATGGGCTGCGTCCCTAGTTTTGCCGCCACTCGTTCGCTAGTCACCACCAATGCTGCCGCGCCATCGTTTGTTCCGGGCGCGTTTCCTGCCGTGACCGTGCCGTCCTTCTTAAAGGCCGGCTTTAATTTTGCCAGCGCTTCCAGCGTCGTGTCTTCGCGCGGAGATTCGTCGTACTTGATCACCAGCGGTTCACCCTTTTTCTGCGGCACTTCGATTGGCAGAATCTGTGCCTCCAAAAAGCAGGACTTCCTTGCACGAATCGCCTTCTGGTGACTCTCCAGCGCGAACTTGTCTTGCTCTTCGCGCGTAACTCCATATTTCTCCGCCACCAACTCCCCCGTCATGCCCATGTGAAAATTCTCGTAGGCGTCCCACAACCCGTCGCAGATCATCGAATCCACAACTTTCTGATCGCCAATGCGGTAGCCCGTGCGTGCATTCGGCAGCAAATACGGACAGTTCGACATCGACTCCATCCCGCCCGCGACCACAATTTCGCTTTCGCCCAACTGCACTGCCTGCGCCGCCAGCGCCACAGCCTTCAGCCCCGACCCGCACACCTTGTTGATCGTCATGGCCGCCACGCGCGGGTCGCAGCCGCCCTTCAACGCCGCTTGACGCGCTGGATTTTGCCCCAGTCCCGCCTGCACCACGTTCCCCATGATCGCTTCGTCAATTTGCTGACCGTCCAGCCCGGCACGACGCACCGCTTCCGCAATGACCTTCGCGCCTAGTTCGGTCGCGCTTAAGCTAGCCAGCCCACCCTGAAATTTTCCAATGGGAGTCCGCACCGCAGAAAGAATCACAGCTGTATCCATGGAGAAGCCTCCAAACGAACGCTGCCTATTATACAACCGCGAGCGCGAGGCGACCGGCGAGGGAAAACTTGGCAGGCCTCAGTCTCCGGCAGGGGGTTGGTCAGGAGTCATATGCAAATCATGAATCAGACCAACGTCCCGTCAAACGGGAATCCAATAATCGTATTTTGCGCATCAGAGACTTATACTCCGTCCCGAGGTGAGAATGCCAAAGACTGCGAACTTCCTTGCTACGTGGAGTCTGCTCGGCGTGATGGCGGCACTCTTGGGAACCTCCACGACAGCGTACGGACAAACTCTATTCTGTCAAGGATGGCGTGCCATCGAATCGGATCCGGGAAAACCGTTCACGGCGCAGAACGTGAGCCACAGCGTGACGCATTACCCTGACGGAACTGAACACACGTTTGATTCTAGTGGTCTAGTGGCACGCGACACGGGCGGGCGCGTCTACCGTGAGTGGCACCCTCCTTCTATCGACGGAAGAAGGAATCAGCCTCCGGACGTTAGCTCTCGGAAAGAGGGGCGAATCTACACGGCCGTTATCTCCATTAGCGATTGCGGCGGCGGAAAGGCCACGACAGTTTTTCCAGACATGAAAATTGCTCGGGTCACAGAGGGGCCGCGAACAGACCTCCATTACAACTCGTTTTTTGAAGCGCTCGCCTACATGCAACGTCCTTCCAATACAGTTTTCGAAGACCTTGGATTCAAGGAGATAGAGGGCTTTCCGACCCACGGCTTTAGAGTGATGGTTCTGGGAACGGAGGATGATGGCGAGTGGAGCGGGAAGCCCACTTACTTCACCGAATGTTGGGTGTCGGACGATCTCGCGGCGACGATCCTGGAAATCCATACGAGTCTAAGAGGCAAGAATGAGAGTAGGGGGACGCTCACCCATATTCAGCGCCAAGAACCGAATGCTTCCCTGTTTGAAATCCCGTCGGACTACAAAATCAATCCCCCTCCAGAAGAGCAAGCACCTTCCACGGTAAACGCTAAACCAATCATCCAACAGAAAAACTGAATGTTCCAAGGAACTTAGCTAACTAACTCCGGGTCAGTCGCATAATCTGCAAGGGCGGAGTGGCCTCCGCCCTCTCTACTTGAAGGAAGACCTTCAGCTTGCCGAGGCCGCCGTTGGCGTGGCTTCGTCTGCGCTCGGTCCGTACAGGCCGGGCACCGGAATGCCAAGCAAGCGGTAGTACACCGTGAGCTGCGCCCGATGATGAATGATGTGGTTTAATACCATCCCGCGAACGCACGCAACCCTCGGCATCGTGAAGATCGTCTGGCCCCCTGCCTTCAGGGTCCAATCTTTCATCAGGTCCGCATCGCTTGCACCCGCGAGCGCTGCGCGTGCTTCCTTGGCGTTCTTGTCGAACTCCGCCAGCAATTGCTGCCGGTTTTCGATTTTCGGCGGTTCGTAAGCAGACCCATCAACAGGCGCGTAATCGAATTCTTGTGTCTGCAACGTCATGCCGATCCAACCGGGCATCGTGGCAACATGTCCTGCCATCCATCCCACCGTGCCGGACTTTTCATGCGGCTTCCAGCCCCATTTCTCGTCGGGTACGCGTTCCAGAACCTTGCGCGTGTTCTGCATCTCTTGATCGAATTCCGGCAACATCGATTGTCCAATGCTCATGTTTCCTCCTGTGTCGAATGGCCAGCGCCGCCCATCTTAGGCGAAAGAAAAGCGAAATGTCAAGCCTTGACTCTCTTCTTCCTCGGCCCCACAATCCCTCCTCGGGCGCCTCGTTCTCGCCCCGGCACCTTAGCGCTCCGGGCTGCAAAACGCCAGCCCTGCGTGATGAAATTCCCGTGACCTTCGAAAGGCATGGACACTATGGCTCACCAACTGACCACTTCACATCTCTCCGATTCCATCGATTTGTTCCGCTATTACAAGAAGCTAGCCCAACGCGCGATGGAGCAGTGCCCCGACGATGGCCTGTTCGCCTGCCTCGATGACGAATCCAACTCCATCGCCGTCATCGTGAAACACATGGTCGGCAACATGCGCTCGCGCTGGACCGACTTCCTCACCTCCGATGGCGAAAAGCCCGATCGCCACCGCGATACCGAATTCGAAGAACCACCAAAAACTCGAGCCGAACTTCTCGCCCTGTGGGAGCACGGCTGGAAAATTCTCTTTGACGCGCTCGAGCCATTGACTGACGCCGATTCCTCGCGCACCGTTCTGATCCGGACCGAGCCGCATTCCGTAACGCAAGCCATCAACCGCCAGATCGCTCATTATTCCTACCACATCGGCCAAATCACCTTCCTCGCCAAACATTTCGCCGCCAAATCCGGCCAATGGACCGCCATCACTATACCGCGCAAAAAATCCGCCGAGTTCAACACCCGAGTCGCCTCAGGCCAAGCCTCTCAGCGCTAGTGCGTTGAGGGGGGTGCTTGAGCACCGGCATTAATCCCTGCCGCGGCCTCGGCTTCAGCCCCTGAGCAGCTCCGCATCTCAGAAATTCGCATTAATCTTCACTGCATTTCCACACGTGGCTTCTTCGTCGCCTGTCAAAGGCAATGAATCTGCCTTATCCTTTCAGTGACGATGCCTGCAACACAAAAAACGCTCTTCGAAATGGGCAAACCCGAAAGCGCCGGGCCGCAGCTAAATGAAGCGCAACAGCGCGCCATCACGCACGGCCACGGCCCGCTTCTGGTCATCGCCGGCGCCGGCACCGGCAAAACTCGCGTCATCACCGAACGCATCCGCCACCTGCTCGAATCGGATAGTTCCCTTCTCGGCGAAAACATTCTCGGCTTAACGTTCACCAACAAAGCCGCGGGTGAAATGAAAACGCGCGTGGTGAAAGCCGTCGGCGAACGCGGCAAAGATGTCGTTCTCGCCACGTTCCACTCCTTTTGCGAAACCATCCTGAAGGAGGTCGACCCGAATCGTCTGGTCCTCGAATCCGTCGACCACTGGATCCTCCTGCGCCGCAATTTGGCTCGCCTGAAACTCGAAAAATATCGGCGCCTGGCCGAGCCCGGACAGTTCCTAAGCGATTTCATCGCCTTCTTCTCTCGCTGCCAGGACGAGCTCGTCTCCAGCGAGGAGTACCAGGCCTTCGCCGATCAACTTGCCGCAGAGTTGCAAGCCGATCAGCCCACTCTGGACGACGACACCTACAAAGAGCGCGCCGAACACGTGGCCCTGCAGCAGGAAATCGCCCGCGCCTATCGCGCCAGCGAAGAAATTTTGCGCGATAAACGCGCCATCGCCATCAACGGCTCGATCGCCGAAGCCGTCGCCTTGCTCAAGAGCGATGCCAAGCGCCTCCGCCAGCTCCGCGAGCGCTACAAACACATCCTTGTTGACGAATTTCAGGACACCAACATCGCCCAACTCGAACTCCTCCACCTGCTCAGCAGCGATTCGCGTAACATCGTCGTCGTTGGCGACAACGATCAAGCCATCTACCGCTTCCGCGGCGCGTCCTTTGGCAGTTTTAAGTTGTTTCTCCAGCGTTTCACCGATTGGACCGAGGGCCAGGATTCCACGCCGTATCGCGTATCGCTCACCAAGAATTACCGCTCCACGCCGAACATTCTCCGCGTCGCTACCCAGGCTATTGGCATGAACGAAGTCAGCCCCGAGTTCCCAAAAAAAGTACTCCACCCCAACCGACCCGAAGGCGAAAAAATCCGCATCGTCGAACTGGACTCCCCGGAATCCGAAGCCATCTGGGTTGCCGACGAGCTTCAGCGCCTGCATAACGCCGGCCGCCGCTGGAGAGATTTCGCCGTTCTTTACCGCCAGCATGCCCACCGGGATTTCCTTGTCGAAGAGCTTTCTCAGCGCAAGATTCCCTTCATCATCAACAGGCTTTCCATTCTCGAGCATCCTCTCGTCCGCGACGTGCTCGCCTATCTCCGCCTGATCGCTTTCCCCTATGACGATATCGCCTGTGCTCGCGTTCTTTCCGCTCCTGCATGGCATCTCACAGCCCCGGACTTGGTCCGTCTAACCGAGCGCGCCGCAAAAAAACGTGGCACCTCCCTTCATGATGTCCTGCAAGCCCCGCAAGCTGAATTGGCCTTCGATCCTTCTCCCGCTGCCTGCAAGGAGTTGCTGGAATTTCTAGCGGAACAGCGCAAGACTCTTCGCCGTCGCACCGCCCGCGAAATCCTCTCGGACCTCACCGAATGGCTCGAGGTACCTCAGCGCGCCGGCCCCCAGGATCGCAAATACGTCAATCAACTGGGCCAGTTCGTCAAGGATTGGGAACCCAAGAGTGAGACCCGCCGCCTGCCGGAATTCCTGGAATACCTCGAATACTTCGAGCAAGCCGGCGGTGTACTCAGCCTGGAAGAAGACGCCCCCGGGGACGCGGTGCAATTAATGACCGTCCACGGCGCAAAGGGCCTTGAGTTTTCCCATGTTTTTCTTTTGCGCGTGAATTCCCATGCTTTCCCCTCGCGCAATCGCGCGCCCTTGTTCGAATTTCCCGTGCGCTTGATGAAAGAGGAATTGCCGCAAGGCGACTTTCATATTCAGGAAGAGCGCCGGCTCTTCTATGTCGCGTTGACACGGGCCCAGGAACGCTTGACCATCACCACCCTCACCGAGAAGAAGAACAAAGTCCCGGTATTCATTGAAGATCTCCTGATGGAACCGGCTCTCAAGCGCCGCGATATTTCTCTCTCTGCGCCAAGAGTCAAAAAGAAAGAGCAACAACCCGCAATAGTGCCCGGCGGGGAAAACGAACTCTTCCCGGCCAGTGAAGCGCCACCCAAAATTTTCACCCGCGTCGCAAAATGGGCGGAGGCTTTTTACCCCGCTGTGCCGGAACCGTTGAAGCTCAGCAGTTCCGCCGTCGAAAATTTCCGGAAATGCCCGCAACAATATGCCTTCAGCTACCTCTGGTGCCTCAAGGAAGGTCCGCGCGCCACACTAAGTTTTGGCAGCGTCATGCACACCACCATCAAGCGCTTCCTGGAGCAACTGAAGAAAGGCACGGTGCTGCCGTTTGAGGAAGTCCAACGCATCTACGCGACCGAGTGGACCAGCGCCGGCTACGAAGATGAATATCAGGAAGCGGAATACAAGAAGGACGGCCTCGAGCAGCTCAAGGCATTCCACGCTTCCGTCGTCGCGCAACCTCCGAATATCCTGGAGCAGGAAAAACCTTTCGAGTTGCCACTCGAAAACGATGTGATTCTCGCCGGCCGCATGGACCAGGTGAACTCGCTCGGCCGCAGCGACGTGGAGATTGTGGACTACAAAACCGGCAAACCCAGAAAAGAAGCAGAGGTCCGAAAAGGGCTCCAGCTAAGCATCTACGCCCTGGCTGCAAAGGAAATCTTTGAATGGAATCCCGTTCGACTGGTATTCCACTATCTACAGGACAATTCCACCCTGGTGACCACCCGCGGCGCCAAGCAAATCGCGGAAGCCGAAAAAATCATCCAGGAGACCGCCGCCGATATCCGCGCCAAGCACTTCCCCGCCAAACCCGGCTTCGCGTGCCGTACCTGCGCCTATGCCCTGATTTGCCCTGCCCACGAAGAGTCCCTGAGCGGGAATTAGGGCTGAATCGCCAATAAAAAAGGCGCCTCGACGGGATCGAAGCGCCTTACCAACCAATTTCGTTTCGGGATCGGCCTACTTCTCCATCATCTTCTTGGGAGCCTTCTTCGCGGGTTTCTTCGCTTTCTTTGCCATCTACCTTTTCCTCCTCACGTTCGTTGCTTGAGCGTCGGATGCGTACGGCAACCCCGCCCAGTTACATCCGTATACGGGCACGCACGACACGTGTCAAGAAGATTCCGCAATTCTCAGGTGTTTTCCGGATTATTTCTGTGGCACAGAGGCGAACGTCCCGCCGTAGTAGCCGTTTCGCGCCAGCACCGTCAACCCTTCGCGGCGTACGCGAACTTCAATGGTGTGGTAGTCCACTTTGCTGTCGCCTCTCGGCGAATAAATCAAGACATACTGGTTCCGCGCCTCTTCCGTGATGCGCGAATAGAATTCGGAGAAGGCATCCTGGTTGGCCCCGAAGTAAACGTCCCCGCCGGTGTCATGCGCGTAGCTGGTCAGCCTGGTCCATTTTCGGTTCAAATAGTCTGAGCCCGTAGCCACGCAGTACACCGTAATTCCCTGCCGCAGCAGTTCCTCGCGCACCACGTCGTACTTGTGCGTGTTGAACTTCGGCCCGTTCTGCCCGTCGGATATCAGCAGGATAATCTTCCGCCGCTTGCGGCTGTCGCGGTCCTTCAGCAGCATGGCCGCGTCATACACCGCATCGTCCAGCGCCTTCGTTGGCTGTCCCTTGATCGCCAGCAAAGACGGGTTGGCTGTGGTCATCGGCGCACCCGGTGCAGGCGCGTTGTTGATCGTCGGTCCGCCGAACGGGTCCCCGGACGGTGGAGTGGAACTCCGTGAGGCCAGTTCCGTGCGCCGCAACTCCGTAACCAACCTGTCCTGATCGCTGGTGAACCCTTTGCCTTCGTGAAAAAACTGGTCGAACCGGCAGATAAACGCTTCATCGCTGGGGCTCAATCCCCCGACGATCGACACCAGGCTCGGTTCCACTTGTTGTTCATCCCTCTGCTTCAGGTCGTTGTCGATCAACACCACCAGCGACAGGGGCACCGCGTCCGTGTTCAGCCTCCGGATTGCCTGTTCTACCCCGTCTTCGAACACTCGGAATTCATCCCGCTTCAAGTCCGCCACCAGGTTCCCATTTCGGTCCTTCACCGTTACGGGCACAACCACCTCAATCGTCGTGAGGACGATCTTGTTTTGCTCTCGCGGTGGCGTTGCCTGAGTCTGGCCCTGCGCTGCCGGGGCCGGGTTCGAAGCCGGTGGAGGGGGAGTTGGATTCTGGCCCTGTATCCTCGACCCGCAGAAAAGCAGTGCCGAGCCCACAGCCATAAATGCGATTTTTCGTAGACTTTTCATTTTTATCAGGCCAAACTCTCCAAGGCCAGAATGCTCAATCACACTCCGGCAGCTTTATGAGACGCATCCCGGCGCACGGGTCGTTGCATCGAATTAATGCATGCCACCCAAGCGGTGTGAAGCGCTATGCTAGGCTCGAACCGGTAAATCTACCCGGACGGAACATCAATAAGGATACCTACAAACTGTGAGATTCGGGAACGCGAAGATTGCCTTTTTCAAGAGACTCGGCTTGCGGGCGGTGGCCTGTGCCGCAACCCTTATTCTAGCTGTGCCGGCGCTTCCGGAGCCGCAGCAGTCGCAAGCGCCGCCGGGCCAGGGTCCAACCATCAAGGCTGAAGTCAACCTGGTCAACTTGTTCGCTACCGTCCGCGATAAGAACAAGCGCATCGTCACCGATCTGAAACAGGACAATTTCAAGATTTTTGAGGATAACCACGAGGAAAACATCGCCTTCTTCTCCAAGGAGATGAACCTGCCCATCACCCTCGGCCTGCTCCTGGACACTTCCGGCAGCGAGCAGTACATGCTCGGCGCGATTCAGGACGCCGGAGCACGTTTCCTGCATCGCGTGCTCAAAAAGGGTGATGAAGCCATGGTCATCTCCTTTGACACGGATGTCGATCTCCTGGCCGATTTCACCGATGACCGCAGCATCCTCGATCGCGCCATCAACAAGGCTCGCATCAATACTCCGGGCGGCGGCTATATCGCTGGCAATCCGGGGCCCGTCGGCGGGCAAAACATGGTTGGCACCGCGCTCTACGATGCGATCTATCTCGCCTGCGGCGATAAGCTCAATGGCGAGGCCGGCCGCAAGGCCATTGTTGTTGTCACCGATGCGGAGGATGAGGGCAGCCGCATCAAGCTCGAAGAAGCCATCGAATCGGCGCAAAAGACGGATACCGTCATTCACGTTCTGTACGTGGCGGATCGTCGCTTCGGCGGCGGCAGGCCGGACGTGGCCCACAAATTGGCCGATGAGACCGGTGGCCGCATGATCGCCGTCAATTCCGAAAAAAAGTTCGAAGAAGCCTTCGACCAGATCTCCGAGGAACTTCGTAGCCAATACACTCTGGGCTACTACCCCAGCAACACTTCGAAAGATGGCAAGTTCCGAAAAATCCGCGTCGACGTGAGCGACAAAGAATACAAGGTTTTAACCCGCAAAGGCTACTACGCCCCCAAAGCCCGCGGCTAACCCCCAAACCTTGACGCGCTCTTAGTAGGCACAGGCGTTGTGCGAGTTCGAGTTCGGTCCCGAGTCAGGAAGTGCAGATCCGGCTTGCCGTAGTAACGTTTGAGTCTCTCTGGCATGGGCGAACCCCTAGACCCACCCTTTGCAACCTAAGGGTGGGGCACCAGGTGGCACCCTCCGCGCCTCGATATTCCCTTGGAACTTATAAAAATGGTATCCTCTCCGCTTGCTTTCGCGGCTAAAAACTACTGAGGAGAAAATCGTCTGTGCCCCCCACCGAACGGCTCCGCTGCCGTTCGCCCAAGGTTCCCTGGAATTGGAGCCCGCCGTAGGTGTCGGCGTGTCGTACTCCTCAACTCAAGTCTGGAATTCTGGCCGAGCACTATGCGGGTTGTTCAATGATGGTTGTCATCAAGGTAAGCAGCGTTTTCTCTGCCGCGTAGGTGAGAGGAGGCTAAAACAAGGTGAGGCTGTCCCCCCCACTCGCTCTGTTTGTTCTCGGTGCGTGTTCGTTCCTGTTGATGTTTTTCGCGCCGTCAGCAAGCAAGCC
This sequence comes from Candidatus Acidiferrum sp., assembly GCA_035271845.1. Classification (GTDB taxonomy): domain Bacteria; phylum Acidobacteriota; class Terriglobia; order Acidiferrales; family UBA7541; genus Acidiferrum. The sequence goes on from DATERF010000101.1 coordinate 61,675, forward strand.
CCTTATTCTGTCGGGCGGACTTGCGTGGGCCTGTGCGTACTTTTGGGTAGTCGCGGATAATTTCAGGAGAAAGGCACCCGTCCACACGCGTGGCGGGTTACTCAAATACCAAGACAATCCTCGCGGATACATCTTTACTTACGGCATTTATGTCATCTTCGGCGCAGGCTTTCTCGTTGTTTTTCTCGGCATAGTGCTCTCAAGACGATAGCCCGGTGCCCCTCTGAGCTGCCCCCTATCTCCGCGGACGGGATCATACGATCAAGATGGCAACACGCAGACCATGTTGAATTCGTCGGGAACAACGACTTACACCAGGAATTTCGAGAACCGACTGGCCAGTGCTCCGTTGCCTGCTTCCTGACACCATGGACGGACAGGACGTTCCCCTCCCGGAATTTCGTGACATCGTCGGAGAGTGTGTGGTCAGGTTTATCCCAGCATCCCTACTTCCACGACTTGGCCGGGCTTCAGGGACTGCAATGCGGCGAGAACATGTGGGATATGCGGCAGGATATCATCGAGATCGTTCGAAGCTGCGCGGATGACCAAGATAGCGATGTTCCGTCCCATCATGTTCTGCTGGTATCGAATGTTTTTGTCGATTGTGACGAGGACGTCAAAGTGCTCTTCCGCAAGGGCTAACAACTCCCCATTCTCCTTGCCGCTGAATCCTGCGTCTCGAACGGTTTCGCATTCGTGACCGCCGTCCGCGAACAGGAATTTGACCTTCCGGGGGACACACTCATCGACGAGCAGTTTCATTTCAAAGTGGCGGTCAAGCTGGTTCTGGCTTCTTCGATCGCTGCAATAGCGTCGGCGCTGGTTACACTGGGAAAATCCTCAAGAAACTCAGAAAGCGTACGCCCATGCTCCAGGTAGTCTGTCAGCGACTTAAAAGGCACTCGCGTCCCGCGGAAGACAGGTTCACCGCTGAGGATCGCCGGATTACTGACAATAACGGTTGAGGCCATTTTTGCAAGGCTCCTTCCGAAAGTTTAGCGTAGTCCCCAGGTGTTTCGCATCCTTCTCGTCGGCGCGCCGACATTTTATCCCTACCGCTCACGGTCATCCTTGGATCGCGCCGTTCCGCATTGCTCAACGCTTGTGGCTGACGCGCCCTTTGTGTCCTCGCCCAGCGTTTAATTCACACCACAATCAACCGCACGTTGACCGCAAGCGGTGCCTTGGCTAGTATCGCTAGGCGACGCTTTGCGCCGTGCAATGTCCCCTATGGTCAACGACACAATCGGTCACTATCGAATCCTCCGCCAACTCGGCAGCGGTGGAATGGGCTTGGTTTACGAAGCTGAGGACACCAAACTGGGCCGTCGCGTCGCCCTCAAATTCCTTCAGGACAGCAGCACCAAAGATCCCGCCGCCGTCGAACGCTTCCTTCGCGAAGCGCGCTCGGCCTCTGCCCTCAACCATCCCGGAATCTGCACTATCCATGCCATCGAGGAAAATGAAGGCCAGACCTACATCGCCATGGAGCTCCTCGAAGGTGAGTCCCTGGAAAAGGTTTTGTCTCGCGGCCCCTTGCCCGTTGCTCGCGCCATCACGCTCGGCATCGAAGTCGCTGACGCCCTCGACGCCGCACACAAAAAAGGCATCATCCACCGGGACATCAAGCCCGCCAATCTTTTCATCACCGATCGCGGCAACACAAAAATCCTCGACTTCGGCCTCGCCAAACTGCTTGAGCCCGAAGGTTCCCTGGAAGGCGAAACCATCGCTCCTTCTCAGGATGCTTTTCTTACCAGTCCCGGAACCACTGTCGGCACCATCGCGTACATGTCTCCCGAACAGGCGCGCGGCGAGGTTCTTGACGCTCGCAGCGATCTTTTCTCCCTTGGTTCCGTGCTCTATCAGGCAGTTACCGGTGCGCTTCCCTTCCCGGGCACGACCAGCGCTGTGATCTTTGGAAATATCCTGCACACCGCCCCGATCTCGCCCGTGCAACTCAACAGCAACGTTCCTGCCGAACTGGAACGCATTCTGAACAAGCTGCTCGAAAAAGAAAAAGATTTGCGCTACCAGATCGCCGCGGAAGTACGGGCAGATTTGAAGCGTCTGCAACGGGAACTGGAACCTGGCCGCGTAAGCTCCGATTCATCGGTGGTCGCCGCCCGTTCCTCAAGCAGCGCGGTCGGGCCAACAGGAAGTGCTTCCGCCGTGTCTGCCGCTCCAGTTACAGAAACCCGCACCGGAAGTGGCAAGGTGCTAGCGGAAGCGGCGCAGAAGAACAAAATCGGCGCCGGCGCAATCATTCTCGGTGTCTTGGTGGTGGCCGCCGCCGCGGTCTATGGCGTCTACACCTTCGTCAAAATGGGACAAAAACCGAAGGCCGCCCCGTTCGAGAAATTCTCCATTGAAAACGTCTCGAACAACGGCCACATCTCCCAGGCGGCAATTTCGCCAGATGGCAAATATCTATTGCAAGCGCTGGAAGAAAATGGCGAGCAGTCCCTGTGGCTCCGTCACATTCCCTCGATGACCAATAAGGAAGTCCTGGCGCCGGCGCTGACTCGCTATCAAGGATTGTCCTTTTCCCCGGACGGTAACTATATCTATTTCCTGCGCCGCGATGAATCGAACGAGTCGGAATCCCAGTTGTATAGCGCTTCGGTCCTCGGTGGTGCCCCGCGCGTAATCATCGATGACGTGGACAGCCCGGTCTCCTTCTCTCCCGATGGCCAGCATTTTGTATTCCTTCGCGAACTGCACGATTCTCCAAACTGGGATTTATGGCTCGCCAAAAGCGATGGCACCATCGAAAGGGCCGTTTTCCGCAACCGCACCTTGGTCAGCGATAGCCACGTCCCCGCGTGGTCCCCGGACGGAAAAACTATCGTGATTCCCATCGTGCAACCGAGCCGCGACGCCCTGGGCGCTTTTTTGGCTGTTGATCCAGACACGGGGCAAGATCACGTGGTAGCCGTTTCTACCGATCGCATCTACCACGGCCCCGTCTGGATGCCCGATGGAAATGGTCTGATTGCCAGCGCTGTGCAGGCCGACGCGGAGCATATGCAAACGCAAATCGGTTATGTGAATTATCCCGGCGGTGAATATCGCGCGATAACCGCGGACACCAACGACTACAGTAAGGTGGGCATCGCCAAGGATGGCAAAACCTTGGTCGCACTACAGAGCAAACTTCACTTCACCTTGGCCTGGGCCCCGGCGAACGACCCGGACCAGTCTCATCCGGTCCCGCTGCAGTCGCAATTGCCCATCTGGCGCTGGAGTTGGTTGCCCGACGGCCGCCTGCTCGTGCCTCAGGGCGGAAACCTGAAGGCCGTGACCGCCAAGGGTGAGGAGACCACGCTGCACTCCGATCCAAAGCGCGTTCCCGACCAGGTTGCCATCTGCGGCGATGGGCGCTACATAGTCTTTCGCCTGCTCGGCGGCACCAGCGTCGCTTCCGCTAATCTCTCCCGTATGGATCTGAACGGCACGAACCTAAAACAACTCACCAGCAACCTGAACGACCAGCAACCTGTCTGCCCCAGCACCGGCAACTGGGTCTATTTCATCGATAACTCCGATAATCGATATGTGAAGCGAGTTTCCACCGACGGTGGTGCGCCGGAAACCGTCGTAAAGCACTCCGTCGGCTTTTACGGCCTTTCACCGGATGGTAAGGAAATCGCCTCCTTCGAATTGCGCGAGTTGGACCACAAGCTGATGCTGCGCATTGACAATGTCGAAACTCAGAAAATGACTTATAGCGATGTCGACCAACGCGCGCTGCCCGATGATCTTTCCTACACGCCCGACGGCAAGGGTGTTGTCTACGTGGTGCGGGAGAAGGGCGTGGATAACCTGTGGTTGCAGCCGCTGGACGGCAAGCCGCACCGCCAACTTACCCACTTCAAGAAAGATAAAATTTTCCGCTTCGTCTTTTCGCCGGATGGCTCCCAGATCGCCATCGAATCCGGCACAGTGGAATCTGACGCCGTTCTCCTGCACGACGAATCCAAATAATCCTTGGAGTACGGGAGTCTAGCTCCGCTTTGACGAATCGTCACGTTCGTGACAGGGCATCCGGCCAGCACAATCTACAAAGCAAGTTGCCGCACGCGGAAACGGCGAACCCCATTCGTATTATTTCACCGCGCCAGCCGGCTTCGCGTCGCTGTCCTTGTTCGGCCGTGCGTAGTAGCCGCGGCGCGCGCGAATCTGGTAGCCCTTATGGTCCGGAGTTTCAATCTTGATCTTGTGGTAACGCCCGTCCACCGCATGGTTCGTGGGATTGTAGGCGATAGAATACTGGTTGCGCAGCTCCTCGCCAATGTCCTGAAATGACTGGTCCAAATCATCCACGTGATAGGGATAGAAGGAACGACCGCCGGTTTCGTCCGCCAGATCTTGCAGGATCTTGTCCCCTTCGGTCAGATGGTATTTGCGGTTTCCAGTTTTTTCTTTGCTTGGATCGTCCAGCGTTATCCATTGCGTGCTCGTGCTGATTGTGTAAATGACCACGCTGGTGCGCTGCGCCATTTCGATGGCTTCTGCCCGCGTGTGCGTGGACAGGTTGTCTTCCCCGTCGCTGATGAGAATCATTACGCGACGAACGACGTCGGGCTGGTCGCCCGGCGGTCTGGGAGGATGGCTGAGTTGGTCCACGCAGGCCTCATAAATTGCATCGTAGACGGCGGTTCCTCCGCCAGCCCTGGTTCGCAGGATGCGGTCGCGCAGCGCTCCCGCATCTCCGGTAAATCCCTGCAGGAGTTGCGGTTCATCATCGAACGTCATCACGAACGCTTCATCCTTATTGCGGCGCAGCACGCTGAACAGGAAATTGTTGGCAGCATCCTGCTCGAACTTCAGCCGGTCCCGGATGCTGTTCGAGGTATCCAATAGCATTCCGATTCGCAAAGGCAGGCCGTTTTGCTTACTGAAGTAACGGATATCCTGCGGAACGTTGTCGTCCAAAATCTTAAAATCCTGCTGTTCCAAACCGGGTACCAATTTGTTCCGCCGGTCCAATACGGTGAACAACACATCCACAAGGTTGACCGTGACCGGAATTGTCGTCTGGCTCTTCTGAACCTGTGGCTCCGCCGTGGGATTCGCCGCGGGCGGCTTGGCAGGAGGTGGAGGGTTCTGCGGCTGCTGCGCAAAAAAGGGCGCAACCCCGCACAGCAGTAGTACGAACAGCAGACCGAGTGATTTAGTTCGCATGTGTTCCGATTATAAGAAGCCCTTTAAGGCAACGTCAATTCGTCCCGGATCCTCGCCCGCCGCGGCGCCCAGTTTCCCTAAATATTCCCGCAGTTCCGCCGGCAGCGGTGCACTAAGCTCAATGGTCTTGCCGGTATGCGGCTGGGCAAATCCAATCTTCGCCGCATGCAAAAAGTTGCGGCCTAGCGAAGGCAGTGTAGTGCGCCCAACGTGCAACTGCCCTGCCGCGCCGTACAACGTGTCTCCGACAACCGGATGCCGCAACGCGGAAAAGTGTACGCGAATCTGATGGGTGCGGCCGGTGTGCAGTTGAACTTCCAACAAGCTGGCCGTATCGATCTTGGTAAGCACGCGCCAGTCGGTACGCGCCGGGCGTGAATTCGGCAGCAACCCCGCGCGCTTTGCGGTCATCCGCGTGCGCCGGTTTGGATCGCGAGCAATGGCCAATTCAATCCGGCCGCGCTCTTCCGCCATGACTCCTTGAACCAGCGCGAGATAAATCTTCCGAATGGCTCGTTGGCGGAACGCTTCAGAAAGTTTGGCATGAGCAAAATCGTTCTTCGCTACCAGCAGAATCCCGGAAGTTTCTTTATCCAGCCGGTGCACGATTCCGGGACGAAGAGGATCTTCCGGCTGCGACAGCGTTTGCCCCCGCCCCAATAGCGCGTTCACCAGCGTGCCATGTGAATTGCCGGCCCCGGCGTGGACGCTCATCCCCGCGGGCTTGTTGACGGCGATGACGTCCTCATCTTCATACAACACTTCCAGAGGAATTGCCTCTGCCTCCGCTCGTAGCGCGGGCCGCTCCTGTGGCACCACCCGGATCACATCGTTCGCATGCACCTTATGCGAGTCCTTTGCCACTTTGCCATTCAGCAGCACCAGTCCTTCCTCGATCAACTCCTGCACGCGGGTCCGCGAAAGCTCCGGACAATGCTGCACCACGACACGGTCCAGCCGTGTTCCAGCCTCCTCCGCCATCACCGAAAAATGGTGTAGTGCCGCTTCAACCACGGGATCACCAAATGGTTTTGATTCCCACCGATTGGAGTCGGCGGTCTCGCGTGACTAGAGCCAGTCCCAAGTACAACGCAGTGGCAGCAATGATGCGATCTGGCATGTCGGGGACAATGCTTCGAGAGACAGTACCAGTGACCGCCGCGACGGCTTCATCCAGGGGTTGCACCAGCATTCCAGAAGACGCCGATGTTACCGCAGACTGCAATCGCTGCAGAGCTTCTAGCGGCAAGCGACCACGTTCGACTAGATATATCGTCTCTACAAGAGAAATCGCAGACACGAATACGGGCTCAGAGTTTGCCAGAGACCTGCGGATGGCCTGTAAAGCGGGCGGAGAAAGTGTCGTCGGACTGTGCAGATACCAAATAGCTGCGTGAGTGTCGAGCACTACGCTCACAACTCGATGTCTCGCGGAAAATTCCCCCACATCTCGCGACGGGCTTCCGCAATGTCTTCTTCAGTTATCTGAATATCCAAGTCCGCCCAGAGCCCCTCAACGCTGCGCAATGCACCCTTCTTTCCCTCTTCTTTATTCAAGGACTCTACAAAATCGAGGACCGCCTTCTGTTTATCGGGCGGCAGGTCGCGCAGTTTCTCGAGGACTTTTCGTTCAATCGTCATGGCTAGCCTTCCGGTAGTATACCCCTTCGGGCAAAACAGGCCTATCGTCACCCATTGCCGACCATCACCTTCGCAATTGCCTAGGTCAGGCTGCCGGACGCCGCCAACTTTCCATACCAGTATCCGGACTCCTTGACGATTCGCCGCTGGTCGCGAAAATCCACGTACACCAAGCCAAACCGCTGCGCAAAACCTTCGGCCCATTCAAAATTGTCCATCAAGCTCCAATGATGATAACCGCGAACGTCCGCTCCATCCTTCATCGCTCGCCCCAAGGCGCTCAAGTACCCGCGCATGAATTCGATCCGCCGCTGATCGGGTATCTTGCCATTCGCTTCCGGCGAATCGAGATACGAGCAGCCGTTCTCCGTAATTTCCAGCACCGGCTTGTTGTACTCTTTCGTGATCCGCATCAATAGTTCGTAGAAGCTGTCCGGCCAAACTTCCCAGGCAAATTGCGTGAGAGGCCCTTCAAACGCATCGAAATTGTGAATGCCCATGGCCGCCTCGGCCGGCCCAACTGGAATCGCGGAGACCATTTGGCGGCGGTAATAGTTGATCCCAAGAAAATCGAATGGCGCTTTGCACAATTCCATGTCGCCGGGCTTAACGCCCATCACCTCATATGGATTTTCTCCGACAAACGCCCTCGGGTACTCGCCCTTCAGCGCGGGATTCACGAACCAAATGTTGCCCAACGCATGAGCACGGTCAGCGGCAGCCTTGTCCTCCGCGCTGGAGGTGGCCGGCTCGCAGTTGGACATACTGAACGCCGTACCGACTCTGAATTTTGGGTTCGCCGCTTTGATCGCGCGAAACGCCTGGCCCTGAGCGATATTCACCACGTGCGTAGCTCGTATCGTCGCTAGAAAGTCTCTGACTGCCGGTGCGTGTGTGCCGTAGGCATATCCCAAAAATGTAAAAACCCAAGGCTCATTGAAGATGCACCAGTCCGTCACGCGATCTCCCAGTGCCCTCGTAACGATCCCGCAGTAATCCGTGAACCGCCCGGCAATGTCCCGGTTGGGCCATCCGCCAGCATCCTGCAAGGCCTGAGGCAGATCCCAGTGATACAAGGTGGCAAGGGGGCGAATATTCGCGTTGTGAAGTTCATCGGCAACTCGCTTGTAATAATCCAAACCCTTGGGATTTGGCTGCCCCGTGCCGTTCGCCTGAATCCGCGGCCAGGAAATCGAAAACCGGTAACTCTTGATGTTCAGTTTCTTCGCCAGTCCCACATCTTCCTTGTAACGATGATAGGAATCACAGGCGACGTCCCCTGTATCCGCTCCCTTGACCTTACCCACCGTATGCGTGAAACGATCCCAGATCGATTCGCCCTTGCCATCCACATTCCACGCCCCCTCGATCTGGTAGGACGCGGTGGCTACGCCCCAGGCAAAGTCCTTTGGGAACTGATATGGCACGAAGACGTTGTGCGTTTCGGGAAACGCGCGCAGCATACGCGCTGAAGCGGGCAGCGCACTCACCGCCGCTACACCAATCATTCCGCCGAGAAAATCTCTGCGAGACATTCCAAACATACGTGGAGCCATGGCCCTTCCTTCCGCCTGACCGCATAACAGACAGTCGTCTTATCAGCTAAGATTTCGCCAGATGCTGCTGGCCGAATAATACATCGAAGACAATCAGTATCGCACCGACAGTGACCGCGGAATCCGCAACGTTGAACGTCGGCCACGGATTGAAGATGTGCCACGGTAAAAAACGTAGCCACACCTGCAGAAAATCGGTCACCGCGCCATGGATGATGCGGTCGGTCACGTTGCCGGTGGCACCTGCCAGGAGTAGGGCCAACCCGGCAGCGCCCGGGGCACTCAGTTGGCGGCTCGCTACGAGCAGCCACGCGATAATTCCGATGATCGCCACAGACCCGAAAATCAGGAGATACCGGACGGTTGTGGACGAGCCGTCCGCGAGAAAACTGAACGCAATGCCAGGATTGTGCGAACGAATAATTTCAATGAAATTGGCTATTACCGTGTGCGGAAAATATCCCTCGGGCCGCGATTCAATCCAAGCCTTGGACGCACGGTCCAGAAAGACCACTCCCAATGTGAGCCAGAGCCACCGCAAGCGGGCAGGAAGAATCATGATGTAAAGGGGGTGGAGGAAATAAAGGAAAAAAAGGATATGAACGACGTCGCGGCCGTTTCTTCTGCTTTACTTCCTTTGCCTGTACATCCTTTACCTCTTCTACTTCCTTTCATAAACCTTTTTCAATCTCCTGAATGGCTTCGCTGCAACGCTCGCAAATCGTGGGATAGCGCGGATTCTCTCCAACGCGGGTCGAGTAATTCCAGCATCGCTCGCACTTTTTGCCATCGGCGCGCTGCACCGTCACTTCCAGGCTCGGCACCGTCTCCGCTTTGAACTCTCCGGCCCCCGCATTAATCAATTCCACTTGCGACACGATGAACAGCCCGGGCAACAGCGGCAAATAGTGTTTCAGCTTGGCCTTCAACTCCAGGTCCGCATTCAGGAGCACCTTTGCCTCTAATCCAGAGTTGATCAGCTTTTTCTCATTACGCGCCACTTCCAGCGCTTTCAGCACTTCGCTCCGAACTCTCCCCAGCAATTCCCAGGTGTCCACTTTGCCGGGCGCGATTCCCGTCCGCAGTTCCGCCTCTTCCGGGAAAAGTGTCATATGGACGCTTTCCCCTTCGCCCACAGTGCTCGGGAAGTATTTCCAGATTTCCTCTGCGGTAAAGACAAGAATCGGCACCGCCAACCGCACCAGCGCACTGGTAATTTTCCATACGGCGGTTTGCGCCGACCGCCGCGACTTGTTGTTTGGAGCCTTGGTATATAAGCGATCCTTGAGCACGTCGTAGTAAAACGCGCTCAAATCCACCACGCAAAAATCGTGAATCGCATGGTAAATCCGGTGAAACTCATACGACGCGTACCACTCTCGGCAACGCTTGACCAAATCCGCTGTCCGGTCGAGCATCCACTGATCCATCTCATCCAGTTGATTGTTCGGCAGCACATCGCGGCTTGGGTCAAAATCATTCAGGTTCCCCAGGGCAAACCGGAATGTATTGCGAATTTTCCTGTAGGCCTCGCTGAGTTGCGTCATCACGCGCTCGCTCATCTTTACATCGGCCTGATATTCCTGGGATGCGACCCACAACCGCAGGAGGTCGGCGCCCCACTTGTCGCAGATCTCCGTCGGCAGTACCACGTTGCCCAACGACTTGGACATCGGCCGGCCCTGCTCGTCGAGCGTCCAACCGTGTGTCACTACTCCGCGGTACGGCGCCTTGTCCCGGACTCCGACGGCGATCAGCAAGGAACTGTGAAACCATCCGCGGTACTGGTCGGGACCTTCCAAATACACATCCGCCGGCCATTCTTTCCCTTTCAACACCGCCAAGTGGGAAGAGCCGGAATCAAACCACACATCCAGAATGTCGTTTTCTTTGCGCCACTTTGTCCCGCCGCAATGGCATTTCGTTCCCGGCGGCAACAACTCTTCCGCCGAGTGTTTGTACCAGGCGTCCGCGCCTTCTTTTTCAAACCACTTCACTACATTGCGCAACGCGCCGAAATCTTCCAGCCGTGTTCCGCAGGCGTCGCAGTAGAAAACGATGATGGGCGTGCCCCAAAAGCGTTGCCGCGAAACGCACCAGTCCGGCCGGTTTTCGATCATTTCGTACATGCGGTCCTGGCCCCATGCAGGAAGCCACTTCACCGTGGGAATCTGCGCCAACGCTTCCTGTCGAAATGTCTCCGTAGCGCCTTTCTTTGCCTGATCCATCTTGATAAACCACTGCTCGGTCGCCCGGAAAATCACTGGATTGTGGCATCGCCAGCAATGAGGGTAGCTATGTTTGTAGGGATGGTTCGCCAGCAACGCTCCACGCTCTCCCAGCAGTTTCACGATGATAGGGTTCGCTGTGAACACATCCTTGCCCTTATATTCCGGCAAGCCTTCCAGATACACTCCGCGATCGTCGAGCGGCGCGTAGATTTCGATCCCATACTTCTGGCCGGTCACAAAGTCATCCGCGCCGTGTCCCGGAGCGGTGTGCACAATTCCACTGCCCTGATCGAGCGTCACATAATCCGCCAGAACTCCGGGTACCTGTATTTGCAGGAATGGATGGTGGAATTTCATACCCTCAAAATCCAGCCCCTGGTACCGCCCCAACTCCTCGGCCTGCTTGATGTCGCAGTCGGATTGCAACGCCGCCACGCGATCCGCCGCCAGCAGCAATTTGCCCTTCTCTGTTTGCACCACCACGTACTCAAAATCGGGATGGAAGGCCAGCGCCCGGTTGTGCGGAATCGTCCACGGTGTCGTCGTCCAGATCACAGCGGAAACATCGGACCCAATCTTCGCGGCCTCACCTGTTCCGCCGCCCACAACCTTGAATGTCACCCAGATCGAGGGGCTGGTGTGATCTTCGTATTCAACTTCCGCCTCCGCCAGCGCGGTGTTGTCGTAGATGCACCAATACACGGGCTTGCGACCGCGATACACGTAGCCCTTCTCCATGAAATCCAGAAACGCACTGGCAATGGTCGCCTCATACTCATGGCTCATGGTTAGGTAAGGGTCATTCCACCGCCCGAACACACCCAAGCGCTGAAAGTCTCGCTTGTGCTGCTCGACATACTTCGTGGCATAGTCCCGGCAACGTTGCCGAAATTCTGCAGGAGGCACTTTGCCTTTCCCGCCGAGTTCCTTTTCGACCTGCGTTTCGATCGGCAAGCCATGGCAATCCCACCCGGGCACGTACGGCGCGTAATGAGCCGCCATGCTCTTCGACTTGACGATCATGTCCTTCAGAATTTTGTTCAGTCCAGTTCCGAGATGAATGGTCCCCGTGGGATAGGGCGGCCCGTCATGAAGAACAAACAGCGGCTTGCCTTCGCGCACCTTCAGAATGCGCTCGTACAGCTTCGACTCTTGCCACGCCGCAAGCTGCTTCGGTTCGTTCTGCGGCAGACTGGCCTTCATGGGAAAGTCCGTCTTCGGCAGGTTCAGGGTCTTCTTCAGTTCCAGTGGTTCGGCCATAGCTCTAGCTTTGTTATGTCCCTTCTAACGCCGCCACTCCCCTGAAGGACCGGGCAAAGGTCGCATACCTCTGTTGTACGGCGGGAAAATGCGGAAAGCTGTGTAACTACGTATGTTACAATACTTCCCGAAGCCGTGTCAGCCGTCGGGCCGCGCAACCTTTCCCGGGTCGCGCGAATCATAACGGTTGGTGCGAACATTCGGCGGCCAATCCGCGTCTAAATGAACAGAGGGACAAAGGTGCCTGGATTCATTAACCTCCTTCCCGATGAAATTAGTAAGCCCAAACGCAAGGGGCCGGAAGAAGTTATCCCGGTGCCGAGTTCGGCGCTGCCAAATTTTGGTACGCCCGACATCCTGATTGCCGATAATTTCTGGTCTAACCTGAAGCAGTTTCTCTTCGAGCGCCCAGTCAAGGTAATCGAGCGCCCCGATGCTCCCTTCACCAAGAATTCCTTCGGCTCGGGGTTAGGCGATAATCTAAAGTTCTTTTTCTCGGCTCCTGCCGCTCCCAAGACTGTTGTGAATAAGCGCCTGGAAGTGGATTGGGGCGGGAATTTCGGTGGCTTTACCGACCGCATCAAGGATTTCTTCAACCCGGCGAAGCAGGCACCTCTGCCTCCGGGAATCAAACCGGTCAAAGTCAAGGACATCTGGTCCAAGGATGAAAATTTCGGCTGGACCCAAGCGATTGCCTTCGCCGTGCACGCCGGCGTAGTGGCCCTTCTAATCACACCGTTCATTATTAGCATGGCGAAACCCATCAAAGCGGTGAACAAGCAACTCGACATGACCCCGCTGGATATTTCGCCGTACATCGCTAAATTGCCAGCAGGCGCGGACAAGGCGGGCGGCGGCGGTGGTGGAGGAGATCGTTCGCCAACGCCTGCAACCAAAGGCAAGGCTCCGCGTTTCAGCATGACCCAATTTACACCGCCAACTGCGGTGATCAAGAATCCGAATCCTAAACTGGCGATGGATCCTACGCTGCTTGGGCCACCGGATTTGAAAGTCGCCAATCCGAATCTCTCCAACTTCGGCGATCCCATGGCAGCCGTTGTGAACATGTCTAATGGGCCCGGAGGTGGCGGCGGCATCGGCTCCGGCGAAGGCGGAGGCATTGGCAGCGGCAGCGGTGGCGGACTTGGTCCGGGTGAAGGCGGCGGTACCGGCGGTGGTGCGTTTCACGCTGGCGTCAACGGTGTCGGCATGCCCAGTTGCTTCTATATGCCGAACCCGCCGTACTCTGAAGAGGCCCGCAAGGCTAAGTACTCTGGCATCGTTTTGGTCGAAGCGATCGTCAATCTTGATGGCCATCTCTCGAATCTCAAGTTGATCAAGAGCCCCGGCCTGGGCCTCGACGAGAACACCATCACCACGTTAAAGACATGGCGCTGTAAGGCGGCAACCGGCGCGGGCGGCAAGCCCGTCCCAACCATCGTCACCTTCGAAGTTAATTTCCGGCTCTACTAACGGATCGCGCCGAGAACCTCGCGCCCTCGCTAGGCAGCAGAGGACATTTCCATTCCATCTCCTTTATTTCTCAGGCAACCTCGCGGCTCGCGCTGAATTCTCACTTACAAGATGTGCAGGGAACGCCGATCTTTATTGGCGTCTTTTCACGGAGGCTCCCCATGACTTCCGCCGCAAATGGTGTTCCGTTCCATTTCGATACGGTCGATCTGTCAGGGCGGAATGGCGGAGCGCAAACCCTTTCGGCCGGAGCTCACGTCGCGATTCTTCTTGTCCTGGTCTTCGCTGTCGCTTCGACACCGGACACCAGCTCCTTCCGTCACGCCACACCTTTGGACCCCATCAGAAAACTGCTCGCTTATGTGCCTCGACTGCAGCCGCAAGCAACCGGTCGCCCGTCCCTTGGAAGCGATGGCAGCGGCGGCGGTCGCGATACCAGACCTCCGCGTTTCGGCAACTTGGCTCCCGGCTCTTCCATACCTCTTGTTCCTCCTCGTCTGACCCACAACGACCATCCGGTCTTGCCAACTCCTCCAGCAGTTTTTGACGCAGACGCGCCGGCAAATGTACCAGTAGTCACAAATCTCGGTTTTCCCTGGATGAACTCGAACACAAATTCCGCCGGCCGCGGCAACGGCCACGGTTTCGGTGATAGCAACGGAGACACCATGGGAAATGGCAGTGGCAGCGGAGCAGGTGAAGGTGATGAGCACGGTCCTTACGCAAATGTAGCCTCCCCTGTCAGTTGCATTTATTGTCCTGAACCGGGATACACCGAGGAAGCCCGAAAGGCCAAACTGCAGGGCAAATTGCTCCTCGAAGTGTTGGTCGGTCCAGATGGCCGACCCACGCAAATCCGCATCCTCCAGGGCCTCGGCTTAGGTTTGGACGAAAAGGCCATTGAAACGCTACGCACTTGGCGTTTTTCGCCCGGTCGAGACGCCGCCAAACGTCCCGTCCCGGGATGGGTCACCGTCGAAACGCGCTTCCAACTCTACTGAGTCATCACGCCTAGCCCGATTGGACAACACCGCGTGCTTTCCGTCTGCCACGCAAAACGAATCTGCTACGATGAGCCACATGCGACATTCCCTAAAAATTGCTTTGGCTCTTGCGTCTATCTCTATTCTTCCGGTTTCCCTGTCCGCCCAAGGCAGCACCGGCGCGATTGATCTGTCCGCCCGCATTACTCCAACCGGCGCCCGACCCGAGCCTGTACGTCAATTCCAGTTCTACGTGCTGACGAAGAGTTATGCGGACATTGTCAAGGAAATCGACGGTCAGGACATTCTGCCTACTCGCGATCAATTCATCGACGGCCTGAAATGTTCTCCGGAACTGAAGACCTGGCTGAAGGCCCACGACATCGTTGACCTGACTGCACCGGACACGGACAAGCTCCTCACCACCGACGACATCATGAACGTTCCTGAGTTCTTTGCCGCTTATCAACGGGCCAACGCCGGAGGGGTCACCAAAGGCCTGCCTACGCCAAAGTATCGCGCGTCCGATAAGGACGCCAATCCCGACAAGTATCAAAAACAGAAAGAGGAGTTTCTCACCTCCACCAGAAAATTCATCGAAACCCATCCCTCCACGGTTCAAGGCATTGAACTCGAACTCACCGGCGTCAATCCCAAACCTGCGTGGGATACCTTGCACATCGAGCACAGACGCAAGGTCGGGCAAATTGCTCCAGAAACCGCGCAACTCAAATATCTTGCAGGAAAAGCGGAGACCGATCTCGATGGGCGGGCCCTGATCACCGGACTCCGACCGGGCAACTACTGGGTCAGCACCTTGGGCATGGATGCCGCGTCAGGAGATCGGCGGCTCATCTGGGACGTGCCAGTCACCGTCAGAGTTGGCCCTGCCACGCACTTGGACTTGAGCAATATCAACGCGACGGACACTCGCCGCTCCACCACACCTTAGGGCATGCACCGGACTTAGGTTATCCTGCAAAATATGGGCACACCCCTGCTGTGGGTCGGCTTCAATCTATTTGTCCTTCTCGCGCTCGCCTTGGATCTCGGTGTCTTTCATCGCAAAGCCCACAAAATCAGAATTCGTGAGGCTGCCTTCTGGAGCGTCGTGTGGATCTCATTAGCTCTGGGCTTCGGTTATTTCGTCTGGCACTGGTTCGGCGCGCAGCGTGGACTGGAGTACTTCACCGGCTACGTCATCGAAAAAGCTCTCAGCATCGACAATCTGTTTGTCTTCCTGGTGATCTTCCGCACCTTCCAGGTGGATGAGCAGGTTCAGCACCGCGTCTTAGCTTGGGGAATACTCGGGGCCCTCGTGATGCGCGGAATGATGATTGCCGCCGGCGCGGCGCTCATCGCGCGGTTCCACTGGATCCTTCCGGCTTTCGGCGTCTTTCTCGTATACACAGGCCTGCACATGCTGTGGAAGCGGGGCAAACAAGTCCATTACGAACAAAACCCGATTTTCCGATTTGCCAGCACTCATCTGCGAGTCAGCCAGGAATATCACGGACCGCGGTTTTTTATCCGCCAAGCCGGACAGCTCTTCGCGACTCCTCTGTTTCTGGTGTTGCTGGTCATTGAAATTACTGACGTCACCTTTGCCGTTGATTCCATCCCCGCCATCTTCGGCATTACGCGGGATGCCTTCGTCGTCTATTCGTCCAACGTTTTTGCCATTCTCGGGCTTCGCGCCCTTTATTTTCTCCTCTCGGATTTACTCCAATACTTGCGCTATCTCGGCTATGGCCTCGCAATGGTTCTGGTGTTTATCGGCGTGAAAATGGTGATTGAACCGTGGTTCCATATCTCGGTGCATGTCTCTCTGGCGGTGGTCGGAGGCATCCTCCTGCTGGCTACACTTATCTCCTTGTGGGTTGGTCCCCGGAAAGACACAGGAAAAATCCAGGCATAGTAGTGATTCGCGAAAGGGATTCGGCTGTTTCGGGCAGGAACTGGATTCCACGTTCGGAAGTCGCAAGCAGCCCGATTCTTACTGCAAAATTTCCGCGGATCCCTGTCTAGGCCGGGATGTTCTATGCCGCGACCACGTCGGCCGGCGCCGCCGCCGCGCCTAGAACCTGCCAGGCCCGAACTACTTCGCCCACGGTCCACGCCTGTGCGATCGCTCCTGCCGGCCTAAAGGGCGCATCGCCGGTATAAATCTCACCGAGCGTACCCAATCCTTGGCTCGAGATGGTTCTTCCCAAGGGCTCAAGAAAGCTCTGCGCCAAGCGCGCATCTCGGTACACGCGATAATGTGCCAGCGCGAACGGCCCGAGCAGCCATCCCCATACCGTTCCCTGGTGATAGGCGGAATCCCGTTCTCGCGGCCCGCCGAAACATTGTCCTTTGTACCCTGGCTCATATGGTCCAAGGGTTCGCAGTCCGTGCGAGGTCAGCAATTGTTCCGCGACGAGATTTACCACGGCCTTCTGCTGAGCGGCGGAGAGCGGGCTCACTGGAAGCGAGAGCGCGAAAATTTGATTGGGCCGCAGCGAGGCATCGTTCTCTCCCGAAGGTGTGTCAATGACGTCATAACAACAGTGCCGCTGTGCGTTCCAGAATTTCTGGAAGCTGCGCATGGCCTTTTCCACCAGCCTCTCGTACCCTTCACCCGGCCTCATCAGTAACCGCGCAAATCCCGCCATGCTATCCAGCGCATTGATCCACAGCGCATTAATCTCCACGGCTTTTCCGGTCCGTGGTGTAACCACCCAGTCACCCACTTTGGCATCCATCCAAGTCAACTGCACGTCCGCGCTTCCCGCATACAACAATCCGTCGGCCGGATCCACTTTGATGTTGTACCGTGTTCCGCTTACGTGTGCATCGATGATTCCCGCGAGCACTGGAAACAGCCTCTGCAGAATCTCCAGTTCCTGCGTGGCCTCGAAATATTGGCGCACCGCCTCGAACAGCCACAAGGTGGCGTCCACGGTGTTGTATGCCGGTGCTTGTCCTGCGTCGGGGAAATTGTTGGGCAGCATCCCCGCATCCACAAAGCGCGTCAGAGAGAGCAGGATTGTACGCGCAATTTCCGATCGGCCCATGGACAAGGTCAGGCCCGGCAACGCGATCATCGTGTCGCGGCCCCAATCGTTGAACCAGTGGTAACCGGCCAAAATGCTGCGGCCGTCCGGTTGATCGGGTATCGCGCGCTGAACAATGAACTGGTCCGCAGCCAGCACAAGCTGCCACAGCCAACTGGGCTCATCGTCGGCAGGCAGCGCGCAGGTCCGCGCGTGTTGCGCTTGCCAGCTATGAAAAAGCTTGACCTCATAATTCGCCTGAGCGGTCAGAGTTTCTTCTTCGTCCAGCGAAGTACTCGCTTCAGTGGTCAAAACGATGGTGGCGCTTTCTCCGGGATAAAGTTGACAATGATACTGCGCCGCATACAAACGATCTTCCTGGTCATCCAAACCACGTTCCTGCTCCGCCGGCAAGGAATAATGGCGGTACCATTCATTTCGCGCCGTCCATGATCCTGACGCACTCTTCAGGTAAAAGGGCGCGGCGTCTTCGAATACCATGACCTTCATCCCAGCTTCCACCGTGTCCACGCGGGGTGCCCACTCCGGACCCTGCGTCGTGTGATGAAAATCCCGGTAGTTCACCAGAACTTTGGCGTCCAACTCAATCGGCTCGCGCCCACGGACCAGGCTGAACTGCACATAGGTAGTGTTCTCGCCTTGTTTCATCCACACGCGCTTTTCCACCAGCGCATCTTCCAGCGCATAGCGCCACACCGGCTTCATCCCTTCCAGATGAAAGCTCTCCACCAGCAGGTAGCCCTTTGGGGATAAAAACCCGCTTTTCCATCGGCTCGTCGCCAGAGAAAAAATGTTACCGAGATACCGGACGGTCTCGTCGAGCCCATTGACCAACATTGTCCGCTTCACTGGTGGCTGCAATGCCGCCACCAACAGTCCGTGGTACCTGCGTGTAGTTGTTCCCGCCACGGTGCCGCTGGCGTAGCCACCCAGTCCGTTGGTCACCAGCCATTCACGGGATTCCGCGATTTCCAGTTCGCCGCAGACTTCCCTGCCGAACTGCACCTCCGCGACAACGGACATGCTCACTCTCCGCTTTGCTCGAGCAATTTGGCCACCAACCCTGTCCAGCCCGTCTGATGATTGGCGCCCAGGCCCGCGCCATTGTCGCCATTGAAGTATTCATAAAACAGAATCAGGTCACGCCAATGTGGATCCTTGTTGAATAAATCATTACCGCCGGTAAACGGCCGCCGGCCATTTTTGTCGCGCAAAAACAACCGCGTCAGCCTTCGGGAAATCTCCGCGGACACTTCCCAAAGGTCCATTTCTTTCTTCGAATACGTTGGACACTCCACCTTGAAGTCTTCGCCGTAATAGTGGTGGAACTTCTGGAGCGATTCGATCAGCAGGTAATTCAAGGGAAACCAGACTGGCCCTCGCCAGTTCGAATTGCCGCCAAAAATCCCGGCTGACGATTCCGCGGGCTCATAATCCACCCGGCTGCTGTGCCCATTCACCTGAACTTCATAGGGATGATCGAGATGGTAGCGGGACAGGGCGCGAACGCCGTGCGGTGACAAGAATTCGGCTTCGTCCAGCATGCGCTTTAAGATCCGCTTCAACTGCTTTCGATTTGCCAGCGACAATTGCCGGCGCACGCCCCGTGGTGAGCGCTGGGTCATTTCGATGTGTTCCGGCACGTCCACATGATTGTCGATGAACCACTGCATGCGCCGTTTGAAACCCGGCAAGCGATCCACCACTTCCGGCTCCAATGTTTCCACGGCAAACAAGGGAATCAGCCCGACCATTGAGCGAATCTTCATGAAATGATCTTCGCCGTTCGGCAAATGCAGCAGGTCATAGTAAAAACCATCCTCGTCATCCCACAACGACCTGCCATCGGACCCGATGTCATTCATCGCGTGCGCGATGTTCACGAAATGCTCGAAAAACTTGCTGGCCACATCTTCATAGGCCATATCGTCCTTGGCCAATTCCAAAGCAATCGCCAGCATGTTGAGGCAAAACATGCCCATCCAGCTGGTGCCGTCTGATTGCTCCAGGTGTCCGCCGGTTGGCAGGGGCGCGGAGCGGTCGAACACACCGATATTGTCCAGCCCGAGAAATCCTCCCTGAAAAATGTTGTGCCCGTCGGGATCCTTTCGATTCACCCACCACGTAAAATTCAACAACAGCTTGTGAAATACCCGCTCCAGAAATTCCCGATCCGCTACGCCGCGCATCCGGCGGTCAATCTTGTAAATGCGCCACGCCGCCCACGCATGTACCGGGGGATTCACATCTCCAAATGCCCATTCATATGCAGGAAGCTGCCCGTTAGGGTGCATGTACCATTCGCGCAGCAGCAGGATCAACTGGTCTTTTGCGAAATCAGAATCCACAATCGCGAGCGGAATACAATGAAACGCCAAGTCCCACGCGGCGTACCACGGGTATTCCCATTTGTCCGGCATGGACAGCACGTCATCGTTATAAAGGTGCGTCCAATCTTTGTTTCGCCCTTTCCATCGGGCTTCCGGCGGCTCCGGGCCAGCGGGATCGCCTTCCAGCCAAGTTTTGACGTCATAGTGATAAAACTGCTTCGACCACAGCATTCCCGAATACGCCTGGCGCATCACCATGCGCGCGTCTGGCGAAAGACGCTGCGGGATCCGCGAATCGTAGAACTCGTCCGCCTCTTTCTTGCGTTGGCTGAAGACCGCGTCGAAGCCCTCTGCAAAATCTCCCGGCGCCAGCGCCGGGCTGGGCCTATGTTGACCCGCAGCCGCATTACTTCCAATCCATGGCAGCTCCGGATCCATGCTGCCCAAGGGATCCAAATCCGTCAGCCGTAATTTCAGCGTTGCGGATTCTCCCGAGCCAAGACGAAAAACAGAATGGGCGGCCATTTTTGTTCCGGTGAGCGCGGGATTCACCGCTTCTTTATTTCCGTGAATCACATATTCATGAAAAGCGTCTTTCACATACGGCACGCGTTCGCGGTAGTTAAACAACTTGACGTAATTCGTTTCGTTCTCCGTAAACAGTAGCTCCGGCGCGCCCGCAGCCAGAAACCATCTCTTTCCGTACTGCCAGTGTTCGATCTCGGCGCAGACTCCTCCGGGCGGATTTGCTGCCCGGCGAACCACCGGCCGCCGTAAATCTTTTCCCCAGGTCCACGTGTTGCGAAACCACAGCGTAGGCAACAGGTGCAAATCAGCGGCTTCCGGCCCACGATTGTAGGCTGTAATCCTGATCAGAATATCTTCCCAATCGCTCTTCGCATACTCGATGAACAGATCGAAGTAGCGGCTCTCGCGGAATACTCCGGTATCCAGCAGTTCAAACTCCGGCTCGCTCCGTCCTCGCTTTTGGTTTTCCTCAAGCAACAGACGGTAGGGAAACTCCGCTTGCGGGTATTTGTACAGCATCCGCATGTAACTGTGTGTCGGCGTGGAATCCAGATAGAAATACTGTTCCTTCACGTCCTCGCCATGATTGCCTTGGTTGCCCGTCAGCCCGAACAGCCGTTCCTTAAGAATCGGGTCTCGCCCGTTCCACAGCGCCATCGCAAAACAAATCATTTGATGGCGGTCGCTGATTCCTCCGAGGCCGTCTTCACCCCAGCGATATGTTCGCGCGTGTGCGTGTTCGAACGGAAAGAACTCCCACGCCGTTCCCTCTGCGCTATAGTCCTCGCGCACCGTTCCCCATTGCCGCTCGGAGAGGTACGGGCCCCATCGCTTCCAGTGCTTCTTGCGCAGCCTGGCTTCTTCCAGACGGAGGTCTTCAGTGGTCAGCGGTCTGGCCATGGCAGGTCCCTTTCTTGCGAAATAGGGATACATATTCGCATCATTCGGGATGTAAGAACCAGCAGCAACTATGGGAAGGCTCCCCGTCCGTGAGGAGCGCACCTTCGAAGAAATGGGAAGCCGCCGACTGCCAGCTCAATCGATTCACTTGAGGGGATCAGACTGTAGTTCGCGTTGATTTATCAGTCGAGCATCAATAACGGAAAAGCCACTTTGCCGACGCTCACGGATTCAAGTATTGTTCCCACGTACAGAGGCATCTAGGGGGTCCAGCTACCAAGGTTGGGTGTGGAAACCTCGCCCGTTGATGCGTTCCGCCCGTTCAGTCAAGGTTTATCGAAGGACCCTTGCCTGCCACGTATGATTTTCTCTTTTTCCCACGCTGAGGAGGCGTCATGAATAGAAAGTCCAGTGAATTGGCACTAGTGGCGGTTTCGCTAGTGTGCGTTCTGATCCTGGCTGCTTGTAACTGCGCTCCAACTTTGCGGTATATCACGATCAGTCCGGCCAGTGCCACGAT
>DATERF010000102.1:0-6155 GCA_035271845.1 Candidatus Acidiferrum sp.
ACGCAGCCAGCGCGTCTTCCACAAGATGCGGCTGCAGGCCCTGGGCCGTAGCCAGGATGGGCGCAAGTTCCGCGAAATCTGCGAAACGCTGGTGGTGAACGCCCACGGAGCTCTGCTGATGCTGCGGCACGAGGTGGACAGTAGCGAGATGATCGTGCTGGTCAACCCGCTGACCCAGGAAGAGCAGGAATGCCGGATTGTGTTCCTGGGAGGGTGCGGAGAGCGCGGGCAACGCGTGGGAGTGGAATTCCTGACGCCAGCGCCGCACTTCTGGGGCATCGATTTTGACACGCGGCCGCTGCCGCATTCGGGCGAGAACCACCAGACGCACTGAGGGTCAGCGGCTGCGCTGACAGGGATCGAGCTTTAGAACACTTCTGCAATTGCATTTCTTCCAAAATTCCTTCAGAAATCGCCACACCCAAGGGGAATCCGGGCAGGTGGCGGACGATTACCTCGAGCAAAACGCAGCCGTCTATGAAACAGGAGTTTCCCGCTGACAGCAAAGAGCGGGAAAACACACTGCCACACTCAGTCTAGCGATCAGCCGGAACTTGACGTTCCTCGGTAGGCCTAAGGCTTTGCTTTCTTGTCCTCGGCCGGTGCTTTTGTGGCGGATGTGGCCGCTGCTTTAGGCTTCCAGAATTCCGGATCGGCCTTGATCCATTCATCCTTCACATAGCTCATGTGCGGATTAAACGCAAACAATTGTTGCTGCGAAGATTCGACGCTGGCCGCATACAGTTCGTCCAGTTTCTTCATGCCATCTTCACCCAAGGCTGCCTCGAATTGTTTGCCTTCCGCGAAGGCTTGATCGATTTCGGCAAGTGACTTATGGGCGGTCAACGAGAGATAAGTGCCGCCATCACCGCCATAGATTTCCTCGAACATGCCCCAGTGCGCACCGGGCACGGCCTTCTCATAACCCGCTTTGGCTATCTTTACTACTTCAGTCCATTCCTTGTCGTGGCCTGGGCGTACGTGGAAGACGGTGGCTTCTAGATAGCGCATCTGAGAGAGGTCGGGGCGCGCGCGCAGGCTCATCTCCTCGCGGAAATAAAATACGCCCTGGTCGATTGATTCCAGCAGTTCGCCATCGGCCATGCTCGCGCGGTCCAAGGCTGAGGAAAGAGCGGCGTTCTTTTCCATCGCGTCGCCATCTTTTTGCCACGCTTCAAAGGAGTCGTACCAGGTTAGAAACAAGGCCCGCGACTTTCCCGAAAGCGAGTTCATGCCCAAATAGTACGTCGGCCACTTGGCACGCCTCATGGCATCAACGAAAGCGCCTTCGGTCTTGTCGTGAGGCATGCCTGCCTTTCCGGGTTTGACGAATTCTCGGGTAATCTGCAACACCTTCGGGATTGACGCGTTTCCAGGCGGGTTCTCCTGCGCTGCTGTCACACACGCACAAGTAACGACAAGTGATAATCCCAATAGAAAGCTGCTGACTTTTTTCATGCTCGTAAGTCTCCTTTTTCTGCGAACGGGACTTGCTAAGGAAGGGCCTAGGTACCTTGAGGGGCGATTACAATTTAGTGCCGCTAGAGCCTATAGGAGAGCCGGGGTGCGGTCAAGCGTTCAATGTCCGAGATGGCTTCTTGTCAGAGGGAGAGTTCTGAAGCTGGGCCTATTCGTAAGAGGTGACGGAAGCGAGAAGGGGACTAGATGAGCGCAGGAACACCAACTCCGTCAGCCAGAGGACCCCATGCTTCGGGCTGCGATTCAGCTCGGTAATATCCATGAGGTGATAGCCGAAGTCTGCCATCGTGCTGACCACGCGGGCCACGGAATTCTCAAGCGGGGAGACTACGCCGGCTTCCAGGAGAAACACGTCGGTCTTGCCGATTAGGCTGGAAGCGCCTCGCATTACCTTCAGGTCGAATCCTTCGGCGTCAATCTTTACCATGTCTGGGACGGGCAGATTGTATTTGGAAAGAATGGCGTCCAGTGTCTCGACGGGAACCATCTTCCCCGAGGGGACCCCGGTCTGCGACTGATTGTCCGGAGAAAGAAAAGTGCTGCTGTCGTCGCGGTCAGAAACAAAGAAGGGCAGGATGCCGGACTGATCTGCAACACCAGCGCTAACCCAGCGAATCTTGTGCCCTAGGTCGATTAGATCCTGGACGCAGACCTTCAGGTGATCCTGGGGCTCGATGAGCACGTACTGCGCCTGGGGAAAATACTTGAGGGCCGTACGCGTCCAATTGCCGTGATTGGCTCCAATGTCCAGCACAAGGCGAGGGGAGAAGCCGAAGCGCTTCAAAGTGGAAAAGAGCACACTCGCGCCATAATCCGGCCCGCGTTCATTACGCAGACGGCTTAGGCGCAGGCCAAAGGGCCGCAGAAGCGATTGAATGAGAGCTTTCACGTTAGGAATCCACTGACATCATAGCTTGAAAGCTGAAGTTGCAGAGGGATTCATCGCACAAAAGGTGTGCGATGGAGGAGAGATTGCCGGGGACGGTGGGCGAGAGATGAATTACAGTTTGTCGGCGCGCTTGCAGTCGAAAAGCGCCGGCTAGCCGCCGCACTCCAGAATAGCCGGAAATGCGAGGTGAAAGAGAGATTTCTCCGGCAGAGTCACCATAGCTGCTCGCTCCGTCACCAGCTCACAGGTAGTCGAAGAGGGTCATGAATCCAAAGTCCATGTGGAGTTGCTGGTGGCAATGAAAAAGCGTGATTCCAGGATTATCCGCGGTGAAGCTGATTTCCACTTCCTGGTATCCGCCGACCATTACGACATCCTTCATTACTCCCGCCAGGGGTTTTCCCGCAATTTTGGTGAGCTCGAAGGAGTGACGATGAAGATGGATGGGGTGAATATCGTCGCTGGCATTGCGCATACGGATGCGATAGCGCCGACCCTGGCGGAGATGATAGGCGGCGGTCATCATCTCACCGGAAAACACCTGGTCGTTAATGGACCACAGGTTGAAGCCGTGTTCTGCGGCGTTTTGCTTCGCAAAGGTCATCTCAATCAGTTCATCCGGTTCGGAAGCGATGGCCTCCTGCTTCGCGAAACGCGAATAGTTCCAATGAAACGGCTTCGGCGGCACCCACAGCGGTTTGCCTTTGTGTCCGGCGTATTCGACCACAATGCCCATGCCGTGAGTGCGGTCATCGTCCGCAAGATCACCCATCAGCCACACGCCTGGATGATTCATCTCGACGATGGCGGAAATTCTCTCGGCAGTCCCGAGCCAGAGCACGGGAACCTCGGCAGGCGTGGGCACGGGGTTGCCGTCGAGCGCCACGACCCGAAAGGTGTGCCCGGGCAGAGCGAGGCTACGAATCTCCGTGGCGCTGCCATTCAGAACGTGGAAGAGCACGCGCTCGCCATGTTTCACGCGAATTGGATCGCCGTGCCCTGACATTCGTCCATTGATCGTGAAATACCGGTAGCCGACTTCGTACCCGTGCGGCATGCCTTTCGCGAGCGACGCTTTCATCGCGGACTCGCCGGAAGTTTCCAACTCTTTCACCTTCGTGGCTGGAGCGAGGAAATCCATGGCCATGTCGCCGCCCCGGCTGAACGACGGTTCAAACTCCTTGAGGACGAGAAAGATCTCGCGGTCGTAATTTCCCGGCTCGCGCCTGGGTTCGATGTAAACCGGCCCAACCTGGCCGCTATACTGTCCCGCGTGAAGATCGGCTCCTGCGCGATTGTGCGTGTGATAGAAACGGAAACCCGCAGGCCGTGGCGTGAACGCAATGCGACGTTTGCCGTGTGCAGGAATGAAAGGCGTGCCTTCTTCCGCCGCGCCATCTACATCCGGCGAGAGAAACTGACCGTGCCAATGCA
The DNA here is from genome assembly GCA_035271845.1 of Candidatus Acidiferrum sp. GTDB lineage: Bacteria > Acidobacteriota > Terriglobia > Acidiferrales > UBA7541 > Acidiferrum. The sequence goes on from DATERF010000102.1 coordinate 3,803, forward strand.
GTTGCTCCGGGGCATCCGTGTCGTCGTAAATATCCACTACCGCCTGCTGTCCTTCCTTGAAACGCAGCAAGGGGCCGGGGAATTGCCCGTTGTAGGTAATTGCAGACACGATGCGGCTGGGCGCTAGCTCGAGAGGAGTGTTGGCGATGCGCAGAGTGTAGTCGGCTGGCGGCTCAGGAACTTGCGACTCCGCGCCTCCAACGATTGCGCCTCCCAAGAATGCGGTGCTCGGTCGCAGCAGCCCGACACCCGCAACGCCTGCCAGCTTCAAGAATTGACGGCGCGATGTTGGAACTCTGCTCATGGCGTCACCTCTTAGGATTCCCGGAAGGGCGTCACGGGTACGTCTGGGCGCTTCTTCAAATTGGCTGATGATTTATAGGGTACGCCAAAATTGGAAACCGGGAAGTAAGTGGGCGGTTGAAACCGTGAAATTAGCGCGTCTGTGCGGACCCTAGAGTCGTGCCGACTGCCCTGCCATTTCGTTCGTGCTTTGCTGCGAGCCTGAGCTTCACCTTGATTGCGCCAGGCACCGGTTCTTCGGAGACCACGTAGAGATACCCGCCGCCACAACCCGAATACATGGCGCCCGCATACCGCTCCTGGTAAAAAGCCAGCAAGCCACGCAGGTCGACGGTGATAAGAGGATGCGCGACGGTGTTAGGAAGAAGCGCTTCCCAACAGCTCATGCTTTCGTCCAGAGAGGCACCCAGCTTTGCAGTATCTTTCGCCAGGATGGCAGCGAAGCAGGCCTTCCCGGATTGGCCCAGGCGGCGCACCCACTCGGCGTTCAAATGTTGTTTGCCAAGGGGGCTGTAGCCATCGGGACGCGGTGCGATCGGCAGAAGATGAATCACTTCCTCGAGCCAGCGTCCGATGTCAGGATCATTGCAGGATTCGACGTGGGCGGGAAACAATCCACCGGCGAACCCATAGTCGTAGTCAAGCCTGCTGATACCGGGCAGGATCAGACCGGCCATGTCCTGAGAACCGGACGGGTTTGCCTTCCCCTTGTTTTCTGCCTCATAGAGTTCCCGCACCAGTGCCATTGGATCTTTTTCTGGCAAGGCCCCGTTCCAAAGCTTTTCGGCGATTCTTCGCGTGCTGGTCGCCATCCCGGCGCGGTCCATGAAGCGGAATGTGGGCTCCAGTCCGACGACCACCATGGAACCGGGATGGTCAGGGTTGAGCCTGGACACGAAGGGTTGATCGATCCAACCACCGGCCAGCGCCATTCGATAGGGGATCCGTCCAATGGGATTGTTCATCTTCGGGGCCCTTTCCCAGACCATGAACGTCGCCTAGTTCTTATGTTGTACCACTGCAAAGGTGGCATCCTTTTCCAGAGCGTTTGCCAAGTGCAGAATTATGCCGACTCCAAAATCATATTCGCGTACTGCACAGTGTCGCCGGTCCGGATCAAGCCAATGGCCAAGGGGACGCGCTTCTTGAATTGCGTGTGCGGCTCAAAAGTCACTGGAATCTCGCCGAAACACTGCTCGAAGCTGTGCACCGTCTGCAGATTGTTGACGCGGCGGAATTCTTCGGCCATCACGATTTTCCCAATTACAAAGTTGGCTTGAATGGCCTGCAAAACGTCCAAAACGCGCGGAATATCGTCGACGAGAGATATATCGACAGTCTCGATTTGCGGCCAGAAGGGGAAACCGCGGTCCGCGATGACCAGCGTGTTGGTGTGGCGAACGCGGCTCAACAACGAATTGATGGCGGGATTGAGGATTCCATTTTTCAGCATAGCCACCTTCCCTGTAATAGCTCGCTACAGCATTCACTTCAACTATTGTCAACCATCTACCGTTGAGTCTGGGCCTAAGTGCGTCCTCGATCCTCATGCGAGATCCGGGCCGATCGAATCCGCGAACGCCGCAGATAAAACTGGGCTTGGTCAACCCGGACTGCAATTTCGGAAGAACTGTACCGGTCCGCGGCCAGGAAACTCTTTTTTTGTACTGGGGTCGCGGCCTCGACATTCAACAACCACATCCAGCTACGGAAGTCCTGGTGTTCCTGCAACGCCGGAAACAATCGAGCGTTCCATATAGTCCGCCCGCGTTCCGGCACCTCGGGTGGCCAGATATCGGAAGCGATCGCGCCGATTGCGCGCAGCCAATTCTGAAGAGGCTGGCCACAAAATGTGCCTCCGTCTTCGGCTGAGTGTTTAAACGTATCATCGATGCCGTAGTACCGGAGGAACCAAACCTTTTCGCCTTTGCGGCTGATGCCAGCGGAGATATCCAAGCAGGCACCTTTGGGGAGGCTGAGGGGTTCCACAACGTCGACACCGACGATGGCATTGCAACCTTCGAGGGTCAAGGTGCCACGAATAGAACAA
>DATERF010000103.1:0-8433 GCA_035271845.1 Candidatus Acidiferrum sp.
CCAGTAGGATACGAGGCGTCGTAACCAGTCCAACTCGGTGCCCTGTTCCCAGCCTATACCAGGTATCTGGTCGGGCCATCTAGCATTGCGCAACCGTGCCCGCAAATCATTGAGCACCTCATCCGCGACGTGAATCCGAAATGGTTCCACTACAATTACCCCCCTCTTGGCCATAGCCAGTGGCCAACTGAACGCGCAGGCAATGTCGCACGGGGTCTCGTCGATCACTGTCGACAGATAGACATGAGGCGTTGGGGCCCGGGACAATCCCGTTACGACGTAGTTTAGATCATGCCCCTCTTCTCACGAACGATAATGTCCTCTACCGTGGGTGAATGAGTCCAAGAAACTGCCGACAGCGGTCTTTATGAACAACTCTTCGGTCTGTAGCTGATCCCGTCTGGATCACGGGCAATTCGGAAACTGACGCAGTACCAGTTTTACGTGTGCTTCTTCCCCTCCGCACTCTTTGTTGCGGTGGCGACAGAGCTTCCTTTTGAGGGATCCGGATTCGCCAGCACTTTCGCTGCTTGCGCCGCCCGGAACTTTCGCAACGCTTCCCGATACTCAGGATATTTGACTCCCAAAATTGCCACCGCGAACAGCGCCGCGTTGATGGCTCCTGGTTTTCCGATCGCCAGCGTCCCCACGGGAATTCCTCCCGGCATCTGCACCATCGAAAGCAGTGAATCCAGCCCCTTCAACGCCTGCGATTCCATCGGTACACCTAGCACGGGCAGAAGCGTCTTGGCCGCGGTAACCCCCGCCAGGTGTGCCGCGCCTCCCGCGGCCGCGATGATCACCTGAAGCCCGCGTTGCTCCGCCGCTGCCGCGTATTCGAACAGCACGTCCGGTGTGCGGTGTGCGGAAATAACCCGCGTCTCGAACGGCACGCCCAGCTCTTCCAGTGTTTTCGCGGTGTGCTCCATCGTCTCCCAATCCGACGCGGACCCCATGATCACGCCCACGAGAACCTTCTGTTGGGTTCCTGCTTCACTGCTTGCTTTGTTTTTCATGTCTCTCGGCTTCCGTCCTGATGCGTCGCCTTCGCACAAAAGAGAACGCCGGCCATCTGGCCGGCTTAGAATCGCGATAGGCCTCTATATTACGGGCTTTTTCAGCCCGATGCGACTTTTCTGCGCTGCTTCCATGCCCGTCGCAACTGCCCTACCAGGTACAGCGATCCGGTGATGAACACCGCGTCCTCGGGTTTTGCTTTTTCCAGCGCGGCTTCCAGCGCCCGCTCCGCTTCCGGAAACACCGTGTAACGTTCCGCGTGATGCCCCGCCATGCGGGCAAGCTGCGTCGCGCTGATCGCGCGCGGGGTTCGCGCCTCTGTAAACAGCACTTCGTAGGCATGCGGAAAAAGCGCGCCCGTCACCTCATCCACCGCCTTGTCGCGCATCGCTCCGAACACCATATACACCTTGCGGCCGCGAAAATTCTCTTCCAGAAATGTCGCAAGTTCCTTCGCCGCCCCCGGATTGTGCGCTCCATCAAAATACACGTCGGGCCGCGTCCCACATCGTTCGATGCGCCCCGGCCACTCTGTTGCGGCAATGCCCCTCATAATGTTTTCGTCGCTCATACGGTAGCCGCGTTCTTGGAGCAAGCGTGCCGCCGCCGTGGCATTCACCGCATTCTGCAATTGGAACCGCCCGGGCAGGCGAGGCGCCAGCTCGTACATCCGGCCGGTCGCAAGGTCCTCCACTTTCGCGTGCACACAGCCTTCTTCCACGCGCTCGGCTCTGACCTGGAATGCCTCGCTAGTCTCCACTACGGCGCATCGCAACTCCCGCGCCCGCGCCAGCAGCACTTCCCTCACTTCCGGCTGCTGCGCCGCAATCACCGCGGGCACCACAGGCTTCAGAATGCCGGCCTTTTCTGCGGCGATTTCCTGCAATGAATGTCCCAGGAAGTTTTCATGATCGAAATCAATGCGCGTGATAATGGAAACCACCGGCTCAACAATATTCGTCGCGTCCAGCCGCCCACCCAGCCCTACTTCGATCACGCCAAAATCCACGTGTTCCCGCGCAAAAATCTCGAATGCCAGCGCCGTCACGCTCTCGAAATAGGTCGGATGCGCGCGCAACTTTCCCTCTGCCAGCAGTTCCTCGATTACAGCTTGCATCCGGGTGAACGTTTCTGCGAATAACTCATCGCTGACCTCTTCGCCACCCACCCGTATGCGCTCATTGATGCGCTCCAGATGCGGCGAAGTGTTCAGCCCGGTCCGGAAGCCCGCATCCCGCAAGATGGCTTCGAGAAACGCCGCCGTCGAGCCTTTGCCGTTTGTGCCCGCAATGTGCACTGTCGGATACGCGCGGTCCGGCCGACCCAGCCGCTCTGCCAGCACGGTGATGTTTTGCAGATCGAATTTTGCGGCGGAAGCCTGGGTAGGTGCGGCTAATTCGCGGCCGAGAGATAGAAGATATCGGACCGCGTTCTCGTAATTCATTTCAGGAGATCAGCAGGTCGAGTGCGTTGGAGATGAAGCCCTTCATGTCTTTCCGGTGCACCACGGCATCCAGGAATCCATGCTCCAGCAGAAACTCCGAGCGTTGGAAGCCTTCCGGCAGCTTTTGCCGGATGGTCTGCTCGATCACGCGGGGTCCCGCGAATCCGATCAGCGCGCCGGGTTCGGCAATGTTCAAGTCCCCCAGCATCGCGAAGCTCGCCGTGACGCCGCCGGTCGTCGGGTCCGTGAGCACCGAAATATACGGCAGCTTTTCCTCGTCCAGGCGCGCCAGTGCCGCGGACACTTTCACCAATTGCATCAGGCTGATCGTGCCTTCCATCATGCGCGCGCCGCCGGAGCACGACACAATCACCAGCGGCTGCCGCGTTTCCATCGCCAGTTCAATCGCGCGCGTCACTTTCTCCCCAACCACCGCTCCCATCGACCCGCCGATAAATCCAAACTCCATGGCGCAGCACACCACCGGCCGGCCGTTCAACTGTCCCTCGGCCGTCCGTATCGCGTCGTTCATGCCCAGCTTTTTCTGCGCATCCTTGATGCGTTTGGCGTATGGCTTGGTATCCACAAACTTCAGCGGATCCGTCGAGACCATCCCCGCATCGTGCTCCGTCCAGTTGCCGTCCAGCAGCATGGCCAGCCGCTGCTTGGAACTCATCCGGAAATGGAATTGACACTTTGGGCAGACGAACAGGTTCTCTTCCAGGTCCTTCCGGAACACGATGGCCCGGCAGGATTCGCACTTCATCCACAATCCCTCGGTACGCACGCGGCGCTCTTCTGGAGGTGTAGCCTGATCGATTGCCTTTTTGTCTCGCTTAAACCATGACATGGGAAAGTTTTCAGTCTTAAGCCATAAGTTTTCAGTCTTGAGTTTGAAGTTATCAGTTCTAAGTCAACTTCGCCAATCCTGCCCGAGCCCCCTGACTCAGGTCCGCGCCATTTGGCATTGCTCAACAGCGTATCTACCACATGCGAGAAAATTCTCTTTCTTTAGGAGGCCGGGGCGTTTCCAACCGCGTTCCACCTCCCAGCGCCAATTCAAAATATGTCGCCGTATGCGACACCGCAAATTTGAATAAAAACCTGCAACTAACTCGGGTCAAGAATTACTTAAAACTGATAGCTGAAAACTGACAACTCTAATAATCAATCCCTCGCTGTGCCAGTATACCCTTCGTATAGGGGTGTTTCACTTCTTTCATCTCCGTCACCAGGTCTGCTTCCTCCACCAGCAGCGGGTGCGCATTGCGTCCCGTGCAAATAACGTGGACCTGTTCAGGGCGTTTCTTCAGCGCCTCCACAACCTTTCCCGCGTCTAGCATCTTATAGCTGATCGTGTAGTTGATCTCGTCCAGGATCACCAGGTCGTACTTCCCGCTGTAGATCGCCGCGCGCCCCGCTTCCCAGCACTCTTCGGCCAACCGGATGTCTTCCGGGTCGGTCTCCGCGCTCCCGATCTTCACAAACCCCCGTCCCATCGGGCGTATTTCGAATTTGTCATCGCCCAGCAGTTTTGCCGCGTCCAGCTCGCCGTAGTGCCACGAGCCCTTGATGAACTGCACCATCAGCACGCGCAATCCCTGCCCCACCGCGCGAAATGCCGCGCCCAGGGCGCACGTCGTCTTCCCCTTGCCGGGACCCGTGTAAACAATCAACAATCCCTTCTCATTCGCCATTCATGTTCTTTCTTGCGCCAACTCGCCGCGGTGAAATCCCTCTCAGCCAACTGTCACTGTTTTATTGAGGTGGTGAGAGCAAATCACACTCACCACTTTTTGGGCGCGTACCCGCCGGAGCGCGGCCCACACGTCGTCAACTCGCTGTCTCTTTTCAGTCTGGATAGTTGCGGTTCCCCAGTCAAGTTTGTGCGCGCCTTGCTCGTGGGTCTGTTGCCGGCATCCCGAGTTGACGAGCTGCCCGTCGGCAAAAGCGACAGGCTCTCACTAACTGTTTCGTCCTCCGTGCGTAGTTGGTCCGACAGGCTTAAAAATGTATTGTATGATTCTTTGGGATGTTTGGTGCCCCATTGGGCTCAGGCCAAAAGCTCTGCTTCGCTGTTTTCCTTTTACTGGTTTTGCCGGCTCGCGCTCCTTCCGCCAATTCCTGGAAAGGCATCGTTCACGACAAACCCGGCCATGCCGTGGCCGAGGCCACCGTTTCACTGCAAGCAACATCAGGAAGCCGCGCCTATTCCGCCAATACCTCGGCAAGTGGGGAATTTCTTTTTACGGACATGGAGGCGCAAGGCTACAGAGTAACCGTAAGGGTTAAAGACAAGACCTGGAACGCCGTCGCTCCGCTGGTCATAAAGAACGGCGACGCGCTCGCTGCGGATCTCGAATTATCCGAGCATGATCAAACGCTGGTGGTAATGGCTCGGGCAAACCCCGCTTCTCCCCAAGCCAGTGGTGGCGAGCACCTGACAAGCGGCGAAGTCTCAAGCCTCCCTCTGAACACGCGCGACTTTAGCAAGTTGTTGCTTCTGGCCGCCGGCACGATGACGGACACGAACGGGACCGCCAACTTCACGCAACAATTCACCGCCAATGGACAGCGTGGTACGACATCCGTTTTTGCTATGGACGGCGCGGACACCAGCGATCCGGAAATGGGCGGCGCCACCTTTTCCAACTTCAACGTGGACGCCATTCAGGAAGTGCAATCAAGCTCTGGCGTGATGCCTGCAGAGATCGGACACGGGGCTGCGGGGTTCAACAACGTGGTCACCAAATCCGGCTCCAGTCAGATCCATGGAAGCGCTTTTGAATTTGTGCGCAATGCGGCGTTCGACGCGCGCAATTATTTTGATCACGCCAGCGCCATTGATCCGCGGCGCCTCCCTCCATTCGCGCGCAACGAGTTTGGCGTTACCAGCGGCGGGCCGGTGGTAATCCCCCGCATCTACGACGGTCGGGACCGCACTTTTTACTTCGCTGAGTATCAGGGTTTCCGGCAAGTCCTCGGCACCACGCAAGTCCTCGCCGTGCCCACTGTCGCGGAACGCAACGGTATCGACACCACCGCTTATCCCCCCACCGCCACTTCTCCCGGCGACACTTTGACGGTTCCCGTGAGCCCGGCCATTGCGCCGCTCCTTGCCCGTTATCCACTTCCGAACGAGCCCACTGGCCCGTTGGGTGCGCGAACCTATGCCACCTCGTCGAAGGTTGTCACCAACACCGACCAGTTCTCCGTGCGCGTGGATCATCGAATTTCAGACAAGGCCACGCTGTTTACCCGGTTCAGCCTCAACCAGGTGGATGGCCCGACCACCAATCCCGATCAAACCGCCATCGACCCCAGCTTTGCTGTGAAATTCTTTGACCACCAGCGCAATGCCGCCGTGCGCTACTCGCGCACAATTTCGCCGCATCTCACCTTCACGGCAGCCTTTGGCTATGTTCGCAGCACTCCCATTTTCCCCGCACAAAACCATAGCGATCCTATGCTCTCGTTCGGCGATGGACTTTTCCAGGGTTTTAATACTGCCGACGGTTCGATTACCGGATCCTACAGCAATCTCTACCAGATCACACAGGACACGTCCTACACCCGCGGCTCGCACAGTTTTAAATGGGGTGTCGAAATACGTTTGAACAGGGACGCCACCATTTATGGCACCAATCTCAATGGCATTTATGTCTTCGGCGGGGGACCCGCGTATTCGCCTGTGCCGATCCTCTCCGCAAGCGGCCTCCATGATATCCAACCGGGCGATAAGCTGCCGGACGCGCTCACCGGCCTGCTGACCGCCACGCCGTATTCCTATTCGATCATGGCTGCGTCCAGCGTTACCCCCCAAGGCGATAGATTTGACGAGGCTGCCGTCCGGCGCGAGGCCTACAATTTTTATTTTCAGGATTCCTGGAAGTTGTCCCCGCGTTGGATCCTGAATTACGGTTTGCGGTATGAGCTGAACAGCCGCATCAAGGAAGCCAAGCACCGCACTTCGATTGGCCAACCGATTGGCCCGGATGGCCAGCCTGTATCGTTTCGCACCCCCGGCGCGTCGGAGATTTTCTTGTACAATCCGCAACCAGTTTATCCCATGGATTGGCGCGGCCTGGACCCGCGTGTTTCCGTCGACTTTGCCATCACCAAACGCACCACCATCCACGCCGGCGGCGCGATTACCACGATTCTCCCCAACTTATGGCAAAACAATTTCGTGACCGGAGGAATCCCCTTTGTCTTCCAGCCTCTGGACACGGCTCTGCCCGGAATCCCCGTGCCCTTTCATAGCACCGCTGTGCCCCTGGCCCTTCCAGCGCCTTACACCACCGGCGGACAACTTCTCTTCCCAAATGGAGACAGTTCACGGGTGGCGGCCAACACACAGATCGATTTGCAGAGATTTCAGAACGATCTCCAGGATTTGACTCCGGGGCACGAGGTTCAACTGTTGTCGACCGGGGTGATCGCGCGCACTTTTCGCAACGGCTACATAGGTACCTATACTTTGGGCCTGGACCATGATTTTGGAGGCGTGAAGATTAGCGCGGCCTACGTTGGAACTGCCGGCATACATCTGGCGGGGATGCTGCTGCCAAACGGCTATGCGGGCGCCGAGCCGGATTTCGCTCCCTTCACGCAATTCAATTCCGCGGGAAAGGCCATTGGAGGTTTTGGGCCGGAGTTCCTGATGGCCACGGGTTCCCATTCCAGTTATAACGCGCTGCAAACCAGCGTTAGTCAGAACGCTTCACGAATCGGCTTGAGCTTTCAGGCCAGTTATACCTTTTCCAAATCGATCGATGACACTAGTTCGGCGGCGCAGTACCTGCCGCAAGACCCTAGGAATCCCGGGGCAGACAGAGGGCCATCCAACTTTGATGTGACCCACAGTTTTTCGGTGAGCCTGATCCAGTTGCTGCCATTTGATCGGGTGTCTTTCCTGAAACCGCTGGGGAAATATGTCACGGGCGGGTGGCAGTTCCTCAATATTACTTCTCTGTCCAGCGGGCCGCCCTTCTCGGTCTACTCTGGAATACAGCAAACCGGTGCTGGCGCCGGTGGAGCGGATCGCCCCGATCTTGTGTCCACGCCCGATTTTTCCACCAGCCGCGCCGTGCGTGAGGACTATTTTGGGCGCGGCCCAAATAAAACCAACAATTATACGAACGAGAACGATTCGTTCTTCTTCGTTCCCATCAACCTCCCCGGAGGCACCGGCCCGTATTCCGGCCGCTTCGGCACCTTGGGCCGCGACACTTTTCGCGGACCCGGTTTTCATCAATACGACATTTCCTTGATCAAGAACACGCCCCTCGGGCATAGGGGAAACGCTGAACTCGGCATCCTCCAGTTTCGCGCCGAGTTCTTTAACGTGTTCAATATCGTCAATTTTGGGCTGCCTTCCAATATCGTGATGGGCAGCGGCTTCGGTATGATCAGCCACACCGCCGGACCCTCGCGGCAAATCCAATTCTCGCTGAAACTCGTCTATTGATCCGGGGGGCTCGAAAGCACCGGCGGCCCCGATCCGAGTCACTACGTGTCTTCGATCAGTTCTGAGGAGCCGCAGCGAACTCCGCAAAGGTAATGAAATGCCCCGCGGGGTCTTTCACCCCGATTTCCCGCGAGCCATAAAACGTCTTCCGCTCCGGCATGTACACTTCCGCGCGCTTCACCGCCGCTTTCACATCCTCCAGATTGTCCACCTGCACGTAGAGAAACGTCGGCCCCTTTCTCACTTCCGCCCCAATCGCCGGCATGTCCTTGTCCACGCTCGCGTAGGTTTGGTACATCACCTCGACTCCGTCCTTCTCCAAAATCACGAATCCCAGCTTGTTTCCTTCGGGCACTTCGGCGGTTTTTGTGAACCCCAGCCCTTCGACCCAGAACGGCAACACTGGCTCAATCTCCTTCACAAAAAGGACTGGCGTGAGCTTCTTGACCATCACCTTTTTCTCCTTTTCCACCGCGGTTGAAGCGGCATGCTGCCCCCATCG